>CALFXE010000085.1 GCA_937927845.1 uncultured Paludibacter sp.
AGGTGATTTTTGGTGCGAAACTTAAAAAGGTGTCGCATTGACAAAGTCAGGAAATTCGTTTACATGGTAAACCTGTTAATCGGTCAAAAGTAGTGCCTTCCAAAAAACTATATAAACGAAAAAAGAGAGTTGATGACCAAGAATAAGCATCTTATAGATGAATAGAATCAATGATTTCAAACAAGTCTTTTAATGTTTCAGCTCTCAACATTGCAATTCGTGTTTCTTTAAAATTAGGAATACCTTTAAAAACAGGCGTTGCAGCTAAATGCCTTCTGCTGTGAATGATACCCTTCAAACGTTGATTGTAAATTTCCTCTAAAGGTTTATTCTCATCTATATCAATCCATCTTATGGAAGAAATAATATGCTCTTTTAATACCTCCTTTTGTTCTTCAAATGAAAGTAAAGATTTAATTTCTCCGGTTTTAAAGTAATGTTTAACCTCAGCAAAAAACCAAGGACGACCAATACTCCCCCGCCCTATCATCACAGCATCGACACCATATTTATTAAAACATTCTAAAGCTCGTTCCGGCGTTGTTACATCACCATTACCAATAATTGGGATTTTCATTCGAGGATTGTTTTTTACCTTTCCTATTAACTCCCAATCAGCATCGCCTTTATACATTTGATTTCGTGTTCGACCGTGTATTGTCAATGCTTTTATTCCACAATCTTGTAATTCTTCGGCAAGATCTACAATAATTTTACTGTCCTCATCCCATCCCAATCTTGTTTTTACAGTTACCGGTAATTTTACTGCATTGACCACATTACGTGTTATTTCAAGCATTCTGGGTATATCTTTTAATAGTCCGGAACCGGCACCTTTACCAGCTACTTTCTTCACAGGACAACCAAAATTTATATCAATGATATCAGGATTTGCAGCTTCTGCAATCTTTGCAGCTTCTGCCATTGATACGGGATCATGACCGTAAATCTGAATTGCAATCGGTCGCTCTTCCTCATAGATAGTGAGCTTTTGCTGCGTTCTGTTTACATTTCTTATCAGAGCTTCCGACGAAACGAACTCTGTGTACATCATATCTGCACCATATCTTTTACACAACAATCTAAATGCAGGATCGGTTACATCCTCCATTGGTGCTAAAAAGAGAGGTTTATCAGGATATTCTATATTGCCAATTTTCATATACAAATAATGTGTTAATAATATGCTAATATGCTAATGTGGTCTATAGTCTATGGTCAATAGTTTAATGTTTAATGTTGAATGTTTATGTACAAACGCACAAATTGTGTGTCTACTACCAATCACTATTTACCAATCACTATTCACCAATTAGAACATTGACTATTTATACTAAACAATAATCTTATTTTCAAGCATTTAGGTTTAAGGTTTAAATACTATTTTATAATAAATAAAGCTTACAAAGTTAAATAAATTATCTTTGCATTGAAAAGAAACAATTCATATATGAAAAAAGTTGTATTTTTTGTTATTCTGATATACCACATTACATCATTAAATGCGCAAATCGTAAGATATTCACCTGCATGGTTTGGTCCTAATGCCAATCCTGTTCCCGAATTTACAGATGCAACTATAGTCGCAAAAACTAATGTTCAATTAATGGCTGATTATTACTTTGGCTTTGGGGATCAAACTGTTAATGGATATTTCAAAATCGATATTCCTCTCCTACCCGAACGTGTTTCGTTTAAAATCTGGTCGACTATTTTTGAACATTACAAAGTAACAGATGCAGTAAATGTTTCACGTGGAATGAACGGAAATCTGACAGGCAAGACTAATGGAGATTTTTATGTACAAACTCGAATTTCGTTGCTGAAAGAAGATGTAAAAAAACCTGCAATTATACTTAATTCAACTCTAAAAACCGCATCAGGAACAAAGTTTAGAGAAAGAAGGTATTTTGATACACCGGGTTATTATTTCGATGTAGAAATTGGAAAATCTTTCTTTTTAAATAAACAATTCATCAATGAAATACGTTTAGTTGCTGACTTAGGATTTTTATGCTGGGAAACCTCAGGTAGCCGTCAAAATGATGCTCCTATATATGGTTTAAAACTAATTCTTGGCAATCAAAAATTCAAATGGGAAAATACAATTTCCGGATATTACGGTTGGATGCATACACATCCCGCTTATGGTTCTGATTATGGAGATGTCCCTTTAGTTTATGCCACAAAATTGATTTTTAAAACAGATAAATTAGATTATTTCGCTCAATATCAATATGGTATAAACGATTTTCCTTATCATCAAATCAGAATTGGAACAAGTTTTAATATTGATAAATTAACGCCTCATTATAAATGATAAAAAGAGAAGATATTGAAGTAATGGCTCCTGCAGGTTCGTGGGAAAGTTTAGCAGCAGCAATCAATGCCGGAGCTGATTCTGTATATTTTGGTATTGGTAAACTGAATATGCGAAGTAATTCGAGCAGTAATTTTTCGAATGATGATTTACGCAAAATCGTTGCCATCTGTAAGGAAAACAACGTAAAAAGTTATCTTACGGTAAATACGATTATTTATGATAACGACATTACAACAATGAAAGAAATCATAGATACTGCTAAGGAAGTTGAAGTTACAGCAATCATTGCTTCTGATGTTTCCGCACTTATGTATGCAAACAGTATAGGCGTAAATGTGCATCTTTCTACTCAATTGAATATCACCAATGTAGATTCTTTAAAATTTTATGCTCAATTTGCCGATGTGGTGGTTCTTGCTCGCGAACTAAATATGGATCAGGTAAAAGAGATTTACGAAGCTATTGAAAAAGAACAAATCAGAGGTAAGAGTGGTGAATTAATTCGTATCGAAATGTTTTGTCATGGTGCCTTATGTATGGCAGTTTCGGGCAAATGTTATATGAGTCTTCACGAAAAAGATAAATCTGCAAATAGGGGAGAGTGTAATCAAATTTGCCGCAGAAGCTATATCTTAAAAGATAAAGAATCGGAAGTTGAAATAGAAGTTGATAATGAATATCTGATGTCGCCTAAGGATTTGAAAACCATTCACTTCTTAAATAAAATGCTTGATGTAGGAGTAAGGGTATTAAAAATCGAAGGTCGTGCACGCGGACCTGAATATGTTAAAACCGTTGTTTCGTGCTACAAGGAAGCGGTTGATGCTTATTTTGATGGAACATTTGACGAAGAAAAAATAAAAGATTGGGACACTCGTTTAGCCCGTGTATTCAATCGTGGTTTCTGGGATGGTTATTATCTCGGACAGCGATTGGGCGAATGGAGTCATGTTTATGGTTCATCGGCTACTCATAAAAAAGTATATATCGGTAAAGTAACCAATTATTTCAGCAAAATTGGTGTTACCGAAATTCTTATAGAAGCTCACAATCTGAAAGTTGGCGATGAAATACTTATAACAGGAGAAACCACAGGAGCTTACGAAGATATAGTAGAAGAAATACGTGAAAATTTAGAGCCTGTTGCTGAAGTGAAAAAAGGCGCATTAATCTCTATCAAAACCAAAGAATTTATAAGGCGCAATGATAAGGTTTATAAGATTGTTGAGGTGTAAAAAAGTTGATAATTTTCAAATAATTTAGCCCTCTTTACCCTCATTTTTTTGTTATCTTTGCACATACTAAATCTATAAAAATGAGCAAGGAAAACGCAATAAAGATTTTTGAAAAAAAGCAAGTCCGCACCCATTGGGACGAACAGCAAGAAAAATGGTATTTTTCAATAGTGGATGTTATTGAAGTTTTAACCGAAACAGATCGTCCGAGAAAATATTGGAATGACCTGAAAACCCGTCTATTAAAAGAAGGTAGTGAACTGTCCGAAAAAATCGGACAGTTGAAAATGCAATCTCCTGATGGAAAAATGCGACTCACAGACGTTGCTGATACGGAACAACTTTTCCGTTTAATTCAATCTATTCCGTCACCAAAAGCTGAGCCTTTTAAAGTATGGTTATCACAAGTCGCATCCGAACGTTTGGACGAAATGCAAGACCCTGAACTCACCATCGACCGAGCTTTGGAACAATACCTCAGATTAGGTTACTCTGAATATGCTTGCAGAGGCTTCTACTAAAGATATTTCTCAAGTTGAAAACCCTGAAACTTTTGAAGAAAGCGCAAATGTAGCTTTTCGTGGCGGAAAAATCGCAGGTGATGTCCGCAAAGTCTTAGAAGCACAAACAGGCAAAAAAGTCGTTACATCTTTGAACGCAAAGACAGCATTAAAAGGAAAAGACATAATACAAATTGAGGAGAAAAAATCATAATTAGTTTGTTCATTATAAAAAATGTCATAACTTTGTACTTACATCAATAAAAGAAAGATTATGGAAATATCGATAGTAAAAATTGGAAATTCAAGGGGTTTTAGACTAAGTAAAACCTTATTGGAAAAATACCAAATCAAGGATAAAGTAGAGTTAATTCTTGAAAAGAGTCACATCATAATTAAACCGGTGGTAGAGCCTCGAAAGGGATGGGATTTGAAGTTTAAAAATATGCATGAACATGGAGATGATGAATTGGTGATTGGTGATGTTTTCGATGATGAAAATATGGAGGACTGGCAATGAATCAGTATGAAATTGTTTTGGTTAATTTGGATCCGACCGTAGGAAGTGAAATTAAAAAGACCCGACCATGTGTCATTGTATCACCTAATGAAATAAATCATAATCTGCAAACTTTAGTTGTTAGTCCAATGACAACGACTTCCCGAAAATATCCAACCAGAGTTGAGGTAAAACATAATGGAAAAACAGGTTGGATTGCCATAGATCAAATCAGAACAATAGATCAAGTTAGAATTATAAAAATACTTGGTACTTTGACAAAAAGCGAGATTCAAGAAGTGAAATCTGTAATAAAAGAAACGTTTGTTGATTAATGCTACCAGAGTTGTGTAAGTTATGATATATTCTAAAAACAAAAACTCTACAACACCGCTGTCATTTTCCTAATGGCAGCTATTTTTTTACTTAATTGTTTATTCTGTTTTGCAACTTGCATGTCATAATCAGCTTGCATTCTAACAAAAAAACCTGCATCTATTCCTAAAGCAGCTTCCAAAAGCATGGCGTATTGAGTAGTAACCGGTCTTTTACCATTTAGTATTTCATTCAATACTGAATATGATACTTCAATTTGCTTCGCAAGAGCACGTTGAGAAATACCCCTCGACTCAATCTCATCCTTAATAATCTCACCTGGATGCACTTCTAAATAAGGCATCAAATTATTCGCAATCATATCTGACCTAATTCCATCTTTATGTATCATATTCATTTATTTATAATGATTTGATAATTCTATTATATTACAAATAGTTAAAAATACATCGGTTTTATTTATTTCTACAGTAAATTCAATTCAATATTTTTTATCATTAGTAAAACCATAAACATACAAATCTCTTAGATATTCTTTTTCGAAAGTAACAATCATTTAAGTTAAAATTTAATAGCACAAAGATAGGTTTTTATTTTATATTCGCAAAATATCGAACACTTCCTTCAGCTCATCTCCAACATCATATATGTTTTTCAATAGTGGATGTTATCGAAGTTTTAACAGAAACAGACCGACCAAGAAAGTATTGGAACAACCTAAAAACCAAGTTTAAGGAAGAAGGAAATGAGTTTTCCCAAAATGTGGGACAACTGAAAATGGTTGCTCCGGATAGTAAAATGCGACTAACAGTTGTAGAAAAGTAAAATTAGTCGGTTACAAATTGTAAGCAACTGAAAATACAATTCAATACGAGAATAAACAAATTTTATAATACCACAAAGATAACTCTCCATTTTATACTCGCAAAATATCGAACATAAATAAAAAATCATTATTTAATGTTTCGTTTTAATGAAACTTTTTATACCTTTGTACTGTTTAAAAAACAATATGAAAAAACTGTTTGAAATTGAATTATTAGAGGATGCTATGGTGTTTTTACGAAATTTAGAAAGTAAACATTCAAAAAAAATACTTTTTAATATTGGTAAAGCACAATTAGAAAATAATCCTGAACTTTTTAAAAAATTGTATGATGATATTTGGGAGTTTAGAACCTTATATCAGGGATTACAATATCGCTTTCTTGCTTTTTGGGATAAAACTTCAACAACCAAAACATTAGTAATAGCAACACATGGGTTTGTGAAAAAAAGAAGTGATGTTCCTAAAAGAGAGATTGAAAAAGCTATTAATAGTAGAATAAAATATTTTGAAGATAAACATAAAAATAAGAGAAAATGAAAACATACACATTCGACGAGGTAAAAGATGAACTTATTGGAAAAATAGGAACAGAAGAACGGGATATCTTTGAATATGAACTTCAAATGGATTTTATTGGTAAAGCTATCAAACAAACACGAAAAGAACGAAACCTAACCCAAGAAGAGTTAGGTAAATTAGTTGGTGTTCAAAAGGCTCAAATATCAAGACTGGAAAATAATGCTGGTAATGTAACAATGGAGACTTTATTAAAAGTATTCTCTGCTCTAAAAGCAAAAGTGAAATTCCAAGTTGAACTATCAGATATCAATCTTTATATAGGTAGTTAAATTCCTTACTCCTTCAACTCATCTCCAACATCCTATGTATCGATTTTACTGCTTTTTGACGAATTTCCTCTTCTACTAAAATTTCAGGTGTTTCGTCACGTAAGCATAAATATACTTTTTCCATTGTATTTTTTTTCATAAAAACACATTCATTACAATGACAAGTCTGACCTTCGAACTCGGGTGGAACAGGTATAAATATTTTATCAGGATTTTTATTCTCCATTTGATGTAAGATACCGCTTTCGGTAACAACTAAAAATTTCTTTTTTGGTGATGTTGAAGAATAATTTAATAAAGCTGAAGTTGAACCGACAAAATCAGCCATTTTTAAAATAATACTTTTACACTCGGGATGTGCAATTATTTCAGCATCAGGATTTTCCTTTTTAAGATTTATCAGTTTTTCTACAGAAAATTGTTCGTGAACATGACAAGCACCATCCCATAAAAGCATATTTCTTCCTGTTACACTATTGATATAATCACCTAAGTTTCTATCCGGACCGAAAATTAATTTTGCATCTTTTGGAAATTGATCTACTATTTTTTTTGCATTGGTTGATGTAACAACAACATCGGTTAATGCTTTTACCGCAGCAGTAGTATTTACATATGAAATAACCGTATGATCTGGGTGTGCATTTACAAACTCCTCAAATTTATCAGCCGGACAGCTATCTGCGAGCGAACAGCCGGCTTCTAAATCAGGAATTAGTACTTTCTTATGCGGAGATAATATTTTGGCTGTCTCGCCCATAAAATGAACTCCACAAAGTACTATAATATCTGCATCTGTTTTTTCAGCCCATTGTGCTAATGCTAAACTATCACCTACCATATCAGCAACATCTTGAATATCACCGGTTTGATAATAGTGAGCCATAATTACTGCATTTTTTTCTTTTTTTAGGCGATTTATTTCTTGAATTAATTCTGAATTTTCCATTTTCAAACAATAATTATAATAATATTTTACTTTTAAAAAAATCTATTTAATGATGATAATAGCTTGTTAATATGGTTGAAACATTTTCATCAAAAATATTGTATAATTCATTATTAATTTTTCGACTTAACTTTTAAACATAATAATATTCAAAATATATTTGATATTAAATGAGATACAAACTTTTTCAACAAGCTGTTAATTTCGGCAAAGTTAGTAAGTTTTTATATATTGAGTTGTTAGTTATCTTAAAAAATGGGTTAAATAATAGTTAATAGAAATCAATAGCTTTACTTTGATTTTTGATTTATTTTTATATGCAACTATACATTTTATAAATGCAAATTTATTTAATCAAAAATTATACACTACTTTTGAATAGTTATCAATAATTTATCAATAGTTTATTCGTATTCTTTAAATTAGTTTATATATAGAACAAATCATACATCATATATGTTTGATTTTAAGCAATAAAAAATAATTATATGAAGGTTTTAGTAACAGGAGCTAATGGTTTGCTGGGTCATCACGTGGTTACGCAGCTTGTAAATAATGGTTATGATGTTCGTATAATCGTGCGATCGACTAAAAAAATAAATTTTGATTTAAATAAGGTTGAATGTATTGTAGGAAGTTTTGCCGATAAAGATACTGTTTTGGATGCTGCAAAATCTTGTGATGCAATAATTCATATTGCTGCTGTAACCGATACTGATTTAATAAGTTATGATGACTATAAAGCAATTAATGTTGACGCTACAAAACAATTGGTTGATATTGCTTTTCAATTAGCTATAAAAAAATTTATTTTTGTTAGTACTTGTAATACAATAGGTTATGGAAATAAGAAAAAAATTGCTGATGAAACATTTCCTATCCAATATCCTTTTACAAAATCCTTCTATGCTAATAGTAAATTAGAAGCTGAACAATTATTTTCTTGTTATACCAAAACCAATCACTTAATAATTATAAACCCAACTTTTATGATAGGTGATTATGATACAAAACCAAGTTCCGGAGAATTAATATTGATGGGCTATAAAAAATCTGTTTTATTCATACCTAATGGCGGTAAAAATTTTGTTCCCGTTAAAGATGTTGCTAATGTGTGTTGTAATGCCTTAAATATGGGAACTTCCGGCGAGAAATATTTAGCTTCCGGATTAAATCTGACATTTAAGGAATATTTTAAAATGCAGAGTAGGGTAGGAGGTTACAAGCAATTTATTATTATTATACCAAGTTTTCTTCTAAAAATAGTTGGATTTATAGGTGATATATTGCGGTTATTTAAGATTAAAACATCAGTTTGTAGCAGAAATATCAATCAATTGCTGATAAAAGAATATTATACAAATAATAAAGCAAAAACTGAATTATTACTTTCAGAAACATCTTTAGAATCAGCTATTCAAGATGCATTAAATTGGTTTAAACGAAAAGATATAATTAAATGATTTACAGGTTATTCGTTCTAATACTGATATTAATTATTACGACTTCAAAACTTTACTCTCAATTTGAAGGAAAGATTTTGGTAGAAACAGGAGAAAATTACGCTTCATCAGGTATATATGGAAATGTATATGGGGAAATTGCATATTTATCAAATGATTTTAAGATATCTACAATATCCGGAATTAATATAAATAGAAATTTATTCAATGCTTTAAAAATTAATGTTTCAAGAGATTTTATTATTAAAGATAAGAAATTCAATGGTTTATTGTTTTACCAATGGCGACCGTTCTCTAAGCGACTCCATGAACAAAATTTGGGATTATTGTTTCAATTCGATTTAAAAAGATTTGAATTCGATTTGGGATTTAATTCAAGAATATACAATCTACCATACAATTATACAAGATTAAATAATTACGACAAAACGATAATATGGGAAGCTTTCAATCTAATGTATAAAATCACTTATAATCAACCTATTAATGAAAGATTAAAAGCAAATATTTCTGTTACAAATTTTGATTTACTTATGATTCAGCAAGAAACCAATCCTTTTATTATTACAAATATCGATTATCAATTGTCTTCAAACACAAATATATTTACCGATTTAGGTTATTTGCAGGCAGGATTATTCAATATGCGTGTTAATTATTTTGGATTTTTTATAAGAGGGGGTGTACAATGGAAATTTTAAATAAAAAGCTTTTGATTTTACCGATTTTTTTGTGTCTGCTAACTTCTTGCATAGGCGAATTAGATTTTACAGGTTTTATTCGTTCAACTGATAGGATTGAAGATCGTTATGAAAAGTCAATGAAATGGAATGAAACAAATCCCTTTAAAGTTATCGATGTTCTGCAGGATAATTATCAGCTTTTAATATCTTCAGACCTGCATATAGGTAAAACGAAAAACTACGAATTATTTTTAGAAAGAGGATTAAAACCGGATATAACAGCTATGGTTTTTATTGGAGATATTGTAACAGGAAAGGAAGAAGATTATGATAGTTTCAATGATTTACTGCCTGATTTTAATATAAAACCATATTTTGCGATTACAGGTAATCACGAATTATATTTTGATGGATGGAAACATTTTTATCGGTTATTTGGTAGTTCTATATTTTATTTTTCGGTTAAAACTCCCAACGAGGAAGATTTATATATATGTTTAGATAGTGGGAGCGGGACTTTAGGAAAAAGTCAAATGAAATGGTTGAAAAATTTATTAGAATCTGAAAGAAACAAATACAATAATTGTGTTGTATTTACACATGATAATTTTTTTAGAGATAGAAATACGGAATCTACTAATCCGCCTGTTAATGAATTATTGATTTTAGTAGATTTATTTGAGCAATACAAAGTCAATATGGTTATAATGGGACACGATCATAAACGAGCTTTTAATCAACTTGGCAATACCGAATATATAATTTTAGATGCCTTACGAACAGATAATCCTAATGCAAGTTATATGATATTAAAACGAACAAATTTGGGGTATAAACATGAATTTGTAAAAATATGATTGTAAAAACATTAAACTTATTTGTCAGATAAAAAAAAAACTCTATCTTTGCAGTCCCAAAATCCGGAATATTAATAATATAACACGATAAAGCGATGAAAAGGACATACCAACCATCCAATAGAAAAAGAAGAAACAAACACGGTTTCCGTGAAAGAATGGCAACTGCTAACGGTCGTAGAGTTTTAGCAGCTCGTCGTGCTAAAGGAAGAGCAAAGCTAACTGTTGCTGATGAAGGACGTCACAAAATGTAATTAACATTTTATAAAGACATTTAAGAAGCTATCTCGAAAGAGGTGGCTTTTTTTGTGTAAGATATATTTATCTCATTTTATAAAAAAACAAAATTCTTCCTTTCCTTTTGATGTTATCTATCAAAAAATATCAGTAAATAAGATAATTTCATTAATTTTGGCGGTTGTATTATTCATTTCTGCAATCTTGATAAATTATTGATTATGGATTTTAAGACATTTTGGAAAGAAAGCACTGTTGGATTTATTATCAAGCAGATATTACTTGCAATTATCATAGTTGTCGTTTTAGCTTGGGTAACATTATTGCTTTTAGATAAATATACACATCATGGAGAGTCGGTAACTGTGCCCGACTTACAGGGTTTATATCAAGAAGAAGCACGTAATATATTAGAACCCTATGACTTATATCCTATGGTCATAGATTCTATATATGTAAAAGATAAACCATTAGGCACTATAGTAGAACAAATACCACCGGCTAACTCGTCTGTAAAGAAAAATAGATCAATATTTTTGATTTTAAATAAGCGGGAAGCTAAATTAATCCCCTTTCCTGAAGTTAATGATGTTTCAGTGCGACAGGCAGAAGCTTTGATAAAATCTCTCGGATTAAATGTTTCAAATATCTTTTATCGACCTTCAGAATTCAAAGATCTTGTTATAGATGTAACATATAACAGTCAGCATATTGAAGCAGGTACACGTTTACCGGAAGGTAGCCATGTCGATTTAATTGTAGGTAGTGGAATCAGCCATTCAATTGCAACTGTTCCTCTACTGATAGGTAAATCTTTAAAAGAAGCACGAATAGAAGTTGTAGCATCATTATTTATTATTGGAGGAGTAAATTATGATGTTACGCCTTTAGACGATGAAGAAAATTATGTTATATATAAACAAAATCCTGTGGCAGGAAATAAAATATCAGAAGGAAGTCACATAGACATATGGTTGTCGAAAGATAAAGAATTAATAGAACAATCACTTAAAAATCAAGTTGAAGAAGAAGAGTTTTTCTAATAAAGGAGGAAGTATAAATTGGAAGAAGATTATTTAGAGGAAATAGAAGATGATGAGTTAGTCTCCGAACAGGAGCTTTTTGAACATTACCGCTTCGTAGTTGATAAAGGTCAGAGTATGATGCGGATAGATAAGTATTTGGTTAATATAATGTCAAGTATTTCAAGAAACCGTATTCAGGAAGCAGCCGATTCGGGAAATATAAGAGTAAATGAGAAACCAATTAAATCGAGTTATAAAGTTAAACCGGGCGATGTAATTACAATAGTTTTAGCATATCCACCATCGAAATACACTATTATTCCTCAGGATATACCTCTCAATATTGTGTATGAAGATGATGATATTATTTTGGTAAATAAACAGCCAAATTTGGTTGTCCATCCCGGATTTGGAAATTATGACGGAACTTTGCTTAATGCCATTGCCTATCATTTAAGAGATAATAAAGATTTTGACCCTAATAATTCAAGACTTGGTTTGGTACATCGTATCGATAAGGACACATCGGGTTTGTTGTTAATTGCCAAGACTGAAGATGCAAAAGCACAGCTTGGTAAGCAGTTTTTCGAGAAAACTACAAAAAGAAAATATTATGCAGTAGTGTGGGGTAATGTCAAAGAAAATGAAGGTACAATTACCGGTAATTTAGCGCGCGATCCTGCTGATAGAATGTTGTTTAAAGTCTTTAAAGATGGAGAAAACCCCTATGCGAAATATGCAATAACGCATTATAAAGTCATTGAACGCTTCGGATATGCATCTTTAGTTGAATGTCAGCTTGAAACAGGCAGAACACATCAAATTCGAGTTCATATGAAGCATATAGGTCATACTTTGTTTAACGACGAACGCTATGGTGGAAATGTAATGTTGAAAGGCTCGACATCAGCATTTTATAAATTATTTATCAAAAACTGCTTTTATACTTGTCCGCGACAGGCATTGCATGCCAAAACTCTGGGATTTGTTCATCCACGCACTCAAGAATATATGCATTTTGAAAGCGAACTACCGGAAGATATTCAAAAATTAATCGAAATGTGGCGTGAATATGCTAAAACTTATTTGAATTTATAAACAAAATGAAGCCTAATATTGCTATTATCGCAGGAGGTAATTCCTCTGAAATTGTTGTTTCGCTTAAAAGTGCCGAAGGATTGCTAACTTTTATAGATAATGAAAAATATAATCTATATAAAGTAATTATAACTCAGAAGGCATGGCAAGTACATATTTCGGAAAATACCGTAATAGATATCGACAAAAATGATTTCAGCTTTGAGCATGATAATCAAAAAGTTAAGTTTGATTTCGCTTATATTACCATTCATGGAACTCCGGGTGAAGATGGTATTTTACAAGGCTATTTCGACTTAATCGATATACCGTATTCAACTTGCGGTGTTCTTGCTTCAGCCCTCACTTTTAATAAGTTTTCATGCAATCAATATCTGAAAGGATTTGGTGTTAAAATTTCAGAATCTATTCTGTTACGTGCAGGGCAAACTATATCGAGTGAAGAAATAGCTTCAAAAATCGGCTTCCCATGTTTTATAAAACCCAATGTAGGTGGCAGTAGCTTTGGTGTTACTAAAGTGAAGTCGGCTGAACAGGTACAATCTGCAATTGATAAAGCTTTTACGGAAGGAAGCGAAGTCATGATTGAGGCATTTATGAAGGGAACAGAAGTAACATGTGGAATGTATAAAACCAAGACTAAATCAGTTGTATTTCCGGTTACAGAAGTAGTGCCGCATAATGAGTTTTTCGATTTTGATGCAAAATATAAAGGTCAGGTTGATGAAATTACACCGGCTCGTATAAGTGATGATTTAACTAAAAGAATTCAGCATCTTACATCTGCTATCTATGATATCCTTGGTTGTAAGGGAATTGTACGGATTGATTATATAGTTACTGAGGGTGAGGTCATAAATCTGATGGAAGTAAACACAACACCGGGCATGACTGCTACAAGCTTTATTCCTCAGCAAGTTCGTGCTGCAGGACTTGATATTAAGGATATTATGACAGAAATTATTGAAAACGAATTATCCAAAAATTTTTAATCAGATGAAGAGTTTTAATGAAATATCAAAATATATTAATACTGAAATAGATAATATCAACTGGACAAAAGAGCCGGTCGGACTTTACGAGCCTATATCATATACAATGAAACAGGGAGGCAAAAGAATAAGACCTGCTTTGTTGCTTATGGCTTATAATTTATTTCAGGATGATATAGAGAACGCAATTAAGCCTGCTATAGGTATTGAAGTGTTTCATAATTTTACTCTTTTACATGATGATATAATGGATAAAGCCTCGATTAGAAGAGGTAAACCGACAGTTCATATAAAGTGGGATGAGAATACAGCCATTCTTTCAGGAGATGTAATGCAAATCATTGCATATGAATTCATTGCACAAACAGAAGCTCCATACTTAAAAGAAGTATTATTATTATTCTCCAAAACCGCTGCTGAAATTTGCGAAGGACAACAATATGATATGGAGTTTGAAACTCGCGAAGATGTATCGTCTGAAGAATATCTTGAAATGATTCGTTTAAAAACAGCCGTGTTACTTGGCTGTTCTTTACAGATAGGAGCAATTTTGGGAGGTGCATCACAAGAAGACGCAAAATTATTATATGATTTTGGAGTAAATATTGGAATAGCTTTCCAGTTAAAGGATGATTTATTAGATGTTTATGGCGATAAAGATATTTTTGGGAAGCAGATAGGAGGTGATATTTTTAGCAATAAAAAGACTTTTTTGTTAATTCATGCAAAAAATAAAGCCAAAGATGATATTTCGGAAAAATTAGAATTTTGGCTAAAAAAAGAAAATCCGGATAGAGAATCAAAAATAAATGAAGTAACAAAGATATATAATCAGTTGGAAGTCAAAAATATATGCGAAGAAGCAATGAATTCTTATTATAAAAAGGCAATCGCAAATTTGGATTTTGTAGATGTATCATCGACTAAAAAACAGGAATTGAGAAAATTAGCTGAAAAATTGTTGCACAGAAATGATTAAAATTTAATATCTTTGCAATTAGCGTTAAAAAAAGGTCAAATTTCAAGTTATTTATTAACTGATGCCATATAGAAGATTACCAAATACAGATCAATCAAGGCTAAGAGCATTAAAAACAGCTATTCAGAAAGAAGATAAATTAGGATATAATAACCACGTTATTTCTTTTAAGACTATTTTAGATGCAAAGAATTTTCTAACCCTTTTTGAGAAACAACAACTTCATTATCAGCAGACCTTAGAAAATCAGATTAATGCTAATAAAAGATATCAGCAAATAATTCATAATGCACGAATTTATGTTTCACATTTTATTCAGGTGTTTAATTTGGCTGTCATACGAGGTGATATAAAAAAAGAACATAAATTGTTTTACCAGCTTGATCCTGAAATACATAATGTGCCTGATTTAAGTACGGAAGCTACCATATTACATTGGGGAAAATGTATTATTGACGGTGAAAATGAGAGAATTAGAAATGGGGGATTACCTATCTACAATCCGGCTATCGCTAAGGTCAAAGTTCATTACGAAATCTTTAAAGAATACAAATCAACTCAAAAGATTCATCAAAATTCGACATCTCGCCAGTGGGAAGAACTTGTCGGCATGAGGAAAAAAGCTGATGATATCATTTTAGAAATGTGGAATGAAATCGAGAATTATTATAAAGATTTAGACCCCTACAACCGACTGCAAAACTGTATGGCATACGGCATTGTTTATTACTATCGCAAAGGAGAACAGAAGATCACTCAATCGTCTAATACTGTTACTGATGCTCCGTAGTTGCTCTACTGATGCTCCGCACACCTCTTACCGATGCTCTGTAGTCACTCTACCGATACTCCGCACAACTCTTACCGATATTCTGTAGTCACTCTACCGATACTCTGCAACCATATTACAGATAATCGGTGATAAGCTTTTAAAGTAAGCAAATCACCGATTTAAAGTAATTAAATCACCAATTTACAGTAAGCAAATTATCGATTTACAGTAATTGAACAAGCAATTTCCAGTAATTCAGCGTAAGCATCCCATCTCCGCCTTTCAGGACTTCGCCTATGTCATCGAGCCAATTTCTTTCAACGGTTGCGGGACCAGATAAACAATATGGGGCAAAAAATAATTATTATGTTATGGTAATTATAAAATAATAATTGACCCTCGAAAAAGGCGTTTATACAATTTACGACCGTTTTTTTGAAATTTGGATTTTGGAAAAATATTAAAAATTACGAATTACCCCATTTTGCAACGATTACCTACGTATGAAAATCGGTAAAATCGTCAATGTACAGAGCGAATTTTCTGGTAAAATTGTCAATACAAGAATTATTATTATTATTATTTTGGCGGACTTATCAAAGAAGCTTATCCTAATGCGGAATATCAGGTTGTAAACAGAAGCAACTACTTAGAATTCATATAATTTCCCAATTTAACTATCTGTTTTTTATTTCAACTTTATGGTCATTCGCATCGGAATATTGATAAGATTATCGGAAAAACTCAATGTGTAAGTAATCAGTTAGGATATGTCTCTCATATTTGAATATGTGAGAGGTTTAGCAAATATCAAAAAAAAATATATTTTTATCAATATTAATTAAAATTTTTTCTACATCTGTCGTGAAAAAGTCAATACAAACTTTATGTTGTCTTACCCTCTCAATACTACCATTTTACGCTTTATTAACACGCCAGTGTTGGTAATGATGTCCGTTCTACCGTCAAGGTTCATACAACATTGTAAAGACGTTGCATGCAAAGTCTTTACGCACAAGTATTATTAACAAAAAACCTAAAAACAATCGATTATGAAAACGAAAAAATTACTCACAATTTTAATGCTGCTTGCTGCTTTTGCAGGTACTGTCAACGCTTTTACAGTATCGGGGAGAGTATATACAAGCCCTGATGGAGGAATAACGCAGCTCCCTTTGGAGGGTGTCCGTGTTTATTCAGAAGCGCCCTATGCTGCCGAAGCCTTCACCAATGCTTCCGGTAATTATTCTTTTGAAGATGTCCCGATGGGTACATCTATGGTTATACGTGCCGAAAAAGCCGGATATACATTTATTCCCGGACAAATACAACGAAATGTAGTAAGGGATTGGTTCGACCTTGACTTTATGGCGATACCCACAGGTGGCGGAGGCGATGGATTCTCCATTAGCGGGAGCGTAAAAACAGCTGACCAAACGCCTGTAAGCGGGGTAACAATTAATTATGACGCTACTAAATCTGTAAGTACCGATGCGAACGGGAATTATTCTATTTCCGGCATTAAAACCCCTACAATCAGGCTTATGCCTTCAAAAAGCAATTATATATTCAGTCCCGTCCAAATCGACCTGACGATGAATAAAGATTATACCGGACAGAATTTTACGGCAACACACATAGGTGGCGGAGGAGACGATCCCGAACAAATCCCATATACCATAAGCGGGATAGTTACAGTTTGCGAAAAACCAATTGAAGGCGCTGAAATCGAAAGCAGGGGCAAAAAATCTTATTCAGGGGCCGATGGCAGTTATACAATTGCTGATACAGTTGAAAAGAACGGGATGTGGCATTCACCTATGGACGCAACGGTAAGCATTTCAAAAGAAGGTATTTCTTTCCCGGGTGAACGGAGTATTCACTTTACAGGTAATTATGATTTTAATATGGATTTTTCCGGCTACTATCTCCATGATACAATAACCGGCAAGGTGTCGCATGGTGTTTCAGGGCAACCCTGTACTGGTTTGGAATTAAAATGGGAAAAGTTCCTAATACCGGAAGGCAATTATAATAATAAAACACTAATTAAGGATTCTGTTATTATAACCGATAATTCGGGCAATTATGCTGCTCCGTTTAGTTATTTCGCTCCTGGCCAGACTAGTAGAGATTATTATCAATATGCGATTACTCCAATAGCAAAGGGATACAGTTACGGCGACATAACTATTGCATTACCAAGCGACCGAACATGCGATGCTCTTAAGAACATAAATATTGTGGCTACATTTATCCCTGTCCCTGTCTGCATGGTTTCGGTTTCGGAAACAAACAAAAATATAATTGTATGGGAAAAACCTCTTTTGGAGGATGCCATAACCGGATTTAAAATTTATAAGGAAGGCAATGTGGCAAATGTGTATGAAGTAATTGCTACCGTACCTTATGCCGAAACGGCAATTTATACAGATACCGATTCAGACCCTTCGGTAAAAGCATACAGATATAAAATTGGTACAGTTACTTCGTATGGCTATGAAACGGAGCTAAGCAGCGAGCACAAAACCATTCACTTAACCATAAATAAGGGGATAGGCAATGCATGGAACTTAATTTGGTCGCATTACGAAGGGCTGACAATATCTACATACAAGCTTTACAGGGGGACAGACAAAGAAAACATGACTTTCCTGACAGACATAGCAGGCAGTTTAAATTCATACACTGATAATACTGCTCCAGCAGGAGATATCTACTATCAAATAGAGATGTTGCTTGCAAATGCCTGCGATCCTGAAGTAGCCAAACCTTTGGCTGCAAAGAGAGCCAAAGCTGCAAGTAGCAGCTATTTTTCTACGAAATCCAATGTCGTAAGTACAATCGCGACAGGAACAGATGAAGTAATGGCAGATAACTATACCGTATATCCTAACCCGGTAAAAGATGTCATATACTTTAGTTCCGGCGAAGCAACAACTCCGTTTGAAATATATTCGACACAGGGAGCATTGATTAACCGGGGCTTACTTGGAAGTTCAATAAACGTGTCGGATTTGCAAAGCGGGTTATATTATTTGAGGATTAATGCAAATAATCAATGGATTACATATAAATTTATAAAAGAATAGATGTAAAAGCATCATACATCAGATTACTAAAAAACCGACTGCAATTTGTAGTCGGTTTTTTAATTCACTCAATCGTCTCGTATGGAGTAATTACTTTATTCATTTTTATGTCTTGTGAAGTAGCAGGTATTTTGTCGTATAGCTGGAAATTGAAACATAATCCCCATTTGATTATTCTTTTATTTCTCAGATATTTATCATAATAACCCTTTCCTCTACCTAATCTATTCCTGAGTTTATCGAAGGCAACTCCCGGAATAATTGCTAAATCAACATTTTTCAGGTAATCTTGACCAGATTTTGGTTCCATTATATTTAAACCTCCGGCAAGAAGTTTATCTTCAGAAATAAACGGTCTGAATGTCATATGGTGATTTTTAACAACAGGTAGAAGGATGGTTTTTGTCCGATTCCACTTTTTTATAAAATCATGAGTTGGTAATTCATCACTTAACGACCAATACATTAGAATGCTTTTAGCTCGTTTAAATTCAGGCATCTGTTCTATTTTCTCATAAATAATTTTTGCCTGTTCTAATTTATCTGCTTCTGATAAATCTGCTTTTTTTGTTTTTACTTCACGACGAATAATCGACTTTTGAGTGTCAATAGCAGTACCTTTCTTAGAGTGTTTTGAAGTTGTATTGAAAAGATTATTGAAAATTTTAAACATAACAGATGGTTTTATATTATAATTGACCGGCTTCTACAAGTAAAATTACTCTTTCAACAATGTTATCATTGCCTTTTGCATCATATTCCGATTTTAAATTTGAGCCAAATAATCTTGCTATTCCTTGCCAGAAAAATGCTGAAACATTTCCTCTGTAGGCTTTAATTAAATCATATGATGTAGAGTTACATTCTCTATCTATTAGTTTTAAAAGCAGCCTGCCTTGATTTAATGTGAATTTTCGTAATTCAGGTTCGTATTTTTTAAATATCTCTTTTTCATATTTTGCAAGATATTTATTTCTATCACTGTCCTTTTCAATTTCTTTAAGTAAAGTGTTTACACGAATTAGTTCAGTACTTACAATCTTAGCGTATGGTAAAGCTTTTTTTACATCACGTACTGTTCGCCAATAAAATTCTTCCTGTTTTTTGTTTTTGTATTTCATCTTAGGAAAAACATAAATGTCTCGCAAGAAAGCCAGAAATACTGTGTCATTTCCTTCAACAAGATACGCAAGTCTCCTACCATCTGCAGGTTTTTCTTCCTTGATGTTAATAGCTGATAACTGATTAAAAAATCCAACCAGTAAAACAGATAAAATCAGTATGTTAATCTTCTTAATCATCGTTGCAAAATTATATAAATTTGATTGAATAACCAAAATTGATTGATTAAATAGTTTTATGCTTGAAAATTTGACGTATAACAATAATTTAAAATAACATAAAACTTATTCGTCATTTTGTTTTTATATATGAAAGTTTTTAATTTTGAACCCTCAAGTTTACGAATCAAACCAAATCCTGACAATAATGAAAAGGTATATGTTTTTTACATTCTTTTGTTTACAATTATTAGATGTTTTTTCTCAAACGTCTTATTCAATACCCTCATCCATTTCGGTTGCTAATGCTTCGGTTGCTGATGTTTCGAATATTAGTCCGTTTCAGAATCCTGCCATTATATCTAACGCAAAACATACACAATTATCATTTTTATTTGAAAATAAATATCTCATTCCTGAACTTGCTACCAAAAATATATTAGTAATTATTCCATCTAAACATGATTCTTATGGGATTTCCATGAGTCATTATGGATTTTCAATTTACCATGAAGTGATTGTTGGTGCATCCTACGCTCGAAATTTTTATGGAAAGTTCAACTTAGGAATGCAATTCAATTATCATACAGCCTTTTTTGATGAAGCAAATCAATATAACGGAATTATTTATCCTCAAATCGGACTTACTATCCCTTTCTCAAATAAATTAACTTTTGGTTTTCAAGTATATAATCCCTTTGGATCAAACATAAAAGGCGAGTCGCTTACAAAATATGTGCCTACAGTTTATAGCTTAGGGTGTAATTATAAATTTTCGACCGATTTGTATTGTAATTTTCAGATTGACAAAGAATTAAGTAATAACTATCGTATAGCTACAGGTTTTGAATATATGATGATGAAAACAGTAAGATTTAAAATCGGATTATATGCTCATGAGTTTGTGATACCATGTTTTGGTTTTGGATATGATTATAAAAATTTTGGTTTTGACATTATGACAGAGATTCATCCAATTCTTGGGATATGTCCGATTGCATTGTTAAAAATTAATCTTTTCGAACGATAATATTTTATGAGAAGTTTGTTTGTTTTACTTTCTTTATTTTCTCTAAATTCTGTATGTAGTTTTGCTCAAAGTAATACAGTTTCAAATAGTATTGAGCAAGTTATATCAGATTTACTTGAAGAATATGTATATGAGTCAGAGGTTGAAATGGACATTGATACGCAGTTTGAGACCTTATTTTATTTATACCGTAACCCTATAGATTTAAACTCTGCTGAAAGAGATGATTTTGAAAATCTGTTTTTTCTTTCGCCTTTGCAAATTGAAAATTTGTTTTATTACCGATATAAAGTTGGAATGTTTAAGAGTATCTATGAGCTATTAATTATTGAAGGAATAGACCGTACCGATATTAGAAGAATGTTACCCTTTATTACTTTAACAAATCCGAAAGTTGATGCTGAAAAGATAAAATTTAAGTCGATAATCAAGTATGGAAAGAATGAAATTTCTTCACTTTTTGAATCGACAATCGAAGATAAGGAGGGGTATAAAAAGGATATGGAAAGCTCAGGTTATTCAGGTAATAAGTTACATCAGGTCATAAAATATAGATTTAATTATAAGGACAATTATTATTTAAATATTACATCTGAAAAAGATGCAGGAGAACAATTTTGGGGTGATTATAACAAAGGATATGATTTTTTAAGTGCTTCATTTCAGATGAAAAATAAGAAGCTGATAAGAAATTTAATTATTGGTGATTATCAGGTTAATTACGGTCAAGGTTTAGTTATACATCAAGGTTTCAGAGTAAGTAAGTCAAATAATGTAACCAATATTTTCGATTATGATTCGAGCTTTAAAAGATATGGCTCAACGAATGAATTTAATTTTTTCAGAGGATTAGCTGCTTCTTTACAATTAGGAAAGGCAAATCTTAATATCTTTTATTCTAATAAACAGATAGATGGTAATGTTAAGGATGATGTTTTTACAGGTTTTTATCAAACAGGTTATCATCGTACAACAAATGAAATAGAAAAAAAGAATTTGATAAATCAGCAAGCTTTTGGTGTAAATACTGTATTTAGAGGTAAATTTTATAAAGTTGGTATCAGCAGTGTGTACCTAAAATTTGACAAACCCTTAGTCTTAAAATACCAACCCTATAATCTTTTTTATTTTCAAGGAAATAGACAATGGGTTAATGGAGTAAATTATCAGTTTAAATGGCAGAAATTTAATGTTATGGGAGAGATTGCAACTACAGATTTTCAGTCTTATGCTTCATTGGCAGGCTTGACTTTCTCTCCGGTAAGCCGAATAAATTTTGCTGTTTTACTCAGAAAATATGATCCGGCATTTAATTCACTATATAGTTCGTCGTTTTCAGAATCTTCATCTATTTCAAATGAAAATGGTATCTACATAGGAGTTGAATTATTTCCAATGAAAAAATGGAAGTTTTCTTTTTATTCAGATACTTATCGATTTCCTTGGTTACGATATGGCATTAATTTTCCATCGTATGGAAGAGAATTTTTATTTAATATAAATTTTAATCAGTCACGAAATTTTAATCTAACATTTAGGTTAAAATATGAGGAAAAAGAAATAGGGCAGACATCCAAAACAGACATCTTACAGCAAAAGGCTAATCAAGAGAAATTTTCTTTCAGAACGCAAGCTACATATGAAGAAGGAATCTTTAAATTTAAGCAACAAATTGATGCAAATTATATATATGAAGCATCTAAAAAAGGTACTTACGGAATTGCCGCTTATGAAGAAATATCAGTGAAGTTGAAAAAAATACCATTAAATTTTGATTTAAGATATTCAGTTTTTGATACACAAAATTATGATAATCGTATATATACTTATGAAAAAGATGTTTTATATGCTTTCAGTATACCTGCATTTTATGGATTAGGAGCTAAGTATTATATTAATCTGCGTTACGATATTACCTCAAAATTAGCATGTTGGGTTAAATTCTCTCAAATTTTATATTCAGATGGCAGGGAAATAATCAGTAGTGGAAATGAAGCAATTATCGGAAATAGGAAAACTGATGTTAAACTGCTGATTAGAATGAAATTTTAATACATTTACCAATCAATCAATTAATTAAAAATAATTGTAATCTCCACATTGCAATTTTAGAAATATTTTGTACTTTTGTGCTGTTTTTCAGCCAAATTAATTATTTTTGAACTCCAACTTTATTTTATCAGGTCAATATGATGTTAATAAACCAAATTATTGAACGTGCCAGAGCTAACCCTCAAAGGATAGTTTTACCGGAAGGTACTGAACTTAGAACATTACGTGCAGCAAATCAAATAATTAAAGAAGGTATTGCTAAGTTAATTTTAATTGGTAACAAAAACACAATTAACGAGTTGGCACAACAAGAAAGCTTGTCTTATATCAATAATGCAGAAATAGTTGATCCTGAAACAGACGCAAGAATGTCAGATTATTCTCAACTTTTGTATGAAATAAGAAAAAGTAAAGGTCTGACTGTTGAGGAAGCTGAGAAATTTGCAAAAAATCCTTTATATCTTGCTTGTTTGATGATAAAAAATGGAGATGCTGATGGTGAACTTGCCGGTGCTCAAAATACGACCGGTGATGTACTCCGTCCGGCTTTTCAGATAGTAAAGACACGACCGGGTATTTCAGTGGTTTCAGGAGCGTTTTTAATGTTTACGCCTACAACTCAATATGGCTCAAACGGTTTGATTGTGTTTGCCGACTGTGCTGTTAACCCCAATCCATCATCTAAAGAATTGGCAGAGATTGCTGTTTCTTCTGCTGAAACAATAAAAGCTATGGCAGGTGTTGAGCCTAAGGTAGCCATGTTAAGTTTTTCGAGTAAGGGTAGTGCTAAACATGAGTTAGTCGATAAGGTTGTAGAGGCTACAAAAATAGCTCAGACTATAAATCCTGATTTGCAAATTGATGGCGAGTTACAGGCTGATGCGGCATTAGTTCCTGAAGTAGGTAAGAGTAAAGCACCCGGAAGCAATATTGCAGGCAATGCCAATGTTTTGGTTTTCCCTGATTTACAATCCGGAAATATTGGATATAAATTGGTTGAAAGAATTTCAGGTTCTAAAGCAATCGGTCCGATATTACAAGGAATGGCAGCACCAATAAATGATTTATCGAGAGGTTGTTCAGTTGAAGATATTGTAAACATGGTGGCTATCACAGCTAATCAGGCAATGAATAAATAACATTTGATGGGTTACGAACAGAATTTTATAACAAAATATGATTAAGGAATAAGATGGCAAAAAAGATTTTAACAGAACCAATCGAACGTTATGGGTTAAGTAAGCGTAACAGAAAGCGCACTCTTTTCTCTCGAATAGGTGTTGTTGGTTGTGGAAGTGAAGGGAGTGATATAGCAACAACTGCTGCTGTAAATGGGATGGAAGTAGTTTTTTTAGAACCCAATAAAGAAAAAATTGCAAATGCTTTTAGCAGAATAAATGCTAAATTGGACCAAAGAATAATCAACTGGGGGTTGACACAAAACGAGAAAAAAGCAATTTTAGCGAGAATTCAGGGAACAACATCTTTTGTAGATTTTCAGAATTGCGACTTCGTGATTGAGGCTATACGTTATGATAATCAGACGGGTGAAAGACAGGTTGATGAAAGAAAGAGAGTGTTTCAGCAATTGGAACATGTGATGGAGCCTGATGCAATTATTGCTTCGAATGTAACAACCGTGGTTATCACAGAATTAGCTTCGGAACTTAAATTCAGAGAACGGTGTATAGGAGTACATTTTATGATAAACACTCCAGGTTCGCAAATAATGGAAATAGTTTCCGGACTGTATACCTCTCAGGAGACGTTTGACAAGGTTAGTAAGTTTGCCAAAATGGTTAATCATCAATATATTTCTGTTGCAGAATCATCAGGGTTGGTCAGTATACGATTATTCTTAACACAGCTTAATGAAGCCTGTCAGATACTTATGGAAGGTATAGCAGTAGTTGAAGATATTGATAAAGTGCTTACAGTTGGGTTTGGACATAATTTAGGAGTTTTCAGAACAGCCGATAATATGGGTATTGAGAAAATTGTTAAATTATTGAATAATCTGTATGACGAATATGGAAATATTAAATATAAACCATCACCTATTTTATTACGTATGGTTAGAGCCAAAAATTTTGGAGTGAGCACAGGTAAAGGGTTTTATGTTTATGATGAGTCAGGTAATCTTGTAAAATAAGGAGGAAGGTTGTATGAAAATTTTAGTTTTAAATTGTGGTAGTTCTTCAGTAAAATACAAATTACTTGACATGAAAACTCATCAAGAGTTAGGTTCCGGTGGCGTTGAAAAGCTTGGTATGAAAGGATCTTTCCTCAAACATACACGAGAAGACGGTCAAAAAGTAATATTAGAAGGCGAAATTCTTGAGCATCAAATAGCAGTAGAATATATCTTGGGTGTGCTTACAAGTAAAAAGCATGGATCAATAAAATCGATAGATGAAATAAGTGCGGTAGGTCATCGTGTTGTGCATGGAGGTGAGAAGTTTAATTCAAGTGTTTTAATTACAGATGAGGTAATTAAGAAGATTGAAGAGTGTATAGATATTGCTCCACTACATAATCCGCCAAATTTATCGGGTATACGAGCCATTAATGAATTGCTTCCGGATGTTCCTCAAGTTGCGGTATTCGATACGGCTTTTCATCAGACAATGCCTGATTATGCTTATATGTATGGAATCCCTTATGCTTTATATCAGAAATACGGTATTAGGAGATATGGCTTTCATGGAACGAGTCATCGTTATGTATCTAAACGAGCATGTGATTTTCTTGGCTTAGATTACGAGAAAACAAAGATTATCACTGCACATATCGGTAACGGTGCGTCTATCACAGCAGTTAAAGATGGAAAATCAATAGATACATCTATGGGTTTCACTCCAATTGAGGGACTTATGATGGGTACCCGTTCGGGCGATGTCGATTTAGGTGTGGTAACTTTTCTTATGGAAAAAGAAATGATAAATTCTTATTCGGTATCGACTCTTTTCAACAAACATAGTGGTGTTATTGGAGTTTCAGGTATTTCTTCGGATATGCGCGATATTGAAAAGGCTATAAATGAAGGTAATGATAGAGCTAAATTAGCATTAAACATGTATGAATATCGTATGATAAAATACATAGGTTCTTATTTTGCAGCATTAAACGGAGCTGATGTATTAGTATTTACCGGAGGAGTAGGAGAGAATCAAACATCTACAAGGGAGAGAGTATGTAATAGTTTTAAATATATGGGATTAAAGATTGATGAGACAATAAATTCAAATTCAAGAGGACAGGAAGTTTTAATCAGCACTCCGGATTCATCCGTTAAGGTAGTTGTAATACCTACAGATGAAGAATATATGATTGCATCAGATACAATGCAAATTATTAAAAATTAAATATTTGACGAGGCAGGTTTGTCTATATAAAATTCAACTTCGCCTAAATAATTACCAACAAAAGATGCCGGATACTTTAATGAATCCGGTTTCTTTTTTATGTCGGGCATGGTTATTAACTTGGTGGTGCAAGTCCACCACTGTCCAAACAATATAATGGTGAGGACGAATCTTCAAACATTTGCCAATCTACTTTATTAGCCAAAATGTACATCGGATGTTTTTGGTTCAACATATCCTCTAATCCAAAAAACATACTGCTCTGTGTGGTATATTTCTTCTTTGATAACATAATTTATTTGCAAGTTTGATGCATCAAATATAATAAAACTTGCAAAATTACACAACTGTTTTGAAAGATATTTTATTGATAATCTTTAGTTTAAGTGCTTTTTAAGGGATGACTATTTAATATTTAATGTCAATTGTGTTTTCATAATAATCGAATTTTGTATCGTTAAACCAAGCTTGCCTTTGTTACCCAACGTATTTCTATCTTTTTTCAATCCATAAACAAAATTGTCTGTCCATATTGAATTTAAAATGTCCCATTTTCAATATTTCTCTAATTTCTTTTGAGTCTTCAATAACTTTTGCTAAGTCTCTAGCAACTGCTGAACCATCAATATTATTACTTACAATTCCATTTAGAAATTCAAGGTTAAACGAATAATTACTCCGATTTCCAACTTTATTAAAATCTTCAGAATTTAATTGAATTGATTGTTTAGTTGTGGCATTGTTCAATTTGACTTGAATCAAAGCTCTTTGTTTTGACCATAAATCAGTATATTTTCCAGATGGAGCCATATTACTTATGTTTTTTTGTTGTGTAGTTATATTTTGTTGATTTGATATTCTATTAGGATTAAAATCTTTAGCAGCATTTAATGCACAGTTCTTTCTCAAATTTTGTAGGGTGTCTCTGAAAGAGTTTTTGGAGTTTTTTGAGATATTTAAAATTGGAACCAATTCATCAATTAATTTTGTCTCTAAATCTTCAATTTCTTGTTTAGTTCTCGGATATTCGTAAAATGATAAAGCTAAATTGTTTTCCATCCATTTAGTAATCTTTATTTCACTTTTGTTGTCAAATTTGAAATGACTAAATCTCTTTTTCTCATAATCAGTTTCATTTCTGGGAATAGGTTTCAAATTTTCATTTTCGCAAAGTAAAGAACCTATAGATTTTCTTACGGTTGAACTTCCTGTTTTTCCTGTTGTAAAATGAGTTTTTGCGTCTCTCTTTTCTTGGCTGGATTCAGTTTTTCCAATGTAGATAATTTGATGCTTTGAAACGGAATCGCCTAGTATTGGAAAGTTATCTCCAATAAAGAATAATGCGTAAATCCCAGGTAACTTTGAGAATGTTTTTGTTTTAATATATTCTGTTTCTCTAAACCGAAGAAGATCAACTATTTCTTTTGTTGTCATTGTTTTTGAATTAGTTACACATACACGATAGATTTATAATGCTTTTTGGCAAATTAATGGATAATGTAGCCGTGATATTTCATGTCCCAAAATACTTGTCTATCAAAGTCAAATCTGTTTGCCTTTGGCATCATATTGTCGTAAAATCTTAAATTTACCTTTTCTGTCTAATATATTAAATTCTTCACTTGAGTATACCCTCGTCACTCTGGCATTATCTCCTTCACCTCTAATTTGGAAGTAATGTTCGTTTAGGACAGACGCACCAAAAGCATTATTACCTCGATATTTCACTCTTTGATAGTAATACCCGTCAGACATTTCAAAAATATAACTACATTCTACAATTTTGATACTCTTAGGGTCATTAGCATTATCTTTTAGATAATCTCTAACAGCTAAAACAGCTCCGTCCCATGAAGATGCTCTCGGTTGAGCAGGCATGTTAGTGTTTACGAAAAACACAAGACAAATTAAAATAATTAGTTTTTTCATTTTTTACTTTTTAAAGATTCATACAATAATTTTGCTAAAGAACAAATTTGTCATTTGGGTGTTCAGCCACTATTGACCACTTTTTCTCTTAATATGTTGGGTAACATCCGCACATACGCCACTCAAATTGTATATACGCCATAGCATGGCGCATATATTTGCTTTAGATATAAGTCGTTAATGTTGAAAATCAGCTTCTTACCTATTTTGTGGTGTTTGAGTTTATGATGCATATACATTTGTTGGTTATTTTATAAATGTGTTTTGATATTCTTACGTCTTTCAGAGACGTTACAGTATCACCCCACAAAGCTACAAAAATATTTTTATATAATGCTGAAAAATAAGGGACTAAATTTTAGAGGTGTATGTGTTTTGTTTTTCATTTCAACACTTCTGTGGGTAAATATTAAATATATTTACTTGCAAAAAGTTTTTCATCTTCAATATTTGCCAAATTATATAGAAAACCATTTTCATTAGTGCATCACTACTAATTCTTTATTATTAATTTTATAGTTTATCATAATAAAACTAGTTTATTTTTTTGTACGTTACTATATGTCCATAATTATCATACGCTGATAAATCCCCATTTTTCTCGAGGACGTAATAATCTAAAAAAAAGTCTATTGGTATAAACCGCGTTTGCCCTGCTTTTACTTCTTTTCTTATCGATTCCTCTCTTCTCGCAGGTAAATTCATTTCATTTGGAGAAATTATTCCTAACAATAATCCTTTTTGTTTGTCATCTCGAATTCTATATAAAACCTCATTGGAAACTCGCCAAATTCCAACAGTTTGTTCTTTTATTTCATCTTGAATTGAAGATTCTTTTTCAACAGTTTTACTTTCTTTGCTATATTTAGAAGCTATTTCTTCATTTTTTCTTCTCTCTAAAATTCTCGCTTTTATTTTCATCTCTTGGGTTGTTCTTGTAACGAAGTTAACTTTCTTGGAAATCTCATTACCTTTTTCATTAAACAGTTCAAAGTTATTTGAGTTTGAATTACTGAAAATTTCAAAAGCTTTGATATAAGCAATAGAGTCAGCTATCACAAAAAAATCTTCTGTTTGAACTATTTCATTGTTCTCATCATATTCAATATATTTATAATTTCTACGAGTGTCCCATCGACATGAATATGTTAAAGTTATCAAAATAACTACCATAAAAATGCTTGTGATTTTCACTGTGTTGTTGTTGAGTGTTATCATGTCCTGTAGTTTTAGAGTTGCTAATATTTTATACTATGCATTTTATTTCCTTAAATTTAATATTTGCGAATGGAGTATGGATATTTCTGTCATAAAGTATTTTTAATTGTCATATTATTCAGTTCTTTTGATGTTTATGCCTTTCAATACATTATATGGTATCACCCCACAAAGCTACTAAAAAATTTTTATATAATGCTGAAAAATAGGGGATTAAATTTTAGAGATGGCTATGTGTTTTATTTCTTGTTTCAACACTTCTGTGGGTAAATATTAAATATATTTACTTGCAAAAAGTTATTTATCTTCAATTAACTCAAGTATCAATTCAGTTAGTACTTTTATATCACTATTAATCGTACCATACATGTATCGTTCATATACACTTTTATTGTCAGGTGGATTGAGATTCAATTTTAAGTTTTTTTCTAAGGCTAACAATCTTAAAAATTCTCTTTGAGTACGCCCATTCCCTTCTCTGAAGGGGTGTAAAAAATTTATATTATCTAAAATTTCAGCTAATTTAAAAGCAAGCTCTTTTTTATTAGTTTTACTTATTGCTTTGTATTCTGTAATAAGATTATCAATATACTTAAAAGCAAAAGAAAAGCGTTCTCCATCAAAAAAAGGTTTTCCATCTTTACTGATGTTTACAGTTCTTTCTTTTCCTGCCCACTCATAAACATCTTGAAATAAATAATGATGTATATAAAGCAATGATCTGAAATCTTTAATTTTTATCGGATTTTCAAATAATTCTTCTACTCTCTTAGAAACTTTTAAACTCTCAAAAGCTAGAAGTATTTTTTCATCTTCAATATTTGCCAAATTATATAGAACACCATTTTCATTAGTGTATCTATAATCTGAATCAAGATACTGATAATTATTTTCCATAAATGGTATATAAGTTTGTCAAGAAGTCTGATTCAGAAATTAAACCTATTTTCCAATCTACATACAATTGAATTAATTCTGTAGTTGGCTCAAAACCCTCAAACATATTTGTAGCAATAGCATTTGCAGTACTTTCCAATGTTTTAAGATCGGAAAATTTAACTCCCATTAATGTTAGATTATTGCGGTCTATTTCTATTGTTCTGTACATATTAATGTAATTGATTGTCCTTACAAATGTACATAAAAGTTTCAATATATACACAGACCCATAAAAATTGACAAACAAATTTATAGAAGAAAGATACGAATTTTCTGTAATTTAGCCCCAAAACCCGAAACTTACCTATCTTTGCACTACCTTATTTATCAAAAAAAAAATCCTCAAAATAAGAATCCAAGAGATTTATTGTTATATAATGCAACTGACAAAGAAGTGAAAGTGTCGGTGCATTTTCAGGATGGAAACAACCACAGAACTACTTGATTCCAAGTAAAGAATATTTAATATTTCTCTCGGTTAAACCATTACCATCGGCTCCGATCGGGCAACGGAATAATCGTAAATTGTAACTCCGTAAATCGTAAATAGGTTCGACCTTGAGCGAAGCGGGGATCAGCGGATTTTCTCGGTTGATATATTTTTTTCCCCTTTCAAACTTTAAGAA
>CALFXE010000086.1 GCA_937927845.1 uncultured Paludibacter sp.
TTATTCGATCTCAAATAAAACAAGCGTTCTCATTTTTAAGAGATTACAATACGGCTGATTATATTAGGGAGTTAAGCATAATCCTTGGGAGGAAACGATATCGATTCCATATTCAGCTTTTATTAATTCAAGATTTAGCTTTTTATAATCAGCCTCTTGATGAGGAATTAAACTTTGTTCGACTAAAAATAGTACCTGACCCTTTCATGTTGCGGTTATTCATAGAGTCAATCCAAAGTCCAAAATGGTTTGAATTTATCATAGGAGCAAAAGCTTTGAAACCGTATATAGAAAGTGTTGATAATAACACAAAGTTAGTATTGATAAACCTTTGCACACGTATTATAAGGCAAGCCCCTCAAATGATAATCACATTTCTCGATAAGTATAAAACAAAAATATGGCTTATTCAGGATGTAATTACTCAAATTCCTGTCGAGCAAGTTAGTCTTTCATATGATTTATACAAAGCTACTGTAGATAAATGGGTTGGATACAGGGCATATAAATACTATTATTTAGGAAAATCGTTAGACAATAATCCCGATTTTGTGATAGATGAACTAAAAAGATTTTTTCATCTACATATGAGTCAAGCCAAGGCAAATTTGTACAATCGAGATTATATACCTGATGAATATGAAGGGAGACATTTATATGAGGAACTTTACAAAAAATATCCACACAAAGCTATCCCTTGTTTTATTTATACAATTGAGCAGATTATAAGACATAATAGTTTTGAAATCGATAAAGCAATTTGCGATGACTCAGCATTCAGTCTCTATGCTCCTTTGAAAGGAGAATCACATGACTCCCATGAGAAATTATATGATCTTATATTTGAATTTACAAGGAATTTACGCCCAGGTGAATTTGCCAATGAACATATCATTCCCCTTTTGCAGTCAAGGTATGCCAATCTCATCAGTATTGCCGTTTATTATCTGATTCATAACACAAAAGAATATATTGATGATATTTATCAGCTATTTACGCGAGATAATTTTTTTATTGATTTCCATATTTCTGAGATATTAAGATACTATGCAGGCGAATTGTTTTCACAAAGCTATCCTCTCTTTTCTAAGAGTCAACAGGCAACATTAAATCGTATAATAACCAGTGCAATTCCCCCGCATCATAAGCAATTGTGGGTAAAGAGAGGAGCCGGTGTGACGAAATACGGATATGCCAGATATGACTTTAATCCATATGTCTTAATAGCATTGATACCCGAAGATTCTCGGAACAAATATCCTGAACTTAGAAAGAAATATCAAGAAGGCTATAGGAAATATGGCCGAGTAATAAACAATGAACCTCAAGTAGTGGTAGTTCATGGAGAACGTTCTCTTCCACTTGATGCATATCAAAAGATGACTTTTGAGCAATGGAAAAAATCATTCCAAAAAATAAATGTTGAACGACACTCATTTGGCGATTGGGATAAACCGACGATGCGGGGTAATAAACAGCAGTTCACAGAACAAACGACCCAATTCTCTGAAAAATATTACAACCTTATCAGAGAAATAATTCCAGATAATAAGGTTGATCTTTCATATGTTATAGCAGGTCTTGAAGGTTTAGAAAACGCAAAATTTGATGTTGTTAAGTACCAACTGTTGGTAGAGAATATTTTAGTTTTTCGGACTGAATTACTATATTCAGAGTCGGAATTGCTACCTTTTATTTGGAGACTTAGATATATAACAAGCAATGCATCTGAATTAAGCACTAAGGTCTGGAGTTTTCTTAAAAATATAGCACTATCATATCCAGATAAAGAGATGTTGAATTGCTCTGATCGAGATGATGGTATGGCTGTGATACAAGTTGGAATTAATTCAGTTAGAGGAGCCGCGGTCGAACGAATAGTGTGTTGTTATAGATTTCCGGAATATGCAGAAGAGATATTCACAACGTTGGAATATGCGGCGGATAATGGCAATGAAGTTACCAGGTCATGTGCTAGTTATAGAGGAGTGTGGCTTCATCAGTTGGATAAAAAACGTAGTTATAAACTATATTTACGATTAATAAGCGATTATGAGCCAGTTCTCTTGGCCATTCCGTGTACAAATGAACATCCATTGCTATATCATATGAACATTGACTTCAAGGGGATTGCCAGTTTCTTTGAAAGAGCAATTACAATAAACGAAGCAGGCGAATCAATGGCACGTTTCTTGCTGAATGCGTATTTTAATGGTCACCCTGGTAGTTATGCTCTGTTAGTAAAATTATTGAGTATTAATCCCCAAGCACGTGAATCTATGCCTTGGTTAGTTAGTGAAGATATTTTGGATAGTGATAAGTTGAAGAAGAAAGGATGGAAAGTTCTGAGTTATTTGCTTAATTTTGATGATCCTAAGTTGGGAAAACAGCAGGAGATCGTTTTCTTTCATTTTCCGATGGTGGTTGATAGATATCTCATCAATTATATGGACAAATATCTTTGTTCGTATATCGGGAAACTTAGAGGAGGTAATTTTTATGATTATCTCATGAAGATTATCCCATCAGCACCAAGAGAATGTCTGAAATGGTTTTTTAAATCAAATCCGCAGTTACCAGTCAATGAATATAGTAATACAAAACAGATAGAAGTGCTAATTCATACATATAATGGCATCAGAAAATATGACTTGAAAGACCCGTTTCTTGAAAAGGCTATGGATATGTTTGATGAAATGTTGCAAGTTCCCGAACACCGAGTAGGTAAAATCAGACCCTTCTTAGACGAAATAACATCATAAATTTTATAACATCATGGAATGGATAATAAATAATAAAGAGTGGGTTTTCTCGGGGGTAGGTGTT
>CALFXE010000087.1 GCA_937927845.1 uncultured Paludibacter sp.
CCCGTTCTGTTTGAACTATTGGAAGAAGAACCGGAGCCATCGGTCAGGGCAGTATTGGGTCATTTCATTTTTGTTTTTATCCATCCGTACATGGATGGTAACGGACGAATAGGACGGTTTCTGATGAATGCAATGTTGGCTTCCGGTGGATATCCGTGGACGGTTATACCTGTGGAAAGGAGAACTGAATATATGCAGGCATTGGAGCAGGCAAGTGTAGGACAGGATATAACTTCGTTTGCCACTTTCCTTGCTTATCTGGTCAACGAGCGGTTAAAAGGAAAAATAGTTGCTAAGTTGCCCGACGCTAAGTAGAACGGCTACATCCTATTTCGTAGTACGGCTACAGCATGTTTGCGGTGCAGATGGACACTTTCAGCCTGATAGTTCTCATTACTTTTTGCCTCTATTTCCTGTGGAGATTTTCTGCTTTTAGTCAATAAGCTGATAGCTGTACTCACTGTTGTGCGATGAAGTTTTTCACCGTTGAACGTCAGGTTATCGGGAAACAGTGTACTTACGATTTTTCTTTTTTGTATAACAGTTCCATTTTGAAACAACTCTTCTAAATGCGACAATTTGGAAATAGGAAGATCCCATAGTAATTCCATATTGTCTGAAAATGAAATGGATGTTTGTAGCTTTACTTCAATATCAGTCATTCTTTCATTGGCTTCTGACTTAATGGTACGATAGTCTTCGCCTTCAATTTCTCCACGCAGCAATAATTCACGAGCCTTTGAGAGCCGGTGCTTTATCTGATCCAGTTGAGCCACCAAACGTTTCTGATCTACCTTCTCAACACGGTTTACATCCATGAAAGTAGCTGTAATAATTTCCTGAAACAGTTTAAGTTGCGGAACATTGTGGACTTCATTCCCGATGGCTTCTATCATTAACTTGTTTGCGTCATCTGCTTTATAACGTACACCGCATTCGGAACTGCAATGATAGTAGTGATAGTATTTGTTTCTTCCTTTTGAAGCACTGCCGGTCAAAAACCTTCCACAGTTAGGGCAAATCAAATAACCTCTTAATGGAATGTCATCCTGTGCAATTACCTTTTTACTTACTGCTTTTCTCTTTCTGCCGTCCAGCACATCCTGCACATCAAAGAATAGTGAAGCGGTAATAATTGGTTCATGTTGCCCCTGTACAAGTTGGCTTTGTTCATCTTTGTGCTGAGGAACGAAAATTAATCCGCAATAAATAGGGTTCCTTATCGCTACCCAAAAATTATTCTTGCTACATTTCAATCCTCTTTCCCTGGCTTGTTTCCAGATTTGTTCTGTGTTCAGTTTGTTGCGAAAGATTTCTTCAAATGCCCATTTCATGATTTTAGCATCCTGATCTTTCGGTGCAATGTATTTCTTGCCATCTTCTGTAATTCTGTTTACATAACCAATCGGAGCCGTGCCCATCCAGCGCCCTTCCTTTTTAGCACGGCGCATTCCATTAAATACATTTAATGCCCTGCGGTCATTCTCTACCTCTGGTGCTGCGAGGTAAAAAGCCAGCATCATTTTATTTTCAGGGATAGATAAATCCAATGGCTGTTCTACTGCCTGCGGCTCTACTCCGAGATGCCTTAGAAGGCTGATCATTTGATAAGCATCCCCGGCATTCCGGCTAAACCTATCCCACTTTGTAAAAAGAATTAGGTCTGAATTTCCCCTTTGCTTACGCAAATCTATCAGCAGGTTCTGCCAGGCAGGTCGCCTGAAGGTCTTTGCGGAATGGTCTTCAAAAATGACCTTGCGTATTTGAATGTTGTTGATATTACAATACCTACGCAGCCTTTCTTCCTGATCCCGTTGGGAATAGCCTTTATCTGCCTGCTCGTCTGTACTCACCCTGATATAAAGGTCTGCAATTTTCATAGCTGCTTTTTTACTTTACAGTCTTAGTTACGATTTCGGCATTGCAATGCCGCATACTTATGTATTGTTCAACTACTATGTTCGCCATACTATATAAAAAGTCGAGTATAATCTGTGCTTCTTCGATATTGACATCAATTCCATCTTTACGCAAAATTTCTATCGCCTTGTCTGGAGTGATCCTCATCAACACTTCATCTTCCATCTCACACCTCCTTTTTAGATAACAAAAGCCCATTGCGGGCTTTTGCAAAACTTTCCAAATCACTTGTCTATTTTAATCGCTTCTTTCAGCAAAATAGATTTTGCTTCCCTTCATACGATTAAAAGACGGCTCATACCTTATATAACCATATTCACTTAGTTCTCTAACGCATTTGTGGTAGGTGATAGCAGAGGACAATTTTGCAATGCTTAATATCTCATGACTAAAAACCTGGATAGGGTTGGCAAAGCCATTCTGTATGCGATACTGTAACAAAGCCGCATAAATGCCTATATGAGTAATGCTGATGCGGGCATCAGTTCCTATGGCTTCAAAAAAATCCGACAAATAATACAGCCTATCCATTGCCCACCCCTTTTATTACCCTAATCTCATTCCGTTCTTTTTTGCATGATTTTGTTGCTGCTGCTCATTGGCCTTATGCGTTACTTTCATAGCATCCATTGTTTTATTGCCTAATGCTGTATGAAGCGTTATTTTCCTGGAATGCTCATCGTAAATATTTACTGATTTAAACTGCGGATTAGCTTCAATATAGAAGCGTTGTTCATTTCCATCCTTCACAAAGCTCACCGACACACGGTTTCCATTTTTTAATTCCGATTGCAGCTTATCTGCTTCACCTTTATTGAGCAATTCCTTTAACGGAAGCTGCTGCAAAGCCTTTTCAAGATCGTAGCCGTAGTCTGAGTGGAATTGCTTGATTCGAAAATTGCCGTTTGGGTCTTTGTCGTTAAAATCAAGTTGCATCCAAGTTCCACCGCTCTGGATGCAGCGACCGGATAAAAGATTATAGCACTCCGTGGCATTTACATTATTACCGTTACGCATGGTAAAGTATTGCTGGCGTTTTTCATCCGGTTTTGCTTCATTATACAGGGTTGTTTTATACCCTTCAAGCTGGTATGCACCGGATTGATCTTTAGCGAACGATAACTGATTATCTAACCTTTCTTTATCATTGAGGTAATAGGAAACAGGAATGGAAAATTGTTGCTGCCCAAGTTTCATCTGCTCATCAATTTTTGCAGATAGGTCAGGAAAGCCAGCACGCTGCACCTGATGGTGCAACGCCTGGCTGTTTTGCTCTGTTTTCCTGTTATCCTGTCTTATTACGATTTGTTCCTTAACGGGTGCAACTAATATCCTGCGCAGCAGCCTTATCAGTAGATTAGGATAAAGCTGCTTTTCAATACGATTGCGCTCTTGCCTTAGCACCCTGAGTGCAAACCGCTCGTCCAGATCCTGCGTGCCTTTATACTTTGCAGCAATACGGTCGTAGTAATCCAGCTTTTCTTTTAGCAGTGCCCTATTATTTGAAAGGCTGAAAGAAAACAGCTTGCTAAACCGTTCCTCCCTTGAACGCCATTGGTTCAGCTCTGCTTCCACTCTGTTTACAAGACTGTTATTCATAACCTGATTTTTGAGGATCAACTAAGGCATACTGTACGTCACCAGATCATAGGCATAGGTGCTGCAATCGGCGGCGTATTCCACACTGCCGCTCACGATAGCGCCGCCTATATCACTCGTGACGGCGGCAATCCACTTAACTATGTTTTTAAACTTAAAGGCCGCCGCCGGAGCCGGGGGCTGGAGCGTATTCATCCAATAATAAATGGAGTAACGTGCTACCGATGCCGCTTTAAGGGCAATTTCACGACCTTCAGGACTGAGCAGGTTATTTTTCATTACCCTCCTCTCAAAGTTCACAATCATGGCTTTAATCACCGGATAGGGACTATCCCTATCCGAAAGTCGTTTGATCAATTGCACCAGCGAATCCAGGGCGGCCTTTACTGGCTCTTCATAAGGACAATTAGCTATAAGCGTTTGGATGCTTTCGTTGCTTTGCCTTACCGTCTGGTTTACTGTTGAGAAAAATGATAGAGGCATGTCAATACGTTCCATTTCCCTGCAAAAGCGAAGTACACATCGCGTTGACATCTCTACATTAGGTGTGTCTGTAACTGGCTTACAGTTCTGCACGTATGCCACGATCTGATTATGCCAATAGCCTATGCTATCGTAGGCATTTTCCGGGTTTTCAGGACCTGCTTCGCCAAGTGGTGATCTTAACTGCGCAATTTTATTTTCGCCTTCTGATATTACAGCTTCATTATCTTTCGTACATGCTGAAAGGCTTATTATAAATATTAGCAGCATTAATATTTGACTTCTCATTTTTCAATCTGTTTTTACGTTATAAATAGTTTCCTTTTCACCATTTCAACTTCACGACTATTTATAATAGACGGGGCTACTTAGTGGTTAGCTGATGCTTTGGTTCTTTCTCCTTTTCTTAGATGCCTTCGGTATCTCAGGGCCATCATCTTCAGCAGGTGTCTGCCTTTCCTTTTTACCGTCTTGTTTAGCTGACTGGCTTTCACCTTCAGACTGCTGTTCTTTTTTCGCCTGTCTGTTATCAACCCTTTGCATACTGCTATCATATATGTTGATTGTCTTGAATTGAGGGTTAGCTTCGATGTATTGTTTTTGCTCCGCACCGTTGATCTGAAACGTGGCAGATTGCAGGTTCCCTTTTTTAAGGGAATCCATCAGATTGGATTTGTATTCCTCGTTACCTAATTCCCTGATCGGATGCTTGGATAAAACCGCTTCCAAATCGTAGCCGTAGTTTTCATGATAGTGCTTCAGCTTGAAATTGCCGTTATTATCACTTTGTTTAAAGTCCATCTGTACCCAGGCGTTGTACACCTGTCCTTCTTTATTGGTGAGGTCTTTATTCACTGACCTTCCTTCCATCAGGTTATAGCCTTCCTTCAGGGTAATGTTGTTGCCTTTGTTGATGTAGAAGGTTTGCTCCATTGTTTCAGAGCTATTTTCCTTTTGCACTTTCACCTGATAGGAATTAAAGAAATACATATCGCTTTGCTTCGATTGGCTGAAATTCAATGTGGCGTTTACAGTATCGTTGCCATACTTCGTTTCATAGGCCAATTTAAACTCCGGGGTTCCTTCCTGAATTTTTTGCTTCAGGTCGTTTTCCAACCCTTCACCGAACCCGGTGTACTTTACCTGGTCACGCAGGTATTCAAAATTTTTCTGATTCATAACTTCTGAATTTTGATTGTTATTTAATTGTTCTCTTTCTAATCTTTCGTAACGAACCGCTACCATCAGGGACACGTCAATAATGCCCTCCCTTTCAATCATTAGTTTGCTGTTCTCGGCAGCTTCCTGCATAGTCTTATATGCCGACCGTATTGCCAGAAAGTTGTAAAAGTCAATGTCGGTTGACATTTCGTAGCAGAACTCCCTAACATCGTATTCTGTGGGGAATGTGAATAGATCTTCTTTAGTTACTGGAGAAACATCATCGAGAAAGGCGACAAATTCCTCACCTTCCCAACGCTTTTTAGTCAGGTATTCAAGAATATCCTTGTAGTCGTCTTTCCTTATTTTCATAACATATATTTTAGTGAAAACGAATAATTGAAATAGAATGGAACAGTTTCAATGGAGCGTTCAGGTTTAATTAATCGGAGCTGCCTTTACAATTTTCTTGTTCTTTATATGCAGTTCCAGGTGCCTGCCTCCGTTCTTCTCCATCATTTGAACTGCGAGGTATTTCTTATCAGGAATAGTAAATTTGGGTACAATAAAAACGATGGTAGTATCTGACTGCCCGATTACTTGGGTCGTATTGTTATGTACAAGTACGGGTACTATTTCTATCTCCTGCGTAGCAGTTCTTTTGCTTTTCTTTTGGTCACGGATGTAAAGCCTGAGCTGGTCAATATCATAGTTGATATTTGTTTCATTGGCAATATTGAAGCGCATCAGCATAATGTCATCATGGATAAACAGGCCGTTCAGTTTAAGACGAATGCCGAAAGTTTCATCCTTTATACCCCGTATCTTTTTCTTCGATTCAAAAGCCATTGAAGCGTAATTCTCCATTTGTTCCTGGTTGATACTTTCTGAAGGAATAGAGATGGTGTTTTGCTTTGTCAGACCCACTAATGAAATATTGAGTATAGTAGGCTGTTCGGCGTAATCAACCAGAAAGGATGTGAGCTTTCCGTCAGCAGTAATGATGCTGATATTGGTTTGAGGAAAGTTTTCTTTTGCGGCTTTTATCTGCAAGATATTTTCTACTCCCTTCGCTTTTTGAGCCAACACATCCCTGCTTCCTATATCTACACTGACAATAGAATAGGGAAAGATAATGTTGGTTGTTTTGGAGAAAGCAATTGCCACATGATATGATTCAATTGCTTTTGTTTGCCAGGCTGTATTTGTTTGCGCCTGCGCTTTGAAAGTTGTAATAAGCAGGAAAATTCCCATTACCATTACTGCACTGATCTTTTTCATCTTTTGGAATTTTTAAGTGATTCAAATATTTAATT
>CALFXE010000088.1 GCA_937927845.1 uncultured Paludibacter sp.
AGAGATATTACCAATTTATAGTTAACGCATACATATACAAAAAGCCATCACACGAAAAAACGATAAAGTGTCGGCTATTATTGAGAGAAATAATTCTCATCATTGGAGTATATTCCATTTCTTCATTATAAGATCTTGTTCTTTTAATCAAGCGAACCACTTCTTCCGGAATAGTTATTTCCTTAATCTGTGATAATGTATCAATGTTTCTAAGAATCAATTTATTAGATCTGTTTTTAGAATAGAGGAAAAAGAAATTATTAAAGTATCCGATTACATGTTCGCCGGATTTATCTAAAATAGCATGTTCCTTTTCTTTCAATTTAAGCAACCTCTTCTCTTCTATTTTTATGTCAAAATATTCTGCTTTTAGAGTATCACCTTCGGGCCACCAACTAAAACCTGGTATATAATAAAGATCAAGTGGCAACTGGTATAAAATTGTTCCAGAGCCCTCTATAAGAATCATCTTTGATCCACTTAAAGTGGAACAATGCAGTATTATGTTACCCGACTTTGCAGGTAATATTTGCTCAATCGTCTCTTGATCTGCAGTCCTAAAAAACAGTTTTTTTCCTTTACTATCAATAAAATAAACCATATTAAAATATACAGTCAGGAAACCATCCCTATAAGGAATAAAAGAAATTGGATAAACGCTGATACTCTCTTTTTTTATGGCTGGCATGGGTATTAATTTGTTTTGAATATGTTTTTTCCCCAAATCAATCTGTGATAAAAAACCTTTCTGCAACAATGAAGTATATAAAACAGAATCACGCAAAAAGAAACAAGCATAATCATCATACACCCAATCTTCAGTTTGCGATCCATTCTGAAGGAACTTCCCCCATAACTCAATTTTAGTCTGCGAATGAATTGTTATAAACAACCACAAAAGCAAATTGATTAAAAGAACTTTTCTCATAAAACTTTATTTATCGACTACAGATCCGGGGATTTTTTAAATGTTACATCCACCTTATTGGTATAAAATTCACCTCTATACAAACGATAATTATTAATCTTATCCGGAAATATAACGTCATAATATACCCAATCTTGTAACTGAGGGTCCCGAGTTGGACCGAAATGTACAAAGTCTTTTATTTCACTCCCAGTTAACAAAAAAGTATAACATCCCCCCAATATTTTAAACCCTGCCAATGAATAAGATTCGACATATTTAGAATTAGGAGGTAAAAATACAAAATTATCTTTCAATACATTTATAATATTTTTTTCCGTTATAATATGACTTAAATCATTTATATCTGTCAAATTTCCCTTCGGTTGATAAACATACTTGTAAACATCAGCTAATATTTCATTAATTACATCATATCCATGTTCTGAATAGTAATCTACGGAATCAGGCAAAACCTCCCATTCTACAGTATTAAAACCCGTACCCCCAATAAAGACATTGCATTTTGTATCAAGAGAAATGGACCTTATTAAATTAACTATTCTATCTCCAGAACTTTTTATTCCTAGTATACCACCAATTGAAAGCTGAGGTATATAATATTTATTTTTATAAATCTTTGGTAAATATATTGAATCATTAGATAAATTATTAAACACAATTTTCAGAAATGGAGTGCTGGGACTATTCAACCTATGATAGATCTCTGTTTCTTCTTTTTTCCATTCCACAGACAATTCTATTGATAATTGTTGTCCATGGGTTTCAAATCCCCAAAGGGTTACCAGTAAAAAGATAATGTATTTTCTCATAACTAAAATAATATCTCCATTATTTATCTTGTTTAACCGTTCATTTATAAATAAGTGAACAGCTTTTATATTCTCCAGGCAACAATTTACTAACTAGTTTTTTATTGTTTATTAGAAGATAAAAAGAGCATCTTAAATTTATGTCTTTTAGTTCCAGTTCGTTAGTATTTCTACACCACTTTCCTTCGGAAAGAACAATATTTTTGAATTCCAATTTATATTTGTTGTTTTGTTGTATGGAGAGCTTATAACCTTGCCCATCCTCATATACACCCAGATACAAAGGAATTAGTTTATTATGAGATATGTTATAGCTTTTACGTTCCTTTTGTAGCATAAAAGTGTTGATGTTGGGACTAATGGATTCGGTTTCATCAATTATAGAGTTATCATGAAGAAAAAACCTCTTGTTTATTAAAAAGCTAAAAGCTTGTTTTACTTTTAGGGTTTTATTTTCTAAAACTAATCGCATTTTATAATTGTGAATTTTATCAATTAACGTTACTTCATTGTTGGTTAATGAAAATTTACCATACGATAAAGCTAACGACTCTACAATATCATCTGTAACATTCTCTGAAAGCTCAAGAAAATAACTTCCATTTTTATAAAGAAAGATGTTACAATCAACGTTCCCATCAAATCCACTTAAAGAATAAAAACCCGATATTTCATTTTGAGCAAAACCAATGGTAGACACCATTATGCCAATAATCAGGATAATGCTTTTCATATACTTGTTTAAAGTTTAAAACTCGATTCATCCATCTATCTCTGCGCAAATTTATATTTTTCTCATGGATGTGGCAATAGTTATAATAAATACTTAATGAAGAAACAGGTATTAGGGGTTTT
>CALFXE010000089.1 GCA_937927845.1 uncultured Paludibacter sp.
TATCAAAAATCAATGGGTTAGTAATGCAGTGGGGTTTTTAGACAGTTTGACGGTTTGGGAAAGGCTGATTGTATATCATATCTAATACTTCATCTACCGATTGCTCGAATGTTTCATGAAATTGCTTTGTTAGTTCCTGAGGTGCAAGATTTTTTAAACAATCGCTAAGAAACATCTTGCCTAAAACCGAACTGCTACCTTCATCACCAAGTACATATCCCAAAGATTTTACGTTTTTGATAATTTCATTGCCATCATACATTCCTGTGTTAGACCCTGTTCCAAGTATACATGCTATTCCCTTTTCGCTACCAAACAATGAGCGACCGGCAGCTAATAAATCGCTGTAAACCGATGTTGGCACTCTAAATTGAGAAATTAACGAGGCTTTAACTGTGTTTTTCTTCTCTTCGGATGTACAGCCTGCGCCGTAAAAAAATATTTCGTCTAATTTACGTGTAAAAAACTGTTCAGGAAGCTGTAAACGAATAACTCGACTAATCTCCCTCCTCGTTTGGAAAAAAGGATTAATACCCTCTGTGAAAGCATGTTCCATGACATGGCTACCTTCAACTAAACTCCATTCTGCTTTTGTAGATCCACTTTCTGCTATTAGTCTCATAATTATATTAGTATTAGTACTGTATACATGATGATTCAACCGTTGCAAAGTTAATTAAATAATTTTATATTTATCATGTTTTTTCCTTTACAAATGATTTTTTGTGTTAAATTATATATCTATAATATAAAATAACTTAAAATAAATGCTTAATATTTAATTGTGCAAGATATGTAAATATTTGATATTCAGTGATATAATCTTTAGAATAGCCTGTTATTTGCTTTCTCATGCTGTTGGTGTTGTTGTTCACTCTAATTTATATGTATAACTTTGACATCAAGTTAATGAATTTATTTTTTTAATAATTTAATCTTATATTACTAATTTAAAACATGTCGCCTTATGAAAAAAATTTTTACTTTTCTTCTTATTGTAGCTCTATCAACAGGGGTTGTTTTGTCTGATGCACTTCCTGCAGGTAATTATTATGCTCCAAATGACCCAGGTGATGGTAGTACTTTCTACATATCTCTGACCGACGCTTTTACTGCAATTAATGACAACGGAATTGCAGGAAATATTACGTTGTATATCAATGGTGATATTACGCAAACTACAAATGTGGGACTAATTAATCCATCCGAGTATACCATAACTATTCGTCCCGATTCAGATGTAGATAGAACGATAACGTTTGACCAAGCTAATGATAATGCGGGACCTTCGGGAGCATTATGTATAGGTATTAAATCGAGTAGAGCCTGGGCTGATTTAGGTACAGCTCAAAATATCATCATCGATGGTTTTGCTGAGGGAGGTTCTACTCGACGTCTAAAAATCATGACTTCGGATACTCAGAATACCGGAAATGGTCCTATTGTGATATTAAACGATAGTAAGGATATTACGGTAAGAAATACCATCATTGAGCATAAAGGAGCTACAGGTGGAACATCCGGTTATGGGATATATATCCGTTGCCAAACCGATAGGGGTGTAAATACTATGCCTCAGAATGTAACTATTGAGAACAATCACATCACCTGTAAGAAAAACAGTGCTTTTCAAGGTATAGGAACCTATGCCAATGCTGCTCCTGCTATTACAGCTTCTGGCGTGGTAATTAAAGATAATTACATCGATGCACGTACAAGAGGTATCTTTTTAAATCATGTAAATAGTATCGAAATATCGGGCAATGAGTTTCATGTAGTTCAAACCAATGCTTCTACCTTAAGTTCAGGTATTATGGGAAATGGGGGACTCTCAGGAGATATTATGGTACAAGGAAATAACTTTGCAGAATTAAAAACCTACAATTCAACTACAGGCGATTACGGCATGAAAGGTATAATTGCAAGTGGAGGTGGTACGTGGTATATTGACAATAATTTCTTTGGAGGAGTAGATAAAAGCTTTGGTGATGGATTTTGTATGTTACAAACTGTCCGTGTAGGTTCTACTTGTGTGATAAGACACAATACATTTTATATGAAATCACTAACCAAGAAGCCTGTATCTAATGTTGAAGCCCCATCAGCTGCAGATCCTTCTTATTGTGCCATCAATATTGCTGCAGGTACGCCTGAAATAAGCAATAATATTTTCATCAGTGCAGAAACGGAAGTTCCAAATTTCTTTATCCGAGGAACTAACGGAGGTACTTCTAATCATAATATTTTCTACTTTGATGCTGCGAATGAAAAAGCGTTTATTAACGGAACTTATGCTACCTTAGCTAATTATCAGACGGGAAGTGGTAAAGATGCAGATTCTAAATTTGTGAATGTGGAATTTTTCAATGCTGCTACCGGTGATTTAAGAATTGCGGGTGCTTCAGAAGCAGATGGTAATTTGGCTGTTCCTCGTCTTGCAGGTGTACTTAAAGATATCTTAGGTACTGAGCGTGATGAAACTACGTATGCCGGTGCTCATGAGTCTGTTTTGCCTTTCTTATATACTTATGTGGATCAGTATCAACAGGAAGAGATTAAAATTAAACAAAATTATTCGGGTATTGAAATTGAATTGAATGGCTTGTCTGATATCGAATTATATAATATGAATGGTGTGCTACTCGATAAAGTTCGTACTGATGGTGTTTATTCTCATGAACTTGGTAAAGGTATGTTTATTATTCGAATCAACGGGCAGTCGACCAAATTTGTAAGGTGATTTTTTCGATGATTGTGTGATTTATTGTTTGAAAAGCTGTTGTAAATTGTAAAATTTGCAGCAGCTTTTTTAAATTCTACATTAAATGCTGTTTCAAATATTGATTAAACTATCACGAAAAATGCTTCATCCTGAAAATCAATATCAAATCAATAATAAAACTAAAAAGGTTATTTTGTAATCGCTCCGGCTACTGCGTTTGATACTAATGCTCTAAGTTGTGTTATAGAACTTTTATCATAAGGATGAACACGGTTGGTAAGTAATATAATTGCAATGCCGGTGTCAGGGTCTATAACTATTGAAGTGCCTGTGTATCCTGTGTGAGAATAAGTGTGTTTACTCAAAAAATCACCTTTACAGGATGAATATGCTGATGAGTTGTCCCAGCCCGGTGTGCGACCAAATTCTGAATATTTATCCGGTACGGTAGTGAGTACATTTACTGATAACGGACTTAATATCCTCTTTCCATTTAGTGCACCATTGTTTAGCATTGCCATAGCAAATTTTGCCATGTCATCCGCATTTGAAAATAAGCCAGCATTACCTGATATTCCATCTTTCAACTCTCTTGCTAATGGGTCGTGTACTATGCCACGTAATACTGAATTGTCGTCCTGCATTTCTGTGGGTGCAATAAGTCTTAATTTCTTAGTGTCAGGACAAAACATTGTATTTTTCATTCCTAAATTATCAAAAATATTCTTTTTTGTAAAATCACTAAGATTATTATCGGTTACTGTTTCAATGATTTTTTGTAAAGTTATGTAGTTCAGACAACTATATGTAAATTCTTTACCGGGTTTACTCTGCTTTTTACACTTTAAGATATATTGCATCAGTGCATCCTGATTTTTATTCATATCACTTTTTACTTGTTTTACCGGAGGATAAGGAGGTAATCCCGATAGATGTGTGAGTAAATGTATTATCTGTATTTTTTTATCAAAATTAGGAATGTACATCGATACCGGATCTGTAAGTCGTAACTGTCCTCTTTCTGCAAGTAGCATTATTGAAGTTGCGGTAGCAATGGGTTTAGTCATAGAAGCTAAATCGAAGATTGTATTAGTGGTCATTTTCTCTACCTTTGGAAAAACCTGCCTGTTACCATAAGCTTTTTTGTATAATATCTTTTCGGATGATACTATGCAAAGTACCGCACCGGGGATTTCGTTCTTCTCAATTGATTGAAGTATTACTTTGTCAACATATTTAATTTTCTGTCTATCTAATTTGATTTCAGACGCTTGCTTTTGTCCGAAAATCGGTAAGCATAGAATGATGCTTAAAGTTAAAATGAGTTGTTTCATACGTTTAAATTTACCTTTTCAGTAGAGTCTTTCCAAGTTTGAACCCGGAAAGTAATGTTTTAATATTTCCTGATACGAGTAGCCTTTCGTACTCATTACTGCTGCACCAATTTGGCATAATCCTACACCATGTCCCCAGCCTGCTCCCCTAAGTGTAAAAGATATAGGAATAGCGGAATTTGACGTTTTACTTAGTTGCCTTTCTACTACAAAAGCTGAACTGTAAAGATGCGATTTTGATAATGCTTTGCGTATTTCTAATTCTTTGCCTATTGTAATACTTTTGTCAGTTCCAGTGATTTTTAATCTGATTATTCTTCCTGATTCTCCACGCTCCAAAGGTATTAAATCCTTAATTTCTCCTATATCTATATTTAATTTCTCCTTTAGAAGTTGTTGTAATTCACTTTGTTCCAATTTAACTTCCCATCTATAAAAATCAGGAGTTTCCTGGTCGTAGTTATTCAGCATTTGTGAAATCACCGCCTTGTCGGTTGTATTACAAAATGATTCAGGATTGCCAAGTATCCATTTCTTTGCATTTTCTTCCTGTGTCAAATCCATATTATATCCATCATCAATTGAATTATTGTCTATTACTTTCAAAAGATATGGATGATGCACCGATTCCCATGTGTTTTCAAATAGTTCGGTAACGCCTCCGCAGCATTTATAAAATCTGGCGTCACAAATTTTGCCATCGAAAATCAGTGATTCTCCGCGTGTCAGTTGTAATGCTTCGGCGACTTTTGGTGAACTTACCATAGTAATTCCTTGGTAACGTTGACAATGGTCGTCTGCACAAACATCGAACCTGTCATGATCTTCACGATCATACCATTTAATATAGCCATCTTCCGTTTTGTTAAAGGTGGTATAATCAGCATTCTTTACCTCTTTACTTTTTTCTAATTGAGCCAATAACCAGCTTCTTGATATAACAGCATGTGCTTTAAGCAATTCAAGTGACGAAGTCGAACTCATCTCTGATGATATAACACTAAGCAAATATTCTTCAAGTGACAGAATATTAACAGCCGTTATCTTACCATTTTCTGCATAGAATTTCAAATCTCCTCTAAAACGTTGATTTTCTGCTCGTTCCCAATGGAACTGAACACCTATGATTACATCAAAGAGTTCAAAGTCACAAGTCTGTTCGTTCTGTGGCGTAAGTATTATACCTCCTTTATACACTTGTTCATAATCACCAATCTTTAGTACAATAGATTTATTGTCTGAAATGCTTACAATACCTTTAAGGTCTTTAAACTCTTGATTATCATCGCCAAGTATGAATTTCCCATTCAGTTTAAATTGTATAGCTTCTCCACTGACAATTCCAATATGTATAACAGGATCTGATTTATGCATGATTATCCTTTTTTATATGCATCCAAAACTTTTTTGACCGAACCATATTCTAATAATAAGCTTTTTGCTTCTTCTTTGGGTAATCCTAATTCTTCAACTATCATTCTTGTGCCTCTCTCAACTAACTTCTTGTTGGTCAGTTGCATGTTCACCATTTTATTGCCTTTCACGCGCCCCATTTTTATCATCAACACAGTAGAAATCATATTAAGAATCAGTTTCTGTGCTGTTCCTGCTTTCATACGTGTACTACCGGTTACAAATTCGGGTCCGACTACCGCCTCAATAGGATGTTCGGCTGCTAAGGATAAAGGAGAGCCGGGATTGCAAGTAATACCGCCAGTCAGTAAACCCTCTTCTCTTGCTTTTTGTATACCTCCAATTACGTAAGGTGTTGTACCTGAAGCTGCAATGCCTATTACTGTGTCCAACTTGTTAATGTCGTAGACTTCCATATCTTTCCACGCTTGCTCTGTATTGTCTTCTGCTGATTCTACGGCTTTGCGCAATGCTGTGTCGCCTCCCGCTATCAGCCCTATTATTATACCGTGCGACACTCCGAATGTTGGTGGTATTTCCGATGCATCTAATACGCCCAATCGTCCGCTGGTACCGGCTCCTATATAAAAAACACGACCACCAAGTTGCATTCTTTCTAATATCTTGTCAATCAATACTTCAATTTGCGGAAGTACTTTTTGTATTGCTAAATAAATTTTCGCATCTTCTTCGTTAATACCCGTTAATAATTCGTTTATCGACATTCTGTCTAAATGAGGAAAGCGAGATGGTGATTCTGTTATACTTACCATTATTTTATTAATTAAATGTTAAAAATAATAAATAACATTTTTTATAGATTAAAAAGATGTTTTTATGTTTGCAAAAGTAGTATTTTTGAATGAAATAAACAATAATAATCACAAATTACTAATCACTAATCATTATACCACATTGACATTACTTGTCCCGATTTATCGGGATTAACACATTATTTATATATGAAAAACCACAAATTATCCTTTTTACTTGCTTTTTTACTTTTTACTTCTTGTTTTACGACAGCACAAAATAATAAAGTTATTGTTGGTGCAGAACGTACAAATGAGTATTTGTATATGTTAAAAGATAAAAGAGTAGCACTATTCTCAAATCATACAGGTATAGTACACGGTAAACATATTATTGATGTTTTACTTGAAAATAATATTAATGTAACCGCGGTTTTTTCTCCTGAACATGGTTTTAGAGGTGATGCTGGAGCGGGTGATTTAATAGCCAGCTCCGTAGATGAAAAAACAGGTGTACCTATTATATCCTTGTTTGACGGTAAAAATGAAAAACCAACTTTAGAAGCTATGAGCAAGTTTGATGTTGTAGTAGTTGATATTCAGGATGTTGGCTTGCGTTATTATACGTACCCCATAACTATGGTAAGATTGATGGAAGCTTGTGCTAAGCAGCAAAAGACGATGTTAATCCTTGATCGTCCAAATCCCAACGGTCATTATGTAGATGGACCTATACTCGACATGAAGTATAAGTCCGGTGTCGGATGGCTACCTATACCTGTGGTTCACGGACTAACATTAGGCGAACTTGCGCAAATGGTTAATGGTGAAAAATGGCTGCCTAATGATTTGATATGCAATATAAAAGTGATTACTTGCTTAAACTATACTCATCAGACTTTGTATACATTGTCTATTCCGCCTTCACCAAATTTGCCGAATATGACATCTATATATTTGTATCCTTCTATATGTTTCTTTGAAGCCACTCCGGTAAGTCTGGGTAGAGGAACAGATTTACCATTTCAGATATATGGTCACCCCAATATGCAAGGTTATGACTTTACATTTACACCCAAAAGTATGAAGTCGGCTTTGCGTCCACCTCAACAGGATAGATTGTGCTATGGCGTGAACCTCAGCGGATTGTATCATAAAGATATTTGGTCGAAAGGTATAGATTTATCTTATTTGATTGATGCATACCGTAACTTAAATATGGATAATTTTTTCTTTAGTCCATTTTTTGAAAAGCTAATAGGAGTAGATTATGTACGGAAAATGATTGTACAAGGAAAAAATGCTGACGAAATAAAAGCAATGTGGCAAAATGATGTGAATTTATTTATAAAACAACGAAAACCATATTTGCTTTATGAAGAATAAAATGTCGTATAATTATATATGATGTCCGCCAAACCAACGTAGAGACGCCCAATTTGGGCGTCTCTATCAATCACTAATCACTAATCACTAATTACCAATTACCAATTACCAATCACTAATCACTAATTACCAATCACCAATCACTAATCTCCAAACTCCAAACTAATCACATATGACCCCCATTACAATCCTACTGACAGTCATCTTATATTTCGCTCTGCTATTTGCAGTATCCTATATTTCGGGTAGAAAGGCTGATAATGCAGGCTTTTTCACAGGTAATAGAAAATCACCCTGGTATGTTGTTGCTTTTGCTACTATAGGAGCTGCTATTTCAGGTGCTACTTTTGTGTCGGTACCGGGGATGGTTGCCGTAAGTGGTTTTTCTTATCTGCAAATGGTGCTTGGTTTTGCAGTCGGACAAATTATTATTGCTTTTGTTTTAATTCCACTTTTCTTTAAAATGAATTTGGTTTCCATCTACGAATATCTTGAAAATCGCTTTGGAATTTCAACATATAGGGTAGGAGCGTGGTTCTTTTTTGTTTCGAAAATGTTAGGTGCTTCTATTCGACTGTTTATAGTTTGTGTCGTACTTCAATTACTTGTATTTGGTCCGCTTAATTTACCTTTTGCACTTAATTTACTTTTTACTGTGGGTATTGTTTGGCTTTATACATTTAAAGGAGGAGTAAAATCATTGATATGGACGGATTCTTTAAAAACATTTAGTTTGATTGTAACAGTTGGGCTGAGTATATATTATATTGCACGAAATATTGATGGTAGTTTGTTTGATATAATTGCAAATTCGAGTATGTCTAAAACCTTCTTCTTTGATGATATAAACGATAAAAGATATTTCTTCAAGCAGTTTTTTGCAGGTGTGTTTACAGTTATTGCAATTTCAGGATTAGATCAGGATTTAATGCAGAAATCTCTTAGTTGTAAAAATACATTTGATTCTCAGAAGAATATGATTACAGGAGGCATTCTACAGATATTTGTTAATTTACTGTTTCTGATGCTTGGTGTTTTACTGTATACTTTTGCTGCACATAATAATATAGCTTTACCGGATAAAGGAGATGAGGTTTTTCCTTTTCTTGCAACTAAAGGTTATTTTCCGATAATTATTAGTGTCTTGTTTGTAATTGGCTTAATATCTGCTGCTTATGCTGCTGCCGGATCAGCTCTTACCGCCCTTACCACTTCTTTTTTGATTGATATTTTGGGAGTTAAGAAAAAATCAGAACAGCAAGTGAAAAATCAGAGGATTAAAGTTCATGCAGCTATGGCTATAATTATAGCTGTTGTTATTTATGTTATTAATATGCTGAATGATGACTCTGTCATACAAACTGTATACAAGCTTGCAAGTTATACTTACGGTCCACTACTCGGTATTTTTATGTTCGGCATAATCACAAAAAAACAAGTAAAAGATAAATTCGTACCCTGGATTGCAATTTTATCTCCGATGCTTACGCTTATCTTCGATTTAAACTCAAAACTCTGGTTTAATGGCTATGAATTTAGTCATGAGCGATTGATACTAAATGGATTATTTACTTTTATAGGTATGTGTTTTTTGATTAAGAAAAAAGAAAAATAGAGTTTATCAACTATTTAACAGCATAAATCATTATATCCAAACCATAGGTGTTATCTGAATTAGATTTTAGCAGGATACTCAATATTTTAGTCATTGGATTCGACTTTTTGACGTAATTTATTGTGCTGCCGTCCATTGCAACATTAAAAGCATATTCCGGACCCAGAGCCTCACCAAGTTTGTTCATGCAATCTTTAGCACGAGACATAATATTTTCTCCACTTTCTTCTTTTAAATATGGTATCACATAGCTAATTCTACCGGATAAATTTTCTTCAATATAACAGTCTTTATAACCGGAAATCTGAAAGTTTGATGAGAAAAATGTTGATACAAATGAACCAAGGTCAATCTCATCACCCTTGAAGTTTGCAAAAGTATTTTTAGCTTCAGCCATAGTTTTTGCCAGATCATTACTAAAACTATCCGATTTCTTTGATTGGGTTACATAGCTATAATCATTATAAGGCATTTCAGATATTTTATCGGAAAACCTATCTTTTTTTATACCCGGAAATTCAAAATTAAGCGAGTATTGTTCTGCGTGTTGCCTTATAATAAATGCTGCGTTATATAGTCTGAATCCTTGATCGGAAAAGAATGCAAAATTGTATCTATCATCTTGTAGAATTTCCCCCACAGACCTGAAAAATTGCATATTTGTAAAACATCCTTTCAAAGAGTTTGTAAGTTCTGTAACCTTATTGCGAGCTTGCTCTTTTGAGTTAAACACACCGAAATAAGCTGTAAAAGTTACATTATTAAAAATATCTGTTATACGGGTGCTTTCAGCTTCGGTAATTTGTAGCTGTGTGAAATAAGTAAATCCGTTTTTGTCCTGTTCGGTGTCTTTTCCGTTTTTAAGAGGTTCGAAATTTTGAACAGACAATTGCTCGAGTATGTTTAAAGCATTGCATAGACTCTTTTTCTGACTGAAAGAAAAAATATTCGACAGTAATAAAACTGATAGTACGAGGTGGAATTTGTAATTATTCATATTTTTTAAAATTAGTGTTGTTTGCTTTTAATAATCATATTCGTCATATTCGTCATATTCGTCAAAATCGTCATAGCTATTATCGTTACTCCAATACGAACTCGACTGATTATATGTTCCAGTTGGCTTGTCGGAACCCCAATGACCTTCATATACTTTGGTGCCGGACGAATTATATAGAGTTCCATCTCCCCATCTTTGCCCATAAGATACATTCCCAATATATTTATATCCGTCCTTGTAATATATTGTCCCTTGTCCATTAGGTTTATTGTCTTTAAAGCCACCTGTGTACTTATATCCATTGTGACCAGTATATGTACCATTGCTAAACATTCCGTCAACGAATGTCCCCGAGAACCTATTTCCTTTTGAGTCTGATGCAGTTCCTTTGCCATTGAATTTTCCGCCTGAAATCTCACTTTCTATAGTTATGTCATTAATAACTACATGTCCCCAGCCATTCACCAGATTACCATCTTTAAAGAATCCTTTCAATATCTTTGTATTTTGGCTTATAATTTTTAGCTCTCCCTGTCCGTTATATTTACCGTCTGATATTGACCCATTATAATAATCAAAATCATTAAATTTTAAAAATCCAGTTCCTGACCATGGATTACCATCTTTAAAAATACCTTCGAATTGTTTCTTATCTGAACCTGAAATAATAGTTAGTATACCATATCCGGAATATCTTCCATCCTTAAATTCTCCTTCAAAAGTCATGTTTGCCATTACAAGAAATCCCTTCCCGTTATAGATACTGCCATTCCTGAATTCACCTTCTAACTTTTTACCATTAGCATAGTTGTATATTCCGTTGCCGTTCACTTTTCCGTCTAATAATTCACCGGTGTATTTATCTTCTCCAAACGGGATAATACCCTTGCCGGTTACAAATGATGAAGAGTTGAAAGTGCCATCGAAATAGAAACCACGATCTTTATTAGTAAATTTTCCGTTCCCATTGAGCTTGCCATCAACAAAATTACCTGCTAACACGCTGCCATCAGTATATGTCATGGTGCCGCTTCCTGTAAGTAACCCATTAGTAAAAGTTCCGACATATGTAAAAGAATTATCTAAAGTGTAAGTTCCTTTACCTTCCCATTCACCATTTTTCCACTGACCTTCGTAAACTCCATCGTAATACTTAAATGTACCTTTTCCGTTTTTACAATCACCTGAAAGACATTGTGCCTCTGTAGTTGTAAGTCCAAAACTTGTAATGCTTATGACTGTAATAGTTAATAATTTTATTAAATCCATGATAGTTGTAATTTTAGTTTGATATTTTAACATTGTAGAGGTCAAAATTGTTTTAGGATACTTAGCTTTTTTGTTAATTGTCTTTCGTTTTTTGTGAATAATTTTAACAAAAGAAATTGGAACATGTTTTCTGCGAGATAATCACTTTTTTTCCATATATTTGTGCTCTAATTTCAAATTAAATTATTATGGCTTTGAATATAGGTGATAAAGCACCTGAAGTTCTTGGTATCAATCAAGATGGAAAAGAAATAAAAATATCTGATTATAAAGGTAAAAAAATTGTATTGTACTTCTATCCAAAGGATAACACTCCCGGATGTACTGCTCAAGCATGTAATCTTCGAGATAATTTTAGTGAGCTGAGAAAATCAGGATACGAAATAATTGGTGTAAGTGCCGATAGTGAGAAATCTCATCAGGGATTTATTGCTAAATATGACTTGCCTTTCGATTTGATTGCTGATGCAGATAAAACACTGTCTACTATCTTTGGTACATGGGGTGAAAAATCTATGTATGGCAGGAAGTATATGGGTATGTTTAGAACTACATTCATTATCGATGAAAATGGTATAATAGAGAGAGTTATAAGTCCGAAAGAAGTAAAAACAAAAGATCACACTGCACAAATTTTATGAGAAGTAATTTTAATCCATGGCATCAAGTTGTGCCTCAGACCGATAGAGTAGATGTTGTAAAGGGCATTATCGAAATACCTAAAGGAAATCGTGCTAAATATGAATTGGATAAGGAAAGCGGACTGCTGAAACTCGACAGAGTATTATATTCTTCTGTGTATTATCCTCATAATTATGGATTTATCCCTCAAACATATTGTGATGATAAAGACCCGCTTGATATTATGATTTTATCCCGTATAGATGTAGTGCCTCTTTGTATTGTGGAAGCAAGGGTGATTGGTGTTATGAGGATGCTTGATAATGGTGAAGCTGATGATAAAATCATTGCTGTTGCTGCCGGCGACCCAAGTGTTAATCATTATAATGATGTTACTGATCTTCCTCCTCATGTGCGTCAAGAGACTATGAGTTTTTTTGAGGATTATACAAAACTTGAAAATAAGACTGTAGTAGTTGAAGAATATTTTAATAAAGAAGTTGCACTTCAAATTATTGAAGATGCTTACAAACTGTATCAAAAAAATTACGGTGAACTGCATAAATGGTTTTTCGGATAAAGAAATTTAAAATAAATTAAGGGACGTAGATTTTTCGTCTCTTTTTTATTTTTTAAAGCTGTAAAAAATATTATCTTTGCACTTCAAAAAATCTACTTCCTCATGATTAAATTTTTTAAAACCGCATCTCAAAATTTATTTGCCGTTAAATCGGTAAATGTTCTTTCTGAAAACGATATTCAAAAATTAGTATGGTTATTCGATGGTGCTCAGGCTCTCGACCAATCTGTTGTCGATGGTGTTTACATCGGACCGCGTCGTGAAATGATCACACCATGGAGTACTAATGCTGTAGAAATTACTCAAAATATGGGTATTGCAAATATCGAAAGAATAGAAGAATTCAAATTTGTACAAAGTAAGCCAACTGACTCTGCTGAAATCGATTACGATCCTATGCTTGAGGCTTTGTATAATTCTTTAGATCAGGATATGTTTACTATAGATAAACAACCGGATCCTATTATTTATATTGATGATATTGCTGCTTATAACGAGCAGGAAGGTCTCGCTCTCAGTCAGGATGAAATTCTTTATTTAAACGAAGTAAGTGAAAAAGTTGGAAGAAAACTTACTGATTCAGAAGTGTTTGGTTTCTCTCAAGTAAACTCAGAACATTGTCGCCATAAAATATTTAATGGTCAGTTTATTATTGATGGTGAAGAAATGCCTGATTCTTTATTTTCTTTAATTCGCAAGACTTCAAAGGAGAACCCTAATCAGTTAGTTTCTGCTTATAAGGATAATGTGTCTTTCAATGCCGGTCCGGTTATCGAACAATTTGCTCCACAATCTGGTGATAAAGCTGATTTTTTTGGTACCAAGCAAATTGAAACTGTGCTTTCAATGAAGGCTGAAACACATAATTTCCCTACTACAGTTGAGCCTTTCAATGGCGGTGCAACCGGTTCTGGAGGTGAAATACGCGACCGTTTAGGTGGTGGTAAAGCAAGTCTTCCGAGTGCAGGTATTTCTGTATATATGACTTCTTATCCAAGAAATAAAGCTGAAGATATAAATAGAATAAAGGCTGATGTTAAACCTTGGGAGAATAATATCAATCCAAGAAAATGGTTGTACCAAACGCCTGAACAAATTCTTATTAAGGCTTCTAATGGTGCATCTGATTTTGGTAATAAATACGGTCAACCTCTTATTTGCGGTTCACTTCTGACTTTTGAACATGAGGAAAATGATAAAAAATTCGGTTACGATAAAGTTATTATGCTTGCAGGTGGTATCGGTTACGGAAATCGCAGAGATGCTCTAAAAGGTACACCCGCAGTAGGTGATAAGATGGTGATGATGGGTGGTGATAACTATCGTATCGGAATGGGTGGAGGTGCTGTTTCGTCTGTTGATACCGGTCATTATGATAATGCAGTGGAATTGAATGCTGTTCAACGTTCAAACCCAGAGATGCAAAAACGTGTAGCTAATGTTATTCGTACATTGGCTGAATCAGACGAAAATCCTATTGTGTCTATACACGACCATGGTGCAGGCGGTCATCTGAATTGCTTGTCGGAATTGGTTGAAACTACAGGAGGTAAAATCGATATGTCGCAATTACCTGTTGGCGATCCTACTTTAAGTGCAAAAGAAATTGTTGGTAATGAAAGTCAGGAACGTATGGGCTTGCTTATAAAAGCTAAAGATATTGAATTAGTTCAGAAAATAGCTGAACGTGAAAGAGCGCCTATGTATGTAATAGGTGAAGCTACAGGCGACATGAATTTTGTCTTCGAACAAGCTGATGGTCAGCGACCTATCGATATTAAGTTAGAATACATGTTTGGCAAACCACCTAAAACCGTAATGAATGATGTTACAGTTGAAGAACATTATTCTCCTTTTGAAGTGTCTGATAATCAATTGCAAACCTATCTGAAAAATGTTTTGCAAATGGAGTCAGTTGCTTGCAAAGATTGGCTTACTAATAAAGTCGACCGCTCTGTTACCGGCTTAGTTGCACGTCAACAATGTCTCGGTGAAGTTCAGTTGCCATTGAGCGACTTGGGTGTTGTTGCACTTGATTATCGTGGAAAGTCGGGTATCGCTTCTGCTATTGGTCATGCTCCACTTATTGCGATGGCTGATCCTGCTGCCGGCTCGGTAATGGCTGTTGCTGAGGCTCTTACGAATATTGTATGGGCTTCGCTTGCTGAAGGTATTAAGTCCGTGTCTTTAAGTGCCAACTGGATGTGGCCATGCAAAAATCAGGGTGAAGATGCTCGTTTGTATAAGGCTGTTGAGGCTTGTAGCGATTTTGTAATTGCTCTTGGTATAAACATTCCTACAGGTAAGGACTCATTATCTATGACACAAAAATATGGTGATGAAAAAGTTTTCTCTCCCGGTACTGTTATTATTTCAGCCTCAGGTGAAGTTGCAGATGTGAAGAAAACTGTTAGTCCGGTTCTTGTAAATGATTTGGATACTGCTATTTATCATATCGATTTTTCTTTTGACAAACAAAGGCTTGGAGCTTCTGTGTTAGCTCAAACTCTAAATAAAGTTGGTGATGATGTTCCGACTGTTAAAGATGCTGATTATTTTAAATCTGCTTTTGCAGCTATTCAGGAGCTAATTAACAATAATCTTATTCTTGCCGGTCATGATATTTCTGAGGGAGGTATGATTACAGCCTTATTGGAAATGTGTTTCGGTAATAATTCCGGTGGATTATCAGTTGATTTGAATACTTTGGCAGGTGACTCCATTGTAACTAATTTATTTGCTGAAAATCCGGGTGTCCTGATACAGGTAAAAGATAAAAAAGCAGTTGAGAAAGTGCTTAATTCGTACAATTTAGGTTTTACGCATATTGCAACCCCAATTGAAGAAAGACGTATAGATATTCAAAAGAAAAAGGTATCATATACTTTCTCTATAAATGAATTGAGAGATATCTGGTATCATTCGTCTTATCTTCTCGACAGAAAACAAAGCGGTGATACTTGTGCTACTCAGCGTTTTGATAATTATAAAAACCAGCCATTGGATATTCAGTTTAAAGATGGATTTACCGGCAAATTATCACAGTTTAATCTAACTCAGGATCGTAAGCCAAGTGGTGTGAAAGCAGCAATTATCCGTGAAAAAGGTACAAATGGTGATAGAGAAATGGCTTATTCGCTTTATCTTGCAGGTTTCGATGTAAAAGATGTGCATATGACCGATCTTGTTAATGGTCGCGAAAATCTTGAAGATGTTAATATGTTGGTTTTCTGCGGTGGCTTTTCTAACTCTGATGTTTTTGGCTCTGCAAAAGGTTGGGCAGGAGCATTTATATATAGCGATAAAGCAAAATTAGCATTGGAAAACTTCTATAAACGTGAAGATACTCTAAGTCTGGGTGTTTGTAACGGTTGTCAGTTAATGGTTGAATTGGATTTAATCAAGCAAAAAGGCAATAGTAAAGTAAAAATGTCTTATAATGATTCTAATAAATTTGATTCCGGATTTGTTGGTATTACTATTCCTGAAAACAATTCGGTTATGCTTGGTTCGTTATCAAACAGTAAGTTAGCAACTTGGTTTGCTCATGGTGAGGGTAAATTTGTTCTACCTTTAGATGAAGCAAATTATCATATTGCTGCAAAATATTCATACGACAGTTTTCCTGCAAATCCTAATGGGTCATCTTATTCGGCTGCTGCTATTTCTTCTGCCGATGGGCGACATCTTGCAATGATGCCTCATCTTGAACGAGCAATTTTCCCATGGGAATGGGCATACTATCCTGAAAATAGAGTTAAAAATGATGAAATAACTCCATGGGTAGAAGCTTTTGTTAATGCAAGAAAATGGGTTGAGAAAAATCAGAAATAACAAGATAAACTCTTGATATTGCGATTAATATTTATCCCGCATGAGAAAATAATTATTAAGTGATGATTATTTGACTTATGCGGGTTTTTTATATGATAATTTATGCATTACTTAATAATCTAAAATGGCGTTAATAGTTATTAATTCAATGATTTATAAATATATTTTGTTGTACATTTGTTTGCTTTTAACATAAAATTTTTATTTTAATTATATGGAATATTCAGTTGACATTCGTGAACTAAACGAGAAAATCGAAAAACAAAGTTATTTTGTTGATTCTCTGATAATGGGGATGGATAAGGTGATTGTTGGACAAAAGCATTTAGTTGAATCATTGCTAATAGGTTTACTATCTGATGGACATATTTTGCTTGAAGGAGTTCCGGGATTAGCAAAGACATTGGCAATTAAAACATTATCCGACTTGATTAAGGGAGAATTTAATAGAATTCAGTTTACGCCTGACTTATTGCCTGCTGACGTGATTGGGACAATGATATACAGTCAGAAAAAAGAAGAATTCAGCATTCGTAAAGGTCCTGTTTTTGCAAATTTAATCCTTGCTGATGAAATTAACCGCGCTCCGGCAAAAGTACAAAGTGCTCTACTCGAAGCTATGCAGGAACATCAGGTTACGATTGGTGACAAGACATATAAATTACCTCAGCCTTTCTTGGTGATGGCTACTCAAAACCCTATAGAACAGGAAGGTACATATCCATTACCTGAAGCTCAAGTTGACCGTTTCATGCTGAAAGTGGTAATTAATTATCCTAAAAAAGAAGAAGAAAAACTGATTATCCGACAAAATCTTAAAAAGGATAAGCCGGAAGTAACTCCGATATTATCACCACAGGAAATTATTGAAGCTCGTGATGTTGTACGTCAGGTTTATATAGATGAAAAAATTGAAAAATATATTGTAGATATAGTTTTTGCTACTCGTTTCCCTGTAGAATATGGTCTTGATTCATTGAAAGATATGATTGCTTTCGGAGCTTCTCCGCGTGCTTCAATAAATCTTGCCCTTGCTGCTCGTGCTTATGCATTTATCAAGCGCAGAGGATATGTGATTCCTGAGGATGTTCGTGCCGTTTGCTATGATGTTTTACGTCATCGTATAGGTTTGAGCTACGAAGCAGAAGCTAATAATCTTACATCAGACGAAATTATTACCGAAATTTTAAACTCAGTCGAAGTTCCTTAATATATGGAAACCAGCGATATCTTAAAGAAAGTAAGGAAAATTGAAATTAAAACGCGTGGATTGTCTAATCATATCTTCGCGGGTGAGTATCATTCTGCCTTTAAAGGTAGGGGAATGACGTTTTCTGAGGTTCGAGAGTATCAGTATGGTGATGATGTGCGCTCTATCGATTGGAACGTAACTGCAAGATTTGGTCATCCTTATATCAAAATTTTTGAAGAAGAAAGGGAGCTTACTGTTATGTTGCTGATAGATGTTTCAGGAAGTAGGGTTTTTGGTACAGTATCTCAAATGAAAATGGATGTGTTTACTGAAATTGCTGCTACTCTTGCTTTTTCTACTATTCAGAATAATGATAAAGTAGGTGTTATTTTCTTTTCTGATAAAATTGAAAAGTTTATTCCTCCTAAAAAAGGTCGTAAACATGTACTGCATATCATTCGTGAAATGATTACTTTTAAACCTGAAAATAATCAAACCGATATATCTGAAGCATTGAGATATTTTACTAATGCAATTAAGAAACGCTCGACTGCTTTCGTTATATCTGACTTTATTGATAGTAAGTTCGAAAAAGAATTGACCATAGCAAATCGTAAACATGATGTGGTTGCTTTACAAGTATTTGATATCAGAGAGACGGATTTACCTGATGTCGGATTGATAAAGCTTAAAGATGCTGAAACCGGTAAACGTATATGGGTGGATACTGCTGATAAAAAACTGAGAACAAGTTATCGTCACCACTGGGGCGAAAATCAAATTGAGCTGCAAAGGGTGTTTACTAAATCAGGAGTCGATTCGGTTTCAATGAGTACTTCTGACGATTATGTGAAGACTTTATTAAAACTATTCAAAATGAGGGCTTAATAATTTGAAAACTCTTTATTTAGTGAGAAAATATTTGAAGATGAAAAGAAGTGTTTTGTTATTTTTGATGTTTCTGTTGCTTATTCATGGCAATTGTTTAAATGCTCAGATTAATAGCGTTAAGGCAAGTCTTGATTCTGTGCAGATTTGGATCGGTCAGCAAACTAAAATGTCTTTTGAGTATAATCAAGCACCTGATCAAATCATACAAACTCCTTTATTTTCAGACGAAATTATAAAAGGCATTGAAATAGTTGAACGCCTGAAAAATGATACGGTTAAAACTGCTGATGGTAGCTTGAATATCAAACAGTCTCTTGTCCTAACTTCTTTCAATGATAGTCTGTATCTGATTCCATCCTTTCCTTTTGTTCAAGGTGAGGATACTTTTTGGACTAATGAGTTGTCCCTTAAAGTAATACAGCCATTCGAAATTGATACAACCAATATTCAGATTGCTGATATCAAAAATGTCTTTAAGCCAAAATTCAGTCTGTTGTATCTTATTAAAAAAGTATTGCCTTGGCTTATAGGTGCTGTCTTACTTGCAGCTATAGTGTATCTTTTGGTTCTATTGCTGAAAAAGAAATCAGTCATTAAATCTGAAGAACATAAACCTGCAATTCCACCATATGATACGGCAATTAAGAAACTTGATAAAATTAAACAGGATAAATTGTGGCAACAAAGTAGACATAAGGAATATCATTCCGAGCTGACTGAAGTTCTACGTGAATATATTGATGGTATATATCAAATACCGGCTTTAGAAATGACATCTGACGAGATTTTAACTCAGTTGAATTTTCTTAGATTGGAAAACAAGGATTTGTATGTGAAAGTTCAACAGATTTTACATTTGGCAGATTTAATTAAATTTGCCAAGTGGAATGTTGGTCCTGATGAACACGAGCTGAGTCTTAATAATGCTTATGCTTTTGTTAATGAAACAAATTTAAAAACTGAAGAGGAGGTAAAGGAAGATGACATTTCATAACCCTGAATATTTATTTGCTCTTTTAATTCTTATACCGATTATTTTCTGGTATATCAAAGAGTTATATAAGTCTGACGCAAGTTTGCAGATATCTACAAATAAGCATTTGGAGTCTTTCTCTAAAAGCATGAAAATCAGATTGCTGCATCTCCCGTTTGTTTTGCGTGTTCTTGCTGTTATTCTGATAATAATAGCTATTGCACGGCCACAATCATCTAATTCGTGGCGCACTGAAAATACAGAGGGTATAGATATAGTAATCGCCCTCGATATTTCAGGCTCTATGCTGGCTGAAGATTTTCGTCCAAATCGACTTGAGGCTTCAAAGACTGTTGCTAATGAATTTGTGCTTTCACGTCCAAATGATAACATCGGACTTGTGCTTTTTGCCGGTAAAAGTTTTACTCAGTGTCCGCTGACTACCGACCATGCTGTGTTAGTGAATTTATTTAACAGCATAGAGTATGGTATGATTGAAGATGGTACAGCCATTGGTCTCGGACTTGCAAACGCTGTTAATCGTCTGCATAACAGTCAGGCTAAATCAAAAGTGATTATTCTTCTTACTGATGGTGATAATAATAGAGGTGATATTGCTCCGGTTTCAGCCGCAGAATTGGCTCAAACTTTCGGTATCAGGGTATATACTATTGGTGTTGGGTCGTATGGAAAAGTAAATATTCCTATTCAGACTCCTATTGGTAAACAATATCAGCAAATGGAATCAGCTTTCGATGAAAAGCCATTGATAGAGATTGCAGATATGACAGGTGGCAAATATTTCCGTGCTACTAATAATGAAAAATTACGTAGTATTTATCAGGAAATTGACCAGATGGAAAAGACTAAAATCAGTGTGAAAGAATATAATAAGAAATATGAGCAGTATCTGATATTTGCTCTTGCCGGTTTGATTTTACTTGTTGTTGAAGTGTTTGTCAGAAATACGTATCTGAAAAAGATACCTTGATAAATAAGTAGTTAATGCTTTTTAATTGTAAAGTGTATGTTTCGATTCGCAAATCCTGAATATTTATTTATATTGTTAGTCATACCAATTCTGATAGCAATATTTATCTTCTATAAAATCCAAAGGAAGCGGAATATTATAAAATTTGGTGACCCTGAATTGCTTAATCAATTGATGCCTAATGTGTCGGAAGTTCGACCAACTGTTAAGTTTATTATTCAGATGGTATCTGTTGCGCTTTTGGTGATTGTGATTGCCCGTCCGCAATTTGGAACTAAAAAGGAAGAAGTTAAAAGGCAGGGTATTGAAGTAATGGTGGCTTTGGATATTTCAAACTCAATGCTTGCTGAGGATGTTACTCCTAATCGCTTGGGTAAATCAAAGCAAATTTTATCACAGCTAATCGACAATATGACCAATGATAAGGTCGGTCTGGTTGTGTTTGCCGGTGATGCTTTTACGCAATTGCCGATTACAGTCGATTATGTGTCTGCTAAAATGTTTCTTAGTAGTATTTCACCTAAATTAATTGCGCGACAAGGTACAGCTATCGGGGCTGCTATTGATTTGGCTATTAATTCGTTTAATCCTAAAAGTGTTGCTTCAAAGGCAATAATTTTGATTACTGATGGTGAAAACCACGAGGATAATGCTGTAGAAGCTGCTAAGTTAGCTCAAAACAAAGGGGTCGTCGTTCATGTTATTGGTATGGGCAAACCGCAAGGTGCACCAATTCCTATTGAAGGCACTATGAGTTTCAGAAAAGACAGAGAAGGTAATGTCGTGGTTTCAAAGTTGAACGAGGAAATGTGTAATGAGATTGCAAGTGCAGGAAGGGGTATTTATGTAAGAGCAGATAATACTAATACCGCACTTAAAGCTATTTCGAAGGAGTTAGATCAGTTGGCAAAATCTGAAATTTCAACTACGACTTTTTCAAGCTTTAACGAACAGTATCAGTCATTTGCCATCATTGCACTTATTTTAATAATTATAGATATCTTCATTTTTAGCAGAATAAACAAACGCTTAAGTAGAATGAAGATATTCGATTTGAAGGATAAATTGTAAGTAGTCGTTTTATATGAAGACAAGTAAGTTGATTTTTTTTATGATGATATCGTTCACGGTTCTAAATGTCGCTGCACAGGAGGAAAATGGATATGTTCGTGAAGGTAATAAGTTGTATAAAGCAAAGAAATATACTGAAGCTGAAATTGCTTATAGGAAAGGATTACTAAAAAATTCAAAATCATTTGAAGCTAATTATAATCTGGGAAATGCTTTGTTTAAGCAAGAAAAATACGCTGAAGCTCTTGAGCAGTATCAAAAAGCTGTTCCAATTGAAAAGGTTTCTAAAGATAAACTTGCTGCTGCTTTGCATAATACAGGTAATGCACTACTGATGGAGAAAAAGGTTGCAGAAAGCATAGAAGCTTATAAAAAATCATTGAAGGTAAATCCTAAAGATGATGAAACGCGTTATAATCTTGCTTTAGCTCAACATTTACTGAAAAACCAAGAGAATCAGCAAGATCAGAATAAGGATCAAAATCAGGATAAAAATCAGCAGCCTGAAGAAAAAGAGCAGCAACAGCAGAAAGATGAATCGCAAAAGGAAGAACAGCCTCAACCGAATATATCTAAGGATAAAGCTGAGCAAATACTTGAAGCTTTGATGCAGGATGAAAATGACACAATGGAAAAAGCTAAAAAACAACCTGCAAGTTCTCGTAAAACAGTTGAGAAAGATTGGTAAGAAAGATGATAATTATGTTTTTATGTATGACTGAATGTTTTGCATAGTATGAGAAATAAGATAATTTATATGGTGGTTTTGCTTCTGACTGTCGTAAGTCTGCAAGCAAATGATGAGGTTAAGCTTACAGCTTCTGCCCCAAATACTGTCATAATGGGACAACCTTTTCAGATAACTTTTACTGCTAATGCTAAAGTGTCTGATTTTAAGGCACCTGCTATTACAAATTTTGATATATTAGCCGGACCATTTAAATCGGAAAGTTTTAGTACTCAGATTATAAATGGTAACATGACTTCCTCAACATCTATTACTTATACTTTTACTCTGCAAGCTCAAAAAACAGGTACTTTTACTATTCCATCTGCTACTATTACTTCCAATGGTCAGAAATACACTTCAAGCGGATTGAGTATCAAGGTGTTGCCGGAAGATGATCAAAGTGCGCCATCATCATCTTCCTCATCCTCCTCATCTTCTTCGGCATCTTCTTCATCTGCAGAAGCTTCAATATCTGCATCAAACTTGTTTATCCGACCAATATATTCTCGTACTAATGTGTTTGAGCAAGAGGCTATTAAACTTACTTATAAACTTTATACAACATACGATGTTGTTCAATTTAGCAATAAAAGCATGCCTGATTTCAAGGGCTTTCTTAAACAAGAATTTGAAAGAACTGGCAATACTCAACTTGCATATGAAAATTATAATGGAAGAAATTTCCTGACGGCTGTACTTTATGAGGTTATTCTATATCCCCAATCAGCCGGTGAATTGGTTGTTGATAAGGCTCTGTTTGAAGCTATAATTCGAGTACAAAGTCGTAAACCTGTAAGAAGTATTTTTGATGACTTTTTTGAATCATATACTAATGTCGCAAAAAGCGTTGAAGTACCGCCAACCAAAATAAAAATTAAAGAATTGCCTTCTGGTAAGCCCTCTAATTTTCAAGGAGTTGTCGGTCAATATAATATGACTTCATCAATATCTTCTAATCAGATTAAAGTTAATGAAGCTGTTACTTTGAAAGTTAATATCAGTGGTAGTGGAAATATGAAACTGTTGAAAAATCCTGATTTTAAATTCCCTGATGATTTTGAGGTTTATGATCCAAAAGTGAACAATAATTTCAAAACTGCTTCTTCCGGTTTATCGGGTAATAAGACTATTGAAATTATGTTTATTCCTCGACATGCTGGTACTTATGAAATCCCATCTACTGAAATGTCTTATTTCGACCCTGTTACACAGCAATATAAGTCACTTAAAACTCCGATATATTCCATACAGGTACTGAAAAGTGACGGAACTGTGGAAGATCGTCCTGTTGTAAGTAATTTTTCTAATAAAGAGGATGTTAAGCAACTTGGGACTGACATCAGATATATATATACCGGAAAAATTAATCTTCAGAATGAAGAAGTTTATATTTTTGAACATTTTAAATATTGGTTGTTATATATTGTGCCACTCTTAATCAGCTTAATTTTGTATCTTCTTTTGAGAAAGCAGATTAAAGATAATGCAGATATTGTAATGGTGAAAAATCGCAAAGCTAACAAAGTTGCAAGAAAAAGATTGAAGTTTGCGAAAAAACTTTTAGATGCAGGAGATAAAGAAAAGTTCTATGAAGAGGTGATGAAAGCCGTTTGGAGTTATTTGAGTGATAAATTATCAATTCCGATTGCTGTAATTAATAAAGATACCATTAAGGAAAATTTGGTATCATTGAATATAGACGAAAAGCTTATTGCTCGGTTAAATGAGATTTTATTTACGTGTGAATTTGCTCGTTTTGCTCCCGGATCCGGTCAGCAGGAAATGGGTAATCTATATGAGGAGACTATTAATGTGATTAGTGAATTGGAAGATGTTGTTAAAAAATAATTATAGCTTTATGTTACGTAAGTTGATATTTTTGACATCGATGTTGTCATTGACTTTGTTTGTATCGGCTGGTTTAACCAACTTTGATGAAGCAAATAAGTTGTATTCAGAAAAGAAATATGAGGATGCGGCAGAAAAATATGAGAGTATTTTAAAAGACGAAGGAGTTGCACCTGAAATATATTACAACCTTGGTAATACATATTTTAAAATGAATGAATTAGGCAAGGCAATTCTTAATTATGAGAGGGCTTTGCGTATAGCACCTGCTTATGAAGATGCAAAATTCAATCTTGAGTTTGCTAATCAAAAAGTTACAGATCGTATTGAAACGTCAGAAGTATTTTTCTTAAAAAAATGGGTAAGAATAACCATGAAGGCTCTAACTACAAATAATTGGTTTTATTTATCAGCTTTTATTTTTATTTTTGCACTGATATCTGCACTATTGTTTGTCTTTGGTAGAAATAAATCTGTACGTAAGATTTCATTTTATATTTCTTTTGTTTTAATCATTGTTAGTGTAACGTTTGGTGTGTTCTCAGGAATGCGGAAAAATCAAATGATTGAGCATCAGGAAGCAATAGTTATGGATGGAGTAGTTATAATTAAAGGTTCGCCCGATAAAAGCGGTACAGATTTATTTCAATTACATGAAGGTACGAAAGTATCAATTCTCAGTACCCTCGGTGATTGGTTTGAAATAAAACTTATCAATGGCAGTGTAGGCTGGGTAGAAATGAAAAAGATTGAAAAAATATGAATTTAATAGAATGGTTAGTTGCCTTAGATACTGAAATATTCCTAACTCTCAATGGTTTGCATACTTCATTCTTGGATATGCCAATGTATTATATCAGCAAAGTATGGGTGTGGATACCGCTTTATCTTGGTGTAATATTGTTTTTAATAAAGAAATGGAGGTCTGAGTCGATCTGGATTATTTTATCGATTGTAATTTGTGTGGTACTTACAGACCAACTTACGAATTTAATTAAGGAGTTAGTTGAAAGAGTAAGACCATCGCGTGAGCCTTCATTAGCTGGTATGGTTCACCATGTTAAAGGCTATATGAGCGGAGGTTTTAGCTTTGTATCCGGACATGCATCCAATGTTTTCGGCTTTGCCTTGTTAAGTTCTCTAATTATTAAAAATAAATTCTATACTACCTTTGTATATATTTGGGCTACAACCGTAGTGTATTCGCGTATATATCTTGGTGTACATTATCCTTTTGATATAGTTGGTGGTATACTCTTGGGCACTTCTATCGCATTGGTTATATACGCAATACTCAATGGTTTTCAGAAAAAACTTAAAGCTGATATAAAATCACGTCTAAAGTAGTCTGTTATTTTCTAACAGGGATGCCTTTTTCTTGAAGGAATGTTTTTAATGTGGGAATTTCGATTTCTCTGTAATGAAACACGCTTGCTGCTAATGCTGCATCAGCTTTTCCTTCGGTAAGAACTTCTGCAAAATGCTCCATATTGCCGGCACCTCCACTTGCTATAACAGGTACGTTAACTGCTTCGGCTATAGCTTTGGTGATATCAATTGCAAATCCGTCTTTTGTGCCGTCATGGTCCATGGAAGTCAACAGAATTTCACCTGCACCTAATGCAACGGCTTCTTTTGCCCATTCAACTGCATTGACTTCAGTGGTTTTTTGTCCGCCATGTGTTAACACAACCCACTCTCCATCAGCTAATTTAGTATCTAAGGCAAGTACTAAGCGATTGCTGCCGAATTTTTCAGCAATATCTTTAATGAGTTGAGGGTTTTGAACTGCAGCAGTGTTGATAGAAACTTTGCTTGCACCACAAGAGAAGATATATTCGGCATCTTCCACCGAAGAAATACCACCACCTATGGCAAAAGGTACATTTATATGTTTTGCCAATCTTGGAACTAATTCTGAAAGTGTTTTACGTTTTTCGTTAGTAGCTGAAATGTCAAGAAACACAAGTTCATCAGCTCCCATTTGTGCATAATACGAACCGATTTCAACCGGATCACCTATATCTTGAATGTTTTCAAACTTGATACCTTTAACGGTCTTGCCATTCTTAATGTCTAAACAGGGAATAATTCTCTTTGTGTTCATATATAAATAATGTGTTAATCCCGATAAATCGGGACAAGTTATGCTAATATGCCAATGTGTTAAGCTTCGCTCGTGTTCACCGTAAGCTACGCTTCGCTTGCATTATCCGTAAGCTACGCTTCGCTTGCATACGGTTATGCATGATGTCGCCACTTCGTGGCTTGATGGTATTAAGTATTTATAATTCTTAATGCGCTTATTTTCTCATTCCAACTACCTAATTTTACCATCTCTACAGTATTTATCAGTGATCTGTCGATGGGCTTCTCTACTTTTATATAATTGGATGTGAACCCAATCATACTGTCATCATGTATGCGACTTTCCCACAGCACAGGATAGATACTGTTGATATTTTGCTGATAGAACTTTTTAGTCTTTTTGTCAGAAAGTTGATGAAGAATGTCGCTTCTTCTCTTTTTCTCGGCTGCGCTGTTGTGATGCTCTATATCCAACATTTTTGTTCCGGCTCTTTCCGAATATGTAAAGACATGTAGCTGAGAAACATCCAAAGAATCGATAAACTTACATGAATCTTCAAATGCTTCTGTTGTTTCGCCATGTACGCCTACAATAACGTCAACTCCTATAAAAGCATGTGGCAGTACCGATTTGATTTTCTCTACCCTATGAGCGAATAATTCTCGATTGTACTTCTTTTTCATTAAATTCAATACTTCATTTGAGCCTGATTGAAGAGGAATATGGAAGTGAGGCATAATTCTTTTACTTTCGGCTACAAAAGTAATAATTTCATCTGAAAGTAAGTTAGGTTCTATTGAAGAAATTCTAAATCTTACATCAGCATTTATATTATCTAAAGCTTTAACTAAGTCGAAAAAACTTTCATCGGAATACTTACCGAAATCACCGATATTAACTCCTGTCAATACTATTTCCCTTGCGCCATCACGTATTGCTGCTTCTGCCATTGCAACTGTTTCTGCTACGTTTGCACTGCGACTTCTGCCTCTTGCCATTGGTATGGTGCAATAGGTGCAATAATAATCGCAACCGTCTTGCACCTTCAAGAAATATCTTGTTCTGTCATCACGCGAGCAGGAGGGTTTAAATTCTCGTACTTTTTTGACTGAGCCATGATGTATTACAGCTTCATCATCTTTTTCTATACCTCTCAGATATTCTAAAATACTGAATTTCTCATTAGCTCCAAGTACTAAGTTTACGCCTTCTATTTTTGCTATTTCTTCAGGTTTTAATTGTGCATAACAGCCTGTTACAACTATTATAGCTTTTGGATGCTGCCTGTGTAATTTACCAATTACTTGTCGACATTTACGATCTGCAACATCGGTAACCGAGCAAGTATTTATTACGCAAACATCAGCTTGCTCTCCGGCTTTGACTTTTACAAAGCCTTCCTCTCTCATTAATTTTCCTATAGTGGATGTTTCTGCGAAGTTGAGCTTACAGCCCAGTGTATGGAATAATACTTTTTTATTGTTAAATACGGAATGATCTATCATTTTATAAAAATATAAATAAATCCTGATTATCTTTTCTTACTTTGGGTAAGGTGGCATTGTAATCAGTTTCTTCATTTCTATAGCCTATTGTAAGAATACAAACAGAACCTAAATTCTGCTCTTCTAAGTTTAATAATTCGTCAAGTGCCTTAGGATTAAAACCTTCCATCGGAACTGAATCTACATCTTCTACTGCTGCTGCTACCAATCCAAATCCTAATGCTAAATATGCTTGTCTCGCAGCCCATTCAAAAGCAAAGTCAGGTGTTATAAAGTTTTTTATTGAATAAACATATGATGTTGCCTTTTCTTCAGAAATCATTGGTCGGCTCGATCTGAAAAGATTATAATATGCACCAAGTACGTCGTCTGTTATTTCTTTGTAACATGCAAAAATAATAAGTTCTGATGCCTTAGGCACTTGAGGCTGACCGGGTGCGGCTATCTCGAAAATTTTATCTTTTAAATCTTGTGATTCTACGACAAACACTTTAAAAGGTTGTAATCCTTTCGAGGTAGGAGCTAATCTTATAGCTTCTAATATATTGTGAACTTTTTGTTTTGGGAGTTTCTCTCCATTCATATGTTTGCTTGCGTAGCGCTTACTCAATTTGTCTGTCAAATTCATATTGTCAACTTTACTAATTAATGATATTGAACGCAAAAGTACTGCTTTTGTTCATGTTATCCACTATTTTTTTACTACTTTTGCATCGCTTTAATTTTTAATAACTACATAACTTATAATAATGTTTGAATCATTAAGCGAAAGGCTTGAAAGATCCTTTAAAATTTTAAAAGGCGAGGGTAGAATAACCGAAATTAATGTTGCTGAAACTCTGAAAGATGTGCGTAAGGCTTTATTGGATGCAGACGTTAATTTCAAGATTGCCAAGACTTTTACTGATACTGTCAAGGAGAAAGCTTTAGGACAAAATGTGCTTACTGCTCTTAAACCTTCTCAGTTGATGGTGAAGATTGTGCATGATGAATTGTCGCAATTAATGGGCGGCGAAAGTGTTGATGTTGATCTGAAAGGTAATCCTGCAGTGATTTTGATGTCTGGTTTGCAAGGTTCCGGTAAAACTACTTTCTCAGGGAAATTAGCTAATCTTCTAAAAAATAAACGCGGTAAACGTCCGCTTTTAGTAGCTTGTGATGTCTATCGTCCGGCTGCAATAGAGCAATTGAAAATACTTGGAGAACAGTTGCAAATTCCTGTGTATTCCGAGCCTGAAAATAAAAATCCGGTTGCTATTGCTGAAGCTGCTATCAGACATGCCAAGCAACATTATAATGATGTGGTGATAGTCGATACCGCCGGTCGTCTTGCTATTGATGAGCTGATGATGACGGAAATAGCTGCTATTAAGAAAGCTATCAAACCTCAGGAAATATTGTTTGTAGTCGACTCGATGACAGGTCAGGATGCTGTTAATACCGCTAAGGAGTTTAACGAACGTCTTGATTTCGATGGAGTTGTCCTTACAAAATTAGATGGTGATACTCGTGGTGGTGCGGCTTTATCAATTCGTTCCGTAGTAAATAAACCTATCAAGTTTGTCGGTACAGGAGAAAAAATGGATGCACTTGACGTGTTCCATCCAAGTCGTATGGCAGACCGTATACTCGGTATGGGTGATATTGTTTCCTTGGTTGAACGTGCTCAGGAACAATACGATGAAGAAGAAGCCCGTAGATTACAGAAGAAAATTGCAAAAAATCAATTCGATTTTAATGACTTTATATCTCAAATCCAGCAGATTAAGAAGATGGGAAATATAAAAGATCTTGCTTCTATGATTCCGGGAATGGGTAAAGCTTTAAAAGATGTAGATATTGATGATAATGCATTTAAAGGTATCGAAGCGATTATTCATTCAATGACTCCTTATGAAAGATCAAATCCTTCATCCTTAAATGGTAGCAGGAAACAACGTATTGCTAAGGGGAGCGGTACTACTATAGTTGAGGTAAACAGACTTCTAAAGCAATTCGACCAAACAGGTAAAATGATGAAAATGGCTACTACAATGAAGCCGGGAAAAATGAAATCAGGTAAAAGAAGATAAATATGAGTAATTTAATTGATGGAAAAGCAATATCTGATCAGATTAAATTGGAAATTGCTGAAGAGGTTAAGCAAATATTAGCTAAGGGTGGCAAACAACCTCACCTTGCCGTGATTATTGTAGGGCACGATGGCGGTAGCGAAACATATGTGGCTCATAAGGTGAAATCATGTGAACAAGTCGGTTTTAAATCTACTCGTATCGCTTTTGAAGATAATATTACCGAAGCCGAACTCCTTGCTGAAATTCAGAAACTTAATAATGATACCGATATAGATGGTTTTATTGTTCAGCTTCCTTTGCCAAAGCATATATCGGAAGACAAAGTGATTGAGGCTATTGATTATAAGAAAGATGTCGATGGTTTCCATCCTGTTAATGTAGGACGAATGGTTATCGGACTTCCTTGCTTTGTTTCTGCAACTCCATCAGGTATTATCGAACTGCTTAAAAGGTACAATATCGAGACAAAAGGTAAAAATTGCGTTGTTATCGGTCGCTCCAATATAGTTGGAAAGCCGGTTGCCTCTCTTATGATGCAAAAGGCATATCCCGGAGATGCTACTGTAACCGTTTGCCATAGTCGTACACAAAATCTAAAGGAGATATGCCTTCAAGCAGATATTATTATTGCAGCTTTAGGTTCACCGGAGTTTCTTAAAGGTGATATGGTAAAAGAGGGTGCGGTTATTATCGATGTGGGTACAACTCGTGTTACTTCAACAGAAACTAAATCAGGGTTTAAATTAAAAGGTGATGTAGCATTTGATGAAGTTGCACCTAAAGCATCATATATAACTCCTGTGCCCGGTGGTGTCGGACCTATGACAATTATTTCATTGCTGAGAAATACCCTTTTAGCTGCAAAAAAGGAAATTTATTAATTATTTGTGTGCTAAATGCATATCTTCTATCAACCCGACATATCATCAGGAATCCTATCTGAAGAGGAGTCTCTTCATGCGATTAAAGTTTTGCGTTTGCAAGTAGGTGATGAGATTGTAATAGTTGATGGGGTAGGAGGTTATAATAAAGCAAAAATTACCATACCGCATCATAAACACTGTGGATATGAGGTTTATAGCTCTGAAACCAATTATGGCAAAAGAAATTATAAACTTCATATTGCAATTTCACCAACCAAGAATATAGAGAGATTTGAATGGTTTGTTGAAAAAGCCGTAGAAATTGGTATTGATGAGATTACCCCAATTTTATGTCGTTATTCCGAAAGGAAAGTCATCAAATCCGATCGTCTTGAAAAAATTATAGTCTCTGCCTCCAAACAATCAGTAAAAGCCTTTTTTACAAAATTAAATCCTGTCACCACATTTAATGATTTTGTACAAAATAACAATGTAAAAGGTAAATTTATAGCTCATTGCTATCCCGAAAATAAAATTTTACTTAAAAATGCACTTGAAGGTCATAATGATATTGTTATACTGATTGGTCCTGAAGGAGATTTCAGTCTTGAGGAGGTAGAGTTAGCCTTGCAAAACCAATTTACACCTATATCTTTGGGTGAAAGTCGTTTGCGAACAGAAACCGCTGGAGTTGTGGCGTGTGTGAATGTGGCACATTAGCATATTAGCACATTCTATTATCTTCCCATCACTTCCTTTATCAGCACCGGTATTTCAATTGGGCGGCGTGCTACAGGAACTCCGACTGCTTCGAAGGCTGCAATCTTTTCGGCTGCTGTGCCGCTGCCACTTGAAATGATTGCTCCAGCATGTCCCATCCTTTTTCCCGGAGGTGCAGTCTGACCGGCAATAAAGGCTACTACCGGCTTGGTGATATGGTCCTTTATATATTGTGCAGCGCGCTCTTCAGCATCACCGCCAATTTCTCCTATTAATACTATAGCTTTTGTTTCAGGGTCGTCTTCATACATCTGTAGTAATTCTTGAAAATATAATCCTGCTACCGGATCGCCTCCTATACCTACACATGTACTTTGTCCTATACCGTTAGTAGTTAGCTGATTAACCATTTCATAGGTTAATGTTCCACTTCTGCTGATAAGTCCTACATTGCCTTTCAGAAATATATTACCTGGTAAAATGCCTATAAGTGATTCATCGGGTGTTATTAAGCCCGGACAGTTTGCACCTATCAGTTTTACGCCTTTTTTCTTTAAATATGTAGTGGCTTTTATCATATCCAAAGTTGGTACTCCTTCTGAAATACAGACTACTAACCTTATTCCTCCTTCGGCAGCTTCCATTATTGCATCGGCTGCAAATGGTGCGGGTACGAAGATTACAGATGTGTCTGCTCCTGTCGCTTTTACTGCTTCTTCTACCGTGTTGAAAACAGGAATTTCTTCCACATACTGACCGCCTTTACCGGGTGATACGCCTGCTACTATATTAGTACCATATGCTTTCATTTTTGATGTATGAAAACTTCCATCTCTTCCGGTAATTCCTTGAACAAGTAATTTTGTGTTTTTATTGATTAATATGCTCATTTTCAACGGTATTTATACTTTTACTTTTATTTTATTCTCCTGATTGCATCCTACACATAAACGCATTGCTTCTTGTGCCGCTTCACTCATAGTGTTTACAACCGGCAGATTAGCTTGCTTGATAATTTCAAGTCCTTCTTTTGCATTAGTGCCTGAAAGTCTTACTACCACAGGAATATGTACGTCAAGCTGGTTCAGTGCTGTAACCAAACCTCTGGCAACATCATCGCAACGGGTTATTCCTCCGAAGATGTTTATCATCACTACATGCACGTTTTTATCCGACATTAATAGTTTCATTGCATCGACTACCTTTTGCGGATTTGAACTACCTCCGATATCTAAAAAATTAGCCGGCTGTCCGCCAAAGTATTTTATTAAATCCATTGTTGCCATTGCCAATCCTGCACCGTTCACCATACAGCCTATTGTGCCATCTAATCTGATGTAAGACAAGCCTTTTTTCTTCGCTTCGATTTCTTTTTTCTCATCTTCATCAGGCTCATTTAATACAGCTACTGATGATTGGCGATACAGAGCATTATCATCAAAATTCATCTTGCCATCTAAAGCAAGTAAATTGCCTTTATCCGTGATTACTAATGGGTTAATCTCAACTAATGAGGCGTCCGTATCTATAAATAACTGATAAAGTTGTTGGAATATATGCGTAGCTTGTTTTACTTGATCAGGATCTGAAAAGAGTTTATATGCTATCTTTCTTGCCACAAAATCGGACATACCTAAATCGGAGTCGATAACGAACTTATGTATGGCATCAGGATTTTCTTTTGCTACTTCTTCAATTTCAACTCCTCCTTCCGAACTTGCCATAAAGATTACAGATTTTGAATTTCTGTCGATGGTAAGTCCCACATAAAACTCGGATATATATTTAATTCCTTCAGCAACAAGTACTTTCTCAACAGTATAGCCCTTGATATTCATGCCGAGTATTTTCTGAGCAGCTTCACGTGCTTCGTCAACATTCCGAGCTAATTTAACACCACCTGCTTTGCCTCTTCCTCCAACTAAAACCTGTGCTTTTACAACTATGGGGAAATCAAAATCCTCAACAGTTTTCAATACTTCCTCGACAGAATAACATACCTTCTCTCTTGTAACCGGTATCCTGTAACGAGAAAAAAACTCCTTTGCCTGATATTCGTGTATTTTCATATATAAATAAATAAATGTGCTAATATGGTATAGTAATTAGTGATTAGTAATTAGTGATTAGTAATTAGTAAATAGTAAATAGTAATTAGTAATATAGTAAATAACACTTACCAATCACCAATCACTAATTGAGCTTGTATTTCTTCTTATATTTCTTCATTATATCATGTTTTGGTCCGCAACTAAAACAATCATCACAATCTGAAGCACCTCGTGATTGTATGGATTTAACCACTTTATACACTGTATATCCTACTGCTGCCAGAATTATCAATAATACTAAAATATGTTGTCCCATTTTACTGAAATTTATGTTTTTTGAATGATTCCAAAGATAAATAATTATTTTCTTTCTAACAATACTACATTTTCAACATGATGTGTATGTGGAAACATGTCGACCGGTTGCACTTTTGTAACTCTGTACGCAAAATCAAGCATGTTTAAATCACGTGCCTGTGTTGCGGGATTGCAACTTACATATACTATGCGCTTTGGCTCTGCAAAAAGTATAGCATCGATAACGTCATTATGCATACCTGCACGCGGCGGATCGGTAATAATAACGTCAGGTTTCCCATGTTCAATAATAAATTGTTGATTAAGAATATCTTTCATATCCCCCGCATAAAACAATGTATTATCAATTTTGTTCAATGCTGAATTTACTTTTGCATCTTCTATAGCTTCGGGCACATATTCTATTCCTATAACTTGTTTTGATTTACTCGCAACAAAATTTGCAATAGTTCCTGTCCCTGTATATAAATCATACACAATTTCATTCCCACTCAAATTAGCGAAGTCACGTGTTACTTTATATAATTCATAAGCTTGAAGAGAGTTTGTCTGGAAAAAGCTTTTTGGACCTATTTTAAATCTTAACTCTTCCATTGTTTCATAAATACTGTCAGTTCCTTGATAAACAAATACTTCCTGATCAGTAATTGTATCATTTGCTTTTGAGTTTATAATATATAATAATGATGTTATTTCAGGAAATGTCTCAGCCAGATGTTGAAGTAATGCTTCTCTCTTAATCTTATCCTCATGAAAAAATACCATGATTAACATCAACTCTCCTGTTGTACTTGTGCGAACTACCATAGTGCGCAGAAAACCTTCCTGTTTTCTTAAATCGAAGAAAGTCAGCTTGTTTTTGAAAGCATATTCACGAATTTCATTCCTTAGTTTATTGGAAATATCATCTTGTAACCAGCATTTGTTGATATCTAAAACTTTATCAAACATTCCGGGAATATGGAAGCCTACGCCGTTCATGTTATGCTCCTGACTTGAATTCATTTCTTCGGTAGTAAGCCATTTTTTATTAGAGAAGGTGAATTCGAGCTTGTTTCTGTAAAACTCAGTGTTTTTAGAACCTAAAATCGGATATATTTCAGGCAATTTGATTTTTCCAATACGCGTTAAATTATCTATAACTTGCTGATGTTTAAACTTTAGCTGTAGATTATACGGTAGCATTTGCCATTTACATCCACCACATATACCAAAATGTTCACAAACAGGCTCTATTCTATCTTTAGAATATTCATGAAATTTAATTACACGAGCTTCAAGATATGCACTTTTCTTCTTAGTTACCTGCAAATCAACTATATCACCGGGAATTACATGTGGTATAAAAACTACCTTTTCATCTATACGTGCAATTGCTTTTCCTTCAGCAGCTATGTCTGTAATTAATATTTTCTCTAAAATAGGATGTGGTCTTTTGGTCTTTGCCATTGAAATTGTTATTTTGCTTTTGAATTGTTTTTAATAAAAATGATAAAGATAATAAACACGATAAATAGATCAAATCAGGCAAGCTAAAGCTATACTGTTAAATTTTGTTTCTATAGAATCGCTTCTTGATGTTAGTATGACAGGCTTTTCAGTCCCGAACGTCATACCTCCAATTTGTGCATGAGCAAAAGTTATCATGCTTTTATAGAATATATTTGCTGCATCTAAATCAGGAAAAACCAGAATATCGGCATCACCTTTTATCGGAGTATCAATTTTCTTAATCTTGCCTAATTCCGGATTTACTGCTAAAAATAAATCTAACGGTCCGTCTATTACAACTTCACCAAAAGCTCCTTCTTGTGCTTTGTCTAAAATAGTTTGATAATCAGTCATGAAATTTAACTTATGATTCATTTTTTCCGTTCCGTGTAATAAGGCAATTTTAGGTTGTGTAATACCAAATTTTTTTGCTGTATCAATGGCATAATTTATCATAGCAATACGTTGTCGTAAATTCGGAGATGGTATCACTGCCGGATCGGTTATGAACATAAGTTTCTGATAATGTGGTGTCTCTACAGCAGCTACAAAGCTAATAACATTTCCGTAGGGCACTAAACCATATTCTTTGTTCAATATGGCATGAAGTAACACGTCTGTATTTACTAATCCTTTCATTATCATATCAGCATTGCCACTTTTCACCATTTTTACTGCCCAAGTTGAGGCATCTGTTTGGTTATCGCAATGTGTAAAACTTATATTGTTTTCCTCAATAAAGTCCATATTAAAATCATGTATGTTCCCGATTATGTGGGTTGTAATAAATCCCATATCCATAGCTCGTTTTATAGCTTCTAATGAATGGTCGTCTGATGGGTTGACCGCAACTAATCTTTTGATGCTTCTTAGTTGTTGTAAATGTTCTGTAAGTTCGGAAAATGATTTGATTGCAAGCATAAAGTAGCTTTTAAATTTTTTATCAAACAAAAGTAGTAATTTTCGTTGAATAGTAAACTTTCAATCAAATTCAAATTCCTAATAAATGTTTTTTTAGTTACTTGAAAAGAATTTTCTTTGTATCTTTGACCGATTTTTCGTGAATTAATTAAGTCTCAATTTATTATACCTTCTTTTGAAGAAAATTAAAGTGCTTTAAAATGAAAAAGTTCAGATTGCTTAATAATGTTTTTGGGTGGATTGCTTTTGCTATAGCAGCAGCTACTTATCTGTCAACAATGGAACCTACAGCAAGTTTTTGGGATTGTGGGGAGTTTATCTCTACTGCTTTTAAATTAGATGTGGGTCATCCTCCGGGAGCACCTTTTTTTATGTTAATCGGACGCTTTTTCTCGCTGTTTGCTTCTGATGCTACTCAAGTTGCTTTAATGATTAATACTTTGTCTGCTCTGGCAAGTGCTTTTACTATCTTGTTCTTATTCTGGACTATAACTCATCTCGCACGAAAAATTGTTATAACTGATAATGAAGGGTATTCTGTCGCTAAAACTTGGGGCATCTTAGGTGCAGGTATGGTGGGTGCTCTTGCTTATACTTTCTCCGATACTTTCTGGTTTTCTGCCGTTGAGGGTGAAGTGTATGCTTCTTCGTCGCTTTTTACCGCTGTAGTTTTTTGGGCTATTCTGAAATGGGAACGTGTTGCTGATCGTCAGGGTTCCGACAAGTGGCTTATTTTAATTGCTTATTTGATGGGACTTTCAATAGGTGTCCACTTACTTAATTTGCTTGCTATTCCGGCTATTGCTTTAGTTTATTATTTTAAAAATTATAAAGTTACTCCATGGGGTGTGGTAGGTGCTATGCTTGTGTCGATTACAATTCTGGGTACTGTATTATATGGTATTATACCCGGTTCTGTTGAAGTAGCAAGCTGGTTTGAATTGTTTTTTGTGAATACACTTGGATTACCTTTTAATAGTGGAATGTATGTTTATTTGGTGCTAACTATTGCAATTCTGATTTGGGCTATATATGAAACTCATACTCAGAAAAATAATGTGCGGATGATTGTTTCTTTCATTGCTGCTATTACAAGTGTTGGGATACCATTCTTTGGTTCACATTTTATATTAGGAGTAGTGATAGTGGCTGCATTGTTTTTTATTTTCTTTAAATTTAAAAAACTTGTCAATCCTCGTTGGATGAATACTGCAACAATCATGATTACTGTTATACTGATTGGATATTCATCTTATGCGGTTATTGTGATACGTTCTGCTGCAAATCCTCCTATGGATCAGAATTCTCCCGATAATGTATTTGCACTGAAGTATTATTTGAATCGTGAGCAGTATGGTGACCGACCTCTGTTTTACGGACAGGCTTATAACGCTCCGGTTAAATTAGATATTGTCGGAAATACTTGCATTCCTAAGTATAAAACAGGTGCACCTTCTTATGCTCCTATGCCTAAAACTGATAAGAATGAGAAAGATCAGTATTTTGTAACCGGTAATAAAATTGATTATGTGATGGATGATCGTTTTAATATGTTCTTCCCACGAATGTATAGTACAACTCCCTCGCATGTCAGTGCATACAAAGCATGGGGAGAAGTGAAAGGTAAAAGGGTAAGATTTGATTATTGTGGACAAGACCGTACTGAATATGTGCCTACTTTTACCGAGAATTTAAGATTCTTCTTCTCCTATCAGGTTAATTTCATGTATTTTAGATATTTTATGTGGAATTTCAGTGGGCGACAAAATGATATTCAGGGACATGGTGAAATAGAACACGGTAATTGGATTACAGGTTTTAAATTTATTGATAACAAATTAGTTGGAAATCAAAATAATCTTCCTTCCGAACTTAAAGATAATAAGGGAAGGAATAAATATTATATGCTTCCTCTAATTCTTGGTATTATAGGTGCTGTGTTTCTACTGAAAAATGGTAAAGAGGGTAAACATTCATTTTGGATTACTGCACTTCTATTCTTCCTAACCGGTATCGCAATTGTAATTTATCTTAACCAAACTCCTTATCAGCCGCGTGAAAGGGATTATGCTTATGCCGGTTCTTTCTATGCGTTTAGTATTTGGATCGGGCTGGGAGTTCTGGGTCTCATTAAGTTTGTTGAAAAATATCTTCCCAAAACTGCTACGGCAATATTGGTGTCGGTTGCAGCTTTAGGTGTGCCGACTTTGATGGCTGTCGAAAATTGGGACGATCATGATAGAAGTAATCGCTCTGTTGCACGCGATTTTGGTCATAATTATCTTGCATCATGTAAGGAGAATGGTATAATTTTTACTAATGGCGATAATGATACTTTCCCATTATGGTATAATCAAGAGGTTGAGGAAAATAGAACAGATCTTAGAGTATGTAATTTAAGTTATTTGCAAACCGACTGGTATATAGATCAGATGAAACGTGGTGCGTATCTATCACAACCGCTTCCAATATCTTGGACTCAAGAACAATATGTGTCGGGTACTAATGAAGTTATACCTTTAAAAGATATAAATAAAAATCCGCTTGATGTTGAAACTGCTTTCAAAATTGCACTCGATCCTGAAATAAAAGTTGATGGCGAAAGTGTTATTCCTTCTAAGCAATTGTTTATCCCTGTGGATAAAAATGAAGTGTTGACATCAGGCGTTTTAGGTGCAGACAGAGAAGATGAAATAGCATCTCAAATTAATTTTGATTTGTCGAGTAAATCCCGTCTGACTAAAAGCGAATTGATGGTTATAGAAATGTTGAAGGAGAATAAATGGAAACGTCCTTTCTATTTTGCTGTTACAGTTGGCGATGATTATTATCTTGGATTAAATGACCATTTCGAACTTACCGGATTAGCTTATCAAATTATGCCAATTGATTCGAAAGGTGAAGGTGCCGGTGTTAATGTCGACGAGATGTATGATAATATGATAAATAAATTCAGATATGGAAATGTTGCCGATCCAAAAGTGTATCTCGATGAAAATACGCTTAGGATGTGTCGCACTCATCGTATGATGTTCTCTCAGCTAATAGGTACTTTAGTTGATAAAAATGATAGTGTCAGAGCAAAAAAAGCTCTCGATTTTGCAATGGAGAAAGTACCGGGAACTACTGTTCGCTACGATTATACATCAGTACCAATGGCAGAGTCTTGTTACAAGCTTAATGAGTTTGATAAAGCTAATGAAATCATGTCGGCTATTGCTGATGATTGTGTAGAATATCTTACATGGTATTTCAGTTTGACAAATGCACAGAGGAAAAGTTCTGAAAATCGTATCGGACATAATTTTGGTGTGTTTAATCTGGTGCTGACTAAAGCTGACAGTTATAATCAAACAGAATTTTTGCATAAGTATATGTCTGCTTATGAGCAGTTTTCTAAATATGTAAGAAATTAATGTGTTATGCAGGTTCCTTGTTTTATACGTCTTTTGTTTCCAAGCACAATATGGCGTATTAGAACTAAATCAAAATTGATATATCTTACTTTTGATGATGGTCCTATTCCGGAAGTTACACCTAAAGTATTAGATATTTTAGATGAATATGGATGGAAAGCTACTTTCTTTTGTGTTGGTGATAATGTGCATAAGTATCCGGAAGTGTATGGAGAGGTTTTGAAAAGAGGACATACTGTTGGAAATCATACCTTTAATCATGTAAGAGGATATAGATATTCGGTAGAGGAATATGTTGATAATGTGAGGCAGGCATCTGAATTTATTGATAGCAAATTATTTCGACCTCCACACGGTAGAATAAAATCATCACAGATAAAAGCTCTTAAAAATGATTATGAGATAATAATGTGGGATTTAATTACTTACGATTACGACAGGAATAAAAAACCTGATAAAATATTAAAAACAATAAAAAGAAATTTACGAAAAGGTTCAATAGTGGTATTTCATGATTCTTTAAAATCAAAAGAAAATGTCCTTGAAGTCTTACCCAAAGCGTTGGAGTACTGGACACAAAGAGGATATGGTTATGGAATATTTAAGGTCAATAGTCAACAGTCTATAGACCATAGACCATAGACCATAGACCATAGACTAATCACCAATTACTAATAACTAATCACAAAAATGAAAGAGTTTGTTTTACATTACATATGGCAGCATAAGCTGTTTGTTCAACATGAATTAATATCTACTGACGGTCAGAGGATTGAAGTTATTGATGTTGGGAAGCCTAATATTCACGAAGGACCTGATTTTTTCAATGCTAAAATCAGAATTGGAAATACGATATGGGCTGGAAATGTTGAAATTCATAACTTTGCTTCTGATTGGAATAAACATCGACATCAAAGCAATAAAAACTATCAGAATGTAATTTTACATGTTGTTAAAAAAGCTGATGTGCCTGTGTTTTTGCCTGATGGACAGAAAATTCCTCAGTTGGAGTTGACCTATGCTGATGAGATTGAGAGGAATTATGAGGCTTTGCAGTCGAATACAAAATGGATTGCTTGCGAAGATAAATTGTGTGATGTGCCGGATATTATTATCAGTGAATGGAAAAGTGCGTTGATTAGTGAGAGACTTGAGCGAAAGGTAAAAGAAATTGATGATTTGTTGATGATGAATGATAATAATTGGGAAGAGACCCTTTATTTGGTTTTATGTAAATATTTTGGTTTTTCGGTAAATAATGAAGCATTTTTATCATTGGCTAAGTCTATACCATGGGTTGTGATACTGAAAAATTGTGATGAGACATTTAAACTTGAAGCTTTACTCTTCGGTCAGGCTGGTTTACTTGAATCGTTCGATTGTAATGATGAATATATTCGAGACTTAACATCAGAATATGAGTTTTTCAGAAGAAAGTACAATCTTCAACCTATGGATAGTAGCAAATGGCGTTTGCTACGTTTAAGACCTGACAATTTTCCGTACATTCGATTAGCTCAATTGGCTTCTTTGTTAAGTGCTGAGCAAAAGATGTTTTCTAAACTCATTAATAGTACGGATATTAAAAACATTGTTGATATTTTTAAGAATGTAAGTGTTTCTGAATATTGGACAACACATTATACGCCGAAAAACAAAAGTACATCGAGGTCGAAGAGAATAGGAGAGAGTTCGATTTTTAGTCTGATTATTAATGTTATAGTTCCTGTACTGTTTTGTTATGGTGAAAAGACTCAAAATCAGAATTTAAAAGATAGAGCAATGATATTTTTGGATAATTTGCCACCTGAAAATAACCATATTATTAGAAATTGGAATAATACAGGTGTGAAAATCGAAAACGCATCAGACACTCAATCACTGATTTACTTATATAAAAACTATTGTGAAAACAAGGATTGTTTAAGATGTAGGATAGGTTTTAAAGTGCTTACAAAATCAATATAGATTTGGTTAAAATGAAGTTTTTTAGATTTATTATAGTAATTATTGTAGCTTTCACTGCTGCTTCTTGTGCTAATCGTGCTGCCGGTCCTACCGGCGGACCGAAGGATTCTATTCCTCCGGTTGTAGTACGTTCTTCACCACTTAACGGTGCGCTTAATTACAAGAAGAAAGAAATCCAAGTGTTTTTTAATGAGAATGTCACTCTCGATAAGGTAACTGAAAATGTGGTGGTATCGCCTCCGCAAAAGGTACAGCCTGTTGTTAAAGCTAATGCTAAAGTGCTTACCGTCAGCTTTCAAGAGGATCTTCAGGATAGCACTACTTATAGTATCCTTTTTGGCAATGCAATAGTCGATTTGAATGAAAAAAATCCTCTTAAAAACTATGTTTTCTCTTTTGCTACCGGCAATGAAATTGATTCGTTACAAGTGTCGGGTAAGTTATATGATGCTGAAAATCTTGATCCTGTTCCTAATGTTATAGTAGGACTGCATACAAATCTAAATGACACAGCCATTACGACAGAACAATTTGTTCGAATTGCTAAAACTGATGATGATGGAGAGTTTGTGATTGGCAATGTAAAAGAAGGTAGTTATAAATTATATGCTCTTTCTGATATTAACAGAGATTTTAAATATCAGCCCGGCGAAAAGGTTGCTTTTTATGATTCTATAGTCGTTCCGGAAGTTAATGTAATTCAACAAGTTGATACTCTTTGGAAAGATTCTGTTACCATAGATACGATTCAATTTAAAACAGTACAGAACTTTTTGCCTGTCGGACTTAAAATGCGACTGTTTAAAGAAACAAAAAAGCGTCAGTACTTAGTGAAATCTGAACGTCCTGATGAGAAGTATTTCAATCTTTATTTTAATGATAAACAAGATAGTCTGCCGGAGATAAATCCTTTAAATTTTGATGTTTCAGCAAGGTTCTTAATACAGAAATCAATCAATCTTGACAGTCTTGTTTATTGGATACCAGACTCTAATCTATATAAGCAAGACACTTTGATGATGGAGATTAAATATAAAAAATCCGATTCTTTATTTGTCTTAGTGCCTACTATAGATACTCTGAAATTAGCTCTCAGAAAGCAACCTGTACAAAGTAAAGGTAAATCTAAAGTTGAAGCAAACTTGGTCAAACCGCTCTCTATCAAGTCTAATATAGCAGGTAGTTTTGATGTTTATAAATCTGTTTTGCTTGAATTGGATGAACCTTTGGCTTTGGTAGATACTCAGAAAATTCATTTAATGCAAAAGGTAGATACATTATTTAAATCTGTAGAATATTCTTTTGCACCCCATGATTCGATAAATAGATCGTTTGTAATCACACATAAGTGGATTCCTCAACAAAGTTATGAACTTATAATCGATTCGGCTGCTATGGTCAGTGTTTTCGACCGAGTATCCAATGCAGAGAAGATACCTTTTAAAGTTAAGTCATTGGACGAATATTCTACGCTTACAATTATACTTGATAGTTACGATCCGCTTGCTGTTATTCAGGTAATTGACTCTAAGGAGACTATAATTCAATCGGCTAAAGCAAATCAAAGCGGTACAGTCTTCGAATATATTAAACCCGGCGACTATTTCGTACGACTATTTATTGATAGTAACGAAAATGGTATTTGGGATACAGGAAATCTTGATACGAGAATTCAACCGGAAGAAGTAATGTATTTCTCCAAAAAACTTACGCTGAAAGCAAATTGGGAAATGGAAGAGTCATGGAATCATCTTGATCCTGAATGGTTGTTTAGAAAACCGGAAGAGTTAATGAAAACCAAGAAAAGATAGATTTGGAAATAAAATTATCACATTGTCATTATTACCACATTGGCACATTCTCCCTAACACACTTTATCCTGATTTTTATTGATATAGTCTTTCCAGTTTTTGTAAGCTTTTTCTGATTGCGGTTTGCCTAATTGTAGATAATGGCAGTAGGCAGCAGCTAATCCATCAGTTGCGTCTAATTGAGGGAGCATTTGGTCTGCAGGGATATTCAGAAAGCGACGGAGCATATCAGCTACCTGTTCCTTAGATGCACTACCGTTACCTGTAATTGCCATCTTGATTTTTAATGGCGCATACTCTGTTATTGGTATATTCCGATATAATGCTGCCGACATGGCAACTCCTTGTGCGCGACCTAATTTTAGCATCGATTGAACATTCTTACCGAAAAATGGAGCTTCTATTGCTAAGTAATTTGGTTTAAACTCATCAATCAATGATAAAGTACGGTGAAATATACGCTCTAATTTTTCATAATGAGTTTTGAGCTTCTTTAAGTCAAGCACACCCATTGCGATTAGTGAGGTCTTATTATCTTTTACTTTTAACAAACCGTAACCCATGATAGTGGTACCGGGATCAATGCCTAATATTATTTGCTCTTGTGAGTTTTTCATTCAATTACTTCTAAAACGGTAGAGAAAAACAAGACACTCTCCCCGAAAGTTTTCACACAGCTTTCTTCCATGCCATACCCATATTTTGCATACCATTCGTTTAGATTTGCAATACTCTCTGTTTTATATTGAACCGAATATGACACTCCATCCTGTTCCTCCTGACTTATCACCTTAGCAATTTGAGGAGATATTAAAGAATTATCGGACAACATATATGGTATATGCTCTTCTTTTATCCATTTCAACCATTTACTGATTTGTTGCTCTGACACTAAAAAGGTAATATTTAAAATTATCATGAATAATAATTTTGTAAATATGCGAAGAATTATTTTCTGTTACTTATGTAAAATTGGTAAAACTTAATTATCTTTGCAGCGCAATTTCAAAATCAAAAATGGGGGTTTAGCTCATCTGGCTAGAGCGCGACACTGGCAGTGTCGAGGTGACCGGTTCGAGTCCGGTAATCTCCACATCTTATAAATGATGTTATTTTATCAACATCGCATCTCCATAAACTCCAAATCTGTACTTTTCCTTAATAGCTACTTCATATGCATTCATAATCTCATCATATCCTCCGAATGCTGCTGCTACCATTAATAATGTCGAATAGGGTAAATGGAAATTGGTGATTAAAGAGTTTGCTGTTGTAAATTCATATGGTGGAAATATAAACTTATTTGTCCATCCATCAAATGACTTTATTTTACCTTCTGTTCCAACTACTGTTTCTAAAGCTCGCATTACAGTAACGCCAACCGCACAGATATTCCTTGCTTCATCGTGTGCTTTATTCACTATTTTTGCCGTATCTTCAGAAATGATGATTTGTTCAGAATCCATTTTGTGCTTAGTTAAATCTTCAACATCAATCTCTCTGAAGTTTCCTAAACTCATATGTGATGTGAGATAAATAGACTCAATACCTTTTATCTCCATACGTTTTAATAACTCGCGACTGAAATGTATACCTGCTGCCGGAACAGACACGGCTCCTTCGTTCTTTGCAAAGATTGTTTGAAAGCGTTCTGCATCTTCAGGTTCAACAGGACGATTTATGTTGCGTGGTAGTGGCGTCTCTCCTTGTTTGAATAAAGCTTTCTTAAATTCTTCGTGCGTGCCGTCATATAAAAATCTTAAAGTTCTACCTCTTGATGTTGTATTGTCTATAACTTCTGCTACAAGAGATTCATCTTCTCCAAAATATAATTTATTACCTATACGAATTTTTCTTGCAGGCTCTACCAAAACATCCCATAATTTCATTTCTGTATTCAGTTCCCTCAGCAAAAATACTTCTATCTGTGCACCTGTCTTCTCTTTGTTACCATACATACGTGCAGGAAATACCTTTGTGTCGTTAAATACAAATAAATCACGCTCATCGAAAAGATTTATTAAATCCTTAAATAAAAGATGTTCAATTTTCCCTGTATTTTTGTCGCATAACATTAAACGCGATTCGTCACGATATCTGGAAGGATATTGGGCAATTAATTCTTCCGGCAATTTGAATTTAAATTTTGATAGCTTCATATTCTGTCAATTAAGAGGCACTGTTTCTTACTGTGCAATAATGTCTTTTTTTAATATCTCCTTCTCAATATTATTTACGATATCTTCTATATCAACACAATCTGATAGTTTGATATCGCCTATTCGAGTTCTTTCTAAAGCGGATAAGTGTGCTCCACTATTTAATGCTAAACCTATATCTCTTGCTAAAGCTCTGATATAAGTGCCTTTGCTACACACAACCCTAATTTGTAAATACGGCAAAGCAAAACTCAAAACCTCAATCTCGTCAATTACTAACAATTTTGGTTTCAAATCTATCTCCTGACCTTCCCTGGCATAATCATATGCCCTCTTGCCGTCTACCTTTACGGCTGAGTAGATAGGTGGTATTTGCCAAATTTCGCCTACAAAGGTAGGAATAATTTTGTTAATTAAATCAATTGTGATATGATTAATTGGATATGTGTTGTCAATGGGCAGTTCCTTATCAAAGCAAGGTGTTGTTGCACCCAGTTCAAGAGTGGCTATATATTCTTTAGTTTGGCTCTGATAGTTTTCTATTTGTTTGGTTGATTTGCCTGTACAGATAATCATAACACCTGTAGCTAATGGGTCTAATGTGCCGGCATGTCCTACTTTTATATTCTTAATCTTTAGAGTCTTTTTTAATTTCCACTTTATTCGATTTACTACATTAAATGAAGTCCAATGTAATGGCTTGTTTACATATAATACCTCTCCTTCAATAAAATCCATCAATGATATTTGCTTTTTTTATTTTACTATAATTTTTTGATCATCAGTCCAGCTTTCTGCTTCTGCTTTAATGATATATATACCTTCACGTAACTGAACAGGGAGGTTTGCTGTATTCGAAGCCTCTAATTTATAACTGTATATCAGTTCGCCCGATAATGTATATAAATGCATGGTAGCATCTTCATAACTCAGGTTGTTTACAAATGTCTGATTTGAAACACAATATGCTGATATTCTTGATTTTTTGTAAGTCTTGGAAGTGCTTGTTGTAATTTTAAATCGACTTGCCAATTCATTGATTGTTGATGAAAAACTATAAGTCGAACCATCAGCAGTTATATCTATTGTCTTGTTTGTTTCAGAATCATACAACGTAATTGTTTTGTAAATATCTGTAATGTTTGTATGCTTGAAATACAATGTGTAGTTATTTTGTCCTTCTGTTGGCTGAAAATATAAATATGTTTCATTGAAATCATCGGTAACAAGTGTCTGTAATGCTTCCCCAGTTTGTGAGGCAAAGAAATTAAGCGTGCTGTCCATTAACATCTTTCTACCATCCCAACCATTGTCAAATTCAGGTGTGCAATTATCATTAATAAATAGCCATACCTTCTCAAATGTGTTATCATTAGTAAGCGTAACAGTCGTATATCTATATTCTTCCCTACGTTCGGGTGCTCGCTGTTTTTGTGTATTGCCTTTCAGTTTGCTGTAATCAAAACTCACTGTCTTACCACTTCCGGGTGGAGAAACTCTATTGCTTACACCAACCATAAATCCTTGCATTGATGGTATTACTGCTGTGCTTTCTGTAAATCCGGATATGTTTTTTGGTATTGCAAGATACTGACCGGGTGCAACAGCATCATCATCATTCCAAACTGCAACCGTACCATGATCGCCTGCATTGTTTCGCCAATCATTAAAACTACCTGTCGTATAAAGATATACCGTTGCATCCATAGCATTGCCAAACTCTATATCTTTTACAGGAATAGCCGCTTTATATGGATTGGAAAGTAAATGCCAGCCTTTGTAATATGAGCCTGATGTAACAGCTAATTCGCCGGTGCTAAGGTTATCGTTGACTAATCGACCTTCAAAAACTATCTTTTTCGGATCAGGCCTGTTTGAAATTTCATATCCTTTAAATTTATCTAAAACCGAACCATGTGCAAGTTGTGTCCATTGATCTCCTTCTGTCGTTGCGGATTTTGATTCATCAAATCTTCGTATTGATGATTCGTAAAAATAATCATCATAATTACTTAATGTGAAACTATGTACAGGTGGTCCGAAAAACTGCCATTTGTATTTGTAGTTAGGGCAATCTTCACAGTCGCCATCGACATATCCCTTCGACCACATTTCTACTGTTCCTAATACTGTCTTGGTTTTTGATACATTTGGAAAAATCAGAGAACCGTTGACTTGATCTTCTGCTGCCTGCACTAAAATTCTGTTATTATCATTTGTGTTGATATCATTATTTACAAATAAAATTTTATTTGGTGGTATTATAAGTTTTCTATCTGTTAAATTGATGATACTTCCTATCGTTCTACTAATGTCTAACTGTAAATCATTAATGGCTGCACTCCCGTTATTCGTTACGGTGGCAAATTCCACATCTGCTCCCGATGCCGGTATCATACCTGCTGTCCAGTTAGATGCAGTTCCCCAATCAGTGCTGTTATTTCCTTTCCAATAGTTTGGGAGAACTGCTGCGATAGTAAAATAATTTGTTCCTGATGGGAATGTGACTTGTGTGGTATTTAAACTGCCTGATGTGTTGTTTAGTACATAATATGTCGATGTTCCGGCAAAGTTTTCGAATCCTGAAATTAAAACAGCATAAAAATATCCCGATGGTGGGGTAGGATAGCTGCTTAAATCAATCTGAAAGTTTACTGTGCCTACATTGCCTGTGTTGTGTGATCTCCATATTCTATTAACACGCTTGAAATTTGTTGATGGAACATCTACCCATGAACCCGGTGCAACATTATTATGTCCCCAAACAAGATATTGTCCGTTTGTCAATGATGTACGTGAATTATCTAAATTTGATAATGTGAAATTGTTTGTAGTTGCCATCACTATTCGTGACGAACCTGAGGCAACATTAGAACTTGATGATACTTTCTGGTTTAATTCAAATAAATCATTGCGCCCTAAGCCTGCAATATCATATCCATAACCTGAAATGGGATAAATTAGAGTGTCATTTCCAAGTCCGACTTTTGTATAATCATGCGATAATGTAACTCCGTATTTAATAGCCATATATGTTTCGAGTGCATATCGTTCGACTTGTGATGTAAGATAACGCTTACCTCCGACATTTGTTTTCTTTCTGGTAGCTAAAACAACCTTAGGTTTGCCATCGCTATAGCTTGAACTTGTTTGTGCTCCGAAGTTATCTCCATCAGTTGCTTTAAAGAAAACATTGCCATAGTTGTGTTTTAATCCGAAATCGGCTGTAGTACCATTTGCTTCATTTCCTATTATTGCAGGAGCATTCCACCAACTTCCATCTCCTGTTGTTTGTAGGGAGTTGTAGACTGTGAAGAGAGTTATGTCATCCTGCAAACCTCCTCTGTCTAAAACAAAATTACCGCTAACAAAATTAATTCCGGGATTAAAATTCCACAATATACTTGCATATTTAGGATCTGTTCTTCCTGACTGTGAAGTTGCATTATTGTCTGCTGTAGACTGATCATTCCAGCTTGTAACAGAAGCATTGTCAGTTGTGGTGCTAGTACCCTTGTCAGCTTTAAGCCAAAATTCAGCATATTCAGGATTAGGAATGATATTAACTGTTATTGTTCTCTCTAAATTATCAGTTGATGTGAATTTTATCTTTACAGAACCAACACTCACACCGGTTACTAACCCGGTAGATGAATTTACAGTTGCAATACCGGCATCAGCACTGCTCCATGTACCGCCTGAAACAGGCTTAGCAAGTGTAGTTGTATCATTTACATATATAGTTGTGATACCTGAAATTGCAGGAAGGTAGGTTATTCTTAATGCACCGTTTGCACCTGAACCTCCGTTTTGATTGCTGCTCGTTCTGTAAGCACTACCACCACCTCCCCAAACTTCTACTTTTATGGTTTTAACACCATCGGGTATAACGAAAGTTCCGGATGAATTGAAGGTTTCAACAGTCTGACTGCTAACTGAAATAGTTAAAAAAAAAAGGGGAGAAAGAGCGATGATGCTTTCAACTTAGAAATTACTGAGATTATTTCTTTTCTTTTGATTTTTATAAATGTAAATATAGTGTACATCAAAGCTAATGAAATTAAAAACCAAAATCCGTCAGGTACTGGTAAAAATATAACATCATCTATACATTCATCGTCAGGGTCTCCACCGGGGTCGGGCAAACTGGTTGTTCCTGTATAAGGAGGTGCCGCAAATCTTGTATTGTTTTCACCAAATGGTTTTGATATATTAGAAGTAGGAATTGAACCAGACGCAACGGAGCCTGCTGTTGATTGATTACCTGATCTGCTTGATGCGTAAAATCCGCTATTGCCTACACTGTTACTACTCGTATTTGTGTTATTTTGCTTGCTACTTGGTTTATACGAAGAGCTTAGCGGACTGTTTCCTAATGCCGGACTGTTATCGCTGACTCCTACAGATGTATTTGTTGAAAAATTGCTTGATTGAATTGATGGTGAAGATGAACTAAGTAATGAACTTCTACCCCTGTTTGAATGTCTTCCTTTTGACTGATAGGACTTAAATCCATCAAAGTTTTTCGATGGTGATAGAATAGTTACCCCGTAGCTTCCTTCCTGCGTAGTTTCATAGAAAGTACTTATCGTAAAATACACGATAGCAGCTACTACTAATAAGGCTAAAAATGATATGAGGTTCCTTTTGTTCATCTATTGTTTGTAAAGTAAAATTATTCAATTAAACAAATTTAGTTGATTACAATTTTTTTAGTGATATTATTTTGTTCTGTTTCTATACTTAATAAATATATTCCTTTAATTCCTGCCCTTACTTCTGTTATGATATTGCTTTTAGCAGGTGCTGATGAAATCAAATTACCTGATAAGCTGAATAATCTTATAATACCGTCTTTGTCCATTTTGTTATTGACAAATACAGTATTCTGCTCAACATGAATATCTACCATGTTTGTTTCATCATCAAATGATTCTGATGTCGTTGCGATAATTTTAAATCTATCTTGTATATCACCTGCTGACGATATAAAACTATATGTCGATTTATCAGAGGTTATATCAATAAAGTTTCTTGTAATATTATCGTATAAATATATTTGATTGTATTGCAAATCTGTATTATTATGCCTTACATATAAAGTGTATATTTCTTGATCTATTGCAGGAATAACTCCTATAGATGTACCATTCATGTTATTTGTTGAATGTATCTGGAATTGTTCGCTTGATTGGGTCGCATAAATATTCAATTTCTTATCGTCTGATATAATCTTTCTGCCATCCCATCCATTGTCATAGTCGGGCGTACATTCATCATCTGTAAATATCCAAATTTTATCTATGTTGTCTCCACCCATAATCGTTAGAGTTGTATAAATATATGGCTTTTCTTCTACCTGATGTTTCTTAACTCTTTGTTGTTGAGTGTTTTTAACTGAACTGCTGTAATTATAAGATACAGTTTTACCTGTAGGAGGTGGTGAAACTCTATTCGAAACTCCTACCATAAAACCTTGCATCGATGGGATTACCGCTGTTGAAACACTAAATCCTGCTATATTTTTTGGTATTGCTAAGTACTGACCGTTTGCTACAGGGCTGCTATCATCCCATACTGATACTGTACCGTGATCTCCTGCATTATTTCTCCAATCATTAAAACTACCTGTTGTATATAAGTATACTGTTTGATCCATGCCGCTTCCAAAAGTTATATCTTTCACACTGATGGCTGCCGTATATGGATTTGACAGTAAATGCCAGCCTTTGTAATACGAACCTGTTGTTACAGGTAATTCCCCTGTACTAAGATTATCGTTAACCAAACGTCCTTCAAAAATTAATTTTTTAGGATCAGGCTTGTTTGCAATTTCATAACCCTTGAATTTTTCTATAATAGAACCATGTACAAGTTGCACCCATTGACTGCCTTCCTTTGCGGTTTGCTTTGATTCATCATATCTACGTATTGCCGATTGATAGAAAACGTCATCGTAATTATCTAATGTGAAATTATGTACAGGTGGACCGAAGAATTGCCATATATATTTGTCGTTCGGACAATCACAATCACCATCTACATATCCCTTCGACCACATTTCTACAGTTCCGTAAACAGGGTTTGATTCGTTAGGGAATAATAAAGACCCGTTCGTTTTATTAGAAGCTGCTTGCACTAAAATACGATTGTTACCGCCTGTAGTGATACTTCCGTTTATTATTAATGATTTTTCAACGGGAATAATTAATTTGAAGTTGGTGGCATTGATATAACTTCCTATTGTTCTGTCGGTATCTAATATTAAATCATTTACAGCAGGTGAACCACCATTGTTTGCTGTGGTTGCAAATTCAACGTTCTCACCGGCTCCAGGTACAAAGCCTGCTGTCCAGTTGGAAGTCTTGCTCCAGTCGGTATCGGTAGTTCCAATCCAGTAATTGGTATTAGGTATCACGTCCATAAGAACGGTATTACTTGTAGCAGGATTTCCTGTAGTACATGCTAAACTTGATGTTAATACACATTTAACTTCATCGTCATCACTTAATTCCGAACTTGTGAATGTAGAACTGTTAGTACCAGCAGGAACACCGTTTACATACCATTGATAAGTTGGCGTACTTCCCGGATTTTCAGGAATTGCTGTAAAAGTAACCGGTGAACCTTCCAAGATCGGATTTGCCGAAGGAGTAATGGATACACTTACAGGATAAGTTTCACTTACTTCAATATCCACAGTATCCGATGCCCATAAGATTTGCTTGAACTCGATATCATCTACTGTAAAGTCATTGCCGCTGGCAGCAGTATTCTGGTTAATCAATTCCAAGTTTAAAATTGCATTGCTGCCTGCGCTTGTGTTATATATAAATTGCTTGATCTCACACGTGTTGAGGTTGGCTGTATAAATAGGACCTGCTGCTACACCGTTCACATACAATTGAAGTTGTGAGGGGGCTTCTGCTACTACACTCTGTACCCAATAAGAAAATTCATAATCGGCATTGGGTGTTACCGCCACACTTTGCGACCATATAACTACCCCGGCTATGTATGAACCGTTGATTACTATCTGCATGGTTCCTGGAGAAGGAGTGTGGTCGCTACAACTACTGAAATTGTTGTGCACGGAGGATGGATTGGCTACAACCGTATACGTAGCTTCGGGCCATAATGCATTGCTTGTAGGTGCTACATATTCATACCCACTACCAAACCCGTAATTTCCTTGTTCAAAGTCACCGTTATAAATTAAATTACCTCCGATTATCACATTACCGGTTACAGAATATTGACCTGATAAATTTGTATTTGCATTTGGTAAAGTTGGATTTTGCAGATTCGAATAAAAATCATTTGGTCCTTCCCAATATCTGTTTTGAATATCATCACCTGAACTGGTAAGGTTAATAGTCGAACCTTGACAATATTGCCCGCTACCTGTGGTCGAAATCAAAGGAGATGCATAAACTTTCCCAACTAATGTAACATTATTTGAAGTACTTCCACTTACAACTGTCATAGTTTGACTGTAAGTATTAACTGCTAACCCTGCTTTAAGTCGAATGTAAATCAATGTAGGTGCAACGGTATTGCTTGTTCGCGTTAAGGTAATAGCTGAGGATGTAAATCCACTTCCTGAAGTTGTAGATATTTCAAAATTACTTGGAGGAGTAATTACTAAATTTCCTCCTGTTAATCTTGATCCGCTGACAACTATATATCGTTCGGGCGAAGGACCTCCTTGTGCATATTGATAACCGAAACCACTCAATGCATTATCCGACACCATAATAGTTGCAGAACCGTTTGTAGCTAATACTCTTCCGCTTACGGCTACACTTTTAGTAGTAGCACCGGTTGATGTTAAAGTAACTGCAACAGGTCCGTATGTGTTTGTGCTTAAACCGGCATTCATCCTAACATATAAGGTAGTTGGATTTACTGTTCCTCCTGACTGCGTGAAGGTTACGGAAGAAGACCATGATATACCGTTCAATGAAATTTGGAAATTAGTAGGTGCAGTTGCTACTATATTTGCAGTTAAGTTTGTTCCGCTTACAGTAAGAGTTTGAGTTCCCGATGGTCCTGCTCCCTGAGTGTAAATAAAACAAGGTACTATAGAGCGAGAATTATATATTACGGATCCCGGTGTTACTGTTCCTGAACAACTTACTACTTTTGGGGTTGCATATAATGAAGTAGCAGTTACATTCTGATTAAATGTACCTACTCCAATACCGGCTTTTAATCTAACATAAATTGTTGTGTTACTTAATGTTCCGCCTGAGGGCACAAGTTTTAGAGTAGAAGAAGTGTAGCCTGAATTGTATGAGGTACTGATTTCATATGCTGCCGGTGCTGCCAGTCGTACTGTGTCCACTAAGTTTGTGCCGTTCACAACAAACGATTGATAGAGTGATGGTCCCTGACCGAAAATATACGTAAACCCACTAAGCGAACTCGGCGATACATTAACAACCGGTGCTGTTACAACTTGTCCGTTCTGTATCACTTCCTTAGTTGTTGCTCCTGCTGAAGTGGCGCGTATAGTATCTTTATATGTTCCAATAGCCAATCCTGCTTTTAATCTCACATATACTTCGGTAGGAGCAAGGGTGTTGTTAACTACATTAAGTATAACAGGATTTGTTGGTGTAAAGCCATTACCACCTATAGTTGAAATTTCGTAATGCGTAGTAGGTTGTAATGTAACGTTAGTTGATAGATATACTCCGCTTACAGTAAATGACTGTATGTTAGATGGTCCGTATGCTACCGGATAACCATATCCTGATACAGAAGATACAGATGTGTAGATAATTGCATTTGTCTGTGCTAATGTGAAAAATCTGGTTGTACCTATTGCATTTGATACACTTACACCTTTTTGCTCTGTTGTTCCAAATAATGATGTGTATGTACCTGATTGAGTAGTACTTCCTGCTATTGAGTTTAATGGTGTAATATTAGCCGATCTCGAAACTGAAATTTTACTATTTGTAAAGTTCCCTGTAGTAGCTAATTGCCAATATTCTGATGTACTTTTTGATAATAATGTTCCGTCGACACTACCACCCGGATTGGCAGCAAATGCCTCTGCTCTTGCAGTTATCGTGCCCGATCCTGTTGTTGGGTCATTTAATGTGAATGGATAATAATTTGAGCCTTTACCTACAGGGAATAGATAAGTTGATGATGCAGATAAGTTTGCAGGTAAATACCTTTGTAAGGGTCCGATTATATAAGATGTACTCGAACCTCCTGTTACAGCTGATGCTGAAGTATTTGTAACGCTCAACAAATTAGTAACTGTTGTGGTGATTGTGCCGTTTTGTAACGAAAGCTGATTGGATACGGAAGCTGCTTTTGATAGGGTTACGCTACCTGCACCTTTATTTACAGTTATATTATAAAAACCGAGTGTTGAAGAGCCAGAAATAGTTTGGTTGTTATTGCCTGAGAATACAACAGTTCCGGTACCGGGTGTAAATGTATTGTTAATCGTAAAATTACCTTGTGAGGTGATTTGATAGTTAGCGGTAGTCAGTGGTCCGCCTATGGTCAAGTCTCCTCGCACTTCGATATTACTTGTCAAGGTCTTTGTTCCGCTTGTACCTGATATTATTAAATTTGAATAAGATATATCACCGTATATGTTCTGATTGCCATTTAGACTGTAATCTACGGTACTTCCGTTTTGTAAGTCTACTCCTGCGAAGTTAGTAAAATTCGTAGCTCCTCCTAAATAAGCATAGCCTGTAGATGAAACAGTTAAAGTACCTTTGCCTGCACCATCTAAAGTATATATACCTGTACTTAAAATTCCATGTGCTGTAAGCTTATTCACTGATGCATTTGCTGTTAAAGTTACAGTATGTCCGCTTTGTATTACTGCTGAATGATCACCGGCAGTAGGCGAGAGGGTGGTGTTATACCAGCTTGTGCTATCTAAGGAAGCTTGCCAGGTAGTTGTGCCATTCCAGTTGCCTGATTGCCTACTGCGAAAATAGCGTACGGCCTTTATGCTTGCGGCTGTCATAGAAATATACGAGCTACCTGACATGGTAACGGTGGGGTTGTCGGTACCATCGGCTGTGGGTATGGTTCTGTTTCCTACAGCATTGCGTACAGGATTATTTCCCAAATTAGGATCTGCGATCCAATTTGTACCAAAATTGCTGATGGTTCGTGCATTGCTCGAACCACGATCGGAACATAGCACCTTAACAGGCTGATCGCCGTTGTGTATAGTTAACGTTGTTCCGAATGTAAAGCTTGTTACTGTACTGCTATTATTGTAGTTTTGTGAGTTAGTAATAAAATCGGTTTGATTCACATTCTCGAACACTGCTGCAAACACGGCATTTCTTCTTGTGGTACCTCCACTAATAGACACAGATAAGGTGTTGCTTGAAGCTAAATCGAGTTCCGATTCCTGAAGATAGTACAATGCTGTATGTGCACGTCTTGAAGTGCTTAAATCATCGTTGATGGAAGTTAAAGTACGACCTCCATAGGTGATACTTACCGTTCTGGAGCCGTTGGCGGTGCGGGCTGTAGCAATAGCAACCACCAAAAGCCTATTCTTATTACTTCCGGCAGGAACGTTATAAGTCATGTTTCCTGGATTGTCCGTATTGTTGTACAAAGTTGTCCAGTTGCTTAATATAGTTACTTGTGCAGACACTATAGCTGGTACAAAAAACAAAGCCATCAATGTAAAAAGCATTGTTAACTTACCGACTTTTATATGTTGAAAACAGTCTTTCATAAGTCTATTCCGCTCTTGATTATATTCACACTCCAACAGTACAATATGTATATCAACTTCATTTATTGTTTAGTTAGACGATATTATATAACTATAACTTTTTGAAATAATTACAATAATCTTTCTAAAATACTCAGCAAAGATAAGCTATTAACTTTATTTCACAATATTTAAAATCAAAATAATAACATTTTTTTGGAAAATTGTTTGATTTGTGCAATAAAAATCAAATAATGTCTAACTTGTTACCTGTAAACAGTAATATTAAAATTAAACAACCTATAATTATTCTATAAACTCCAAACGCTTTAAATCCATATTTTGTAAGAATACCAATGAATAATTTTATAGCTGCCATAGCTACAATAAAGGCTACAATATTGCCGATTAAAAGTGTAGTCAGATTGTCAGTTAATATACTTATTGATGCGGGATCTTTAAAGGTTTTCAGCAGAGTGTATCCTGATGCTGCTGCCATAGTCGGCACTGCCAAAAAGAACGAAAACTCAGCAGAATTCTTTCTGTTTAATCCTGTAGTCATACCACCTACTATAGTTGCCATAGAACGCGACACTCCCGGTATCATCGCTATACACTGATAAAAACCAATCTTTAATGCCCGCTTCCAATCCATTTCCTGTTCGGTATCAGTGTTTTTAAACCATTTGTCGACAAACAGCATCAAAACACCGCCTAACACGAGCATTGTGGCAACAACCCATATGTTTTCAAGTAATGAATCTATAAAATCACCTGCTAAAAATCCTATTACTGCTGCCGGAATAAAGGCTATAAGAAGCTTTAAGTAAAAATCCCACGACTGAAAAAATCTTTTCCAGTACAACACTATAACTGATAAAATAGCACCGAATTGAATATTTACCGTAAATATCTTTACAAAATCGGTAATTTCCATTCCTAAAAGGTTCTGGGTTATAATCATATGTCCGGTTGAAGATACCGGTAAAAATTCTGTTAAGCCCTCTACTATAGCTATAACGATAGTTTCAAATAAACTCATTTCTTCTTAGGCTTATATAAAATTGCAAAAATTATAAACACAAATCCGAATAATGATATCATCGGACCTATGGTTATTCGTCTTGTACTGAAAATATCAGGATTAAACTCTACTTCTGTTGTAGAACCCGTCATCAATAAAAACCCTACTACTATAATGATAAATCCTATTGCTATCAATAGTAGATTAAGCTTGCTTAGAATAAATTTTTTATCTTCCATAATAATATATTAAATAATTGACAATTGACAGTTGACAGTTGACAATTGACAATTGGTGATTAGTGATTGGTAATTCTCAACTCTTAATTCTTAATTCTTAATTTTTAATTCTTAATTTTTAATTTTTAATTCTCCATTGTCAATTGTCCATTGTCCATTGTCAATTAAACAAAGTACATCTCATTCGTCTGCATTCTCAGGTATTTGCCAACTGCCGTATACGATGAAATTGCTGATAGACTTATGCCTGCAAATATCACAATCAGAGCTACTTCCAACATTGTTGTTGTCTGTAAAGCGAACATATTGATACCTAAGCTTCTTTGTACGTATATAATCACTCCTGATAACAACCCTAAAGAAATTAACGATGCTATAAAGCCATTTATTATCCCTTGTGTGATATATGGTTTACGAATAAACCATCCTGTAGCACCCACTAATTTCATTGTGTTTATCAAAAATCTGTTGGAATATATCGAAACACGAATGGTATTGTTCATTAATGTGACAGAAATCAATAATAATATAGTTGCCACAAGTAACAGGATAAAACTTATCTTTGTGATGTTATCGTTTACTAAATTTACCAAGTCTTTTTGATAATTTAATCTTTGTATGCCATCAAGGGTTTTAATGCGCGATTCTAATTTTTCAACACTGTCATTATTAGCGTATTCTGCATGTAACTTCACTTCGAAAGATGCCATCAGTGGGTTGTAGCCCAAGTATTTCTGAGGATCTTCGCCCATACTTTGAATATGTTCTTTAAGTGCATCTTCTTTGGATATGTATGTTGTGGATTTTACATAACGCGATTTGTTTAAATAATCTTCTATGCGTTTGGTGTTTTGCTCTGATATGCTTTCATTTAAAATAATAGACAGACTGATGTTCTCTCTAATCTCTCTACTTAAATCTCTGGCACTGAATATCAACAATGATACTAAACCTAACAGGAATAGCACCATCGACATACTTATCGTAGAGGTAACACTGATTTTATTTATCCTATATCTTCCTTTTTTACTTTCGTCGTTCATAAATCTTCTGAATTATAACTTCTTAGATGCTTTTTTACGTATGTGTAATATGTAAAGTATTATGCAGCTAATGAGTATTAATGATGATATTAATGCTATGACATTACCAATATTATACGATCTTGGTTCAAATTTAAAATCTATTTGATAATTACCGGCTTTCAATGGCATTGCTCTTAATAGATAATTAGCTCTGAAATATGATACTTTTTCTCCATTTATATAAGCATTCCATCCTTTATCATAATATATTTCTGAAAATACCGCCACTTGATCTGATGTGGAATTAAAATCATAAATTAAATGATTAGGCTGATATGATTTTAATGTTATGTAATCTCCTTCCGATGGCTTTCCTGCTTGTAAAGCTGTGGTTAGTTGTCTGTTATCGACTACTACCTCTGTTTTGGTATTTATCTCTCCAAGTTTTAGCATTTCATCGTCTGCACTGTTTACCTCAATAATATTATCAACAAACCATGCATTGCCATTGGCATATGGATTTGTTAAAGGCATTGCATCAGGATTGAAAATTACATATTTCAAATTCAGCATATTTAATATGTTCAGGGTTTGTGCCAATGAATCAAACTGTTCAATACTTTGTATTTGTGTAAACTTTTGTATTTCATCTGACAGATGCAAATTGATAAGTTCCTGATAACGTCTTAATTTAGCTGCATGATATCCTCCAATGTTTTTGTGGAAATAAGATGGTGAAGCATCGTTGAATAAATTAACTGTGAGATTTAATACCCTAAACTGACTTTTATCTTGCAGTATATATTTATCTGCTTCGGTTGGTTTGATAAGGTTGTTGACATTTCTTGCTTTACCGAAATTATCGTCATTCAAATATCTTTTTGCAATCGGCATTAAGTCTACTAAAATTAAAATACCAACAGCTATTATTGCTATGTTTTGCTTTAAAATATTCTTCAGATATAGTATTATAACTGTTGTGGTTATCAGTATGAAAATTAACGAACGTAGGGCATCGGTTTGTAACATTGCTTTCCTGTCCAATGCTAATGTCTCAGTCAGAAAAGAGAAGTCGGCTTGATATGCACTACTATATTGTTGCGCTATCATAAAATCCGATTCACTTGTGAATGTACCTGCTAATGAAGGTATTATAGCGAAAATCAATGCAATGCCCCCTGTGATGGCTGTTCCGGTTATTATAGCTTTGTTGAGTTTTTTCTTATCAGACTTTCCACTGAAAATTTCTTTTAAAGTCAGCATGGCAATCAAAGTAATTCCAAATCCTGCTGCTACTAAAGTCATGGATACTGTACGGAACTTGTTATATAATGGCACATAATCGATGAATATATCAGTCAGCCATTGAAAATTTCTTCCCCATGACAGCATAACAGTAAGTATAATCATAGGAATCAGCCACCATAATATTTTTTTATCTAATATGAATAGCCCTATCACAAACAATAACATTACTATTGCACCAATATATACCGGTCCGGATGTGCCAGGTTGCGTACCCCAATATGTATTGAAGCGCAGACTGTCCATGATCTTATCGATATTACCTCGACCGAATAACTGAGATATTTGTTGGGCAGTATGACTGTCTTTTCCAAGTTTGCCACCGCTTGCTCCACCTTTGAAATTAGGTATAAGCAGTGTCATAGTCTCGTCAACACCATAGCTCCATTGAGTGATATAGTCTTTGCTTAATCCTTCTTGCGAACTGTCGGCATCAATGCTCAGTCCGTTTGATTCTCCACGCATTGTATATTTGCTGTACTCGTTAGTGGTCAAAAGCGAAGTCGCATTCATTCCTATTGCTAAAACTGCTGCTGCGAGTGCCAATCCTGTTGATTGCAGAAAGTCCTTCAACTTTTTCTCTTTTATACTGTATATCAGCTCAACTATTCCAAAAATCAATACGATTATTAATGTATAGTACAATATCTGAATATGGTTGGCTCTGATGGCTAAACTTAAAAAGAAGGCTGTAAGTATACTGCCGATAATTTTTTTATCTCTGAATGTCAGAAAGATACTCCCAATCAATGGTGCCATATAAGCAATAGTAACAGCTTTGGTATTATGACCCGCTCCGATGATTATAAAATTGTATGAGGCAAATGTGAAGGCTATCGATCCGACTATTGCCAACCAAGGATTTAGTCTGAAATTTAACATCAGAATATAAAATCCTAAAAAGTAAAGTATAAGGAAAAAGATAGTAGTAGGAAACAGTCGCAAAACATCTTCAACGTACTTCACCAAGTTATTCGGTTGATCCATTGTAATCATATAAGTAGGCATTCCACCAAACATTGAGTTGGTCCAAAGTGTTACATCATCGTTATTCTTGTTATAGTCTGATGTTTCTTTCGACATACACATCCAGCTTTCGGTATCATGACCGAGAAGTTGTTTGCCATCTAAAACCGGTTTCATGTAAAAGAATGACAGTACAATAAACAGGACGATTGCAATAAAATGTGGAGTAGCTTTCTTTATGATGTTATTTTGCATGAAAATATTAAAATATAGTAGAATTAGGGGAAAAATCGTACAAAAATACATTTAATAATGTAAATTTGCAATTCATTATAAATAAAATGGTATTAAATAATCAAACAATAGCTCATATTAGAAAAGATTTTCCAATTTTGGAAGAAAAAATATATAATAAACCTCTGATATATTTCGATAATGCTGCTACAACTCAAAAACCTTTGCAGGTGCTTGAAAAAATAGAATATGCTTATAAACACCTGAATTCCAACATTCACAGGGGAGTTCATTATATGAGCATAAAAGCTACGGAAGCACATGAAGAAGCACGCGATGTGGTTGCTCGTTTTATTAAAGCTTCAAAACGTGAGGAGATTATATTCACCCGTGGTTCAACCGAAGCCATAAATTTAGTTGCCTTTTCTTTTGGTGAGGCGTTTTGCAAAGAGGGTGATGAGATTGTGATTTCTGCAATGGAGCATCATTCCAATATTGTTCCATGGCAACTTCTGTGTGAAAGGAAAAATCTCAAATTACGGATAGTTCCTATAAATGATAAAGGTGAACTTATTCTCGATGAGTATAGAAAACTGCTTAACGAGCGCACTAAATTAGTTGCAGTTGCACATGTGTCTAATGTACTTGGGACTATCAATCCGGTGAAGGATATAATCAGTATAGCCCATGAACACGACATTCCGGTTTTGCTCGATGGTGCTCAGGCTATTCCTCATATTGCAGTAGATATTGAAGATATAGATGCCGACTTCTATGTGTTTTCTGCTCATAAGATTTACGGTCCGACCGGTATTGGTGTGTTATATGGTAAGGAAAAATGGCTCAATCTTATGCCTCCTTATCAAGGTGGAGGTGAAATGATAGATAAGGTGACATTTGAAAAAACCACTTTCAATTCTCTGCCATTTAAATTTGAAGCCGGTACGCCTGATTATATTGGCTCTACTGCTTTGGCTGAGGCACTTAAATATGTCGAAAACATCGGATTAGATGCAATTGTACATTATGAACACGAGCTTACAGTCTATGCCACCGAAGCATTATCGACTATCGATGGTATTAAATTCTACGGTACATCCGACAGAAAAAGTGCAGTTATTTCTTTTAATGTAGGGAATATTCATCCATATGACATTGGTATGTTGTTAGATAAGATGGGTATAGCAGTGCGTACCGGTCACCATTGCGCACAACCGTTAATCGACTTTTATGAGATTCCCGGAACAGTACGAGCTTCTTTTGCTTTTTATAATACCAAAGAAGAAATAGATGTGTTTATTGCTGCACTTAAAAAAGCAATTGCGATGCTGTCGTAAGTTTATAATAAATGATACATAATATATAGTATGACAATTAATCAAGTTCAAGATGAGATAATAGAAGAGTTTTCGCAGTTTGATGACTGGATGGACAGATATGCCTTGCTAATCGAATTAGGCAATGAACTCGAACCTATAGATGATAAATATAAAATTCCGCAGAATATTATTGAAGGCTGTCAAAGTCGTGTTTGGCTGAATGCCGAATTAGATGCCAACGGAGTCGTACAGTTTCAAGCTGAAAGCGATGCGATACTTGTAAAAGGCATAGTTGCGTTACTACTAAAAGTCTTTTCAAACCGCACACCTAAGGATATCCTCGATGCCGATTTGTATTTTGTCGACAAAATTGGTCTCAAAGAACATCTCTCACCAACCCGCTCCAATGGGTTGCTTGCCATGATAAAACAAATTAAATTGTATGCGATGGTATTTGTATCAATGTGAAAATGTGGAAATGTGTCAATGTAGGGACGCGTCGCGACACGTCCCTACATTGACACATTTCCACATTGGCATATTATCACATTCAAATCTACTTCTTTTGCCTTTCAACAAAAATAACTATATTTGAACCTTCAAAATTATCACTCATTTAGAAAACAAATTTAACATTATCATTATGTCATCAAAATTTAACTCTATCATTGTAGCATGTATTCTTGCTGTCGGTTTAATAGTTGCCGGATACCTGATTGGTAAATCTATTGAGCGTTTCAGACTTGAAGATAGATATATTTCAGTTAAGGGTTTGGCTGAAAAAGAAGTAAAATCAGATTTAGCTATATGGCAAATTCAGACTAAAGTTACTACTAATGATATGATAGAAGGTAGTCGCCATATAGAAGAAAATAAATCTAAAATCATAGATTTTTTGAAGAGTAATGGGTTTGCTGATGATGAAATTGTTGTTCAAAACTCAAAAGTTACAGATAAACTTGCTCGTGATTATGGTTCTGAAAATATTGGAGTTTTTAGATATATCATTGAAAATACTATTCAGGTGCGAACTGAAAATGTTGATATTGTTGATAAAGTAAGTAAGCAAACAGATAAATTGCTGAAAATGGGCGTATTGATTACTGATAGTTATAATACCGTGCAATATCTATACACAGGTTTAAATTCTATTAAACCACAAATGCTTGCCGAAGCTACTCAAAATGCTAAAAAAGCTGCTGAAGAATTTACTAAAGAAAGTGATGTGAAATTGGATAAACTCAGAAAAGCCGGTCAAGGTTTGTTCTCTATTGTCGACAGAGATTATTCTATTATGCAAGCTACTTCCGGAGGCTACTACGATGCAGTCAACGATTTGTATAAAAATGTACGAGTAGTGGTAAGTGTTGAATATTCGATTAAATAAATTTTTCAACAATCTGCTTTTTTATGCAAATAATTTGCAAATTTATATTACATTTGCACGGAATTATTAAGAATTACGCTTAAAATTCACCTCTATTTCGTTGATGAAATTTTTAAAACAGGTATAATAGTTAACATTATTAGAACATAATGGATAATACATTCTTCAAAAAATTTACTCCAAAAGAACCCAAATTTTTTCCCCTTTTAAAGGGTATAGTTGAAGTGATGAAAAATGCTTCCGACCTCATGATAGAATTTATCGATAAGGGTACTGCTGAAAATTCAGAAGATTTTTATAATAAGATAAAGACTGAAGAAAGAAAAGGTGATGCACTATCAAATAAAATTTTTGATGAATTAAACACTACTTTTATAACTCCTTTCGACAGAGAAGATATTCATCATCTTGCTACCCGTATGGATGATGTAACCGACTTCATTAACAGTGCTGCCAAAAGGATTTTTCTATATAAACCAAAACAAATGCCTCCGGGTGCTAAAGAATTGGCAATAATTATTAAGGAAGGTGCTCTTACCCTCGAAAAAGCTATTAATGAATTGGATATTTTGAAGAAAAGCAGAAAGCGTGTGTCTGAATATTGTGCAGAGCTACATGTACTTGAAAATAAAGCTGATGATATCTTCAATCAGTTCTTAATCAATCTTTTCGAAAATCAACATGACAGTGTCGAATTAATCAAACAAAAAGAGATTATGTACGAACTCGAGAAGGCAACTGATACTACAGAAAGTGTTGGTAAAATAATAAAAACTATCATTGTGAAATATGCTTAACAGCATGAAAGCTATGAACTTAAATTACTCACTGACTCGTAATATATCAAATTGATTTTAGATGAATTTATTACTCGTAATAATTGCCCTCGCTCTCATTTTTGATTTTATCAATGGCTTTCATGATGCTGCTAATTCTATAGCTACAGTTGTTTCCACTAAAGTGCTTAGTCCTTTTCAAGCTGTTTTATGGGCTGCTTTCTTTAACTTTGTGGCTTTCTTTATAGCGAAATATCTTATTGGTGGATTTGGAATTGCTGACACAGTATCGAAAACGGTAATCGCTGATTATATTACATTACCGATTATCTTTTCCGGATTGATAGCAGCTATTACATGGAATTTAATTACTTGGTGGTTTGGTATTCCTTCTTCTTCTTCTCATACATTAATTGGTGGATTTGCAGGTGCTGCCATTGCTGCTGTAGGATTTTATTCTATTCATACTCAGACTATTCTTCTCATAACGTCATTTATTGTATTGGCACCACTTATCGGTATGATATCCGGGGTGCTTATTAACGTACTGACTTTGCATGCTTCACGAAAAGCTAATCCGCATAAATCAAATTAGAGATTTAAACGATTGCAACTTTTGTCATCGGCTCTACTTAGTATCGGGCATGGACTAAATGACTCGCAAAAAGTTATGGGTATTATTGCTGCTACTCTAATTGCATTTACTGCCAGTAATCCGGATGTGCCTGAATGGCTGCATCTTACTCACATAAATGATATTCATGACTGGGTGCCTTTCAGTTGTTTTACTGTTATATCATTGGGTACACTTACCGGTGGGTGGAAGATTATTAAGACAATGGGAAATAATATTACGAAAATTACTCCGGTAGAAGGATTTAGTGCGCAAACTGCAGGTGCTTTAACCCTCTTTTTTACTGAAATATTTAAGATACCTGTAAGTACAACTCACGTAATTACCGGCTCGATAATAGGAGTAGGCTCCGTGAAGCGTTTGGCGGCTGTAAGATGGGGAGTTACTCGTAATTTATTGGTTGCATGGATCATTACTATTCCTATTAGTGCTTTGATTGCTGCCCTTGTTTATTATTCTGTCGGGCACTTGCTATAACAGTAAAAATTTCTTACCTTTGCAGCCGAATTATCATAGGCAATATTAATCAATATAATATAACAAAAGATGAGTAAAATCGAAAAAATTGTTGCTCGTGAAGTCCTTGACTCACGTGGAAATCCTACTGTAGAAGTAGATGTATTATTAGAATCAGGTGTAATCGGTCGTGCTGCTGTACCATCAGGTGCTTCAACCGGCGAAAACGAAGCTCTCGAACTTCGCGATGGTGATAAAAGTCGCTACCTTGGCAAAGGTGTTCTGAAAGCTGTAGAAAACGTAAATAATGTAATAGCTCCTGCACTTATAGGTATTGATGCTATGCAACAACGCGCAATCGACAAAAAAATGATTGCTATGGATGGCACAAAAACTAAATCAAAACTTGGTGCTAATGCTATCCTTGGTGTTTCTTTAGCTGTTGCTAAAGCTGCTGCTGAATATCTTGGCTTGCCACTTTATCGCTATATCGGTGGTACTAACGCATTTACTTTGCCTGTGCCGATGATGAATATCATCAATGGTGGTTCGCATTCTGATGCTCCTATCGCTTTCCAGGAATTTATGATTCGCCCTGTTGGTGCTTCTTCTTTCCGCGAAGGTCTTCGTATGGGTGCTGAAGTTTTCCACGCTTTGAAGAAAGTATTGCACGATCGTAATCTTAGCACTGCTGTTGGTGATGAAGGTGGTTTCGCACCTAATCTTGCAGGTGGTACTGAAGATGCGCTTGAATCAATCTTGAAAGCAGTAGAACTTGCAGGTTACAAACCAGGTAAGGATGTAATGATTGGTCTTGACTGTGCAGCGTCTGAATTCTACAAAAATGGTGTTTACGATTATTCGAAATTTGAAGGACCTAATGGTAAGAAACGTACATCAGCAGAGCAAGCTGATTATCTTGCAGAATTGATTTCCAAATATCCTATCGATTCTATCGAAGACGGTATGGCTGAAGGTGACTGGGACGGATGGAAATTGCTTACCGACAAAATTGGTGATAAATGTCAATTAGTTGGTGATGACTTGTTCGTTACAAACGTAGAATATCTGAAAAAAGGTATAGACCTTGGTTGTGCAAATTCAATTCTTATTAAAGTAAACCAAATCGGTTCGTTATCAGAAACATTAGATGCAATCGAAATGGCTCACCGTGCAGGTTATACTTCTGTAACATCACACCGTTCAGGCGAAACAGAAGATGCTACTATCGCAGATATAGCAGTGGCTACAAACTCAGGACAAATCAAAACAGGTTCGTTAAGTCGTTCCGACCGTATGGCTAAATATAATCAGCTACTTCGTATTGAAGAAGAATTAGGTGATTTAGCTGTTTATGGTGTTTGATAAGAATGCGCTAATGTGCTAATCCTGATAATCGGGACAAGTAATGCTAATATGCTAATCCATCCTGATAAGTAGGGAGAAGTTAATGATAATAAAATGTTGTGGGATTATTCCTGCAACATTTCTTTATTTATAAGCATAAGATAACAAGTTTATACTCCATTTACTTTTTAATGTAGATGTTATTCCCCGAAGTAATCGCTTTAGAAGATAAGTCGCTTACTTTTTAACTATTCCCTATGTATAAAAATTCGAAAAATATCCTTACATTTGCGACAATAAAAAAATATTAACTCATCAAAAATATTTAAATATGAAACATTTTACTTTTTTGAAAACAATGCTTATTGCAGCGGTAATACTGATAGGAAGCGCGAATGTATTGGCAGTAACAATTGAAAAAACTTTTGACAGTTTTGGATGGACTAACGCCTATGCGCCGGCATCAGGAGATTTAGATGCTAATATTTCTTTTACGGCTGACAAAGGAGGTGCTTCTAATGCTCCCGCTTATTACACAGACGGAACAGCTTTGCGACTCTATTCCGTAAGAGCTTCCGGAAACGGCAATATTTTGACAATAAACGCTTCCAACGGAGCCGTAATAACCGAGATTGTGCTGACAAAATCCGGCGACCAAGATCCAAGTTCCGTAACTTACAGTGTAGATGGAGGTACTGCAGCTGAAATAACAAGGACAACAACGGAGTATAGCGTGTCCGGGATTAACGCAAGTTCGTCTGTCCTTATTACAAATGCCCATACAGGAGGTGACAAAAATTTACAGATGCGGGTATCGGCTATCAAAGTTATTTATACGCTGGGAGCTGCTCCCACCGTTTCCGCTCCGACATTCAGCCCCGCCGGCGGGACATACACCGAAGCGCAAACCGTAACCATCAGTTCGATAACGACAGGAGCGTCAATCTATTACACCACAGACGGCAGCACTCCTACCGCGTCTTCTACACCATACACGGTACCGTTTACCGTATCCACTACGACCACCGTTAAAGCCATCGCGATACTCGACGAAGAAACAAGCGCAGTAGCCACAGCCACTTACACTTTCCCCACTGTGGTTGCCGATATCGCCGCGTTCTTGGCTTTGAGCAAAGACGATAAAGCCGTTATTACCGGCGCCATTACAGTCGTTTACCAAAACGGACAAAACCTGTACATTAAAGACGGCTCGGGTAGTTTGCTGGTTTTCGGCAACATTGGTAAAACTTTTAGTAACGGCGACCAACTTGTTGGACTCGAAGGCGTGAAAGGCGAGTATGGGCAAGCACCCCAAATGACTTCTCCAGTGGCTCCTGATAAAGTGAGTGGTACTGCTGTAAACCCAACGGTTCTTGACTTAAATTTAGTGTCTACTACGGATCTTGCTAAATATGTGAAAATTACGCGAGTTCAATTTAAATCTGATGTTGAGTATTCTACAACATCTACAGTTAATGGAACATTAGCTAATCCTGATGGATTTATAGTTCGTGATAATTTCCGCTTAGGTGGATCGTATATTGCCAATGTTAACTATGATATTATTGGTTTTGTTGCATATTACAATGGATCGTCCCAGTTATATCCTGTCAGCATTACATTGTCAGTAGATGCATCACCAACTATCATTATTGAAGAGGTGTTATTGGATTTTGAGTGTAAGTCTGACGAAACACAAAATAAAACTATTGAAGTAACAGCTGAAAATCTTACAGAGGATATTGTTGTGCAAATTACAGGTGATGATGCCGCTAAATTTACTTACGAATTGGATAGCGAGTTTGATAGAAGTGGTGGTGCTGTTTTAATTACTTATACCCCAATTGAAGAAGGAATTCATACTGCTAAACTTGAAATATTGAGCGAAGGAGCTGATACAAAAGAGATTATGCTTAATGGTAAAGCAAATCCTGCTACAGGAATTGAAAGTCTAGCTTTAAACAGCAATATCTGGTCGACTGATAGCAAAATCATGTTTAATGCTACTGCCGGCGAACTTATCGAGATATACAATATTACCGGACAAAAAATTATCAGCCAAATAACCGTAGAAGGTTTGAATACGATACCCGTAACAAATAAAGGTGTCCTATTAGTAAAAGTCGGCGATAGAATTACCAAAATAGTTAAATAAATATAAAATGTTGTAGGGGCAATCCCTTGTGGTTGCCCCTATAATATTGTTGTGGTTGCCCTATAATATTATAAGAATGAAACGCGGATAACGCTGATTAAGACGAGTTTACACAGATTAATAATAAATATGTATTATTTAATTTACCAATAAATAGTAAGTTAAAATCTGTATCAATCCGCATTATCCGCATTATCCGCGTTCCATCTACTCTGTATTCTCTCCAATTTCGCTCTCTTCACTGCCGATTTTCCAAAGATTACATCAAACTCTTCCTTTTTCATATTCTGCCAATCATCTTTGGTCAGACTGAATATTGCTTCTGCCGGTGCAAATTCCTCATGTTGATTTGGAGTGCCGAAACGTATATTCCACGGACATACATCATTACAAATATCGCAGCCTGCTATCCAACCTGAAAGTTTTTGCTTTAAATCATCGGGTATATCAGATTTTATTTCAAGAGTGAGGTAAGAAATACATTTGGTTGCATCCAAACTGCGACCATTGAGTGCTTGTGTCGGACAGGCATCTATACATCTTGTGCAAGTACCGCATCTGAATGGTACGCGTGTCTCTGCCGGTTTTACTTCCTCGTTGAGCAACAAAATACCTATAAACACATACGAACCTAATTTGGGAGTGATAAGTTGAGTATGCTTACCAATCCAGCCCAATCCGGCTTTTTCCGCCCATCTTTTTTCTAATATCGGTGCTGTGTCCACAAAGCTATGTTGATATTCTTTAGAGATAATCTCATCACCATATTCCTGAGTAAGAATGGTCTCCAACTGTCCAAGCTTAGTCTTCAAAACAGTATGATAGTCGATTTTCGAATAAGCATATTTTGAGATTTGAGGCAAGTCGTTACTCTGCTTCTGTAATGGATAGTAATTCATCAGTACAACCACCACCGATTTACAGCCCGGCACTAATACAGTTGGATCTATGCGTTTCTCAAAATTACGGTTAAGGTATTCCATATCACCATGTTGCCCCGTATCTAACCATGAACGCATAAACTCGGCATCTTCCGTCAATGCTTCTGCCTTAGCTATACCACAAGAATCGAAACCTAAGGATAAAGCTGTATTTCGTATAAAATCATGCATTAAAGAGCTTTACTGATTTCCTTTTCCAATGCTTGTAAGTCGAAATTTCTTCCAACTATATCACCTTTTTTATTAATCAGAAAATAAGTAGGTATTTCCGATATATTATATAAAGTAACCACTCTTGTATTCGGACCGTTATCATCTCTTACGCAAATCCATGGCAGATTTTCAACAGCATCTTCCCACAGAATTTTGTTACGGTCGAGCGATACCTGATAAATTTCAAATCCTCTCGACTTATATTTATTGTATAAATCCCTCAAAGCAAAGGTGTATTGCACACTTTCACGCGCTTCGAAAGCAGAAAAATCCAATAAGATAACCTTACCGACCAAATCCGATAATTTCCTCATCTGATTTTCTTTGTCGGGCAAATTAATGTCTATAAATCCAATAGCATTGTCTTCCATCATCTTTTTCCAGTCAGATTGCTGTTTTGCTTCCCTTTCCGATTTAATTGCATCCATAACCCATGCGTATAAGTTTTTGGAGCGTTCGTAATCAGGCATATAAGTGTGATAAGCTGTTGCAACTGCTGCACAGAACGGTCGATCTTCCTTAATATAAGGTGAGAAGATATAAATGTTGCTAACCTGCTGAAAAATAGCGAAATACGCTGCTGTAGATCTTGGATTTTTCAATATAATCGGTTTTGCGAGATTTTTATGCTCTTCAACAAGTTGAGTAAATTCCTGATAAAACGCATTATTCTCATCAGCACTCATATCCGAATTTAATTGGTTAGCTTTATTTTGCAGTTTGGCTACAGAATTACGTAAAATTTGAATATCGGTGTTTGATTCAGAGCCTGTTATAGTATAATCACTTGAGAATTTTTCTAAAGAAGTGGTTATCTCTACAGTTTCAGTAGAATCAACAGAAAAGTGTATCTGTTTACTACCTATTTTAATCTTATAAAAATCAGGGTATGCCGGTCGTTTCGACTTGAATTTAAAGCTATTATCCTTCTTTATCTTCATCGAATCGATAACGATATTTTTAGTTAATCCGGTATGCTCTAAATATAACATTTCCCCTACACCGCCATCAACCACACCTTCGACTATAAATTTGCCTGAATTATTACAAGCTGCTAACACACACACAGACAGAATGAAAACTATTTTCTTCATAAACTTATTATTGTTTTTAAAGCCACAAATTTACACTAATTTTTATGATGAGCAAACATGTAATGTGCTAATCCCGATAAGTCGGGACAAGTTATGTGAATGTGATGAAGAACCTATTATAAAAAAGATTACCTTTGGCACGCCAATTGAAAAATCATAATGCATTTTAATATATAAATTTGTAAGCCATTGATTATTAGAAGTGTTTCTTTTTAGATTATCTGTATGTTTAAATGTATAATTAATTAATATGTCAATTTGGCAGAGAATAATCCCTTTTTTATAATGAAGAATAATTTTGATGCTTTTTTTTCAGAAGATATGATGGACTCGTCGGAGGTTTTTCCGATTATTTCTTTAGGTGGTCAAACGCAAGATATTAAACTGGATGATGGTTCGGTACTTCCTATTTTGTCTCTGAGGAATATGGTGTTGTTTCCGGGTGTAGTGCTTCCTGTTTCGGTAGCTCGACCAAAATCGATGAAGTTGATTCGTAAAGCTCATGAAAATGAATCTCTTATTGGCGTTTGTACTCAAATAGATCGTAAACTCGAAGATCCTACAATAGAACAGCTTTATCCGGTAGGTACGGTTGCGCAAGTTGTGCGTATTCTTGAAATGCCTGATGGCAGTACAACCGTGATTTTAGAAGGTAAGCTGCGTTTCCGACTTGGCGAATTGGTTGCAACAAAGCCATATATGAAGGCAAGAGTTTTCGGATTGGAAAATATATTACCTGATGAAGATAATAAAGATGGTGTTTTTCAGGCACTTATTTCTTCTATCAGAGATTTAGCTTCTGATATTATTTCGAAATCGAGTGCTTTACCTCCCGAAACTACTTTTGCAATATTAAATATCGAAAACCCGTTTTTCCTAATTAATTATATCTGTGCCAATTTTGGTTTGCAGGTTAAAGATAAAATCCGCTTATTGGAAATGGATGATATAATCGAACGCGGCTATGCTCTTCTTGAACTTTTGAATAAAGAATCGCAACTGATTGAAATTAAGATGAGTATCCAAAATAAGGCAAAGGCAGGTATCGATAAGCAACAGCGCGAATATTTCCTTCAGCAGCAAATGAAAACTATCCAAAGCGAATTGGGTGGTGTATCAGTGGAACAGGATATTTCAGAATTGAAAGTAAGAGCCTCAAAGAAAAAATGGAGTAAGAATGTAGAAGGTATATTTGAAAAGGAATTAAAGAGATTGGAGCGTACAAGTCAACATTCGCCCGACTATTCTATTCAGTTAAACTATATTGAAACATTACTCGACCTTCCATGGAATGAGTATACTTCGGATAATTTTAATCTTAAACATGCTATGAAAGTTCTGAATGAAGATCATTTCGGTATGGAAAAGGTTAAGGACAGGATAATTGAACATTTGGCTGTTTTGAAGTTGAAAGGTGATATGAAATCGCCGATAATTTGTCTGTATGGTCCTCCGGGAGTGGGAAAAACATCGCTGGGAAAATCTATTGCTCGTGCGCTGTCTCGTGAATATGTGCGTGTTTCTCTTGGTGGTCTGCATGATGAGGCTGAAATTAGAGGTCATAGACGTACATATATAGGTGCAATGCCCGGTAGAATTATTCAGAATATTTTAAAGGCTAAATATTCAAATCCTGTATTCGTGCTTGATGAGATTGATAAGGTAACTGCTGATTATAAGGGTGATCCTACATCTGCTTTGCTTGAAGTGCTCGATCCTGAGCAAAACACTACTTTTCACGATAATTATTTGGATGTCGATTATGATTTATCGAAAGTTCTGTTTATTGCAACGGCTAATAATCTGAACACCATACCGGTTCCGTTACTTGATAGAATGGAATTAATAGAAGTAAGTGGTTATACACAGGAGGAGAAAGTTGAAATTGCAAAACGTCATTTAATACCAAAAGAGCTTGAAAACCATGGTCTTATTGATGAACAGTTTGCTTTACCCAAGACTACCACTCAAAATCTTATCGAATCATATACACGCGAATCAGGTGTACGTTCTCTAAATAGGGAAATTGCTTCGCTAATGCGTAAAGTTGCAAAATTGGTTGCCTCAAATGAAACCTACGATGCTGAAATTAAAAGTGAAGATTTGATAAAGTATTTGGGAGCACCTAAATATTCAAAAGATAAATATCAAGGTAATGATTATACGGGTGTTGTAACCGGTTTAGCATGGACACAGGTTGGCGGTGAAATACTTTATGTAGAATCGAGTTTGAGCAAAAGTAAATCGCCAAAACTTACGCTTACAGGAAATCTTGGTGATGTGATGAAAGAATCGGCTATGTTGGCTCTTGAATATATCAAATCACATTCTGAAGCATTAAAGATTGACCAGTCGCTTTTTGAAGAGTGGAATGTACATATTCACGTGCCTGAGGGTGCAATTCCAAAAGATGGACCTTCCGCCGGTATTACTATGGCTACTGCTTTGGCTTCTGCATTTACAAAAAGAAAAGTGCGCAAAAGCATAGCTATGACAGGTGAAATTACTCTTCGTGGGAAAGTGTTGCCGGTTGGTGGTATAAAAGAAAAAATTCTTGCAGCCAAACGTGCCGGTATTACTGATATTATTTTGTGTGTTGATAATCGTAAGGATATTGATGAAATCAAAGCGACTTATCTGAAAGGATTGAAATTCCATTATGTTCAGGATATTATGGAAGTTCTGGAGTTTGCTTTGATATAATATGGTTTAAATGAGTAAAGTAGCAACTTCTACGGTATCGACTTCTAAGGATTTACAACAGATAACAGCATATAGCATCTTGTTCAGCATCAGTGTTTCTCATATGCTGAATGATATGATGCAATCTCTTATCCCTTCTATTTATCCGATTTTTAAGGAGTCTTTTGCATTGAGTTTTGCACAGATTGGTCTTATTCAGTTGACTTTCCAGTTGACTGCCAGTGTGTTGCAGCCTCTTGTAGGTATGTATACCGATAAGCATCCAAAACCTTTCTCTTTAGCAATGGGAATGGGACTTACACTCATCGGTCTTGTATCAGTGGCTTTTGCAAGCAGTTATGCCGCTATTTTAATATCTGTAGCTCTTATCGGCTCAGGGTCTTCTATTTTTCATCCCGAATCATCGAAGATTGCTTATATGGCTTCGGGTGGTAAGCGTGGATTGGCACAATCGATTTTTCAAGTAGGGGGTAATGCCGGAACAGCAATAGGTCCGCTGCTTGCAGCTTTAATTATAGCGAGATATGGCAGAGGGCACACAGCTTATTTTGCGATTTTTGCACTGATTGCGATGATGGTGTTACTGTATGTAGGTAGATGGGCTAAGATGTATTTGCAACAGGTAAAAAGAACTCAAAGAAAACTTGGCGAGAGACAGTTTCATGCACATCTGACTAAAAGGCAGGTCTACGTGTCAGTTGGCATTTTGCTGATACTGATTTTTTCAAAATACTTCTACTTAGCAAGTATAGGTAGTTATTATACTTTTTTCTTAATCGAGAAATTCGGAGTTAGCGTTAAAACTTCGCAACTGCTTCTTTTTGTGTTTCTTGCATCTTCGGCTTTAGGTACTTTCTTCGGTGGACCGATTGGTGATAAGATAGGTAGGAAGTATGTTATTTGGTTTTCTATATTAGGTGTTGCACCGTTTACGCTGATTATGCCGTATGTTGGTTTAACTATGACAGTAATTCTAAGCTTTGTTATCGGATTTATTTTGTCATCAGCTTTCCCGTCCATATTAGTTTATGCTCAGGAACTTATGCCCGGCAAAATAGGCATGATATCAGGTTTGTTCTTTGGTCTGGCTTTCGGTATGGGAGGTTTAGGCTCAGCCTTACTTGGATTACTCGCTGATGCCACAAGTATCTATTTTGTGTATCATGTATGTGCATTTTTACCACTAATCGGACTGATTGCATGGAAGTTACCCGATTTGCGAGCGATACCCGAAAACTGATTTCACCAGCTCTTCAGTTCGTGATATAATCTCTGAATAGGTAAGCCCATAACATTGAAGTAAGAACCCTGAATATCTTCTACGGCTACATAACCAATCCACTCCTGAACTCCATATGATCCGGCTTTGTCGTATGGAGCATATTTATCTAAGTAATAATCTATTTCAGCATCACTGATATGCGAAAACCTGACAGAACTTACGACCTTAAATATCTTACGATTTGTTTTTGTTCTTATACATACCCCTGTAATTACATCGTGCGTTCTGTCAGATAGCTTACGAAGCATTGCCTTAGCTTCTTCTTTATCAGTGGGTTTGCCTAAAATATTATTATCAATTATAACAATGGTGTCGGCTGTAATGATTAATGTATTATCGGATAATGGTAATTTCAAGTATGCATCTGATTTCTTTACCGCTAAATATTCAGGTATGTCATGTGGATTTAAGTTCGTAGGGTAATCTTCATCAACAGAAAGAGGAAGCACTTCAAAATCAATGTTAATTCCCCGTAATAATTCCTGCCTTCTTGGAGAAGCTGAACCGAGAATTATATTATATTTTTTGAGATTATCGAGCATATAAGATTATAATTAATGTACATTAAAAAGATTTAGAAATAGGATTCCGGTATCTTGAGCCAATAGAAAATTGAAAATAACCGCATAAAGTAATCCTATCAACATTATAAATTTAGTTAAAGTAGAAGCCTGATGAAAATCCACAGGTCGCTTTGCTTTTATCAATAAAGAAATCAGCGCTAATAAAGGTAAGATTAATCCGAATACAGTGTATTTTATAGAAAGAGTACCCTGAAAATCAACTAAATAAAAATTAGCAATTAACAAAAGAGCAATAATTAGCACTATTAAACTGAAAATTACAACTAATGCGACTTTTCTTCCTGATACTATCGGTAAAGTTCTACATTCCATTTCCTTATCGCCATATTCATCTTCGATATCTTTAATGATTTCTCGGATTAATGTCAACAGAAATGAGAAAACAGCAAATCCTGCAATCCAACTGAAAAACATGACAGTAGCTTTAGTTTCTAATATCTTTGTTGAATGAAATTCCATCAGATATGCATTCTCAGTGATAGCGAGAAGAATAATAGATAGGGATGATAAAAAAGCTACAACCAGATTACCGATTAAGTACTGACGCTTATAACTTGCTGAATAGAACCATATTAATCCGGGAACAACGATAAAAATCACAGCTATTGTTCGCGATTTTATCAACCAAGCTAAAGCAAATCCGGCTATCATACCTATTACAGTACATACTTGATACACAAGCATAGCCTTGTTTCTGTCAATTGTTCGTCCAACTAATACTTTATCGGGTTTGTTAAGCGTATCTATTTTTACATCAAAATAATCATTAAGTGCATATCCACCGGCAGATAGCAGTGTAGTTGCAGTTATCAACAACCAAAGATGCCATTGTTCGGTATAAACAATAATACCGTAAGTATCGAGCAAAGCAGCTACGACAAGCTGTCGCAATACAAATAAAATCAGAGCAATAAAGAGAATATTCTGATAGCGTATTAATTTTAAGTAATTGTACATTTTCGATTAGAATAAAACACCGAATGAGAAAATCATATTACCGCTATGTATTTCAGGTACAAAAGTAGTGGTATAACGTGCAATATCAGTAAAACCCTTTTCAGAAGCGATATTCGACAATGAATGTTTATAGTTGACCTCTGCGAATACGTAGTATTTCCTGAAAATTTTTTGCTTTGTGCCGAAGCCTACTAAATAATTAAAATTGAATGGATCTATTAATGACTTGATATTTAATTTTTCATCGGGTAGCAGATAAGTCGCAGCCTTATGAAATTCCGATGCTGAAAATCTATAATCTACTGAAGCTCCACCTTGAATATAAAAAGCAGTTTTTTTATCTTCTGTTAAGTTTGCCCTAATCAGTATTGGTAGTTCGAGTGTGGTATAATTAATCCTGTAATTATTTTTAGTATCGGCATCAGTCATAGAGGCATTATCGAACACATATCCACCTGGTACAGAAAAGTTTAATCCACTGACTATTGATAGCAGTTTAGTTGCATTATATTCAGCAACAATGCCTAAACCACCTGTAATTGTAGCACCATCGGTTTGCAAGTCATCATGTTTTACGTCAAGCCAGGAGATGGTCGGACTAAGATGAAAACCCATTGAAAAATTATCTTTGAAGGAGCTTTTTTTCTTAATTGTTGATAAGTTCTCCACAGTGGAATCGTTGTTTTGTGAATAAGTTGTTGAAAACAAAGTTAACAACAGAAGTAAAATAGAATTACGCATAGGATTTAATTTGTTATTTTTGCAAAAATAAAGTAATATTTTATCATTTCGAAGTATCAAAACTATTAAAACGGTTTAATGTATAAAATTCTTCTACGTTCGTTAATACTAATACTCTTAATGTTTGAGTTAAGCTCTTGCATTACTGCACGTAAGGTCAATTATATGCAAGAACCGGACAAAGTTATTCCGTCTTACAAAGAGAGTGCCGTTTATGAAGATTATAAATTGAAAGTCGGAGATAAGCTCTTCGTAAAAGTATATTCTACACAGGAAGAAACAAATACCTTGTTTAACGGTCAGTATAATCAAGCTATGATGTCGACGGGGGGAGCTTCGAACACCGCTCAAAGTGATTTGTATTCATATACAGTTGAGCAAAATGGTTGTATAAAATTCCCTTTAGTTGGTGAAGTTAAGGTTGTTGGACAAACTCTTCGCGAGGCAGCAGCAACCTTAGAACAAGCAACAGCAACCTTAGAGCGAGCATTTGAATCCTCTTTTTTAGTAAACTCAGTAGAAGTACGCTTGTTAAATCGTAATTTCTGTATAATTGGTACAGGAAGTACAGGTTATTATCCGATTGTTCGTGAGAAAATAAATATATTTCAAGCTATGGCTATGGCTGGTGATGCAGGTACATATGCCGACAGGGGTAAGATACGAATAATAAGAGAAACCGAACAGGGAACCATAATTAAGACATTTGATTTGCGTACAAAAACTATTATAAATTCAGAGTTTTATTATATTGAGCCAAACGATATAATTTACATTCAAAGATTAGATGAGCAGTTTTTCAGCATTGTTAATTTTCCAACTTTCCTTGCTACAACAATATCAACTATTTCGATGGCAACATTTTTAGTTAATTTATTGATGGGGAAAGGTAAATGATACGTTTAAACACTTATAAAATGATACGGAAAAGTTGTATTTTATATCTACTATTATCGATATTGCTCTTAAATTCTTGCTACAGCTACCGAAATGTCGGGTTGTTACAGGAAGGCAATAAAGATTTACCTACGTATCAAAGTGAACCATATGAAGATTATCGAATAAAGATTAATGATGAATTGCTGATTAGATTGATTACTTTAGATCAGGATATGTCAAAGTTAATCATAGGAAGCGAAGGAGGAGCAAGTTCGCAAAACGCTTTGTCATATAGAGTTTACACGGATGGTACGGTTGATTTTCCATTTATAAAAAATATACATGTAGCAGATTTGACAATCGCAGAAGCATCGATGGTAATAGAAAATCGATTTAAAGAAATTATTCCGGATGCAGAAATTAAACTAACTTTGGCAAATAAAAGTTTTACAGTTATTGGAGAAGCGGGAGCGGGAGTATTCCCTATAATTAAAGATAGGATGACACTTTTTCAAGCATTGTCAATGTCGGGTGAAATAAAAAATACAGGTGATTTTGCAAAAGTAAAGATTATAAGAGAAACAAGCGAAGGTGTAAAAACGCTTGACTTTGACATCAGACCTATAAGTATAATAAATTCAAAATATTACTATATTTATCCGAATGATATTATTTACGTGAGAAAGAGTCCGTCAAGCTTTTATGATATAGATAATTACAGTTCGTTTATATCACTAATATCTACATCTTTAAGTTTACTGTTTATGGTAATATATTATTTCAAATAAAATTGGAATAAGACAGTTTTATTTAATAAAACAAAATGAATATGGAAGAAGAAAATAAAGACATAAAAACATCTGACTTCACCGACGAAGAATCATCATTTGATATAATGGAATGGGTAATGCTGTTCGTTAGTCATTGGTATCTTATACTTATAAGTGTTTTTGTGTTTATGTTTCTTGCATATATGCAAAACAGGAAATGGTTACCTTCGTTTAAATCTTCAGCAACAGTAATTATTGATGAAAGCAGAGGTTCGATGAATAGTGCGCAAGTTTTAATGCAAGGCTTTGGGATTCAGGAGAGTTATCGTAATGTGAATAATCAGGTAATTATGATAAGTTCGTATGACTTAATGAGTCGTGTTGTCGATAGTTTGCCGGAATTTCAGATAGAATATATTTCAAAAGGCAGGTTTAAAACTAGAAATTTATATGAATGGACACCGATTTCTATAGATGCTGATTTTATTTCACCTCAAGCATATGATATTCTTTTTAAATTGAACATTAAGCCTGATGGGACTTTCACTGTTACGGAGGATGAAGAGAGTATGCCAAAGGGATTTAACATAAATGGCAGAATAGGATATCCATTGCAACATCATCTTATGTTTATCACAATTAATGATATTTCAGGTAATAATTCAGCTAAAGATTTATATTTTAAATTCAGAACAAAAGAATCACTGATAGGAGAGTTCTCTTCAAAATTAGCACTTAACTTCGTAATGGATGGATCGTCTGTACTTGAAATATCTATGGTTAGTGAGACACCGAGACGAGATGTAGACTTTATCAACAAGCTGTGTGATATATATTTAATGTCAAATCTTGAAAGAAAGAATGACGCTGCAACGAAGACTATCCAGTTTATTGACGAACAATTAGAAAATGTTTCAAAATCTCTTGCCACATCTGAAGATAACCTTTCAGATTTCAGAAAAAGAAACCAACTTATTAATGTGAGCAGTCTGACTGACGAACTATTATCGAAAGCGGCATCTTTTGATGAAGAGTTAAATCAGATAAGACTAAAAGAGACTTATATTGCTTATGTTGAAAAATATATTCAAACTAATTTGAATGAAGGAGCTATTATTGCACCGTCTAATATTGGTTTAAATGAACCAATGTTAATGACTATAGTGCAGCAAATTAACGACTTACTTCTAAAGCGTAGTGAGCTTACAGAGAAAAATATCTTCCATTCAAAATACACACGAGAGATTGACAATTTAAAGACAGCTATCAACGAAGTGATTAAAAACACAAAAGCTTCAATCAATATTCAGAAAGATGACTTGAATACGAGATTAGCATCTGTGCAAAAGCAAATCGAAACACTTCCGGAGCAAGAACTTGAAATGGTGGGTATTGAAAGAAATTATCGCATGAACGATAGTTATTATACTATGTTTTTACAGAAAAGAGCAGAAGCTCAGATACTTAAAGCCTCTAACACTCCTGATAATAATATCTTAGACAGAGCAAGAACAACATCGGTAACAAACCAGGGAACAAAATCCAAAACAATAATGATGTATTTTTTAATTGGAATTTTGTTACCATCAGTTTTTATAATCCTGAAAGAGCTGCTCAACAATACAATACGTACATCAAGAGATGTTGAAAAAATGTCAGCTTTCCCACTTATAGGGTTAGTGCGACATACAAATTCTACCGATCCATATCTGATAGTCAACAATCCGAGATCGTCATTTACCGAAATGTTTAGGATTATTAGAACAAGGATAGAATTTATTGCTAAACGAAAAACAGATATAACCATAATGGTTACATCGTCAGAATCGGGAGATGGTAAAACCTATTTCTGTATTAATCTTGCTTGTATTTATGCTATGGCAAGTCCTAAAACATTATTAGTGGATATGGATATTCGTAAGCCAAGTGTTTATCAAACTATTGGATGTGATAACAATATGGGGGTATCCAACTTTTTAGCTAACCAATGTAGCTTAGATGAAATAATTGTGCGACCGGACGGAGCAGAATTTGATTTTATAACGGCAGGAACTGTACCGCCTAATGCAGGAGAACTCATCAGGTCAGATAATCTTAAAGATATGTTTGATGAATTGAGAAAAAGATATGAATATATAATTGTTGATACCAGTCCGATTGGTGTAGTTGCAGATGCATACTCATTTGCTGCACTATCAGATATTAATCTTTTTGTTATCAGAAGTAATAAAACCAATAAGCAGTTTGTTAAAACATTATCAAATCAATTAAAAGAAGATACTAAATCAAGATTCTATTCAATATTAAATGATGTTGAAATAGAGTCGGCAAGTTATTCCCAATATTATTCAAGAAAGTATGTCTATGGAAGAAGTAAAAGTTATGGTTTAGGAACCTATGGTTATGGCTATGGTTACGGCTATACATCTTCGGGACGTAGCAAGCACAAAGGTAATAATACGTATTTTCAATATTACCAAGATGATGAAAAAGATATTTGATTGAATAATGCCTTCAAATTATACTAATACCATATGTTTTTCGTTATGGTTTAAGTTCTTTTTGTATTTTTGCAACTTAATTTATATTTAAGACATCAAAGGTTGCATACGGCAACTAAAAATCAAATTCAAACATATGAATAAATATACACTATTCCTATTCTTTTGTATTTTTATGTTGGGAGTTAATTCTCAGGATCTTAATAAATTAACTCCTCAACAACGACAAAGGCTCCAGCAAAATATGGAACTTCAACCTAAAACATCTTCACAAGGAATGATGCCGTCTCAGCAAAATCAGATGATACAGCAAAGTAATCCTGGAGATAATTTAGAGAATTATACCCAAAGAATGTCGGATTTCCGTAAATATATCAATGAATTGAATGCAGATATGAAAGAAACTCAGACACCATACTATGTTGATGAGCGTATGTATGTTGAGGATTCTTTATATCGTGAGTTTATTAAGCAAGAAGATGAGAAGAAATTAAAAGTGTTTGGTTCAGAGTTGTTTGACAGAAAGAAAGTTACTTTTGAACCTAATATGTATTTGCCTACACCCACAAACTATATTATTGGTACGAACGACGAACTTCTTATTGATGTTTCAGGCTTATATGATGTGAGTTACAAACTCAAAGTTAACCCCGAAGGTAGCGTCAGAATTCCAAATATTGGTTTGATAAAAGTTGGAGGTATGACAATAGACAATGCTACGAAAAATATTAAAAATCAACTTTCTAAATATTATACCGGCATATCTACTTCAGAAACATTTGTAAGCGTAAGTCTTGGTAATATCCGAAGTATACAAATTACTGTTGCAGGCGAAGCTGCGTATCCGGGTACATATACCTTGCCCTCACTTGCGACTGTTATTAATGCATTATATGCTTGTGGTGGACCGGGTAAAATAGGGTCAATGCGTAACATCAAATTGAATAGGAATGGAAAGACTGTGGCAGAGGTAGACTTTTATCAGTTTTTAACCACAGGTAAGATGAAAAATAACATAGGATTGCAAGATAATGATGTTATAATCATTGAGCCTAATAAAAATAAAGTAATAGTTGACGGAGCAATTAATAGACGTGGAATATATGAAGTAAAACAAGACGAATCTCTGGCAGATCTTCTACAATATGCCGGTGGTTTCAGAGCTGATGCAAACAGATCTATTGTTTCAATCTTCAGATATATAGATTCACAAAGAACGGTTGTGGATATTCCTGAATCATACCTTGCATCGAGTTTAGTAAAAAGTGGAGACTCAATTTACATCGCAAAAATAGATAATATCTTCAACAATAAAGTTGAGTTGACCGGAGCTGTGTATCGTCCGGGAGCATATGCACTTACACCGGATTTAACTGTTAAAAGATTAATTGAAAAGTCGGGTGGTGTACTCGATGAAGCCTTTATTAACATGGCAACAATAAAGCGTCAGCGTAAAAATGAAATGCCGGAGATAATAAGCTTTAACTTGGGTAAGATATTATCGGGGGAAAATATTGATATTAATCTGATGAAAGGTGATTCGGTGAAAGTTGATTCGATTTCTAACTTCTTGGAGGAGCAATTTGTTACCATTGAAGGTGAAGTTCTTGAGCCGGGCGAATATCAGCTATCGACTAAAATGACATTAAGAGATTTGATTTTTAAGGCTAAGGGTTTTACCGAGAAAGCTTCTACCGAAAATGTGCAGTTGGTTCGTATAATAAAAGATCCAAGTAAAATGGATGGAGGAAATACGAAATCGAGCAGTATGTCATTTTCTTTCGATAGAAATTTGGATTTGGGTGATGACGCGGGTAATATTACATTGGAAAATGGAGATATGGTGATTGTCAGACCCATTGAAGGTATTGAACCTATCAGAGTTGTATCTATCGAAGGTGAAGTGAAAAATCCGGGCTTTTATAATGTAGACCATAAGAATATTCGAGTTTCAGATTTAATAAATATGTCGGGAGGCTTTACGAAATATGCATTTGTTAATGGTGCATATATTATAAGAAATGAGAAGAAAGTTGACAATCCTCACGCTATACATAATGTTACATCTCAGAACCTTAGCAAGATTTTATTAGCAAAGGGCAAAGAAGAGATGGACGAGATGATACAGCAAAAGATGAATATCAGAACAACTATAGATTTAGACACATTAGATATGATTTTTACAACTATTGATGAGCGTAGAATGCAAGAGTTGTTAAATTTCGAGGGGGTTGTTTCGTTAGATCTTGCAACCATACTGAAAGATCCGGGTGGATTGAAAGATATTTTAGTTGAAGATGGTGATGTACTGTTTATTCCAAAGAAATCTCAAACGGTAAAAGTGATAGGAGAGGTGATGTATCCATCATTTGTAGTATATAACAATTCACGTAGTTTTAGAGACTTCATAACATCTTCAGGAGGATTTTCATACAATGCTTTAAAAAAGAAATCCTTTGTATTGTATCCTAATGGAAAAGTAAAAGGAACTAAGAGTTTTTTAGGTATACGTTTCTATCCTGAAGTTGTAGAGGGGTCAGTTGTCATTGTACCAAAGAAAAGCTTAGATGAATCCAACAGACTTGGTGCTACAGAAGTTGTATCTATAAGTTCTTCACTAACATCTATGCTGGCATTGGTATATGCTTATGCGTTGAGATAATTAATTTTGTATGCTAATTGAAAATTTTTGTATATGGACGACAATTTAAAAGTTAAGTCTGCAAATCAAAATAATGATTCTATAAAGGACCTTATCAATACTATAAAGGAATTATGGAGTTTTTTGTTAACCAAATGGAAAATTATACTGATTGTTGGACTATCAGGAGGAATTATAGGTTTTGGGTTATCATTTGTGATTAAACCAAGATATACCGGACAAGTATCGTTCGCATTGATAGAAAAGGGTTCGGGAGGTTCAAGTTTAGCGAGTTTAGCTTCATCATTTGGTTTTGGTGGTTTGTTTAGCAGTGGGGGAGATGTTTTCACCGGAGATAACTTATTAGAGATAATAAAATCTCGGTACGCTATTGAAAGTACTTTATTAACAGATATAGAGTATGAAGGCAATAAAATGACTATGGCTGATGCATATTTGAAAATTTACAAGTTAGATAAAAAATTGAAAAATAAAAAATATGGTATAAAAACAGACTATATATTTCCCTTAAATCAAGATAGAGAAGATTTTTCCAGAATTCAGGACAGTGTCTTATATGTTTTGTCGGATAACTTTGTGAAATCAAAGAAGTTATCAATTATCAGAAAAGAAAAGAAGATTAGTATGGTGTCGGCTAATTTCACTTGTATTAATGAACAGTTTTCAAAAATATTTATCGAACGCCTTATACAGCAAACAATTAAATTCTACACAGAAACACGTACTGCACAAAGTCGAAATAACATTAACATGATGCAACATACGGCAGATTCGATAAAAGGATTATACGAAGAAGCTTTATATGGCGGTGCAGCTATACCACAGCTAAACGTTAATATGGCAATTCAAACAGCAGCAGTACCAAGAGTTCAACATGAATACAATGCAATGCTGTATGGAACCGTATATACTGAGGTGCTTAAAAATCTTGAAACATTAAAACTTGATTTAGCTCGAGAGACTCCCATTATTCAAATAATAGACAGTCCTCGTTTTCCCCTCAAAAAAACTAAGCTTGGTAAAGCTAAAGGGATTGTGTTTGGTGGTTTTATTGGTGGCGTACTGATTGTGGGATTGTTGTTGGGGAGAAGGTATATTAATCAAATTTATCCTTAATCAACATAATGATTCATACTGTCTTTTTACAATTTTTTTATTGAGCTTTAAGCTAATATGAACATTATATTATTACTGATTTTCCTTTTTGGATGTTTTATTTTCAGCTATCTGGAAAGAAGTTATAATATACCACATTCTCATTGGATTTTTATTGTACCTTTCTCGGTGTTAATGGCAACAAGAAGTCTGGATGTGCCAGATACAGAAGTCTATATGAATTATTTTCTAATGGAAGAAGCTGATCTGATTAACTTTTATGATTATGGGTTTGAATGGGGATTTCAATTGTTGACTAAACTTGTTAAATTTATATCAGAAGAAAGCTACCATCTATTTTTTTGGATTGTTGCAATTATTAACTTGTTAATAATGTACACAGCTACAAAAAAGATAATATCAGTTTATAATGATGAAACAACAGACGAAGATAATGACACATTATTAAACATTGAAAAAGATAAGTGTTATGCTTTTATATTTCTAACTTTATATATTGCTTTTTATGGTTTATATTTAAATGCCATAGTTATCAGAGTTGGAATTGCTTTTTCTCTGATTGTATTAGCAAGTTCATTCGCATTAAAACCCAAACTTCAATTTAAAGATTATATCTTAATTGCTTTATTTATTGCTCTTGCTGTATTGTTTCATTCAACAGCATTGTTAGGTATTGTAATAATATTAATAATCCTTTTATCTAAGCAATATTCAATGAAATTTTATTTGATATTCTTAATAGTCACCGGATTATTTTATTTTTTTAATATAACTACCCGATTAGGAGGAACGGTGATCAATGTAATATCGTCTTTAAACACATTGACATTATTATCAAATAGACTCGAACGATACGATGTTCAATCACTAATGATGTCGGAAGGAATATCAATGAAATTTGTCTTCTTCTGGATAATGTCTTTTTTCCTTTTGTTTAGTGGCGAGAATAAAAAGATTTTCTACAAGATTTTTAATGTTTATATATCTGGTATAGCATTATTTGCCTTGATGAGGAGCGTGCTTTTAGTTGAAAGAGTAACTGATTATTTCCTTCTATTTTCTTTTGTTCTGTTTTTCTTCTTTGTTGTTAAGAAAGAAAGTTGGAGATTCTGGCTTTATTATGTCGGGATTGTATTAGTGCAATTAATTTTTGTTATGAGAATTATTAATAGAGACATAATATAAATGATGAAATCAAAACGTGAAGTAGTTACATCTTTACTGAAAAGCAATAAAAAGGTAATGGAAAATTACTTTTTTATGACCGTGCTTCAGGTATTAAACTCGTTGTTTTATATTATTATTTATCCATATCTTATAAGAACTTTAGGAGCCAATAGTTATGGACTTTATGTGTTTGCTTTTTCGATAGTTACGTATTTTATTACGTTAATCAATTTTGGGTTTGATTTGCCGGGAGTAAAAGCCATTGCCGAAAATATAGATAATAGAAGCGAGAAAGAAAAGGTGCTGTCTAACATATTTACAGCGAAAGTTTATTTGGCTATTGTATCCTTTGTTCTATTTCTTATACTTATTTTTGCCATACCATCTCTAAGAGAAAACTGGGAAATTTTTGTTATTTGTTTTGGACAAAGTATTACGAATATATTGTTTCCTCAGTGGTATTTTCAGGGTATTCAGCGTATGCGTACAGTAACTTTTATTCAATTAGCTTTTAAATTATTGTCTCTATTGTTTATTCTTATGTATATAAAAAACTCAAATGACATAGGGATTTTTACTGTAATAATAACAGTTACCTCCATATTGGGCTCAATAGTAGCTGCATTGATTATTCGTTATAAAGAGGGATTGAAAATATATTGGAGTAAAATAGCTGATGTGAAATTACAAATGAAACAAGCTTTACCTTTCTTCGGGAGCAATAGTATAATTGTGCTGAAGCAACAAAGTGCAACAGTATTGTTAGGTGCTTTTTTTTCTATGAAAGATGTGGCTTTGTTCGATTTAGCAGTGAAAATATACACGGTTCCCACTATTCTTATCGCAAGTATCAATAGTGCACTGTTTCCAAAAGTTGTTATCTTGCAAAATATCACATCTACTATTAAGAAAATAATAAAGATTGAAAATGTAATTGGATTTAGCATTTTTCTTCTTCTCGTTATCTTTGGAAAATGGATTGTACTTGTGATGGGAGGTGAAAGTATGTTAGGCTCATATCCATTATTAATCATCTTAGGATTTGGAGTGTTTGCTCAACTTACTGTAGGAGCCATATGTAATTTTGTATTTATACCTCAAAATAAAAATAATTATATAGTAAAAGATCAAATAGTTGCAATGATTGTCTTTTTTGTAGTTGCTTTATTAGGTATATTATTTAATCTTGGTGTTTTTGTCGTACCCCTTGCTCTTACTTTATCATTGCTGTCGGAATTAATATATACAAGCAATATAATAATAAAATATAAGATGCTGAGGCATTAGATTTTTACAGAATTTGAATAAAAAATAAAATGCAAAAACAAATTTCAGTTATAATAGTAACATATAATTCGGAGCAACATATATATAATTGTTTAGATTCTATATTTCAGTACAATGACATAGGAGATGAGCTTGAGATTATCATTGTTGATAATATGAGTAAAGATGTTGATGTTATGTTTCAACGCATAGAAGGTAAGTACGGTAAGGATGTTAAACTGATTAGGAATACAAAAAACGGCGGCTATGGTCAAGGCAACAATATCGGAATAAAAGTATCGACAGGAGAAATTATTTTAATAATGAATCCGGATGTAAGATTGTTACAACCAATATTTAAAGAAGCTATCAATCATTTTCAAAATCAAAGGACAGTTATGCTGGGTATGCTTCAAATGATTTCAGAAACAAAGCGTGGCTGGTCTTTTATGCCCAAATTTAGCCAATATCCTATTTTTGAGATTTTTGAAAGTTATCTTCGAAATAAATTTCTTTGCTATAACTACAAAAGAATGTATTTTTCAGGTTCTTGTTTCTTTATTCGTAAAAGTGACTTTGAAGATATAGGACTTTTTAATGAGAATGTATTCTTGTATGGAGAAGAAAATTATCTTCATTACCGAATGCGTAAATTAAAGCCGGAAATGAAGTTTGTTTTTGATGAAAACATGAAGTATCTGCATCTAACGGATGAACGGATGCCTGCGATAAATTCTACAATACAAACTATAGACTCAATTGTTGAGTATTATATTGAAAAAGGTGTTGATAGAAATAAAGCTGTTAGGAATCAGATTAAATATGAAATTAAAAGGTCAATATTCTTTAAATATCTTAGATGGCTGAAAAAAGATTATAAATTTGTTGAATATTATACTGAATTAATTTCAGTACTTGAGAATAAGCTAAAGGATCCATCCCTGTGAAATGATTTTTATGAATATTAATAACAATAATCAATAGAAGACTATGACTTACAATATACCTATACTGTTCATTGTTTTCAAACGTCCTAAAGTCACTGAAATATCTTTTGAACAGATAAAGAAAGTAAAACCAGCAAAACTGTATATTGCTTGTGATGCAGCACGACCTCATGTAAAAGGAGAGAACTTACTTGTGGAAGAAACTAAAAGTGTTATTTCCAAGATGATTGATTGGGATTGTGAGGTAAACACTCTGTTTCATGAAACTAATCAAGGTTGCTCAACGGCTGTGTATAAAGCTATCAACTGGATGTTTGAAAAGGAAGAGCATGGAATAATTTTAGAGGATGATTGTGTAGTCAGCTCAACATTTTTTCCTTATATCAAAGAACTCCTATTAAAATATGAAAGTGATACAAGAATTGGGATGATAGCAGGAACAAATAAAATTACAATTAACATAGATGATTCTTATTTGTATTCTCGCTACAAGGCATGCTGGGGCTGGGCTACTTGGAAGCGTGCATGGCAGAACATGGATATGCAAATGAAGTGGAAAGATACAGATTATTATAATTCTATTCTGAGTAATATGGGATACAAAGGCAGAGACATAAAATATTGGAAATATAGGATGGAGCTGATTGCAAAAGATAGGGTTAGTGCGTGGGACTGGCAATGGTATTTTACATTGGCATCTCAAAATCAATTGTCAATATTTCCTAAAGTGAATTTAGTGACTAATATAGGTTTTGGAGAAGGTGCAACTCATACCACAAATAAAGGTCAGCCTAAAGAATATATTGCTTCTCACGATTTGGAATTTCCATTAGTTCACCCTGAGTATGTCGTTCCGCATGATGGTTTCGACAAGGCGTTTTATAAAGATAACAATTCATTTTATTACACGCTGATGAGATATATTCCTTATTCTTTAAAAAACATAGTTAAAAAACTGATTCGATAGATGGAGAAAATAAAAACCCCAAAAGGTATATATCGCTTTTCTTTAAAAATATTGTATTTGGGAAGAAAAAGAATTGACAAAAAAATATCAAAACAGAATCTTTCAGATTTTAATGCAATAGCCACAAGAAATAATCTGAAATTCGGATTGCTCTACGGTACTTTGTTAGGAGCTATCAGAGAGCAGGATTTTATTGCCCACGATGAGGATATAGATTTGTTTGTTCTTTTCGAACAACAAGATTTGTTTTTATCGATGTTGTTTGAACTCAGAGAAAATGGTTTTGAAGTAGTCCGTTACGATCGTCGAGGTTTAGTTTCGATTATGAGAAACAATGAATATATAGATATTTACTTTTTCAGACCGTTTAGAGAAGGAATTAGGACGTGCTGTGGTGAATGTGTTTTTGAAAAGTATTTGTTGGATACGATATATATGGATTTTTTATCTGAGAAAGTACTCGTTCCAAAAGATTATGAAGAGTTTTTAATATTTCAATATGGAAAAGATTGGAAAATCCCTGTCTATTTTACTGATTTTAATGTTAGTAAGTTATATCAATTACTTTTCTTTTTGAAGGAGAAGATTAAATACAAATTACCCGATTTTATTTTCTATCCATATGTAAGAAAGTTAGAACAAAAGCTTATTGATGATTTTTATCAGAAATTAGAGAAATTTGAGGCTCAAAGATAAATAAAAATTGATTGTTTGAATTTGCTTAATTATCTTTGTAAAATTATTAATTATAACCCATTATTATGGATAAAACAGTATATCTGGGCATGACTGCCGACATAATGCATCCCGGATTAATAAATATCATCACCGAGGGTTCTAAATACGGTAAATTGATAGTTGGTTTGCTTACTGATTCGGCTATTGCCGAGCATAAAAGATTGCCTTATCTTACATATGAGCAGCGGGAATTTATTGTCAGAAGCATTAAAGGAGTACATGAGGTAGTACCTCAAAACGAGTGGAGCTATGTTGATAATCTACTGAAATACAAGCCCGATTATATAATACATGGTGACGATTGGAAAGAAGGTAGCATGAAAAAAGTGCGAGAAGATGTTTTTAAAGTAATGCAGGAGCTGGGCGGACAGATAATTGAAATTCCATATACCAAAGGTATAGATTCCACCTCTCTATATGATGATATTAAAAAGATAGGCACTACTCCCGAAATCAGAATCAAATCGTTAAGACGACTGATTGATGTTAAACCGGTAGTAAGAATTTTAGAAGCGCATAACGGTCTGTCGGGTTTGATTGTGGAACATACTATCGTCCATAAAAATGATAAAATTTATGAGTTTGATGGCATGTGGTCGAGCAGTTTGACAGATTCTACAAGCAAGGGCAAGCCCGACATTGAGGCTGTTGATTTGACAACAAGACTACAGGATTTGAACAATATCCTTGAATGTACTACAAAGCCTATTATTTTCGATGGAGACACAGGCGGTAAATGTGAGCATTTTGCCTTCACGGTAAGAACTCTTGAAAGACACGGTATATCTGCCGTTATAATCGAAGATAAAGTAGGTCTGAAGAAAAACTCTTTGTTCGGCACTGCTGTAGAGCAACATCAGGCAACGATTGAAGAGTTCTGTGAAAAAATCAAAACAGGTAAAACATCGCAAGTGACTGATGATTTTATGATTATTGCACGTATCGAGAGTTTTATATGCGATAAGGATTTGAACGATGCATTGACTCGTGCAAGAGCATACGTGAAAGCAGGTGCAGACGGTGTTATGATTCACAGCAAGAATAAATCGGGAGAAGATGTTAAAGCTTTCTGTACGGAATTTAAAAAGGAATTTTCGGATATTCCTGTTGTTTTGGTTCCTACAAGTTATAATACATTTACAGAGAGTGAACTGAAGGAGTGGGGCGCAAATATTATTATATACGCTAACCATATGTTAAGAGCAGCATATCCGGCAATGCAAAATGTTGCAGGAACTATATTGGAAAATCAGCGTTCGCTCGAAGCTGATAAGTTCTGCATGCCTATTAAAGAAATATTAGAATTAATTCCAGGAACAAAATAATGATAAATCCAGGTGCTTTTTACAAATTACTGACTGAAAACAAATTTAGTTTTTTCAGTGGAGTCCCCGACTCATTGCTCAAAGATATTTGTGCATATATTACGGATAATGTAGAAGCCGGCAAACATATCATCGCAGCTAACGAAGGTGCTGCCGTTGCTTTGGGAACCGGATACCATCTTACAACGGGAGAGTATCCTGTTGTTTACATGCAAAACTCCGGATTGGGTAATGCCATAAATCCACTTTTATCCCTTACCGATGCAAAAGTGTATTCAATACCGATGCTTTTGATAATCGGTTGGCGCGGTGAACCGGGTGTTAAAGATGAGCCACAACACATTAAACAGGGTGAAATTACTACCGGTCTGTTAGACGCAATGAAAATTCCTTACGAAATTTTAAGTCAGGATCTCTCTCAAGTTGAAAAACAGATAAATATATGTGTTAATCATTTGAAGAGCAGTTCATCTCCATATGCGTTTGTAATTCAGAAAAATACTTTTGAATCATACAAGTTAAAATCGACTGATGAACATTCTACTAATAATTTTTTAACTCGCGAGGATGCCATATCGAAAATATTATCATTGACAGGCGAGAGTGATATCATTGTTTCAACAACCGGCATGACGTCAAGAGAGGTTTTTGAATATCGCACGAGAAATTCACAAACACACGGAGCCGATTTTCTGACTGTAGGTTCAATGGGACATGCCTCCCAGATAGCACTTGCAATAGCTACGGATAAAAAGGATAGAAACATCATCTGTCTTGATGGTGATGGAGCAGTACTGATGCATATGGGTTCGATGGCAATCATTGGTCAGGCACAACCTGAAAATTATCTTCATATTGTATTAAACAATGCGGCACACGATTCGGTAGGCGGTCAACCAACAGCAGGTGATAATATAGATTTACCATCAATAGCCAAAGCCTGCGGATATAAAAATGCATTCACTGTTACAACCGAAGAAGAAATATCGAAAAAAGTAAATGAATGCAGAAATAAAGGTTTGTCGCTCATAGAAGTCAAAGTGAAGAAAGGTGCAAGAAAGGATTTAGGACGACCAACAACCACTCCCATCGAAAACAAAATCGAATTTATGAAACATTTAAAAGGAGAAGTGAAAAGACAATGAAAGAAATTAAACGCAATATATTATTGAATCCGGGTCCTGCGACCACTTCAGATGAAGTTAAGTATGCTATGGTAGTTCCGGATATCTGTCCCCGTGAAGAAGAGTTTTGTAAGATAATGGACTCTATCAAAAATGATTTGCCTAAGGTGGTAAATGCCGGTGATGAGTATACCTCTACCATGTTTGCCAGCTCAGGTACAGGAGCTGTGGAGGCAGCAATCACATCAGCCGTTCCACAAGATGGAAAACTATTAGTAATAGATAACGGTGCATATGGCGCACGAATGGTACAAATAGCCGAAAGATACTCCATATCATTTATCAAATATAAAATTGAATATGGAGATTATCCCCAGATTAAAGAAATTGAAAAGATAATTACTTCTAACAGAGACATAACTCACATTGCGGTTGTAGATCATGAGACTACCACAGGAATGCGAAACCCAATAAAGGAGATATGCGAACTTGCTCATAAAAACGACATTGAAGTTATAGTCGACTGTATGAGTTCATATGCCGGTCTGCCTATCGATTTAGACACATGGCAGGCTGAATATATCATTTCATCATCAAATAAATGTATTCAGGGAATGGCAGGTTTGGGCTTTGTGATTTTTAAGAAGCATCTTTTGGAAAAGATAAAAAATAATGCCAGATCGTTTTATTTCGATCTATATGCACAGCATCAAGGCTTTTATCAAACCGGACAAATGCCTTTTACACCCCCTGTTCAGGTGGTTTATGCACTGCGTAAGGCATTGGATATGTTTTTTGAAGAAACAGTTGAAGGTAGGATTGACAGATATAAAGAAAATCATAAGATTTTGTATTTAGGATTAGAAAAGTTTGGTTTTAAGTTTTTACTTCCGAAAAAGTATCAGTCAGGTATACTTCTGGCAGTTAAAGAGCCGACAAATACAGAATATGACTTCAATAGTATGCATGATTATTTCTATGAGCGAGGTTTTACAATTTATCCAGGTAAGGGAGCTAAGGATGCAACTTTTCGTCTGTCAATTCTTGGAGATTTGCGTCCGGATGATATAAATAAATTCCTTGAACAAATGCAGGAGTACCTGAAAGCTAATAATATAATCAAAATTGAATATTGATGGGTAGGATTAAAACTGCTGTAATAATGGCTGCCGGTATGGGTACACGGTTTGGTAATAAAACTGAATTTATTCCTAAGGGATTTATTTCGGTCAACGGTGTTCCAATGATAATCAGGTCGATAGAAACTTTGTTGAATAGTGGAATAACAAGGATAGTAATCGGTACCGGATATCTAAAAGAGAAGTATGAGGAACTTGCAGTAAAATATCCCATGCTTGAGTTTAGCTTTAGTGAAAAATATAAAGATACAAACAGCATGTGGACTTTATGTAATTGTAAAGAAGTCGTTGGTAATGATGATTTTATTCTTTTAGAATCAGATTTAGTGTTTGAGCAAAAAGCTATCACAGAGCTTATTAATAATGAAAAAACAGATGTTCTTCTTGCTGCCGGTGAAGTGAAATTTCAGGATCAATACTTTGTAGAATATAACGAGGATAAGGTCTTAACAAATTGCTCAACAGACAGAACAAAATTGAATGTATGCGGTGAGTTTGTAGGAATTCACAAAATATCTAATAGTTTCTACAATAAGCTTTGCCGTTATTATGAAGAAATTAAGAATACGTATCCAAGATTAGGTTATGAATTTGGCTTGCTTCACACATCACAGCAAATTACGCCCTTGTATGTGCATAAAATTAACAATTTGGTGTGGTATGAAATTGACGATGAAAAAGATTTAATTTATGCAGAAAAACTATTCAGATAACTCTCTTAAAGTATCAATCATAACAGTTTCTTATAATAGTGCAGCCACAATTCGCGATACATTTGAATCAGTATTGTCACAAATATACAAGAACATCGAATATATAGTTGTTGATGGAGATTCATCAGATGATACAGTGAAAATAATTAAGGAATACGAGCCAAAATTTAATGGTCGTATGCGTTGGGTAAGTGAGAAAGATGATGGTCTGTATGATGCAATGAATAAAGGTATTCATATGGCTACGGGTGATATTGTCGGAACTTTAAATTCAGATGATGTTTATCCTGTAAATGACATAATTGCAACAGTATGTGATACTTTCAAATTAAATTTGAATATACAGTCAGTATATGGTGATGTGAGGTTTGTGTCGTATGAAGACATAAAAAAGGTGGTCAGGTATATCAGAGCAAAAAACTTTAAGCCTTTTCGATTTCGCTTTGGATTTATGCCACCACATCCGAGCTTCTTTGTTTATAGAAAAGCATATCAAGAGTTTGGTGTTTTTTATACAGATTACCATATAGCTGCTGATTATGAATTACTCTGTCGTTTTCTATATAAACACAAATTGGAAAGCATGTATATTCCCATGGAAATTGTTAAGATGAGAATGGGAGGGAGGAGTACATCTTCAATTAAAAGTAATTATATTTTAAATAAAGAAATTGTGAGAGCATGTAGAGAAAACGGTATCTATACTAACATGTTTATACTTAGCTTTAAATATTTAATAAAAATTTTTGAATTTGTTTTTATAAAATGACAATCCTCATCACAGGCATACAAGGTTTTGTAGGTTCTAATTTAGTTGAGTCTCTAAAAGACAACCATTTACTTTACGGACTTGACATCATTACTACACCGAAAGATAGTGTGGAAAAAATTTTTCTTTGGAAAGAGTTAAATAATTTGCCACAAATTGACGTTATTATTCATCTTGCAGGAAAAGCTCATGATTTAAAAAATCAATCTTTGATACAAGAGTATTTTGATGTTAATACTGAGTTGACAAAAAAAATTTATGATTGGTTTTTAAAATCTGATGCTAAAAAATTTATTTTTTTCAGTTCGGTAAAGGCTGTAGCTGATTTTGTGGAAGGTGATGTGTTGACAGAGGATGTTGAAGCTAAGCCCGTTGGTCCGTATGGTGAAAGTAAAAGAGAAGCTGAGTTGTACATCTTGAGCAATCTGAATAATAATTTAAATTTTAGCAAGAAAACAGATTCTAAACAAACCTATATTTTACGACCATCGATGATTCATGGTAAAGGAAATAAGGGGAATTTGAATCTGCTTTTTTCAGTTGTAAAAAGAGGAATAACATGGCCCTTAGGTGCATTTGACAATAAACGCTCATTTACATCAATTCAAAATCTTCAGTTTATAATTAAGAGTTTAATTGAAAAGGATGTGAAAGGTGATATTTATAATATTGCAGATGATGAACCGGTTTCAACCAATGATATTATAAAAATTATATCGAAGGTGCTTGAAAAACCAATAAGGATTATAAAAATTAATAAAAAATACATATATTTATTTGCACTAATTGGTACATCTTTAAAACTACCTTTTAACAAAGAGAGATTAAAGAAACTAACAGAGAATTATGTAGTTTCCAATGATAAAATTAAAAAAGCATTAAACATTGATACATTACCAACAAGTTCGCATGATGGACTGAAAGAAACCATTAGAAATTTTTAAATATGATTTATATCTACGTTTTCATTTTATTGCTAATACTCGAATTGTCGTATTTTAAACTTGCATCAAGGTTTAAGATAGTAGCTAAACCAAATGGTAGAAGTTCTCACAAAAAACTTACGGTTGTGGGTGGTGGGATAATCTTTTACTTCTCAATATTATTATACTGTATAATAAACGGATTTGAATATCCATGGTTTTTTGTCAGTCTTACTATACTTACTATTGTTAGTTTTATCGACGATTTTAAACCTCAGTCCTTTAGGATTAGATTATTAGTTCAGATTATTGCCGTTATACTATTATTCTACGAATTAGGAATTTTAGAAACATGTTGGTTATACATAATAATAGGGTTAGTATTGTCGACGGGTATATTGAATGCATATAATTTTATGGATGGAATAAACGGTATGATTGGGTTGACCTCATTCGTGGTTTTAGCTTCATTGCTTTATATTGATTATTATATTATTGATTTTATTAAGGCAGAAATGATTTTTTATGTTCTGCTTGGATTGGTTATATTTAATTTCTTTAATGTACGTAGACAACCAAAATGTTTTGCAGGAGATGTTGGTGCAATCAGCTTAGCATTTATAATTTTATTTATGTTGGCAAAACTTATTATGGAAACAGAAAATTTTGTTTGGATAGGTTTATTGTCAGTATTTGGTGTGGAAGTGGTATTGACAATTGCTCACAGAATTATATTGAAAGAAAATATTGCAGTTGCCCATAGAAAGCATCTTTTCCAATTGTTGGTTAATGAGGTGAAAATTCCTCATATATGGGTGTCTTCTATATATGCAGTAGTTCAGTTGTTTATATCGATTGGACTGATAGCTTTAAAAGGTACTTATGCCATAGTGTTTTTTATTGTCACACTTTTATTGCTTGCAGCATGTTACTATTATTTTAAAAAGAAATACTTTCATTTACATAAATTAACGTGAGTTCGATATAAGAAAATAGTAAAAAGGTTAGCATAATTCAGATA
>CALFXE010000090.1 GCA_937927845.1 uncultured Paludibacter sp.
TGCATTTGCTTGTGGGAGAGTAGATAGCCGCCTTCTTTTAAAAATCCCGATTACATAAAGTGTAGTCGGGATTTTTTTTATGTGTGCAAAAATATTTTATGGATAATTTCCCGATCAGTATTGACCGAGACAAAATATAAACCATCAGGATAGTTAAGTTCGATAACGATATTTCCGAGAGATTTATAAGTTGCTAAAGTTCGTCCCGAGATATCAAATATTCTTATTGAAGATTCTCTTTGAGATAATACATTAATTATTCCATTGGATAAGGTTGGATATACAAGAATATCGTTTTCACTAATAATAGGGATATAGTTTGAATCACTTACTTTCTCTATTTCCCAAAACGCTCCCGTAGATTTATCAGCATATACATAAGATCCTTGTACTGTTGCATCAAAATTAAAAAACCTATCAGCCATCCATGCCCCTTGCATTGTATAGATACAATCAATTTGCTTTTTTAATCTTATGCGACTATCTATATTGGTTTTTGGTCCCAATCGTAAACGCCAACCATCATTTGCATTTATGTATTTATTTTTGATTTTAATATTGTAAGTATCCTCTAATCCGGAAACTTGTATGAAAGAAAATATAAAATTTTCATTATTGCTATCCAAGGTATTTATACAGAAATCTCCTTCTGTACTGTGTGTCTTATATTGCAGATAATTGCCTGTATAAAAGTGTTTAATGTAATAATTTATTCCTGATTCTATTTCTTCACAGTCTTTGTTTTCAATATCTTTTTTTTTTGAAGCTTCAATGCTGAGTTCAGCTGCTGACGCCCATGCACGACCATTTACTTCCGACTTTGCAACTAATTTGAAGAAACGTGCTTCGGGCTTTGACGATATGTTTACCACTTGTTGATTCATTGTATTCGTAAATTGTCCGGAAGCAGCAGCTCGTCCCCATTCAGTTGGATCGTTACTAAAATAAATCTCATAATTTTTTATTCGTCCGTTGTCACCATCTTTTCTTGGTAGATAAATAAAAGATTCTACTTGATAAGTATTAATCATATCCACAATAATTTCGTGTGGATGTGTAGGTTCATTACTACCCCACTGTGTGTGCCATATGGTGCTTTCGTCATCATCGATTGCTTTATATGCTTCTTCACCTCCTGCTTGGCTTGAAAAAGATACAATACGCCATGTTGATTTATCAATAAAAAGATTTAAGTCAATATGCGTATAAATACTGTTAAGATAACCCTGGGCAGTGCTGTATGCTTCAATATGTCCGGCATCGAAGAAATCAAATGCTCCATTATATAATTGAGATTCCTCTCCGTTGACGCTATAATAAATTTGCGAATTTGGGGTTGAGGTATTCATGTGTACTTTACCTTTCTTATCACGTTCTATTTTTACAGGAGTCGAAAATGGGCTTTCTATCCGTGCCTTTTCAGATAATTGGTTGTTTGTCAATTGAGTAGAAAGTGGCATAATAATGAAATTAAACAATGTATAATCGGATCTTAGCTCATACTTTTCCATTACATCCGGACCGCAACTTGCATTCCCCAATCCGCGCATTTGTGCATTTAGCGACACTATCGTATTATCATTAAACTTTACCTCATACGAGTGTTTTTTTCGGTTATTTCGATTTGTATAAATGTCTTCCGGCTTATAATGAGTTGCCGAGGCAGACATCAATTCCGGCGCTATGAACAACAGACCTTTACCATCATTATTCCTAAGAGCTATCCAGCGAACATCTTCTTTATTGCCGGTTTCTTGTGGTAAAACATATCTTTCCCATTGTTCTGTAACTGTACTGTTGTAAACACTCTCAAAACAAGCTTCTTTTCTATCAGGATAAGACTCCCAAGGTCCTCGACCAAACCAGTTAAGTTGCTCAAATTCTGCCGGCATACCTAATCTAAATCCTACTTTTGGTAATATTATCTTTTTGATGCTTGGGTCAATAATAGAATTTACGAATATAGTTCCATCACTACTGATATTAAATGTGAGTTGGGTTGTAAATGTATTTACGTTACTTGTTGCTACATATTTATTTACAATGGTTAGTTTAGCGATACCACCAATTTTCTCGATATCCCATGTGCCTGCTATTACTGATAAGTTTTTGATTCCCGCTTTATCCCATGATTCGGTTTGGGTTTTATCATTTTCGGTTGGTAATCGGAAAACATTTAATTCTAATGGTTCATTTATTAGTTGAGCTCCATTTAAAGTATAATTTATCAATGTTCCCTTCGTCTTAGAAAATACAACTGTAAAATTATCTCCTGTTACAGTAATATTATCTGTACCCTCCGTAATATCTAAATTAGCATTCGACGGGATTTGATATATCGGTTTTATCGCATTTTTCAACTTTATCTGTTCACTTGCCACTTCATATCCGGTATTAGCCCACCAAGTAGTTTCTTTTTGATATACATTGAATCTTATAAAATATTCTGCTTCTGCCTGTGGATTTTCAGGTAATGCATTAATTTGAATTTCTTTACTTTCACCGGCAGAAAGCGTTTCATTTATTTGTCCTGTTGCTATGACTTTACCATCTTCTAACACAGAATAATGGATGTTCAAATCATCGGTATTTTTAAATGCCAACTTGCTTTTTAGAATAAAAGTTTTGTTATCTTCTTTCATAGAAAAGTCAATAGGCTGATATATTTTTTTTGTATTGTATGATTTAGCAGAAAGTGTAAAATCTGAAAAAATAAGTCCATTAGTACAGAAAGTTCCATCGTTAGGACGGTCGCCGAAATCACCTCCGTAAGCCCAATAAGTCTCACTTGGTTTTCCCGGCACTTCCATCTTAATGCTTTGGTCTTTCCAGTCCCATATAAATTCTCCTGTCAACGAAGGATAGGTTTCGTACAAATCAAACATTTCACGTACATTGCCCATAGCATTTCCCATTGCATGGCTGTTTTCGCATTGGATATGCGGACGAGGTTTCGTTTCTTTCAAACGATCTTCACCAATTTTCTTGATATGGTCGTAATGTCCATACATCGTACTGCTTACGTCAGCCCATTGGCTATTTCCTTCGTAATGTGTAAGGCGAGTTTTATCCAATGCTTTAATTGCATTTTCTACCGATTCAAAGTTATTACCATTACCGGATTCATTTCCATACGACCACATAAAAATACATGCATGGTTACGTAACCATTTTACATGGTTGTGATTGCGTTCTACCATTGGCTTACGGAATAATTCTACACTTGATAACCCCGTATTTCCATGACATTCAACATTGGCTTCTGCTAAAACATATAAGCCATATTTATCACATAATTCATAAAAATACGGATTATTTGGATAATGAGATGTTCTCACTGCATTAATATTCAGTCGTTTCATAGTTTTCACGTCCATTTCCATTTCTTCTTTAGAAATGGTGCGCCCATTTATCTCGCTATGATCATGACGGTTAACTCCATGAAATACCATGCGTTGTCCGTTAATGAGTAATTCGCCTTTAGAGCCTATACTTATTTTACGAAATCCAACTTTTCCTCCTCTAATGTCAATCGTATTTTCTGAATTCTCTAATGTTAGAACCAAATCATATAAATTTGGCATTTCTGCGCTCCATTTTTTGGGATCTGTTACATTAAATTTTATTTTATTCAAACCGATAGTCGGAGAATCAAGATTTTTCTCTGCAACAACAGAAGCTCCATCCATAATTTTAGCAGTTAATTTCGATGATGCGAGTAACGAACCACTAAGTTCAACATCGATAGTTACTTCAGCATCTTTATATTGCTTATCTAAATCAACCTGAAAAAAATAATCACGTATTTGAGTTTTAGGTGCTGACCATAAAAACACATCACGACTAATGCCTGATAAACGCCAAAAATCTTGGCACTCTAAAAATGAGCCACTGGTGAAACGATAAATCTGTATAGCTACTATATTAGTACCGGCAGTCAAAAAATCGGTTATTTTAAATTCAGAAGGTAAATAAGAGTCTTCGGCATAGCCTACTTGCTGACCGTTTATCCATATATAATAACCAGGACCGGCACCATTCAAACGAATATACACGTCACGGTTCGACCACTCAGCAGGAATTGTAAATTCTTTACGGTAGCTTCCAATGGGATTTCGCATATTGCTGTTGTACGTAAAATCTGCACGAGGATTTTCCTGTACTTTATAGGTAGTCGAATTGTATGTAAATGGATACATCGTGTTTACATACAGCGGTGGATCCCAGCTTTTATTATTGCGCATGCCATAAATCTGCCATACTGATGGAACTTCTATTTCGTCCCATGCACTTGCATTAAAGTCTGTTTTATAGAAATCATTAGGTTTCGCATCAGGGTCTTTTGCCCAGTAAAATTTCCATGTACCATTTAAGGATTGATAATAATTAGAGTTTTCAATACGCTTTTCCTGTAATTCTTGTTCAGTAGCAAATGGAATTGCAATTGTATGAGCTTCTTCGCGATTGATATTTGTTATGGACACATCATTCCAGGCTGTAGTCCAGTTTTCAAAAGCAGAAAGTTGATTAAAACACGAACCTATCAATACTGTTATTAATGCAAGTTTTGTAAATGTTTTCATGATTTTTTATTAAATTTATTTCGTTTTAATTATTGTTCCTGTTTGTGTAAGATAGTGGTCCTACTTGTGTTTATAATGATGCTGTACGATTTTATCTTTCGAAGCAAAATTGCTGTGATATTTATAGGTATCCGGATTGTAGTCTTATATTATAATATTAAAATTTCCATTAAGGGATTTAATTTAATATGTACATCCTTTTAAAAAGTACAAATATAGTAAATCATTTGTTAACCACACCTGCACATACCTAAAAATACAGATAAATACCTCAACTATACCCATCAATTGTCAACTATTACTTTATTGATAACTAATTGCATTTTTTTTTGTAAATTTGCGGTCAATTTGAAATCAATTAATAAAATATTTATAAAATCAAATGAAACCAATGCTAAAAAGCTCTTTGCAGATTGCAAGGGCGTCTTATCAACCAAAGTTACCTGCATCTCTTTTAGGTAATGTAGTTTTAAAAGAAGGTGCTGCCACTGTTTCGGTTGCAGATCAGGAAGATATTAAAAATCTATTCCCAAACACTTATGGAATGCCACTAATCACATTCGAACCCGGTGAGAAAAAGGATTATCCGATTAAAAATGTTGGAGTAATTCTGTCGGGCGGACAAGCTCCGGGTGGACATAATGTAATATGCGGACTTTATGATGGCTTGAAAAAGCTTAATCCTGCAAATAAATTATATGGTTTTCTGGGTGGTCCAAGTGGTTTGGTTGATCATAAATATATTGAACTTACTAAAGAAGTGGTAGATGAATATCGCAATACAGGCGGGTTTGATATTATTGGGTCGGGACGTACTAAACTCGAAGAAGCTGAACAATATGACAAAGGAGCTGAAATTTGCAAAAAGCTTGGTATAAAAGCTATTGTTATCATCGGTGGTGACGATTCAAATACAAATGCATGTGTACTCGCTGAATATTACGTGCAAAAAGGTGAAGATATTCAGGTTATAGGTTGCCCTAAAACTATAGACGGTGACTTAAAGAACGAGATGATTGAAACTTCTTTTGGTTTTGATACTGCCTGTAAAGTTTATTCCGAATTAATAGGCAATATTCAACGTGATGCCAATTCTGCGAAGAAATACTGGCACTTTATCCGTTTAATGGGGCGTTCGGCTTCTCATATCACTTTAGAATGTGCATTGCAAAGTCAGCCAAACATTTGTATTATATCAGAAGAAGTGGAAGCAAAGAATATGACTTTGACCGATATAGTTGAAGATATAGTAAATGTGATTGTTCACAGAGCTGAACATGGACAAAATTTTGGGACTATACTTATACCTGAAGGGTTGATAGAATTTATTCCTGCAATGAAAAAGTTAATTGCTGAACTGAATGATTTATTAGCTCACAACGATGATTTTAACGCTCTTGAAACGGATGACGAAAAACGTCAATATGTAAAAGGGACATTGTCGCCTGAAAGTGCTAAAGTTTACCGCGACCTACCGAAAGGCATTGCGCGTCAGCTTACTCTCGATAGAGACCCTCACGGCAATGTGCAAGTTTCATTAATTGAAACTGAAAAGTTGCTTATCGAAATGGTTGCTAAACGCTTAGCTCTTCTGAAAGCTGCCGGTCAATATAAAGGTAAATTCTCATCAATCGGTCATTTCTTTGGATATGAGGGAAGATGTGCTATACCATCAAATTTTGATGCGGATTATACTTATTCATTAGGTTATACTGCTTCTGTCTTAATTTCTGAAGGAAAAACAGGTTATATGTCATCTGTCAGGAATACTACTGCACCAGCTTCAGAATGGATTGCCGGTGGTGTACCTATTACTATGATGATGAATATGGAACGTCGCCATGGAAAAATGAAACCTGTTATTCAAAAAGCATTAGTGAGATTAGATGGAGCACCATTCCAATTTTTCGCAAAGCATCGTAATTCATGGGCGGATGCAAGTTTAAGTTATATTTATCCTGGTCCTATTCAATATTTTGGTCCAACCGAGGTGTGCGATCAGCCTACTAAAACATTACAATTAGAAAAAGGGTTATAATCAATTAGTTGACAAACTAACTATAAATAGAATAAGGCATATAAGTTAGAAATAACCTTTATGCCTTATTTAATATTTGTGATTGGTAATTAGTGATTGGTGATTAGTGATTGGTGTGATTAGTAAGCCCATTTCAGCCACACTGCTCCCCAAGTAAACCCTGCACCAAAAGCAGTAAGTATTATATTATCACCTTTTTTGAATTTCTTCTCATACTCCCAAATACAAATAGGGATTGTAGCAGCAGATGTATTACCATACTTCTCAATATTAATAATTACTCTGCTATAATCTACACCGGTACGATTAACCACCGCATCGATTATTCTTAAGTTTGCCTGATGTGGAATCAACCAGTTAATATCTTCAGAAGTTAAATTATTCTTGTCCATTATATCTCCTGAAGCACCTGCCATATTAGTAACAGCATGTTTAAAAACTGCCTGTCCTTCCTGATAGATTGAATGTTCGTGGCGATCTATTGTTTCATAAGATGCAGGATGTGCTGAACCACCGGCTTTAAGCATTAAATGTTTTCCTCCACCTCCGTCGGTGTAAAGCAATGAATCCATAACACCCAATTCATCTGTGGATGGCTCAACCAAAACGACTCCTGCTCCGTCTCCAAATAAAGGTGCAGTCGTACGATCCTCATAATTAGTGATTGAAGACATTTTTTCTGCTCCAAAAACTAATACTTTTTTATACCTTCCTGATTCAATGAAACTTGCAGCGTTTGTTAAGGCGACAATAAATCCCGAACATGCAGCCTGCAAGTCGAATCCAAGTGCATTTTTAATTCCTAATTTTTCAGCAACAACAGAAGCACAAGATGGAAAAATATAATCCGATGTAGTCGTAGCAACCAGAATCAAATCAATCTCTTCAGGTTTTACACTGGTTTTTGCAAACAACTCCTCTGCTGCTTTAACAGCCATATAGGATGTTCCCGCATTCGATTCTTTAAGAATGCGACGTTCTTTGATACCAACTCGTGTTGTTATCCATTCATCACTGGTGTCCATCATGGTGCTTAGCTCCTGATTGTCCAATATGTATTCTGGAACATATCCCCCAACACCGGTGATTACAGCGTGAATTTTTGACATATTATGCTTTTACTGTTTTTTCAATAGCTAATTTACCTCTATAGTATCCACATTCACCACATATTGTATGATAAATGTGAGCAGCACCACAGTTTGGACAAATAGCCAATGTTGGCGCAACAGCTTTATCGTGAGTCCTTCTTTTAGCTGTACGAGTCTTTGAATGTTTTCTTTTTGGATGTGCCATTTTTGTGTATATTAATTAATTATTATCAAAATTTATGTTTTGTAGACTTCCCCATCTTGGATCAATAGGCTCGTCTGTATCAATCGAATCATCATCATCAGTTTCAATATCAAATAGATCATTATCCTCCTCGTCATCTTTCTGACGGGTAATATGACGTTTAAGTTTGTCAACCATGCCTTTATTACACTCTCCAGGTAAATGTACGTGCTTAATTGGTATGTTAAGTACAATAAATTCGTACAAGAACCAAGCGATATTAATACTGCCGTCAGCTTCAGGCACTATTACAATTTCATTTTCTTCGGAAAAATTTTTCCCGAATTTGACTTCAATTTTATCATCATATCTGATAGGCTGCTCCATTTCGTCAAGACATCTGTTGCATGGAATTATTATAAATCCATCCAACTTAATGTTCAATTCATATGTTGTTATTCTCTTTTGAACGAAAACTTCTGCTTTTATCTGTCCTTTTTTTACTTCCGGACTATCAATCTTAGCAAAATACTCGTCGTTCAAATCAAATTCAAACACTCTAACACTACTATCAGTTATATCTTTTAATACGATATTGTAAAGTCCGAATTTAGACATAGTTACGCTATTGCTTTTAAAAAACCGTGCAAAATTACAAAAAGTTTGGGGATTATGAAATAAATAAATGAAATATTAACCTTTTTAAAAAGGGATGTCAAGTTTTAAACACCAACAACTGCCCATCAAACAATGTTAAAATTATGTTTTTAAAATAATCCTTATTGTAGTACCATTATTTATCTCTGAGCTTTTTACGAAAATTTTTCCATTATGATATTCTTCTATGATCCTTTTTGCCAGAGATAAACCTAATCCCCAGCCTCTACTTTTTGTAGTAAAACCAGGACTAAAAATAGTTCTATAATTTTTTCTCTCAATACCCTTACCCTTATCTCTCACATCAATAATACAATCTTTCTCAGATTTAGAAATATTAATGTAGATTTTTCCACTGCCATCCATCGCATCAATGGAGTTTTTACATAAATTCTCTATAACCCATTCGAATAGAGGTACATTTAATTTTATAAAAATATGATTTTTGTCAGGGAAATGGCACTGTATCTTTACTTTTTCTGATGTTCTGTTTGAAATGTATTGAACTGCATTTAATATAGTCTCGTTTAAACTTACTAATTGAAGATCAGGAGCTGAACCTATTTTTGAAAAACGCTCTGCAATTATTCTCAAACGACTGACATCCTTCGACATCTCTCCTATCATCTTATCATCTTCATATTTCATTTTCATCAAATCCACCCATGCTAATAAAGATGATATAGGTGTACCAAGTTGATGAGCTGTTTCTTTAGATAACCCTACCCAAACTCTGTTTTGTTCAGCCTTCTTAGTACTTGAAAATGCAAAAAATGCAATTATAAAGAAGAAAAATATAATTCCCAGCTGTACGTATGGGAAATAATATAATTGCTTCAATAGTCTTGAATCATCATAATAAATGTATTGCGTTGAATCACTTAACTTTACTTCAATTGGTGAATTTTTGAACTTTAATCTATTTATTTCATTTCTATAAAACGAATCAATATCTTTTAATGGCTCTTTAACATTCTTTGATGACAATAAATTATCATGGTCATCTACTAAAAGTACAGGTATAGTTTTATTACCTTCAATTATGGATATAATAAAATCTAAATTAGTTGTCTCGTCCGACAAAATTAATTGACGTGTTGCTTCAGCCCAGATTTCGATCTTTCTTTTCTCTTCTTGGGCTAATTCATTACCTAATTTATTGCTAAAATAAGTTGATGCTACTACTATACCTACACCAATCAGTATAAATATCAACTTAAGGTGTTGTGATATTTCCTGCATTTTAATGGAAGAAAATATTTTATGCATTTGAAGTCATTTTTCGGGCTCAAAGATAACAAATTTCTGAATTATATTAAACATTGATGTTTTTATTTATCTTTGTGTGACAATTTAGTTAGGTTTCTATATTAAAAACAAAACCGACTAATTATCATAATTCACTGTTTCAAATATTAATAATTATGCACAAATCGGGTTTTGTAAATATAGTAGGTAATCCAAATGTTGGGAAGTCAACCCTGATGAATGCTTTGGTCGGAGAACGTATTTCGATTATTACATCTAAAGCTCAAACTACCAGGCATAGGATTTTAGGAATAGTCAATGGAGATGATTTTCAGATAGTATATTCTGATACGCCCGGTGTCCTAAAACCGAATTATCGGCTGCAAGAATCTATGCGAAAGTTTTCCAATTCGGCTTTGATAGATGCTGACGTATTGTTATATGTTACCGATGTATATGATTCGAGTGAAAAAAATGCTGATTTTGTTGAAAAAGTTACAGAAACTCCTGCTCATTTATTACTGATAATAAACAAAATAGATCTGATTGATCAAACAAAACTCGAATCTCTTGTAGAAAAATGGAAACAATTGTTGCCAAAAGCTGAAATTATTCCTGTATCAGCCACCGAAAGATTTAATGTGGCTATGTTATTTGATAGAATTAAAAATTTGCTCCCCGAATCACCTCCATTTTTTGAGAAAGATCAATTAACCGATAAGCCGGCACGTTTCTTTGTAAATGAAATAATACGCGAAAAAATTTTAATGAATTACGACAAAGAAATTCCATATGCCGTTGAGGTTGTTGTTGAGCAATTTAAAGAAGAAGATAAAATTATTCGCATTAATGCAGTTATCAATGTTGAGCGCGAGTCTCAAAAAGGGATTGTTATCGGTCATGGTGGCAAATCTCTGAAGAAAGTGGGCATGGAAGCTCGTAAAGATTTAGAGGCTTTCTTTGAAAAGAAAATTTTCCTCGAACTGTTCGTTAAAGTGGAAAAAGATTGGAGGAATAAGGATATGAAACTCCGAGGTTTTGGTTATACTTTGGATTGATCGTACCATCTAAACATCTTTAATATTTAAAATATCACTGACTATATCAGAATCAAATCCTTTAGAGGCAAGAAATCTGAATAGTTTGCCTTTTCTTTCATAATCGTTTTTGTAGGTTATCTTTTTAGATTTATCGTCTATTAATTTCTTAATCATTAATCTATATTCATCATCTTCTATTTCTACTAAAGCCGTCTCAATCACCTGTTTATCAATCTTCTTAGCATACAGCATCATTCTGATTTTACCTTTTCCCCACTTATTATATCTGAATTTATCTTTTACATAGGCTTTTGCAAAGCGATTTTCATCAATATACTTTTCCTGAATAAGATATTTGATAATTTTATCTTGCTCGCTTGGTTTTACTCCCCATAGCTCTAACTTTTCTCTTAACTCTGAAACACAATGCTCTGATTGCGAACAATATGCAGCCGCTTTAAAGAGTGCTTCTTCATATGTAAATATGGATTGCTTCATTTTTCGAAAACATATACCTACATTCCCTTACCTTTAAATAAAATCTCAACAGTTAAAAGAAGAATTTTCAAATCGTTAAATAACGACATGTTTTCTATGTATATAATATCATAATTGAGTCTTTCTATCATCTTATCTATAGTATCGGCATATCCTATTTTTATTGGTCCCCAAGATGTTAATCCCGGTCGTATTTTATATAACAAACAATAATACGGAGCTTCCTTAACAATCTGATCTATGAAAAATTTTCTTTCAGGTCGAGGTCCCACTAAACTCATGTCGCCAATTAAAACATTCCAAAACTGGGGTAATTCGTCAAATCTGTATTTTCTGAGTATTCTGCCAAATGGAGTTATTCTTTCGTCGAATGCACTGCTAAGCTTTGGTCGTCCATTTTCTGAGTTGATGTACATAGTCCTGAATTTAATCATATTGAAAGGTTTGCCTGACCTGCCAATACGTTCTTGTCTGAAAAACACAGGACCTTTGGAATCGTATTTAATCTTGATGGCAAAATAAATAAACAACGGGCTTAATAATATCAATGAAACTAAAGACACAACTACATCTAAAACTCTCTTTACGCTAATTTGCCAATCGGGCATATTTAACTGTGTGATACTTACTAATGGATTGATACCTATAGAACTGATGCGTGCGCTTCCTGTCAGTATTTCGTACAAACGTGGTGTAAATCGTATTTCAACATCGTAAGTGTAAAGCTGATTGATGATTTTAAATAAATCCTGTTCTCTTGCATCATCATCTAAAGCAACAATTATTTCTTTAATATTATGATTTTTTATTATAGTATCAATATCATATAAAACACCTAAATTATCACTGTCATCAGATGTTGAGGCTCTTTTTAATATGGACACGAACCCCACAAAATTAAACTGTTTACCATGCTTTTCAATGTCTTTTGCTATCTTCTTCGCATTTGAACCATCACCAATAATTATTGTGTTACTTGTCCATTTTTTAGTCTCGAAATTTAGCTGAACCTTATTGAATATTATAACACGTAAAAGGTACGAAACAACAAATAACAATGCAAATAGCGTAAGTAACGAATAATAGAAATATTGTGAAGAAATTGCTACATCGTTTATCCTTAATCCGAAAAACAAAGTTGTTGCTATAAGAAATGATGTAATCAGGGTGCTTAAAAAAATATCAATTTTATTCTTTTTCAATACATTTAGATAGAATCCTGCTAATGCATTTATCATCAGACAATATGCAGGAAAAACAATCATACTGTACAGATAATATTTAGTCGGTAACAAAACGCCTAAAAAGTATATCAATTCTATATCATTGATGAATTTTCTGAAAAGAATAAACACAAACCATACTATCAGGCTTGCGATTATGTCGGAGTAAATATATTGAAATAATAATTTTCGATTGAAGTTCATTGTATTATATTTCTTCAAAAACAAACAAAGATAAAAAAATAATACTAAACAATTTATATAAAGCAGTTTTTTTAGAGTAATTCTATCTAATTAAAATATGAAAACATAAAAAAAAGCACTACCTTTACGACTTTAAAAAATAACATCAAATGACTTATAAATGGATATTTAAAAACCTGACAAAAGAACAAATCAACATACAAGAATCTCTATCAAAAGAATTGAATATCAGTCCGATATTAGCAGGATTATTAGTTCAAAGAGGTATTAATACTTTTGAAGATGCACGTAGATTCTTCCGTCCTGACTTTGCTTTTCTTCACGATCCGTTTCTTATGGCTGATATGGAAAAGGCGACTGATCGTCTGACTGAAGCTATTCAAAATAATGAGAAGATTCTTATCTATGGCGATTATGACGTTGATGGTACCACTTCAGTTTCATTAGTTTATAAATTTATTCAGAAAATTTACAATAATGTGGATTTTTATATCCCCGATCGTTATCTCGAAGGATATGGGATTTCTATTCAAGGGATTAATTATGCTATAGAAAATAATTTTAGATTGATTGTTGCCTTAGACTGTGGTATAAAGGCTGTTGAGAAAATAAAATACGCAAGTGAAAATAATGTAGATTTTATTATCTGTGACCATCATACCCCTGATAATATTCTGCCTGCTGCCGTTGCCGTACTTGATCCTAAACGACCTGATTGCAACTATCCGTACAAACATCTTTCGGGTTGTGGCGTGGGATTTAAATTACTTCAAGCATTTTCGCAAAAAAACAATATTCCCTTCTCTGAATTAACTTCCATGCTCGATTTAGTTGCTTTAAGTATAGCTTCTGATATCGTTCCTATCACCGGAGAAAATAGAATTTTGGCTTATTATGGTCTTGAACAGCTTAATTCAAATCCAAGTGTTGGCGTGAAAAGTATATTGAGTGTCTGTGGATTAACCGATAAAACTATAACTATTGCTGATATTGTTTTTAAAGTCGGACCAAGAATTAATGCTTCCGGAAGGATGAAACAGGCAACAGAAGTTGTGGAACTATTGGTTTCAAATGATGCTAATTTTGCAAAGCAGAAAAGTGACACAATTAACGAATACAACAACGAACGCAAGGATTTAGACAAGAAAATAACTGACGAAGCAATTACTCTTATCGCATCTGATGAGGCTTTTAGTGTAAGAAAATCAGTAGTAATTTACAAACCGGATTGGCATAAAGGAGTTATTGGTATAGTAGCTTCCCGTTTGTCTGAAGAATTTTATAAGCCTTCTATAGTGCTGACATATTCTAACGGTATGGCTTCAGGTTCAGCTCGTTCTGTTCCAGGATTTGATATATACAGTGCAATTGAATCTTGTCGCGATTTGTTAGAGAATTTTGGCGGACATCGTTATGCAGCAGGTCTTACAATGAAAGAAGAAAATGTACCGGAATTTTCTCAACGTTTCGAGCAGTTTGTTTTTTCTAATATTACCGATGAGCAGACTTCACCCCAAGTGAATATTGACGCACTTATAAGCTTCAAAGATATTACACCTAAGTTTTTCAGCGTTCTCAAACAATTTGGTCCTTTTGGTCCGGGCAATATGAAACCTATTTTTGCTACAAAACAAGTAATGGATTATGGTTCAAGTCGTTTAGTTGGTAAAGATCAGGAACATCTGAAATTGGAATTAGTAGATCCAAGCTCGGAAAATGTAATGAATGGAATTGCCTTTGGGATGTATGAATACAATGATCATTTGAAGTCGCTTAAACCATTGGACATTTGCTACACATTAGAAGAAAACACGTTCAATAATGTAACAAATATACAACTTATGATTAAGGATATTCAGGTTTAGTTGAGAATATCTATTTTTATTTATCCTTATCTCTAATCTCTACACGCCTTATTTTGCCGCTGATGGTTTTTGGTAGCTCATCAACAAATTCAATTATTCGAGGATACTTATATGGGGCTGTTACAGCTTTAACATGTTCCTGTATTTCTTTTATCAATGCTTCTCCGGCTCGACTTTTATAATCTTTCGCAAGGACAATTGTTGCTTTAACTATCTGGCCTCTGATATCGTCTGGCACACCGGTTATAGCACATTCGACTACGGCAGGATGTGTCATAAGGGCACTTTCAACTTCAAACGGACCGATACGATACCCTGAGCTTTTAATCACATCATCGGTGCGACCAACGAACCAGAAAAATCCATCTTCATCGCGCCAAGCAACATCTCCTGTGTGATAAATACCATCGTTCCAAGCTTCTTTTGTCAGAGCTTCGTTACGATAATACCCTTTGAAAAGTCCGACCGGACACCAGCGATCGGTTCGAATTATAATTTCTCCTTGCTCACCGGCTTCGGCTGTACGTCCATCAGCAGTTATCAAATCAATATCGTAATGAGGATTTGGCAATCCCATAGAACCGGGTTTTGGATTTGTCCATGGCGAAGTAAATATTGTCAGTGTTGTTTCACTTTGTCCGTATCCTTCACATAATTTCACTCCTGTGAGTTTTAGAAACTGCTCATATACAGCAGGATTTAAAGCTTCGCCGGCAATAGTACAATATTCAAGTGATGATAAATCGAACTTCGACAAATCCTCTTTAATTAAAAACCTGAAAATAGTGGGTGGCGCACATAAAGACGTTATACGACACTTTTCTATCATCGCCAGTATATCAGTCGGAGTAAATTTATCGTGATCGTAGACAAAAACACAAGCTCCAACAATCCATTGTCCGTATAATTTTCCCCACACAGCCTTCAGCCAACCTGTATCGGCAATGGTTAAATGTAAACTGTCTTCATGCAAGTTATGCCAATACTTAGCCGTAACAATATGAGCCAAAGGATAAAGATGATCGAGCATGACCATTTTGGGATTACCTGTAGTGCCAGATGTGAAACTTATGATAAGCGGATCTGAATTGTCATTAACATTCTCAATCTTCTCGAATGGCGGTGCTTTTTCATACTCTTTATGGAAGTCGTGCCAACCATCCGGAACTAAAGGTCCGACAGAAATCAATGTTTTTACTGAAGGAGATTCTGCCATTGAGTCGGTTATATGGGATAGTATTGGTTCTTCTCCCACTGCAATAATTGCCTTAATATCAGCAGCATTATTTCGATAAATCAAGTCCTTTTTAGTCAATAAATGTGTAGCAGGAATAATTACCGCTCCAATTTTATGAAGCGCAATAATAGTGAACCAAAACTCATAACGGCGTTTAAGTATTGCCATTACCAAATCGCCTTTACCAATACCAAGACTTTGCAGGTAAGATGCTGTTTGATCTGATTGTTTTTTTATCTCTGCAAAACTAAACTCGCGACATTCACCCTTGTCATTAGTCCATAACAGTGCACGTTTGTCCGGAGTTTTTTCAGCTTGAGCATCAACAACGTCATAACCAAAATTAAAATTATCGGGAATATTGAGCTTATAATTATGCTTAAAATCAGAGAAATCAGAGAAATCAGTTTGAGTAAGAAACTTTTCTAACATGTGTGTTTGAATTTGAAATAACTATATGGTTTTTTAGAAACACTTATCCTATTACAGCGAGGAATCTCACCTTCCTTCCTCCTATAGCCTTCATTCCATGTGGCTTAGTAGCATCGAAGTATATTGAATCGCCTTCGTTTAAAACGATATCATTACCGGCAATATGGATTTGTAAGGTGCCTTCGAGTACTAAATTAAACTCCTGTCCAGTATGCGAATTAAGCGAGATATGATTATTGTTCGGTTCAACAGTAACTTCAAAAGGCTCCATTTTAGTGTTTTTAAACCCGTGTGCCAAAGACATATATTTATAAGCTTTGGTACGCTCAACACTTGCACCTGTACCCTTCCGAGTAACAAAGAAGGAAGTCATGCGCGGTTCTTCTCCCGAAAGTAGGGTCGTAGTATCAACTCCAAAAGCTTGAGCAAATTGATATAAAAAGCTGACAGGGATATCGCTCGTTCCAGATTCGAACAGTTCATATTCTGCTTCCGAAATCGAACATTTTGCTGCTATTTCAGTCTCCGACAAATCGAGAATTTCGCGTAAAGCACGTATTCTTGCTGCAATTTGTTTAATTTGTGTGTTCATATGTAGATAATGTGTAAATGTGCTAATATGGTCTATAGTCACTACTTGATTTATCTTTCTTCATCTCGTGTGTAGTTTTCTTGGGCAATGGCAATGGCTTTGTGCAGTTTCTCACTCAATAGTTTTTTGTCGGGCAATTGGGTATAATATTGTGCTACTTTTATATTGCCTTCGTCAAGCATTAAATATTCAATGTGTTCTGTGTTTCCTTCACTGCACAGAATTAAACCAATAGGGCTTTCTTCGCCCTCTTTGCGTTCGTTTTGGTTTAAATATCTCAAGTACAACAACATCTGTCCTTCGTGTTCGGGCTTAAATTTTCCGAGTTTTAGGTCAATAGCTACCAAGCGTTTTAAACCACGATGAAAAAACAAGAGGTCAATTCTATAATCTACAGCATCAACGGTAATGCGTTTTTGGCGGTCTAAGAATGCAAAATCGTTACCCATTTCTTTTATAAAAGATTGCAGATTTACCAAAATAGCATCTTCCAAATCTTTTTCGGAATAGGTGTCTGTCAATCCGAGTGTGTCCAAAAAATAACTGCTACGAAAAACAACATCGGGTGTTAAGATGTTGGTTTCCTTTATTTGTTGCAGTTCTTGTTTTATCAGTTCTTCGGGTTTTCGGCTAAGGGCGGTACGCTCGTAGAACATACCGTCAATTTTTTGGTCTAAAGTGCGAGTATCCCATCGTTCGAGGTGTGCCATCTGCATATAGAATATGCGTTTTAGCTCATCTTCAATGCTCATAAGAGTACGCAGATGTGTCCATGTCAATTGTGTACGCACTGCGTATACAATTTGCTCCTCTGTAAAAGTGTACGCACTGCGTACACAATGTTGTAGTTTGTAAAAACTCCAACCTTTTCCGTAGCGTTTGGTTAGTTTCTCTGCAAGTTTTTTAACGATTCCCTTACCATACTCCGCTCTTTGGTTGTACAGAATATCTTCCTTGATACGTTTTCCTATATTCCAATTCATAAGGCAAACTTCTGCATTTATAGTGGTTGCAATACGGTAGCGAGTGCCGTCAATAATTTGACATACATCATTGTAAAGTTGCGGTGTATTTTTTTCTGTTTCGTTATTCATTTTTATCAAATTATTTTCCACAAAAATACAAAATATCGACTGTCCGATAAAATGTATATCTTTGCCCACGATGTTTAATTTTTTGTTTGCAAAACAAAATTAATATATCGGAGGGGATTTCTTAGGAGATTCCTTTTTTTACGATTTTTTCATTTACCTGATACTAAAAATTCTATTTATTTCAGTAGACAAATGTAATAAATTTTCTTACATCTGTTAATTTTTAAATGATTTTAGTTGAATTTTTTAGATCTTCAAGTGCAATTTGCATTTAACTTATAACATTTTTATACTTGTATGTAAACATAGTGTTGTAATAATATGAAACAAACAAGTATGCTATCTCAACAATATTATAAATTATTATTGTAAATTTGCAGCTATACTAAAGAAATATAGTGCAACATTTCACTAGCAAATTAGAATTTATTGAGTGGTTTACTTATAGTGATGAAACCATAGACGGAAAAAGCAAGATAAAATACAATTTCATATGTCAGCAATAATTCAAATAGAAGGATTAAAAAAGAATTTTGGCAAATTTGTTGCCTTAAATGGCGTTGATATGACGGTTAATGAGGGGGAAGTTCATGCTTTTCTCGGACCGAATGGAGCAGGGAAGTCGACTACTATTCGTTGTCTGCTTGGCGTGTTACGAGCAAGTGCCGGAGAAATTAAACTCTTCGGACAAGACGCATGGAAAGATGCCGTAGAACTTCACAAACGTCTCGCTTACGTGCCAGGTGACGTAAATCTGTGGGGTAATCTTACCGGAGGTGAAGTGATTGATTTGTTTCTTTCGTTTCGAGGAGCAAAGTACGATAAGGCACGTAGAGAGTATTTCTTGCAACGTTTTGAACTTGACCCAACTAAAAAATGCCGTACTTATTCTAAGGGCAATCGTCAAAAAGTGGTACTTGTATCGGCACTTGTGTCTGATGTGGAATTATATGTTTTGGACGAACCTACAAGCGGTCTCGATCCTTTGCTTGAAAAGGTATTTCAGGATTGTGTAAAAGAACTCAGAAACAAGGGTCGTAGCGTATTGTTGTCGAGCCACATTATGAGTGAAGTGGAAAAACTTGCTGACAGAGTAAGTATTATAAAGGAAGGAAAAATTGTACTCAACGGTTCAATGAACGAAATATCAGCAAAAGGGAAAACTTTGGAAGAATTGTTTTTATCGCAATACAAAAGCATATAATAACAATGAAATACCTCAACTTCATAATTCGCAGAGAACGCATAATGTCGTCTGTTTGGCTTGCTACAATTGCAGCTTCTGCATTATTGCTGGCGGCAGTTTATCCTACACTTTTCCCTGACGAAATATCCATGCAGGGAATGCTGGCAACCCTAAACAATCCTTCAATGATTGCAATGATGGGACCCGTTTACGGACTTGAATCCATCACACCTGCCATAATACTCGCTCAAAATTGCCTTATCTGGTTTGCCATTGCCGTTATTGTGATGAATATATTTTTTATAAACCGCCATACGCGGGCAGACGAAGAATTGGGTAGACAAGAAATGTTGATAGCGCTTCCTATTGGTCGCTTAACAAACAGTTTGTCAGTGATTTCTATGTCGTTCGTTTTGAATATTGCCACAGCCTTATTGATTGCCCTGTTTACACTTATCGCAAACATTGAGGGAGGTAATTTAGTTGGCGCATTAACTTACGGATTATCAATAGGAATGCAAGGTTTTTTATTTGCCATGCTGACTTTGCTCTCTGCTCAACTATTTTCCACAGCAAGAACAACGATGGGTGTTGCATTTGCGTTGATGGGCATATCTTATATACTTCGTGCTTACGGCGACATCAATGAAGATCTGATGTCTTACGTCTCACCGATAGGATTGGGGTTAAAGGTGGAAGCATTTTATTCCAACAACTTCTTTCCGATAATCATATTATTTATCGAAGCGTTTGTAGTTGCGGCAGTGGCATTGTGGATAAATTTACGCAGAGATGTGGGTGCAGGCATATTTCCTGCCCGAAAAGGAAAGGCACACGCAAGTAAGTTTTTACAGACTCCCATTGGATTTACATGGCACTTATTACGTGGAAGTTTTTGGGCATGGGCAGTAGGAATTTTTGCCATAGCAGCTTCTTATGGTTCAGTTATCGGTGAATTAGATAATTTTATAATGGGCAACGACGCTATTAAACAGATGTTGGAAGGAACTGTCGGAGCATCGACCCTTATTGATGCCTATATTGCACTGTTAGGCTACATGATTGCTTTACTTATCTCCATTCCTTTGATAAACTGCGTAAACCATTTTCGTACGGAAGAAAAACGCGGAAGATTAGAGCAGATAATTGCCACTTCGGTATCAAGAAAAGCCGTTTTCGGAAGCTTTATACTCATTGCCGCACTGGAAGCCGTTGTATTATCTTTGTTTAGTGTGTTAGGCTTGTACGCAACGACTTATTCTTCAGGACTTGTTACGCTTTCAACACTTATAGAAGTTACTTTCGTTTATCTGCCTGCATTATTTCTGATGTTTTCATTAGCCGTATTTTTGGTCGGATTACTGCCTAAATTACGGTCGTCGATATGGATAATTTTCGGTTATTCTTTAATTATATTTTATTTCGGACGACTTTTTAGCATACCTGAAATAGCAACGAAATTATCACCCTTTGGCAATATTCCGCAACTGCCCGTGCAAGAATTTTCTGTACTACCACTTATCGTAACATGTATTATTGCAACCGGACTTTGCGTTGTTGGTGTCGCAGGGATTGAGAGAAGGGATATGTAACAGTAGTGGTTACTTTACAATAGTCTATACATAGTGCCTGTTAGATTCGTGAAACAATCGTAAATTCATATGTATTTATGCTTTACGAACAAATTCCGACTTTAATGCCATGGATCCGAAACCATCAATTTTGCAGCTAATGTTATGGTCACCATCCGTTAAACGGATATTCTTAACTTTTGTTCCTACTTTGATGGGTTTAGACGCCCCTTTTACAGGCAAGTCTTTTACCACCACTACAGAATCACCGTCTTGAAGTTCATTCCCATTAGAATCTAAAACTTTCATACCTTCATTAGGATTCCATTGATGATCACATTCAGGACAAGCATATAAATCTTCCTCCAAAAAATAGCCGTAAGGAGAATGGCATTGCGGGCAGCTTTTTAAAGTGTCAGGCATTGTTATATTTTTTTTTAATGCAGTTTATTGTTTTTTGAATTAACCTCGGCTCCAAAGATAAGCATTTTACACATCATAGTAAAAATTTATCACTTAATTTGGATGTGATAAGCCACAGATTGACGTTTTTTTGACTACCTTTGCACCCAATTTTAAAAATTTAGAAATGGCTTTACAATGTGGTATTGTTGGATTACCAAACGTAGGAAAATCCACACTTTTCAACTGTTTATCAAATGCAAAGGCTCAAGCAGCTAATTTCCCTTTTTGTACGATCGAACCAAATGTTGGTGTGATTACCGTTCCTGATGAAAGGTTAAACAAATTAGCAGAATTGGTTAAACCTCAACGAATTGTGCCTACTACCGTAGAAATTGTCGATATTGCCGGCTTGGTAAAGGGTGCAAGTAAGGGCGAGGGCTTAGGCAATAAGTTTTTGGCAAATATAAGAGAAACAGATGCTATTATTCATGTACTGCGTTGTTTCGAAAATGATAATATTGTTCATGTAGACGGAAGTATCAATCCTGTGAGAGACAAGGAAATAATAGATACAGAACTGCAAATAAAGGATTTAGAAACTATCGAAAGCCGTATTTCAAAAGTTCAGAAGCAAGCTCAAACAGGTGGCGATAAAAATGCAAAGATTGTTTATGATATTCTGCTGAAATATCAGGAGGCTTTGATGCAAGGCAAATCTGCGCGTACTGTGGTTTTGGATAAAGCTGAAAAGCCTTATGTAAAAGATTTGTACTTGCTTACAGATAAGCCTGTTATGTATATCTGTAATGTCGATGAAGCTTCGGCACTCAATGGCAATGCTTATGTAGAGGCTGTCAAAGAGGCTGTTAAAGATGAAAATGCTGAGATACTGATTGTTGCTGCTGCTACTGAAGCTGATATTGCTGAGTTGGAAACCTACGAAGAACGCCAAATGTTCTTAGAAGAGATTGGTTTAAAAGAATCGGGTGTAGCTCGCTTGATTAAATCTGCATACAAACTGCTTACTTTACAGACTTATTTCACAGCCGGCGTTCAGGAAGTGCGCGCTTGGACATTTCACGAAGGCTGGAAAGCTCCTCAATGCGCAGGAGTTATTCACACCGATTTCGAAAAAGGCTTTATCCGTGCTGAAGTCATCAAGTACGACGACTATGTAACGCTTGGTTCAGAAGCTGCTTGTAAAGAAGCCGGAAAAATGAATGTTGAGGGCAAAGAATATATTGTTCAAGATGGAGATATTATGCACTTCAGATTTAATGTGTGATAATAAAGTCAAGTTACTTCTTGATTTCCAATAATCTACCTGTTTGATTATCGACACTTATAGATAAACCCGGAACTTTAAATAGCGATTCGGGTAACATCATCAGTTCACCAAGTTGTGGTAGTTGTAGGTTACTTTTCAGTATATCTTTAACACCATCGCTTATAGTTATATTTGTCGATGCCGGAATAACAGTAAATAAAACAGCTTTTTCCAACTTAGCTTTTGGATCGGGCTCTTGCTTCTGAAATTTCTCCGGAGTGACTGTAATAAAATAAGGTTCTCCACTTAAATCATCTTTATCTACAACACCTCGTATTGCTGACAATCTGAATAAAATCTCTTTTGAAACAGGGTTTTCAGGTGTGAAATATATTTTATGTTTAGTTGTTGATTTACGAACAGAACCTACAAACAACTCCGTAAGCTCCTTTTCTTTTTTATCTAAACCGCTTAACATCATTTTCATTGCGTCTCCATCAGGCATATGATCGACATCTCCCGAAAGTAAGTTTAATCTGCTTGAGCGGATGTTGTATATCTGAATAGCAGCACCTTCCGCCATTTTTGCTACAGAACCTGCCATCATATATTCCTGTGTTAATGGCAGTATATCCGATGACTGATCGCCAATTGTTACATTATTATTAGTATCATTGTTTCTGTCACATTGAACTACAGGCTTTGGTTCAACATTTACTCCGCAAAGAATACCTTGTGAATCAACGACTATACCGTTAAGAACAGACTTAGGCAAAACTTCAACAGCATATCTTCTTTTCAAATCAGGAATAGTATTGGATGTCATTTTGATATTCTTAATTTTCAAAGTAGATTTTTCCTCCATAATCACCTTGTTAACAGCTAAATATCTTTGCGAATACAAATAAAACACACCCGGTTTTTCTGTGATAGTTTCAATTTCAACTTCAAAACAAAGTTCTGTTTTAGGAAGTGAATATGTTAGGACAGAAACACCTTCTGTAAGTGAAAAATCTGATTGTGCTTTTCCCAAAAATCCAACTATAAGCAAAATACTAATGATTACGAACTGTCTCATGGCTTTTATTTTTTACGTGTTTTAGATTTTGAAAAACCTTTTTTCTTAGGTTTATCAGAAGATTGTTGTTCGACTAATTCTTTACATTTGTCGACTGTTAATGTTGCAGGATCTATACTCTTAGGTATTTTATAATTGCTTTTCTCAAAAGTAAAATACGGTCCGAAACGTCCATTAAGCACCTGATATTCACCATTATCACCCAGTACGCTGATAATTTTATTCTTTTCTTCTTCTCTTTTTGCCAGAATAATTTCTATAGCTCTTTCAGAGGTAACAGACATAGGGTCATCAGCCTTAGGCAAAGAATAAAAGCTACCGTCATGTCGGATATATGGTCCGAAGCGACCAATTGCAACCGTCATATCTTTACCCTCATACTCACCGATTTGTCGTGGTAATTTGAATAATTCAAGAGCATCTTCAAGCGATATTGTTTCAATTAATTGATCTTTACGTAAGGATGCAAACACTGGTTTTTCTTCTTCATCAGCAGTGCCAATCTGAGCAACCGGACCAAAGCGACCGATTTTTACAGAGACCTGCCTGCCTGTTTTAGGATCTGTACCTAAAACTCTCTCTCCCACTTGACGTTCCGAGTTTTTTAGCGTGTCCTCCACAACAGGATGAAACTGTTTGTAAAACTTATCTATCGAGCTAACCCATTTAATTTTACCTTCTGCTATATTATCAAATTCCTTTTCTACCTGTGCAGTAAAATTATAATTAAGAATATCAGGGAAATACTCGGTTAGGAAATCATTCACAACCATTCCTATATCTGTAGGGAATAGTTTAGATTTCTCTGCACCTGTATTTTCAGTTTTATTTTTATCTGTAATCTTGCCATCTTTTAAAGTCAGCAAATTGAAATTTCTTTTTTCAGCAGGTCTGTCGCCTTTCTCAACATAATTTCGATTTTGGATAGTCGTAATAGTCGGAGCATAAGTTGACGGGCGACCAATTCCTAATTCCTCAAGCTTTCTTACCAAACTTGCTTCACCGTAACGAGGTGGCTTTTGAGAAAAACGCTCTTGTGCTGAAATTTCATCAATATTCAACAATTGTTTTTTAGCAAGTAATGGTAATCTTTCAACTGCTTCATCATCCTCATCATCAGTAGATTCAATATAGACTTTTAGAAACCCATCGAATATTATAACTTCTCCGGTTGCGATAAACTGATGCTTATTACATGTGCAATTTATATAAATTGATGTTTTTTCTAACTCAGCATCAGCCATTTGTGATGCTATGGTACGTTTCCAGATTAAATCATAGAGTTTCTTCTCCTGAGCGGTACCCTCCACAGTATGAGCATTCATATAAGTCGGACGAATTGCCTCATGCGCCTCTTGTGCTCCTTTAGTACGTGTGGTAAACTTCCTGGTTTTAACATACTTATCGCCTGCCATCGATATAATTTCGGCACGAGCAGTATTCAAAGCTAAATCAGACAAATTCACAGAGTCTGTTCTCATGTACGTGATTTTACCTGATTCGTATAATGTTTGTGCCACTCTCATTGTTTGAGACACAGAAAAGCCTAACTTTCTGGCTGCTTCTTGTTGCAATGTTGAAGTGGTAAACGGAGGTGCAGGAGATTTTTTAAGTGGCTTAGTAACAATATCTTCGATACTGAAATTTGCGTTTTTACAATGTTCGAGGAACTCATATGCCTCCTCTTTAGTTGTAAAACGATGCTGTAATTCTGCATTCAACACAGCAGGATTTCCATTAACATCAATTGTCGAGAATTGTGCCAACACTCTGTAAGAAGATTCTGCAACAAAACTATTGATTTCACGCTCCCTTTCAACGATTAAGCGCACAGCAACAGACTGAACTCTACCGGCAGAAAGTGATGGTTTGACCTTTTTCCACAATACGGGCGACAATTCAAAGCCCACAATACGGTCGAGTACACGGCGTGCCTGCTGTGCATCAACTAAGTTGATATCTATTTCACGAGGATTTTCAACAGCTTTCAGAATTGCATCCTTAGTAATTTCATGGAACACAATTCGTTTCACCCTTTTCTTATCTAATTTTAATTCCTCAAATAAATGCCAGGCTATAGCTTCCCCTTCACGGTCTTCATCAGAAGCAAGCCAAACTGTTTCAGCTATCTTTGCTTCTTTTTTCAACTCGGCAACAACTTTCTTTTTATCTGAAGATACGACATAAATAGGGTTGTAGTTATTTTCGAAATCTATTCCTATGCCTTTATCTGCCAAATCGCGGATATGACCGAAACTCGACATGACGTGATAATCTGAACCAAGGAATTTTTCTATAGTTTTAGCTTTTGCAGGTGACTCTACTATTACTAGATTTTTAGACATATGACAGTGTTTAAGTTATTTGTTTTTCGTAATCGGCTGCAAAATAACAAAAACAAATAGGTACAAACCAAATTTTCAGCGATTTATTTTTATATTTTAATAAAGATTGTAATTATTAGCACACTAAATTCAGGCTTCGACCTTGTAATTTCTCACAAAGCATTTTGTGTAGTTTCGTTTCTGACACACATAATGCGGTTGATAACACTTCGCCTGAAGTAGCATTTTCAGTGATAACCGAGATTGTTTCGTTAGAATTACAATATTCTCCTGTTTCCGGATTTTTAATATGCTGATATTTTGATGTATTACCGGAAGTAGTCAAACATTCATCATTTAAGATAACAAAATCATTAGTAGAATTTGGTAAATTAATCTTCCAACCTTCTCCACCGGGATGATTTCCAATACCGCACACAGAGCTATTACCAAAATTTATCAAAGCATTATAACAATCATTTTTCTTTATTATATTTCTCACATTATCAAGCGTATAGCCTTTAATAAATCCGTTTAAGTCGATTTGCAAGTCGGGATGATTATAAAAAATTGTATTTGCTACCGTATCAATTTTCAAATGGTTGATACATCCATATTTATAATTACCGGAATTAATGGTAATGTCGAAAGCTCCCAGAGTTAACTCATTGTACTCTTTGCATCTATGAAGAATATTAACCAATTCGGGTGTAGTATAAACAGGTTCGATTGCAGCAATAAGATTCAGTTTACTTAACTCACTCTCGTTATCAAACCTATTGGTCATCTTTTCTATTCTCGATACTTCCGGAACAATCTCATCCAGCAGATTTTTAGATTTTTCTTCACTTAGATTACACAGAGCAATATCGATGCGGGTATGCATAGCATTAAACCACGCATAAAAAATAGTTTGCGTTTGATTGATTTGTTTGAAGATTGATTGATACCACATATAGTATTAATGGTATGTAAATGATGGCACAGTAAATAATGGTACACCAATAATGATATAACAATGGCACGCGGATAACGCTGATGATGCGGATTTATACGGATTTTGTGTTATCCGTGTGCCATAAAACCTAAGATTATTTTAGCTCTTTTATCTTAATATTCTGAAACCACACTTCGTCGCCATGATCTTGCAAAAGGATATGACCGGTTGCGGCATTACCAAAGTTGGTCCAAACGCGATATTTACTATAAGCAACCAAAGCATTCCACATCTGATTATTACGCTCGTATTCAACTATTTTCACTCCGTTAAGCCAATGCTCAACATGATTATCTCTAACAACCACCCTTGCAGTATTGAAGAAACCGTTACGGTAAGGTTTATTAGGAATAGTCGGTATTAAATCATATAACGCACCAAGTTGACGATTTCCCGCCACTCCTAATTTAGCATCAGGATGTTCCTTATCATCAAGTATCTGAAACTCACAACCAATAGAAGAACCTGCACCTTGATTTAGTTCTGTATCAACAAAATATTTAACTCCACTATTTGCACCCTTTGTTATTTTAAAGTCAACAAGCAATTCGAAGTTTTTATATTTTTTGACTGTAACGATATCGCCACCATTTGTTGATTCACCACCATCAGATTTTAATACTTTCAATATACCATTGTCAACAACCCATCCTTTCTGCGGAAACTCTTTCAGTCTCGCACCTCTCCATCCATCTGTGGTTTTACCATCCCATAACAAAGTCCAGCCTTCAGCTTTTTCTCTATCAGATATGGTGTTGGGTATACAGTTTTTCTGTGGTGCTGCGGCAGCTTCCGAACGTCTTTCCTGCTCTAAACCACTTGTCAGTATACGAATATTTCTCCATGAGATAGTATTACCTTCGTCCTTAGCATTGCCAATTGCATGTACCTGAAGTGCAATGAGTCCGGAAGGAGTTAGTTCGTCGAGGATATTCGAGCACGGAATATCGTTTACCCAAGTGCGGATACTGTTGCCAATAGCTTCAATTCTGGCTGTATTCCACTCGCCTAATTTGAAAGCCTTCTGTGCTTCAGGATATTGAGTTAAATCATAGAGCCATCCTCTTCTTGCTTCATCATAGATTCCGCCTGTCCATGCACGTTTTGACGCATCAATTTCAAACTGATAACCATGTACTCTGCCATTATTGTATTCCGGCAAAGACAACGAGCGAAATTGAACTCCTGAATTAACACTTGCGTGATCAGTTTTAAATTCAAATTCGAGAATAAAATCGCCGTATGTCTTTTTAGTAGCTAAAAACGTATTTGGCGTATTCATTTTGCTGACACCAACGATTGCACCGTCAACAATCTTATATTCGGCAGCACCATTTAATTTTGTCCAGTTTTTTAAATTTTTACCATTAAACAGATTTTCCCATTTTGCTTGAGAACTTGCTGAAAAACTTATCATAGCTATCAGCGATAAAACTAAAATTTTCTTCATTACATTTATTTTTTTAATATCCTTTTAATACTCCAATATATCAATCTAACAATTGTCCATAAAACATAAATTCCTAACGTAAAAAGTAAAACATAACCTATTTGAGTTATTATTTCAACAAACTTGGTTTGAAATTTTATAATCGCATACAAATTAACCCCATTTGCAATAACAAATGCAATAAGTAAAGTGTACAATTCAATTTTTATACGTTTTGCCGTTATTATTATATCTTTCATTTTGCTTTACTACTATGATTAAGATAATCTAATTTATATTCTTCAGGGAAAGATATAATCTCTTCTTTGACAATGGCTTCGTGACCTAACAAGCAAAGTGCACTGGCATAATATCCTTCTTCAGCAACATTTTCGGGTTGTTTTCCGGTTATTACAGCTTCGACAAAAGCATCAATATTTAAAGATGTTCCGTCATGCTTCGGACGTTCTCCTATAATATATTCACCTTTGTTTACATTGGCTGTTTCGGGTGCCCAGCTTGTGCCGGCAAAAGGTAAGGAGTCGAACAACCTATTTTCAATATCATTTATTAATTGTAAAAAACCGGGTGCAGGTTCAATATCTTCAAAATAATATTTACCTTTTTCCGGTTCGACGGTACCTAAATTACCAAGGATTTGTTCTTCTAAACCATAAAATTTATTAGAGATAACCGAGTCGAAATTTAATTTCACTCCATTATCAAACATATAAATGCAAGACACATTATCATAAACTTCGCGCCCATCTTTCCAGTGAGTTATAGCACCATGCCCCATCACTTTATTCGGGATTTCTCTTAATGCCCAAGTACCTATTTGAATCTGATGGCATGCTAATTCAGTCATCAAACCTTTAGAGTATTCATTATATAATCTCCAATTGATATGTCGCTCCAATTCAGGTGAAGGAACCGGTCTACGCCAATCATTATTACGATACCAGAATGTACGAATTGCCTCAATGCTGCCAAAAGTTCCGGCATGAATCATCTCCATAGCACGTATATATCGCGGGTCGTACAGTCGCTGTTGTCCAACAAAGAATACCTTTCCTGCTTCAAGATGCTTGTGGTACATATTGAAGCAATCTTCGATAGTCATAGCTAAAGCTTTTTCACAAAATACATGTTTACCTGCATCAAAGGCATCTATAGCTATATCAAAATGAGTATTTAGCGGAGTTGCGATTACAATGGCATCGACATTTTTATCCTCTAACAATTTTCTGTAATCATTATACACCTTTGCTTGAGGATATATTTTAAGAGCCTCATCAATAGAAGGTTGATAAACATCACATACAGCAACCACATCAGTCTTAGGGTTTTTCTTTAAAAAACTCATTAAAAACTGTCCACGCGAACCAGGACCGATAACACCAATTCTTGCAATGGACTTTTTAGTATGTTCGGATTCAGAAAATGCAGAAAGCCAAGGTGATGCAGCTAACAAAACAGCACCGGTAGCAACTCCTGCATTTTTAATAAAAGTTCGTCTATTCATTATAACTTATAATACTCAGTCCAGCCTTTACGAGGTGCAGATCCCTGTAGCAACTCATTTGCAATTTTATTATTAGTGAATTTCTTAGTCTTAGGATCGAAATTTAACTTAGCATTCAATCGTTGAGCGATAACTCCCAAGCAGAAAACCTGACTAAGCGGTCCGGCTAAATGGAAAGGCGAACGAGTTTGTTCTTGCCCTTTACAAGCCAACAAGAAGTTTGCAAAATGATTTGATGAGCTTTTTGGGACTTCAGGCAATTTAGAAGCCATGTCTTTTGCTTTTTCTTCAGGAATAATAGAGAGAGTACTACCATGACTGCCACCTTTAAACATCAACTCCTTACTGTAAATAATTTTACCGGGATTAAGTTTAGAAGGCTGAATCTGCCCTGTTGATGGAGGCGGAATATTTGGATCTAACTCCACATTTCCATATCCGGCAGGCACAGGAGGCAGATTATCCAATCCATCATACCAAGTAATATCACAAGCCGGCATATTACCACGTGCAGGGAATTTAAATTCTATAGTTGATGAATAAGGGAAAAAGAATTTATTATGTCCATTTGCATATAACATATTAATTTCGGTTGGCAGACCTAACTCCAAAAACTCATGTGCAGCATCCAAGATATGCGCACCCCAGTCGCCCAACGCACCCATACCGAAATCGTACCAACAGCGCCACTGACCATTAATATAGTCGTGATTATAATCATGCCAGAACTTTGTGCCCAACCATGTATCCCAATCTAAAGATGTAGGAACAGGCTCACCGACAGGCATAGATTTCATATTGGAATCAAAATTATGCCAGCGGCGCGAGTTATTCATATGAGCTGTAATAGCAGTAACATCCTTAATAATTCCTGCATCTTTCCAAGCCTTAAACTGAAAATAATTAGCTTCGGAATGTCCTTGATTTCCCATTTGCGTAACCACACCATATTTCTTTGCAGCCTTCATCATAAGTTCCACTTCCTGAAAAGTATGAGCCATAGGTTTTTCGACATAGATATGTTTTCCTAATGACATTGCTAACATGGTAGAAGGGAAGTGACTATGGTCTGGCGTACCGATACAAACAGCATCAATACTGTTACCCACCTTATCAAACATTACCCTGAAATCGTGAAACTGTTTTGCATCAGGAAATTGATTCATAATCTCCAAAGTGTGATTTGCACCCATGTCGGTATCACACAAAGCAACTATATTACATAGACCGGTTTTGTATAGCTCTTTAATGATGTCTCCACCACGATTCCCAATGCCTATACAAGCAAGATTAACCTTTTCATTAGGAGAAATTTTTCTCGGTTTAAACTTTGGTCTGGCAGAAGCAAATGGAGTGCTTATCAGCATCATACTTCCTGCTAATAATGAACTGTTTTTTAAAAAATCGCGACGATTCATGATATTGTAATTGTATTTGGAATTATATAGTTAGTTAAATGTAAGTGGCAAAAATAACAAATTATTAATCAATTTCAGATGAATTTTAATAATTTTACGAATTGTTTCACATTAGATGCTGAAGAAGCTTACACTTAATCACTGTTGACGATTGATAAAATGGTTGTTACATTGTAAATCCTGCCCAATCTGAAAATAATTATATAACTTTGCGGATAAAAATATCCTAACTACATTTGCATATTAGCACATTATTAAAATATGAAGCTACAAACAACAATCTTTTTACTCCTATTTGTTCTAATTTCGAACATTTATTCTCAGTCATCAGAACTACATATTATGACATACAACCTGCGATTTGGTGAACGAGCAAGCATGGAGGAATTTGCAGCTTATATCAATCAGCAGAAGCCTGATTTAGTAGCTTTGCAGGAATGCGATTGGAAGACATACCGGTCGTTTACTTCAAAGCAAGCGGGAAAAGCATTTGTGAATGAGCTTGCTTATCATACCGGAATGTTTGGTTTATTTGGTAAAGCAATCAATTACAAAGGCGGATTATATGGCATTGGTATCCTTTCAAATTTTCCGATAATTAAAAGTGAAAGGGTACTGTTGCCCAACCCTAATCCTAAAACTGAACAGAGAGCTTTGTTACTTGCCGAAATTGAACTACCTGATAAATCGAGGGTTATGTTTGTTTCGACACATTTGGAGTATTCATCTGAACAAGTCAGGGAAAAGCAGATTGCTTTTATCAACAAATTTATAAAAAAGATAAAAATACCTGTAATTTTAGCAGGCGATTTGAATGCTGAACCCACATCAAAAGAAATTGAAAAAGGATTGAAGAACTGGTTTAATGCCACTGATACAAATTATACATTTTCGACAGACAAACCGGACATCAAGCTTGATTATATTCTTGGTTATCCTAAAAAGAAATTTGAATTAATCAGTACTAAAGTCGATTATAGCATAAAAATATCAGATCATTTCCCTGTGAGTTCAGTTATTAAGATTAAATAAATGAGCACACCATCATCTAAAGAAACAATATTAAATATCTTCCTTGAAGGCATTAGCAGTGTTAAACCTAAAAATCTCTTTCAAAATAAGTTGAAATGGGATAATACTATTCTGGCTGTCTGTGATAAAATCTATGATTTGTCGAAGTATGCAAATATTTATGTTATCGGTGCAGGCAAAGCTTCGGCTTATATGGCGCTTGAAGTAGAGAATATTCTTGGTGAGTTTATTTCAGATGGACATATCATAACAAAATACAATCATGGTTGTCATCTTCAATATATTACTATCACCGAAGCTGCTCATCCTATTCCTGATGAAAATGGTTTGGCAGGTACGCAAAAAATCATAGATATTGCGCAAAAAGCAAATGAAAATGACTTAGTTATCTGTCTGATTTCAGGAGGTGCTTCTGCTTTAATGATTGATACACCTTCTGATTTATCATTAGACGATTTACGTGTAGTTAACGAACTTCTAATTAATTCAGGAGCAACAATTACCGAGATTAATACCGTCAGAAAACATCTATCTGAAGTAAAAGGCGGACAATTAGCTAATCTAATCTATCCTGCTTCATGTTTGAGCTTAATTTTATCTGATGTTGTGGGTGATCCTGTTGATGTTATCGCTTCCGGTCCCACTGCTCCCGATTCTTCTGATTTTAATGAAGCGACGCGGATTTTAAAACATTATGGTTTATATAAACATATACCTGAATCGGCAAAACATCATTTATTACTTGGCATGGCTGACGTTATTAGAGATACGCCTGATGAATTTCATCCTTGCTTTAAAAACACTCATAATCATCTTATAGGTAATAATTTAGTAGCTCTTGAGGGTGCTACAATTTATGCAAAATCATTGGGTTTTGACACACACATTATTACAGACAGCTTGGAGCAAGACTATAAGGCTGTGACTGGTTTTATTATTGAAACGATAAAGCAATATGTAGAAAATAGAAAAAACTCTAAGCCAATATGTCTTCTTTTTGGAGGAGAACCAACTATCAAAATAAACGGAAAAGGCTTGGGAGGCAGAAATCAGCATTTAGCTTTATATTTAGCAACAAAAATAAGCGACACACAAAATGTTATAATTCTTTGTGCCGGCAGTGATGGTACTGACGGTCCGACTGATGTTGCCGGTGCAATTATCGATAGCAGTACAGTCAATAATGCTGCATTACAAAGAGTCGACATTAAAGGTTTCTTAGATAATTTCGATTCCTTCCATTTCTTCGAAAAAGTTGGCGGACATGTTTACACCGGTCCTACACAGACTAATGTAATGGATCTGATTGTGGTGTTGATCAAATAGGAATATTCGTTAAGCTATTAAAACAGAACGCTGATAAAGCGGATGCAAGCAACGCGGACACACATGGATTTTAAAAATCAGCGTTATCTGCGTGCCAAAAATTTACTTCCTCCCAAAATCAGCCGGTATCTCGCCCCAGACTTCTGTGTTCCATTTTATTACTTCAGTAGAGTATTCATTCTTGGCAAGCCATTTCTCGGCACGCTCAATAAGTTCGAAAAGTATTGCGTTTTCGTCAGATTGTTCAAGATTGGTTTTAGCTTTTTTCTTTTTGAGCCAAGCAATTGCAGTTTTACTATCTGTATATAACGGCATTTGAAGGTTCTTTTGTTTCAGAAGTGCAATGCCATGTACTAAAGCCAGAAACTCACCGATGTTGTTAGTTCCATGTTTAAATGGACCTTGCCGAAACACTTCTTCGCCGGTTTTTGTATAAACACCTCGATATTCCATTAAACCCGGGTTACCACTACAGGCAGCATCTACAGAAAGACTGTCTAATATAGGCTTCTCAAACTCATTAAATAGCAATGCGTTAGCCTTCTTGATTTGTTCTTTTGCATTTTTGCCGATATAATCCCAACATGATGAATTAAACGCTATTTGAGCTTCTTCCAAAGAGGCAAATCCTTTGTATTTTGCATCGACATATCCATGAACTTGTTGTTTACATTCTTCCCACGAATGATAAATACCCGGTTTTACACCATCCCAGACAACAAAATATTTATTTTTGGATTTTGCCATATTTATTGTACTTTTGCATGAATTTTCTGAAAACACAAGGGGCCCTGTAGTTCAATGGATAGAATGGAAGTTTCCTAAACTTTAGATTCGAGTTCGATTCTCGGCGGGGCTACTTTTGACATTACTCATTACGTTTCTGTACATTATAATATATCTTCATCTGATTACCGAGTATTTTTGTGAATCCTTTAACATCATCGGCACTCCATGCTTTGTTTACTTCACCATATTCACCAAAATCAGTTTTCATCAAATCGAACGGACTTTCAACTCCTACTAAAGTATAGCCAAGCGGACGAAGATTTATAATTACATCACCTGTAACATTTTGTTGTGAGTTTTCAAGAAACTTTTCGATGTCGCGCATAACAGGTTCTAAGTATTGTGCCTCATGTAAGAACATTCCGTACCATGTGCCCAATTGATCTTTCCAATATTGTTGCCATTTGGTAAGCGTATGTTTTTCAAGCATTTTATGTGCATTGATTATCAATAACGGTGCCGCTGCCTCAAAGCCAACACGACCTTTTATCCCGATTATTGTATCGCCGATATGCATGTCTCTACCAATACCAAATTTATTGGCAATATCTTCTAACTTATTAATAAGGTTGATTTTATTAGTATCTTTCTCGCCATTAATAGCTGAAATTTCACCTTTTTCGAAACTTATTTTTATCGTTTCTTCTTTAGCTTTCGCAACCTGACTTGGATATGCCGATTCGGGCAAGGTCTGTTCCGATTTCAGAGTTTCTTTACCTCCTATACTCGTACCCCAAAGTCCTTTGTTGATCGAGTATTCCATTTTTGTGAAATCAGCAACAAAACCATGTTCTTTAAGATAATTAATCTCATATTCACGGGTAAGGACCATATCACGTGTAGGAGTCAAAATCTTTATATTTGGTGCTAAGATATCGAAAGTCAGGTCGAAGCGCACTTGATCATTACCGGCACCTGTACTACCATGAGCGACATAATCAGCATTAATTTCTTTTGCATAATTAATAATTGCTATTGCCTGAAAAATACGTTCAGAGCTTACAGAGATTGGATACGTACCGTTTCTCAATACATTCCCAAAAACCATATATTTGATACTTTTATCGTAATACTCTTCAGTAACATCAATAGTTTTGTGAGTTTTAGCACCTAATCTATAGGCTTTATCTTCAATGATTTTCAATTCTTCATCGCTAAATCCACCTGTATTTGCTACTGCTGTGTGGACTTCATATCCTTTTTCTTTTGCTAAATACATCGCACAAAACGATGTGTCGAGTCCGCCTGAAAAGGCTAATAATACTTTTTCTTGCATGATTTTAATTTATTTTTTCAGTTTATTCGCTAAACTCTTAACTGTTTTGGTAATAGTTGCTTTAGTACCATTTGATTTCTTTTTCTCTTTTTCCCAGTTTGGGTCGTATAACATGCCGGTACAGAGACAATGCTTGCGGTTTGTACGTAACAAGATATCGTAGTTCACACAACTTTCACAACCTTTCCAAAATTCGTTATCATCAGTTAGTTCTGAGAAAGTAACAGGACGATAACCCAATTCTGTATTGATTTTCATAACAGCCAATCCTGTTGTTAGTCCGAAAATTTTGGCATTAGGATAGCGTGTGCGAGAAAGCTCGAAAGCCATTTTTTTGATGCGTTTGGCTAAACCATGACCTCTGAATTTATCTACTACTATTAATCCGGAGTTTGCCACAAACTGTTTGTCACCCCAAGTTTCTATATAACAAAAACCTGCAAATTCATCTCCTGACAATGCAATAATGGCTTTACCTTCATTCATTTTACGTGCAATATATTCGGGCGAACGACGTGCAATACCGGTCCCTCTTATTTTGGCTGCTTCTGCTATAGTGTCTAAAATTGTATCTACATACCCTAAGTGGCTCTCACCGGCTATTCGGACAATAATATTGTCCTTTTTATCAACATTCATTTTAATCTCATTTAATAATTTAACCCTAATCAGGGTATATCGTCATTTGTTTTTGTTTCTGAGAGCGTAAAATTTAGCAAATCTAAAATTTGTTGACGGGTTACGCCATCTCTTGGAATAATCAAAATTGTATCATCGCCGGCAATAGTACCCAGTATTTCATAAGAACCTTTATTATCAATGTCCCATGCTATAGCTGAAGCATATCCCGGCTTTGTCCTCATTACAGCAAGATGTCCCGAAAATTCTAAGCTTAATGCAGATCCCCCTGCTGTTAAGCTGTTAAATGTTCCTTGCGGACTGATAGTCTTGGTGATAGGAGGTAAGACATATTTATAACTTCCATTTGCCAAAGGAGTTTTTGCGACTTTAAGCATTTTTAAATCGCGTGATAGAGTTGCCTGCGTAACATTTAGTTTACGAGAAGCTAATATCTCTAATAATTCTTCCTGGCTACTAACTACAGTTGATCTTAAAATCTCTGTAATAATTTGCAATCTGTTTCTTTTCTTCTTCATAATGTATTAATTTAGTTATGTAAAGCAATAAGATAAATGTATAATTATTAATAAAAACGGTGCAAAATTACTATAATTCTGTATATTTACAAATATTTTCGAATAAAAATTACAAATATTTTTATAGTATGACGATGTCCTAACAAATAAACATTGAATTTAAAGCCTAAAAAACTATCTTTGTAGTCCAAATTTAATAATTATCAATGCTTTTAAAGAGATTATATATACTAATTCTGATTTTGACTCTTGTTGTTTTTAAGTCTTATTCCGCAGCTTTCACCGACAGCAATCTTCCTATAGTTATCATTACTACAGATATGAATCCCAAAACCGGCAAGCAATATCAAATTGTTGATGAACCAAAAGTTCCTGCAACTATGAGAATTGTATACCGACCGGATGGCAGTCGAAACTACGTAACAGATGCAAATATTACCAATAACAACCCATATTTGAATTATAACGGTAAAATCGGAATCGAATTTAGAGGCTCGACTTCACAAAATCTACCTAAAAAACCTTATGGTTTAACTACTTATCAGGCTGATGGGGTAACAAATAATAATGTCAGCATTTTGGGTATGCCAAAAGAAAACGACTGGGTTTTAAATGCTTTAGCATATGATAATTCTTTGATTAGAGATTACTTGTCATACGAACTTTATCGTGAAATGGGTAATTATTCACCTCGTCAGCAGTTTTGTGAGTTAATAATAAATGGTGATTATAAGGGCTTGTATATCTTCATGGAAAAGCTCAAAATCGATAATAATCGTATCAATATTACTAAGATGACCAATGCCGACAATACATTCCCTGAACTTTCAGGAGGTTATGTAACTAAGTCGGATAAAACAACCGGAGGCGACCCTGTTGCATGGCGTATGCAATCGAACAGAGGAGTAAATACAGATTTTATTCATCACTCTCCAAAGCCAACTGAAATAACTGTATCTCAACACAATTATATTAAAGGTCAGTTCGAAACACTTCAATTGGTTGCTAATAATGCTTCTATTATTGATGGATATCCGGATATTATTGATGTACCGAGTTTTATCGATTTTATGTTAATGTCTGAATTTGCAAGTAATGTAGATTCATATCATTTCAGTACATTTTACCATAAAGATAGAAACGGAAAACTACGTGCCGGTCCGATTTGGGATTATAATCTCGCATATGGATTGGATGTCTTCGGTTCAAGAAGTAGATATGATGTTTTGCAATTTGACAATGGTGATAATGAAGGTCCTAAGTATTGGTATGATTTGTATCATAATTCAACATTCAAATGTTATCTTACAAAAAGATGGAGAGAGATGAGTGTAGCCGGTAAACCTTTTAATTATGATTATGTTACACAAAAAATAGATCAATTGATTTCACTTGTTTCTGAAGCTGCGGTAAGGGAAAAAGATAGATGGGGCACTGTCAAAAACTTATCAAATGAGATAACATCACTGAAAACATGGATTAGAAACAGAATAAACTGGATGAATTCTAACCTGACTACTTATAATAGTTGTGCTAATGTGGCAATGCCCAAATTAGTTATTTCAAAGATTAACTATCACCCAATGTCGTCTATAGATGATGAGACTGATGAGGCTATCGAGTTTATTGCTATTACCAATAACAGTGATAAAGTTGTTGATTTAACCGGTATATATTTTCGTGAATTAGGAATGGAATACAAGTTTCCGAGTTATTCAAAAATTCAACCTAATCAGGAGATATATCTGGCAAGTAATGCCGATAAATTTAAGCAATGGTACGGTATTGATGCATTTGGTGAGTACTATCGCTTTCTTTCAAATAAATCTCAAAGACTATGGTTGGTTGATGCATTTGGCAATACCATTAATGATATTACTTATTTTGATGAAGCACCTTGGAATACAAAAGCTGATGGTAAAGGTTATTATCTTCAGTTAATTGATTTGAATTCGAATAATTCCATTGCATCTAACTGGACTGTGTCTAATGAACTGCTTACAAATAATCAATATGTATTTGATATGCCCGATGTTGTCCTATATCCATCTCCGGCAGTTGATTTTGTACAAGTTATGAAATCAGATATTGAGATTACTCATTACGAAATCCTGGATATAACCGGACAGACTATTAGTCAATTAACTACTTTAAGTGATGATAGAATAATTAATCTTGCAGGATTACCTTCTAATGTTTATCTGATAAAATTACATTCAGTTGATAGGCAGATAATTGTTAAAAGGGTTATTAAGAGATAAAGTAAATTAAAGATGGAAATTATACAAAGTATTTGTAAATTTGCAACAAAATAAAATTAATATACACTTATGGCTAAAGAATTTAAGTATCAGGACCCTTTCGCAATGGGTGAAGATAAGAAAACTGAGTATTATTTATTGACAAAAGATTATGTAAGCACATCAGTTTTTGAAGGTGAAGAGATATTGAAAGTTGCACCCGAAGGGCTGACTGCCTTGGCACGTACTGCCATGCACGATTGCTCTTTCCTTTTACGTCCTGAGCATCAGCAGCAAGTGGCAAGTATTCTAAGCGATCCGGAAGCCAGCGAGAATGATAAATATGTTGCTGTTACCATGCTTCGTAATGCTGAAATAGCAGCTAAAGGAATTTTGCCTTTTTGTCAGGATACCGGTACGGCAACTGTTTATGCAAAAAAAGGAAATAATGTATATACAGATGGCTCCGATGAAGAAGCCTTATCAAGAGGCATTTATGAGACATACACATATGAAAATCTTCGATATTCGCAGAATGCTGCTCTGAACATGTACGATGAAGTGAATACAGGTACAAATCTTCCGGCACAAATTGATTTGATGGCTGCAAAGGGCAATGAATATAAGTTTTTGTTTATCGCCAAAGGAGGCGGTTCGGCAAATAAATCATATCTGTTTCAAGAAACCAAAGCATTACTGAATCCTGTTTCTTTAGAGAAATTTCTAACTGAAAAGATGACTACTCTCGGAACGTCTGCTTGTCCGCCCTATCATCTTGCTTTTGTGATTGGAGGTACATCCGCAGATGCTTGTATGAAAACAGTTAAACTTGCATCAACAAAATATTATGATGATTTGCCTACAACAGGCAATGAATTAGGACAGGCTTTTCGCGATGTTGAAATGGAAGCTAAGTTGCTGAAAGCTGCTCAAAATTATGGAATGGGGGCACAGTTTGGCGGAAAATACTTTGCACATGACGTAAGGGTGGTGCGACTTTCACGTCATGGAGCGTCATGTTTTGTTGGCATGGCTGTATCTTGCTCAGCAGATAGAAATATAAAAGCTAAGATAAATAAAGATGGTATATGGGTAGAAAGATTGGAGGATAATCCGGCTAAATATATTCCTCAAGAATATCGTCAGCAAGGAGAAGACAAAGCTGTGAAGATTGATTTAAATCGTCCGATGAAGGATATTCTTGAAACACTGTCTAAATATCCTGTTTCGACCAGATTGTCATTATCGGGAACAATAGTCGTGGGTCGCGATATAGCTCATGCAAAGTTAAAAGAGATGCTCGATAATGGTGAAGAACTACCGCAATACGTAAAAGATCATCCTATTTACTATGCCGGTCCGGCTAAGACTCCTAAGGGAATGCCATCAGGTTCATTTGGTCCTACCACTGCCGGTCGCATGGATTCATATGTTGATTTGTTTCAGTCGAAGGGTGGCAGTATGATAATGATTGCAAAAGGGAATAGGAGTCAGCAGGTAACTGATGCCTGTAAGAAATACGGTGGCTTTTATCTTGGTTCTATTGGCGGTCCGGCTGCCATATTAGCAGAACAAAACATCAAGCATGTAGAATGTTTAGCTTTCCCTGAATTAGGTATGGAAGCCATATGGAAAATCGAAGTAGAGGATTTCCCAGCTTTTATCTTAGTAGATAACAAAGGCAATGATTTCTTCAAGCAGATAAAAATGGCGGTTTATTGATGTGATAATGTGCTTTCAAAAATATACTCGTTTTATATTATATCTGTAAAGGAAGTATCCGTAAAAAACAGCACATTTGTCGAAAAACACGCAAAAGGTAAAAACTTTTCATCCTACCTGATTAATTTACCTTTTAATGGTTTTTATTCAAATCATATTTCGTATTTTTGTGTCGTGTCGTGATGGCGATACAAATAATAATAATAATGTCTAAACCATGATTTATATGATTTACATGATTAAGATGATTATAAAAGGTATATGATGGTGTGATTATTATGATAAATATTGAATAACCACATTTAGCAATTACTTCTCCGGTTATCGGTTGTGCCATGCGAGTACATGGGCAATTGGGAAATGGGTTTCAGGAAGTCATATACCAAAGAGCGTTGCAGATTGAAATGCGATTAGCAGGTCTTAAATTTAGTCGCGAATTTGAAATGCCAATTTATTATAGAGAACAGCATATAGGAACGAGGAGAGTTGACTTCTTAGTAGAAGATATAATTTCTGTCGAGTTAAAAGCTGTCATACATTTGCAAGATGTACATTTTGCACAAGCAACTAATTATTTGGAAGCATATAATTTAGAAGTAGGTCTCTTAATAAATTTTGGAGAGCGTAGCCTCAACTTCAAACGTTTGAACAATAAACGGTATAAATCAGTGCAGACATTATAATCATCTTAATCATGTAAATCATATAAATCAACGTTTAGACAGGAGAATATGGAAGCATTAGACAGAATGCCATTTAAGGCTTACAAACCGATTTTCGAAAAGTTGGAGAAAATAGTCGACATCTCCGCATTGAGTAAAGAAGACCGTATACGTTACGACAGAAGCATCAGAAACTATCGTGACACTCTTGCTACATTGTCATTTGCCGAACAGAAGGGATTGAATAGAGGGTTGGAGAAAGGTTTGGAGAAAGGATTAAGCAAAGGTCGAAAAGAAGGATTGGAGAGAGGTGAAAAACGCAAACAAACAGAAATTGCTCGAAATATGAAAGCCGAGGGTCTTGATATCATGGTTATTGTAAAAGTTACCGGTCTTACGATGGACGAGGTGAAAAGACTGTGATAGTCTGCCTACTTTATCTCAAAATACGTCTGTGCATCACCCTTTTTATAAAACTGAATATAAAATGGATTTAATTTTGAGACAGTATATAAATCATAAGTGGTAGAAAGTAACTCTAAAAAGTTTGCTAATTCCGGTATGTCGTTGTAATACTGTAATCCTTGCGAATTACCTTTTACATTACCTTGATTATCTTTATAGCTTATTTTGATTTCATCATAACCATAAGCATCGAACGAAAGATTAATCAGACCTTCGGTTTTAATATCACCTTTGAAAGTTGTGATTGCTAACACAAATGACTGACGCGATGTGCTATATTCTATTGTTACAGCAACACTGTCAGCAGCATATAAAGCTATGGATGATTGTGCGACATCTTGAAGTAATTGATTTATATTAGAACTTGTATTATTAGTATTGAAAGTCCATATAGCTTTAGTCTTTGAAATAAAATAATTAGATAAATCATCAGCTCCCACAAGTTTTAATTGCGGATTTTCAACGCTTACAAGAGCATTCTTAGCATTATTAATTTTAAACTCTCTAAATGTATACCCCTCAAGTTCAATATCTTTATAAAGTTTTATACCATTGTCAGTTGTAATAAACGGAATATCCAAAGATGTATCAGAACCACGTTTTACATTAAATACATGGGAATATCCATAAGCAAATTTATATGTCACTCTGTCGATTTTCAAACTTAAATCAGGAGCCTTTGCTGAGAAAATCATTGAGTTGAAATCATAACGATTATTCATGTAAGATTGCCAATTAACTGCCGATTCAAGTTTATGCAACAACACATCCGAACCGTATTTTTTACCTTTCAGCCATACTGAGTCAGTCGTAGCTTTGGTGATAACAAACTCATAATCGCCCTCAAGTCCGTAACCATAATAATAAGGATCATCGATAAAATCAGGACTGGCAAAAATATGAAGAATATTGCTATAGGTGTTGAATGTGAGTACCGGACCGTTGTCGCTAATAATATCAAACAGACAGCTATCGGTTTCATAAGCTTTATTTACAGTGTATTCATGTCTCGATGCAAAAATTGCATTTCCTGATTTATTGAACTTAATCAATAAAGTATAACCGCCACTTAGCGGATTAGCAAAATAATCCATTTCCCAACCGTTTTCAGCACTTGTTAATACAGACTGATAATCTGAGATAGCTTGATTTATCCTCTCTGCTGGTGATGTATCGAAAATATCCGGTTCTTCAGTATTACAAGAAGCTAATATTAAGCTTATTAAAGTAAATACGAAATATGTTATTTTATTCAGCTTTCTCATATTAATTGAATGCATCGTTAATATTCAGTTGTCTTTGTATAATTTCAGTACGTAATGCCTCTAAATCAATATCCCATGAATCTTTAAGCCAATTTCTTGCAATATCAAGCTTTTGCAAAATTATAGCCTTACCATCAATACCATCATCGGGAAGAGTAACACCATCATAATCTACACCCGGATTAGATGCTAAGTTGAGGATATTATTCCATTGAGCGTCACTTTTCACTAAGTAATTAGCGATTATCTCCACGAAATCTTCGCGATTCTGACTGCCTGCATAAGGAGAAACAAAACCAAGGGTAGCCGCTTCCGAATCAGTTTTATATTGCCATCCGAGAGGATTATATTTGCCCTGAGAAATAAGTCCGAACTCCACAGGATAATTTCTTTTCTGATGAAGAATATGTGCAAACTCGTGGTGCATAGTCTTGAAATAATATTCATTCAGCATGTCTATATCCGTAAAATCTAACTCATTACATCTGTATAGCGTAACTTTCAGACCTCCTTCGGCAGTACCAAGCAACATAGTGCCCGAAATAGGATTATAGGCTGGTGAACCAATAAGATGTATGATACGCGGACCATTTTCTTTGAGAAATTCAGAACTGACTATTGTGCCGTACACATCAAACCACAGATACTTAACTAATTTAGCCATTTGCTGCGACTTCTCGAAAGAGGTCGGCACAAGGTTATAATCCATATCCGAACCGACATCTTCCATGCGATAACGGAAATCGAGATTGTAGGGTTTTAGATAAGCTTCGCGTAACCAGCTGTCAAACTCATAACTTACAGAATTTGCGTCTAAGCGATCTTCCGTATCAAATATACTTGGACCTAACACCTCGTTCTGCGAACAAGATAAAAGAAGAGCGATTGACAGAATAAATATTATTGTTTTGTTCATATTATTTGCTGATGTTATCATTTATTCATTTCCATTTCTTATAACTCCCTGTAGAAACAGGAGTTGATTTTCTTGCATTTGCCTCCATGCCGGCAGTTATGACTTCTTGAGGTAGCTGGATTGCTCTGCGTGGGTCGTCATATTTTAGTATGTCAGTACCTTTTCCTGCTATTTTACGCTCTATCTCTATTCCATATCTTTTGATGTCGAACCAACGATAACCATCGAACATAGTTTCTATTCGTCTGAAATGCAAAACACAATGAATAAAAGGCAATTGATTGGATGATATTGCAAAACTCTGACTTATCATTCTGTTGTTGAGAGGGTTTACAAAAATAGAGTCAGTTGACCTATAGAAATTTTGAATTAACGATTCTGTAAGTGCTTTGGGTGCTAAATGCGATTGATTCCACATCTGTAAATCATTAACAGCTTCACTTATCCTGTTTAGATAAACCAAAGCTTCTGCTCTGCACAATAGGGTTTCTTCTGCCGTAAACTCTGCTCGTACTATATGTGTATAGCCTATACCTGCAACTTTATCTGTATATTCAAACATTTCCGAAGCTTTTGGGAAAAACACACCATAGTCTTGTTGACCAACAATATAAAGTTTACCATCGAAGCAAGGCAGTGAGTTTGTCCATGTCGGACCCGGTCCGTATGTAGAGCCATACATAGCTTCACCATTATGACCATAACGTGTACCGTATATTCTACCGAATAGAGAACTTGTTGGTAAAATCATAAAATTACATGCATTGTCTTTGCTGATGTAATCATATGTAATTGCATCTGAATTGTCGTAGTTTATCGACCAATCTCTCAATATAGTTGCAGGATTAGCAGATAAAGCCTGATTTGCATATTTAACCACATTAGGGTAATCTCTTTTGTAAAGATAGAAACGTGCAGCAAAAGCAGCAGCAGCTTGTTTATTGAAATGATATTTTGGAACTACTAAATTTTGATTTGTAATTAAAGATAATCCATCTTCTAAATCCTGCTGAATTTTAGCATAAACTGATTGAACTGATTCACGAATATATTGTACGGAAACTTTTGTTTCAGGTTCTGTAATATACGGTATCCCTTTATCATTTTTACTCGCAATTTCATCTTTATAGGTATGACTGAAAATATTTACGAGGATAAAATGACTGTAAGCACGACATAATAATGCCTCTCCTTTTTGTGTAGCTAAATCAATCTTAGGGTCGGTTTCCTCCAATTCTTTAATAGCTTTTAAAGCCTGATTTGCTGTGGCTATTGCGGCATAACACCTCTCCCAAACGTAGGATGGACTATCTTGTTGAGTGGAAGAAGTTACATCACTCCAACTGAATATCTCATCATGCATACGCTCAAATGGAGCTAACTTAACCGGTAGAATAGCATTATTGTCAACAAAATTATCTGAACTCAATTCGGCCAATACAGCATAATTTGCATCAGGATATGCAGCAACTAAAAGCTGAGATATTTTTTGTTGGGTATCAATGCTTGTTCTGTTGTCGGGTAGGGTGTCTAAGAACTGATCACAAGAAGTGAAAAACAACAATATAAATGTGCTAATGTGCCAATATGTTAATGTGCTAATAAATTGCACAAATCGGGATTTGTTGGCACATCCAAACACCGACATATTTATATTTTTACATATTTCCATATACTCACATTATAATATATTTACAATTTACAATTTACAATTTACAATTAACATATTAGCATAACTTGTCCCGATTTGTCGGGATTAGCATATTAGCATATTAGCATATTCTCACATTAGCACATTCTCACATTAAATTCCAAATCTTAAGGTGACAGTAAACTGCTTGGGCATTGGTGTTGCAACGCCTCCACTATTGAAAAACTCAGGGTCCTGACCATTTAATTTCTTATCCGAATAAAGCAAGAACAGATTAGTCGCTTGCAATTTCAGATTCAAATTATTTAATTTCAAAGGATCGGTATATTTACGAGGTATATCATACGACAAAGAAATTTCTTTCATACGTACAAAACCTCCATCAGCAATACGTTGGTCGGAATAGTTATATGCATTATAAGCATAACTTAAATCTGAATATTTTTGATTCTGACGAACGCTGGCTATAACTGGTATAGAAGTGTATTCTTCATCTCCGGGCAATACCCAACGATTTTTAAATTCTCTCGGCATAGAACTTAAATCAGAATATTTAGATGCAAATGCCGGATTGAGTCTGACTTTATTCCCAAACGAGTAAGTGATAAACACATTTAATTTCAAGCCTTTCCAACTGAAATTATTGCCGAGACTTCCTGTAATTGTTGGATCTGACGGACCTTCATATTTTAAAAAACTTAACTTCTCAAATTCTTGAAAATTAATATCAGTAAGAGTTTCTTCATCATCTTGATTGATAAAGGTTGGCAGACCTTCCTCGTTTAACCCGTTAAAAGGTATGGAAAACAAAGCTCTGACCGGATATCCTTTTTTAGCAAAGCCCGAACCTGAAATTAACTGAATAACATTCGAGCGGGTATCTAATTGTGTAATAACATTCACAGCTTTCGAAAAGATAAAATCGGTCTCCCAACGGAAATCTTTAGTCTGCATGTTTTTAGTTGAAACAGTAAGCTCAATACCTTTAGATTTCATAGATGCCACATTCGCATATTTAGCAATCTGACCACCGGCTCCCTGAGTGTAAATAAGTCCTATTAAATCAAAGTTATTACGCGTGTAGAAATCGGCTTCGACATTAATCTTGTTTTTCAAGAAACCTAAGCTCGTACCAATATTAAACTCATGCTTCTTTTCGTAAGTCAGCTCACTATTTTCTAAATCTTCTATATAAATACCTGATTCAGATACCCCTGCTGTTGGTCGCCATGGAGTGTAACTTTTAAATACAGCTAACGAATTTGTTACGAAAGAAGGTCCGCGATCTGCTGTCAGAGAATACGAAGCTTTAAATGAAGCAAATGAGAGTACAGATGCCGAAACAGACTCAAACCAATCCTCTTCATGCGCATTCCATGCACCCGATACATTCCATGTAGGAAGCCATCTTGCAGCCCTTGAGCGACCGAGTTTGTTAGAACCTTCATAACGTCCTGTACCGTTAAATATGTATTTTCCAAGATAAGAATAAGTGCCTGATGCAAAGAAAGCTACATCTCTCGTGTATGTTGATGTATTTGTGTAATAATCAGCATTTTCTTCCTTACCTTGTTTAAATACATTCGGGTCGTAGAAAGGAATACCTCCGTTGTCGTACTGATATCCCCATCCGCGAAACCAGGTGCGCTGACGATCAACAGAGCCTGTTTCCATTCCGCCGAAAAGATTGACAATATGAGTATCTGCAAAAGTGGTATTATAAGTTGCAGAAGCTCTGAAATCTACTCCTTTCATATTGTAAGCTGTACGATTATAAATACCGCCAACAGGTAAGATAGAAACCGGTAAAGCATTCGGATTATCCGGATCAGTGTATAGCAACGGATTACGTTCGGCTATGGTTGCATCTTCGGGATAAACACCCGCACGATATGCTTCAGCCTGATTAGAGCGGTCTTTGATATGATGTTCCTGAGAAGATGACTGATACTTTATGGCAGCAAGAAGATTAGCCTCAAGCCCTTTAATAATCTTCCAATTTAATTCGGTTTGAAATTTCAAATCGGCAACATTTAAGTCGATATAGTTATTATCAAGTTCATGGAAGATATTAAAAGCAGCATAATTACGTGTGTAAAATTCTTTTGGGTCGAGCGTTCTGGAAGAATTAAGAGCAAAGCTGTAAGGATTGATATCAAAATCACGCTTCACTTCGCCACGAACCACGTCAACATCCTGACTAAGTGTACCAGGAGCTTTTTGTTCGCGATATGCACCATTGGTTAGCAAACTAATCGATAACTTATCGCTGATATTATATAAACCGTTTACATTTGCCGTATAACGCTGAACAGATGAAGATTTTGTCCAACCCGGATCGTCAAATGCCGACAGGGAAACATAAAACTTTGCCTTATCTGTCCCTGATGAAATACTTACCGCATGGTTTTGAGTCAGACTGTTATTGAAAAGCAAACTAAACCAGTCGGTATTACGAAACTCGGCTTCACGCAGATAGGCATTTTTTGCAGTTTCTGAATTTTCCAAACCATACTTGCCGTTTTCATATTGATTAATAAGCTGATACATTTTACCATACACACCGCTGTTTGCTGCATTGGCAAGAGCAGTAAATTCTAACCAGCCTTTACCTTCCATCTCTTGAAAGATTCCCATTTGCTGTTGGGAATTAGAGATATTAAATTCAGAGTAAGAAGGAACCAAGCGAGAAGTAAATTCACCTGTATAATTCACTCGACTTACACCTGCTTTACCTTTTTTAGTAGTAATAACCACCACGCCTGCCATAGCTCTTGCACCATAAATGGAAGTTGCCGAGCCATCTTTCAAAATCTGAAAACTTTCAATATCATCGGCATTAATGCCTGCAATCGCGGAAGAAATAAGTGTTTCGGCATTACCCGACGACAAAGCATCACTCGACACATCAATAGCATCTTCCATCACTACACCATCTACAACCCAAAGTGGCTTAGAGTTGCCGTAAATAGAAGTAGCACCACGTACACGAATTTTCGGAGCAGTACCAAAAGTCCCTGAAACATTTTGTACAGACACACCGGCAGAGCGACCTTCTAACGCTCTACTAACATCAGTGATACCATCAATTTTTGTTTTAGAAGCATCTAACTTGTCAGTTGCACCGGTAAACAGCCGCTTGTCCATCTTCATCATACCGGTAACCACCACTTCTTCAAGCTCTTTTGAATCGGATAACATCACAACACGCATATTCTGAGTAGCTACAATTTCTTGAGTTTGCATCCCTATATACGAAACAATTAAAGTAGCTTTGACTGTTGGCAGCTTTAAGGTGAAATTACCATCAATATCTGTTACGGTACCATATTGTGTACTGCCCTTTATTATAACTGTTGCGCCTATCACAGCTTCTCCCGATTCATCGACTACAGTTCCTTTCACTGAAAGTTCCTGTGAAAACATATAGAAGCTTGATAGCAGAAATAATAAAGTCAGTATTTTATGCTTTATCATATTAAATATTTACGAACTGCGCGTTTACTTTTCAATTTATTTTCAATCACAATTTGCAAAATTAATTGTATTTCTGATTTAAGCAATAAAAAAACAATAACAATCAATTTTTTCAGTTATATTTGTCGACTAAAATTATTAGAAATGAATAGGCTACTGCAACATTCTTTATTCCTGATATTATCAGGTATATTATTTTTCACTTCATGTGAACAAAATGAAATTTCTCGTATAGCGTTCGACAAAAGTGAAATTTCTCTATTAGTTGGAAAATACGATACAATAACTGTTACTGTGTCTTATATTGGAGATATTAGCGATATGTCTATGACATGGAGAATAGAAGATCCAACTATTTTGTCCATTCAAGATATATCTGATTTGAATAACAACACATCAAAAAAATCTCTTACTAAAACCCTTGCAGTTAAAGCTTTAAAATCCGGTACTTCACAGTTTACAGTCCAAATTGGGGAACAATCGCATGTTTGTGATGTAACAGTAAACCAAAAGATATTTACTTTTTCCGGAGCCACAGCCTCTAACTGGGGTGATTATTACGAAACAGAGACAAATAATTTCGAAATGTTATTATACGACAACACTATATCTTTCAATGATGAAGGACGAATTATCGGAAATGGCAATGTGTTATTTTTAGATTTTTATTTACCATTATCGTACGATACGTTATTATATACGTTATCGCCAGAAGAATTTGTTTTATCGACGAAAAGAGAAACTCACACTTTCTATCCCGGAGAATCATTTGAATATGATGGAGATTTATATGTTGTAGGAACACATATTAGACAATATACTGATGATGGGATATATGCTACATTAATAAATGATGGGAATTTTTCGATAACTAAAAAAGGTTCAACTTTTGAAGTTTCGGGCGATTTAATATTAGAAGATGATGAGATTATTCAATTTAGCTATGAAGGTATTGTAAATGAGTCAGATGAGCGTAATCCTGAGGATATAAAGGCTGATATGACAAAAGGATTGTTGGTTTATTATGGAGATGCATATAACTCTAAGAGTACCAATAATTTTAATGCCTTTCTGGGAACTGATATTGTAGATTTTGATTCTGATTTATGGGAAGGCGATATATTCCAATTGGAATTTAACACGACATTAAGTGTAAAAGATTATATTCCGGAAGGAACATACAATATAATAAATAAGAACATGGATTATATTACTTATGATGATCTCAAACCTTTTACATTAATGCCAGGATATTATGATGAATCATACAATGAATGGGGAACTTGGTTTTTTGGAGAATCAATCAAGAAAATCAAAACCGGCACTATGGAAGTTGTGAAATCCGGAGATGATTACGTGATAGAATACGAGTTTTTCGATCGTTTTGGTTCGAGGATATGGGGAACTTTCGAAGGACAGTTTAAATATATAGACGGAACAAAACCAAGTTCTCAAGGTGCTCCGGCAAAAGTTAAAGCAAGAATTACAGACAAGAGGTTATTACCATCAGTTAAAAAAGCAAGTATTGATAAAAAAGGATTACAACTGAATCAGAGGAGATTTAAGTTATAAATTAGCACGTTCTACTTTTGTCGTTAATTCTCTTTTCAGTATATTTGCACTCTTTATTAGTTTTACTACTAAATTATTTTGTAAAATGAATATCTTTCAAGATACCGGCAAGTATACGCTCTTAATGAAAAGAGTTTTAGTTGCCCCCGACCGATGGCGTATGTTCTTCCGCCAACTACCAAAAGAATTAGAAAAACTTGGGTTACAGTCGCTACCAATTGTTGTGATTATCTCAATTTTTATTGGAGCTATTATGACTATCCAGACCAAGTTAAACACGGAAAACCCGATGCTGCCGACTTATAGTACCGGACTTGTTACACGAGATACTCTATTGCTCGAATTTTCATCTACTATATTGTGTTTGATATTAGCAGGAAAAATTGGCTCTAATATCGCCTCGGAAATTGGTACAATGCGTATTACCGAACAAATTGATGCCCTTGAAATAATGGGTGTTAACTCGGCTAATTATCTTATTCTTCCAAAAATTGTGGCTTTTGTATTTATGATGCCTTTCTTAGTGATTTTCAGTATGACAATCGGATTAGTTGGTGGTTATTTAGTTGGAGTATTTAGTGATATAATTACTACAGCCGACTATCTGCTCGGTATTCAGTATGCCTTTATTCCGTATTATGTGTTCTATTCTTTAGTGAAATCTTTGGTGTTTGCTTTTATAATATCGTCTGTTGCAGCATATTATGGATATTATGCCTATGGTGGTGCGTTAGATGTGGGTAAGGCAAGTACAAATGCTGTGGTGAATGGCAGTATCTTGATATTGTTCTTTAATTTGCTGATAACTAATGTGATGTTGAATTAGTGATTAGTAATAAAATAGTCAATAGTCAACAGACCATAGACTATAGACAATAGACAATAAACCAAAGTGTGACATGGAAATATTGTAATTATGATAAGCGTTAAAAATGTAGATAAGATTTTTGGTGATAATCATGTTCTGAAAAATATATCGGCTGATTTTGAAGCAGGTAAAACAAATATGATTATTGGTGCAAGTGGATCGGGTAAGACTGTTCTGATGAAAAGTATTATTGGTCTGCATCGCATCAATAATGGTAGAATTGAATATGATGGGCGGAATTTACCTGATATGAAAATGAGTGATATCAGAATTTTACGTCGTGAGGTGGGAATGTTGTTTCAAGGTTCGGCTTTGTTCGATTCGCTTAGTGTGCTCGAAAATGTTATGTATCCGCTTGAAATGTTTTCACGCACTTCTAAAGAGGAGATGAAAGATAGGGCTATTACTTGTCTGAAACGTGTTGATTTGCCCGAACATTCTTATCATCTTGCTCCTTCGGAAATTAGTGGCGGTATGCAGAAGCGTGTTGCTATTGCCCGTGCTATTTCATTGCAACCTAAGTATCTCTTTTGCGACGAGCCAAATTCCGGACTTGACCCAAAGACTTCTTTGATTATCGATCAACTTATCAGCGAAATTACACATGAATTTAATATCACTACTATTATTAATTCACATGATATGAACTCGGTGATGGAGATAGGTGAGCATATCATCTTTATCAATAAAGGTGAAAAAGCATGGGAAGGTAGTAAAGAAGATATCTTTCATGTTGAAAATGAGGAACTGAATGATTTTGTTTTTGCCTCTGAATTATATCAGAAAGTTAAAAAAGCGAATCAGTAAGAAATAGTCAATAGTCAATAGTCAATAGTCAATAGTCAAGAAACCATAGACCATAGACCATAGACCATAGACAATAAAAAAAATATGCGAATAATTTCATACAACGTAAACGGTATCCGCGCTGCTCTTAACAAGGGTTTTGCGGATTGGTTAAAAGAGGAATCGCCTGATGTGCTATGCCTTCAGGAAACTAAGGCTCAGCCCGATCAGATAGACACTATGCTTTTTGCTGAAATGGGTTATACTTCTTACCTTCATTCTGCTGAAAAAAAAGGATATAGCGGTGTGGCTATTCTTACGAAAATAGCTCCCGATAATGTGGTTGTGGGTATGAATAACCCAAAATATGATTCTGAAGGTCGTGTTATTCGTGCAGACTTTGGCGACTTATCTGTTTTGTGTGTATATATCCCTTCCGGATCGTCAGGTGATGAACGTCAGGCTTTTAAGATGGAATTTCTTGAAGATTTCCTGCCTTTTATTGAAGAATTACGTAAAACCAGACCAAATTTAGTCGTTTGTGGCGATTATAATATCTGTCATAAACCTATAGATATTAACAATCCTCAACGTCAGATTGGAGTTTCAGGATTTCTTCCTGAGGAGCGCGAATGGTTAGATAGATACGAAGCGACCGGTATGATTGATTCTTTTAGAGTCTTCGATCAAGCTCCTGAACGTTATAGCTGGTGGAGTTATCGTGGAGGTGCAAGATCTCGTAATGTAGGGTGGCGTATTGATTACCATTGGGTTAGTAAGCCTTTAAAAGACAATCTGAGAGGTGCAGAAATTCTTGTCGATGTTGTACATTCAGATCATTGTCCGGTTACTCTCGAACTGAAGTAATTGCTTGTCATTTAATTAAAAAATATAAATATTCAATCTTATATAAGGTTAACAGCTTTTTTGTTACTATTTTTGCACTCTGAATTTTAAATATTAATGGTCGTAAATACCAAAATGTGCTGTAAAATGGGAAAATACTTTTATAAATTACTGATTTTCGTAATTGCTCTAAGTACTTTGAATTCGTGTTTGTGGAACGACGATGATGATATTGAATATTCAGAAGATGCAAATTTTGTGTCTTTGAAATTTGCGGCAAATGATAGTATACCTGGATTGGAAAATGCTGTTTTCTCTCTTGAGTATGACGATTTGTTGTTAGATTCTGTAATAGTTAATCTCGACTCACTACCTTATAATACACGTATAGATAGTGTTTTTCCTACTTTTGCGTTTAAAAGCACTTCGGCTTGCTATCTGATTATGACGGATACACTTGGTACCGGACTTGACACTGTTCCTCTTACCGGAAAGGATACTATAGATTTTACTCGTGTTAAATATGTGCTAAACTTCCCATCGCTCAGCACTGCTAATCCGAAAAAATATAATATTAAGGTAAATGTACACACTATTGAGGGTGAATTGTATCTCTGGAATCAACTTACACCTTCTGTATATAGTCATAGCGGAGATGTGCAAAAGGCTGTTTTTTTCAATAATAAGTTCTTGTTCTTTGCGAGTTCCGGACTGAAAAACTATTTATATTCTTCTCCCGATGGTGAGATTTGGAGTAATGAAAGTATTGTTGGGATGCCTACTTTTGCGCAATTAAGGCATTTGGTGTCGTTTAAAGATAAGTTGATGCTTGCTCATGATGATGGGCTGATTTACTCTTCTGATGATGGTATAAACTGGTCAGGTGCTAACCCGAATGTTGCTGCCGGTAATTCTGTAATCACTATATTATTTGAGCTTGAAGATAATTTATGGGCTGTATATAAGCAAGATGCAAGTAATAAATATTATTTTGCCACTTCCTCAGATGGTGTAAATTGGCAACTTAAGGAAGAAATTCCTGCTAATTTCCCGATTGTGGATTTTGCTTCTCTGTCTTTTAAATCAAGAACAAACAAACCTAAGGCTATCGTTTTAGGAGGTTACTCTAAGAGTGGTGAGATTTTATCTTCAGTGTGGAATGTACAAAAAGATATTTCCAATAAATATGTTTGGGTGAATTTTATGGATGGTAAGAAGTCATTCGAAGCATTATCAGGTGCGCAATTGATAAATTACGACAATAAACTGCTGATGTTCGGTGGACAAGGAATCAATGGCAGGGTTATCGAAGATGGTTATCGAGAGTCAATCGATGAAGGTTTGAGTTGGAGAAAAACCGATAGTATTTATAATGTTATTAAGGATATAGATAAAGATGTTATTTATCAAGCTCGCTCCAATCAGTCGGTTGTGCTTGATGATGCAAATCATTTTATTTATCTATTTGGCGGTCGTAGTCAGGGCACATCAGGTGTAACTACTTACTCTGATGTATGGCGTGGCAAACTTAACAAAATGTGGTTTTAAATAAATTAAGAAGATTTTGAAAACAATTATATTCAGAAAAACAACGATTAGATTTCGTAAGTGGTCGAGAAAGGCTTATGCTGTATTTGCAAGTTTGGGTAAAGCTATTACTATAGGTAAATTGAAGGTTGGCGTTGCTGTAAAATCTCTAAATAACGGTATAGAATCTCTTAGTCAGGTCTTCTCGCTTTTCTTCTTACTTGTTGCCGGTGGTGCTACAGTTTCGGCAGTCGAACTTACCGATTCCACAGAAATTCTGCTCGATGAATTACAGGTTTCCGCTGTACACGAAATTCAGTTTCCCGGTACGGGTAGGTATCTTCAATCATTTTCTTCTCAGGATATTAAAATTGCTCCGTCATCCGGACTTGATGGTTTTCTAAAAAGTGTATCGGGTGTGGATATTCGCCAGCGTGGTGTTGGAGACACTCAATCTGACATTTCAATTCGTGGAGGTTCTTTCGATCAGGTATTGGTGTTATTGAATGGTGTGGATATTACGGACAGGCAAACCGGTCATCATAATTTGAATATACCGGTCGACTTATCCGAAATTTCTGATATTGAGGTTCTTCAAGGCAGTGCAGCTCGAAAATATGGTAGTCAAGCTTTTTCCGGTGCAATAAATATTATTACCAACCCAAGCACAAAAAATAAAATTGATGCCTTATTTACTGCCGGCTCATTCAATACTTTCTCGCAGAAGATTTCAGTAGGATTAAATGAGTCCAATATTTCTCATTTTTCATCTATTTCTCATAATTCAAGTAAAGGTTATAGACATAATACCGATTTTGATACCTATAATTTCTTTTCTCACACTAATTTCAATTTAGAAAATGTGGGTAAACTTGATTTTCAACTTGGTTATCAAAATAAATCTTTTGGAGCTAATGGTTTTTATGCTTTGGCTTATCCTAATCAATTTGAGCATACAGAAACATTCTTCACTTCTATAAGCTGGAAAAAAACAATTAACAGACTTTTACTTTCGGCTGATGTAAACTATCGAAAGCATTACGACAGATTCGAGCTTTTCAGAAGCTTTGTGGATGCTGCACCTTGGTATGTAGACCACAATTATCATCTTACGGATGTAGTTGGTGCTACGTTTAATGCTGATTATTTTAGCAAGTATGGTAAAATTTCTTTTGGTGCGATAGCTCATTATGATCATATATTCAGCACTGTGCTTGGTGAAAATATTGATGATATAAATAAGCAACCGATTAATAGATTTGAACGAAAAAGCGAGAAACATTTTACAAAAACTTCCGATCGCTTGGTGAATACTGCTTATGTAGATTATTCTAAAGCTTTTGGAAGTATCTATGTTTCAGCAGGAGGGTCGATGTCATATAATCAACAATTTGGAGCAAAATATAATTGGGGTGCTGATGTTAGTTATCTTCCGGTCAACAATTTCATTGTGCATGCTGCTTTAAATTCAGCTTCGCGCTTGCCGACCTTTACCGATTTATATTATCAGAGTGCCACACAAACAGCAAATCCTAATCTACATCCTGAATCATCACTTACTTCAGAATTGGGTTTGAAATATAAACTCAGAAATTTGCAATTTAATGCTAATGGCTTTTATCGAAAAGGAAGTAATATAATCGACTGGATAAAATATCCTGATGAGGTTAAATGGCAGAGTATGAATCTTGTAGAATTAAACACTTTAGGATATAGTATATCAATGGGTTACACTTTCAATAATTCTTCTGTTGAAAATCTTTCTTTGTCATATTCTTTTATCAACTCCGACAAGCAAGCTGCTGATTACGACTCTAAATATGCACTCGATTATCTGCGACATCAGTTGCTATTTAAATTTCATCATAATGTTATTAAGAATACTTATATCACATGGAATGTAGCACTCAACGACAGAGCCGGTGAATATACCGATTTTGATACAGGCGTACTAAAACCTTATCAGCCATACCTCCTTGCAGGTGCTCGCTTTGCGTGGGAGAAATATGGCTTTCTTGTTTTTACGGATGTTAATAATATGCTTAATTCTAATTATGTTGATTTTGGAGGATTACCTTTGCCGGGGATTAATGTGAATGTTGGTGTGAAGTGGAGGTTGCTTGGGAAATAATCAGGTCATTGTAAAAATTAAAGAATTAATTCACACTAAATATCCAAATTTTCCTTTGATAAACTCCTCAATATGCTGCCAAACTATTAATATCATATTTATATTGTCGTTCAGGCTATTAAGACCTTCAATTATTTCCTTGTGGTCAGATGGGTATTCATGTGTTAATTTGTTACGTACAGCACGTAAACTTAACCAATCTTCAGCAGAAGGGATAATATTTAATTGTTCTGCTTTGGAGAATATATCAATCTGTGAAAGTTCGCGTGTGTTTTCTGCCATGCTTTCCAAGATGTATCTTATAAGTTTATTTCCTATACTGTCTTGTAATTTAGTAAAGCGGAATATAAACTGATCAAAGAAACTCATTTCTTCAAAAGATACTAATTCGTAGGTTTCACTACTTAGCGGAAAGTAATTTTTTATTTTTGAATGTGCAAAATTCATTCGTTCTAAATGTTTTTGACAAGCCAAATAAGCTTCCCTCATCCTGTCGTTTTCTTCTTTTAAAATCATAGCTGCTCAGTTAATAGTTTTTTTGTGTTATGTATGGATTTGTAAAATGATTCTCTCTGTTTCAGCTTGCTATCGTCAAATACTATATCTATTTTTCTTTCTCCTATACTACGTTGTAGATCAATGCTGTATCTGATTTCGTTGTTAAGTGTATAATATGCTTCTTCTGCATGGATTAATAAGTCAATGTCGCCACCCCTTAAATTATCATCGACTCTCGAACCAAAAAGATATACCTTTACCGTATCGGAAAAATGTTTTTTTGCCAATAAAACTATCGCATTTATTTCATCTTTTGTGAGTCGCATAATGTTAATTGTGCGTCAAAGTTAATATATTTTATTTCTACAAAATAATTATTCCAAAAAATATCTTATTTTTGTCGTTTGTAATTAGTACAAATATTCAATATATATTTAAATATCATGTTTAAGAAAGTTTATCTCTTCTATCGCGAAGGTTTTTCAAATATGACTATTGGAAAAAAACTTTGGATTATTATTCTTATCAAGCTTTTTATTATGTTTGCAATTCTAAAGGTTTTTTTCTTCCCAAATCAACTGAAACAAAATTTTGATAATGATGCTGATAGAGGGGATCATGTAACAAATCAACTAATCGAAAGATCTAAATAAAATAAAAATCTCAAAATACAATCTCTCATAACATAAATAATTATTACATATGGAATTATTAGACATATCATTGGTTAACTGGTCGAGAGGGCAATTTGCTCTTACTGCCATGTATCACTGGCTGTTCGTACCTCTTACTCTCGGAGTAGGGGTTATTATGGCTATTATGGAGACAATCTATTACAAAACCGGTAAGGAAGAATGGAAGAAAATCACGAAGTTCTGGATGACACTTTTCGGAGTTAATTTTGCCTGTGGTGTTGCTACCGGTATTATACTTGAGTTTCAGTTTGGTACTAACTGGTCGAATTATAGCTGGTTCGTTGGCGATATATTTGGTGCTCCTCTGGCTATTGAGGGCATGCTTGCTTTTTTTCTTGAAGCAACATTTATCTCAATTATGTTCTTCGGATGGAATAAAGTAAGTAAAGGATTTCACTTGACTTCTACCTGGCTACTCGTACTTGGTGCCACTTTCTCTGCTTTGTGGATTTTAGTTGCAAATGCATGGATGCAATATCCTGTAGGTATGGAGTTTAATCCCGATACTGCTCGTAACGAAATGATAGATTTCTGGGCAATACTTTCTTCTCCTGTAGCAATGAATAAGTTCCTGCACACCGTCTTTTCTGGCTGGATTATGGGTGCTTTGTTTGTTGTAGGTGTTAGCGCATGGTTTGTTTTGAAGAAAAGGGATATGAATTTCGCATTGAAGAGCCTTAAAATTGGTGCTATCTTCGGCGTTGTTGCTACTATCCTGATTATCGCAACAGGTGATGGTTCAGCTTATCATGTTGCACAAAAACAACCTATGAAACTTGCCGCTATGGAAGGACTTTATGAGGGTAAAGAAGGTGCAAATATAGTTGCAATGGGACTGCTTAATCCCGATAAAGAATATGATAATGAAGAGGAAACTTTTCTTGTAAAAATGGATGTGCCGGTTCCGAAATTATTATCATTGCTCGGATATAGAAAAGCTGATGCTTTTGTTCCCGGCATCAAAGATATTATCGATGGATATACCTTGTCTGATGGTACTGTTGTTCCTTCTTTTGAAGATAAACAGGCAAGTGGTAGAGTTGCAATTCAGGCATTTAACGACTATCGCGTAGCAAAAGCGGCGGGTAATGATTCTCTTGCTGCTGTTCATAGAATCACTTTAAACGAAAATTATGCAAATTTTGGTTATGGCTATCTCGAACATCCTTCTGAGCTGATACCTAATGTAGCATTAGTGTTTTACTCTTTCCATTTTATGGTGGCTTTGGGTATTTTATTCTTAGTGCTGTTTGCTGCTTTGTGGTTCTTCCAATGGAAAGGTAAGTTGGATAAGGTGCCTTGGTTACTTTGGATTGCAATATTTACAATCCCATTAGGATATTTAGCCGGAGAATTAGGATGGGTGGTCTCGGAAGTCGGACGACAGCCATGGGTCATTCAGGATATTATGCCAACAAAGATTGCAGTGTCAAGTGTGTCGGTGCAATCGGTTAAAATAACCTTCTTCTTATTCTTGACTTTATTCTCAGCCTTGTTAGTAGCTGAAATAAAAGTAATGATAAAACAAATCAAAAAAGGTGTCGAATAATTAGCACATTAGCATTACTTGTCCCGATTTATCGGGATTAGCACATTTGCATATTAATCACATTAGCATATTAAAAAAACATATTATGACAACATACGAAATTCTTCAGCATTATTGGTGGTTTTTAATCTCACTGCTTGGTGGACTACTAACTTTCTTGCTTTTTGTTCAGGGTGGACAATCGATGTTATTTTCTCTTTCTCGAACAGAAGATGAGAAAAGACTTCTCGTGAACGTACTCGGTAGAAAATGGGAATTTACATACACAACCTTAGTAGTTTTTGGTGGTGCTTTCTTTGCCTCGTTTCCTCTTTTTTATTCTACCAGCTTTGGCGGTGCTTACTGGGTGTGGATAATTATTTTATTTGCTTTTACTATACAGGCTTTTTCATATGAATTTCAGTCGAAGCCGGGAAATGTGTACGGTAAAACGACTTATAGAACCCTACTTTTCATTAACGGATTGTTAGGTACATTCCTTATTGGTGTAGCCGTTGCAACTTTCTTCACAGGCTCTGATTTTACTGTCGGGAAAGGGAATATCACTAATCTTGCTTCGCCTGTTATTAGCAGATGGGGTAGTGAATGGCATGGATTAGAAGCTCTGTTATGTCCGAGGAATATATTTCTTGGATTAACGGTTTTCTTCTTAGCCCGCACCCAAGCTATTCTGTTTTTTATCAATCGTATCAAACATGAAGTATTAGAGAAACGTTCGCATAAGTTTTTATTATACAACTCAATACCTTTTGTTATCTTCTTTTTGGCTTTTGTTATTTCAATTTTCTTGTCGGAAGGATTTGCTGTAGACGCAGATGGAATTGTTTATATGGAGAAATATAAATACTTCACTAATCTTGTTGAAATGCCTGTGATAGGTGTGCTGTTTGTGTTGGGCGTACTTGCGGTTTTATTTGGAATTATTGCTTCCATCGTTGATTATAACTTCAGAAAAGGTATTTGGTTTTCAGGTGTGGGTACTGTTGTAACGGTAACTATGTTGTTGTTAATCACAGGATATAATAATACTGCTTTCTATCCATCAACAGCCGACTTGCAAAGTTCACTTACGATTTACAATGCTTCTTCCAGCGAATTTACATTAAAAGCTATGTCGTGGGCATCTATACTTGTACCTATTGTCGTAACTTATATATTCATTGCTTGGAGAGCACTCGAAAAGAAGAAAACAGACATTGAAGACATTAACAGTGATCATCATGCTTATTAATTACTAATTACTAATCACCAATCACTAATCACATTAGCACATTAGTACGACTTATATAGTTAAAAAAACATAATCGCTTGCAACAATTACCTTATTCCTTTCATCATAGCTTTGTTTGATATTAAAAAATGAACGTATGAAAGGAATTTTTAAAAAGGTATTGATTGTTTTATTTTTAGGTGTTTTACTTACTGGATGTTTCAAAGATGATAATTATCCCTCTGATAATTATTGGATTGATATAGCTACAGTTGAGAATCCAAGCTTGAAGTCTGAGTTTTTCTTACGTCTTGATGACAGTACGTTATTATGGACGGCTAATTCTCGTTTTCCTAACTATCGACCAAAGGATGGTCAGCGTATTATTGCAAATTATACTGTATTATCCGACAAACAAGCTACCGGTTTGTATGATTATGACATTCAGCTAAATGATGTTTATGAGGTTTTAACAAAAGGTATTTTTGAGGTTAGTCCGGAAACACAAGACAGTATAGGAAAAGACCCTATCTATGTTTCGAGAATATGGATAGGTAGCAAGTTTTTAAATATTGAGTTTTACTACAGAGGCTATACAAAGACACATTTTGTCAACTTGGTGTCAGATACAGCAAAAACATATACAGACTCAAAAATTCATCTTGAATTTAGACATAATGCTAATAATGACGAACCAATCCATCAACGCTGGGGAGTGGTATCTTTTGATATAGAGTCTTTAAAAGATAATAATCAAGATTCGGTTCAATTAGTAATACATTATAATAAGCTAAATCAAACGGCTGAGGAATTATATAATCTTACATATAAATATAACGAAATTACAACCGGGTCAAGTGTCAAAAACAAAGCGGTTATAAGAAAATTTGATGATTACCTGCCTGAGGATGAGATACAGTAAATTTGTTTTTTAGTTTTGCAGCAAAGGGTGTTCAGTGTTTGGACACCCTTTTTTGGTATTTATCAGCGTTGCTTGCATCCGTATTATCCGCATTCTAATACCCTCTATTTCACAAATCTCTTTATCACCGGAATCCTGTTTAATGGTAGGTCGGTTTTGACTAAATACACTAAGAAAATTATCAGTAGGAATGTTTTGATAACTAAATTCAGAATTAAATATGGTGTGTTTACAAATGTACTTATAAAAAACAACCCAATAGCAAGAGCAGAATATATACCTATACTTTTTAAATTGTATTTTATACGCATATGTTTCTGTCCGTAGAAATAGGATAAAATCATCATTACAAAATAGCATGCAAATGCTGCCCATGCTGATGCCATATAGCTGTAAATTGGCACAAAAATTACGTTTATTGCAACTGTGATCACAGCTCCCACTATGGAAAACCAAGCTCCGTACATGGTCTGCTCGGTCAACTTGTACCATAATGATAAATTGAAGAATATCCCCTGAAACATATATGAAAAAAGTACAATCGGTATTACTCTTAATCCATCCCAATAATCTTTATGAATGATGTATTTGAATATATCAAGATAGAATACTATACCCAAAAATATCAATAATGAAAAGATGATAAAGAATTTCATTGCATCAGCATAAGCTGCCTTACTGTTTTTGTCCTTATGTTGGGCAAAGATAAAAGGCTCGTAGGCATAACGGAAAGCTTGTGTAAACATCATCATAACCATAGATATTTTAAAACAAGCTGAGTATATGCCTAATTCAGACTTAGCCAATGCAGGATCTTCTATCAGAAATGGGAATAGAATTTTGTCTAATGTTTGATTCATTATTCCTGCTACTCCAAGCACCAACAAAGGTAACGAATAGCGTAAAATCTTCTTCAAGAGGGCTAAATCGAAAGTAAATTCAGCTTTTAAAGCTTCCGGTATCAGCAATAATGTTACAACTACTGTTTGAATTACATTTGCAACAAATACATATCCTACTCCGTAATGCGGATTATAAAACCAATCTATTAAAGAAGGAGCATTATTCATTAGCCATGGACAAATTACCAAAAAGAAAATATTGAATGCGATATTGGTAAAAATCATTAATAATTTCAGTGTGGCAAATTTTATGGGTCGTGATTTGAAACGTAGATAAGCAAAAGGTATAGAGCCGAACGCATCCATTGCAACTACTACACCTAACATTGATATATATTCTGGATTGGCTGAATAACCTAAAACATCGGCAATTTGCTGAGAAAAAACTACGCATAAAACGGCAAAAAGAAGAGATGTAAACCCTACGGATATTAGGGTGTTACCATATACCTTGTCTGAAATTTCGGAATGTTTGTTTGCAAAACGAAAAAAGCCCGTTTCCATTCCATATGTCAATATAACCAAAAGTAAGGCTGTCCAGGCATATAGATTGGCAACAACTCCATAATCGGCAGAACCGGTTAAAACATAAGTGTAAAGAGGTACTAATAACCAGTTAAGGAATTTTCCCAGAATACTGCTTACTCCGTAAATGGCAGTTTCTTTTGCCAATTTTTGCATTTGTTTTTCAGCCATTTGCTAATGTGTTAAATTATTCCTCTTTGTTTTTTAAGATGTTCGTAGGCTTCATTGACATCCCTGAATTTTTCGGTTGCCGATTTTTTGATATCATCTCCCAGACTTGCAACTTTATCGGGATGATATTTCATAGCCATTCTTCTGTATGCTTTTTTAATTTCATCGTCAGTTGCTGTTGATTGTATTTCCAATGCTTTATATGCCCAATTTACATCAACATGTTTGATATAAGGAGCTTTTAAGGATTCAAATTCGGTATGACTGATATTAAAAACACCTGATATTCTTTGTATAACTTGCAGTTCTGCAATATTAACTTCTCCATCGGCATAAGCAATATCAAATAAAAGTCGGATTAATTGAAGCTTCGCTGAATAATTCATGTAAAAATTAATCTGTTGCGCAACTTCTACTTCATTAATAGGCTGATTAAGAATTTTCTTTAGTATCTGAAGTGCTTCAAGTGCACCTTCTTCACCGAAATTGCTTACTAAAAAGCGTTTGACTACATTCAACTCTGCTTTTTGAACTGTTCCATCGGCTTTCATAACGCAAGCCATCATAACGAGCAGACTTGCTTTGAAATTCGATTCGGTGGTTTGCCGACTATAAGTCTGTGCTCTTTTAGTTGATGTAGTAGAACTATCACCAAACAGAGAACCTATGGCAAATCCTATAATTGCCCCAATCGGACCTCCAAATGCCCATCCTAATCCTCCACCTATCCATTTTGCAAAATTTCCCATAAAATTTAATATGTATATTTTATGACATATGTTATTTGTCGAAAACTAATGAATCTAAATCGATTTCTTTTAGCTTGCAAATATAATTTAAAAAAAGGATAATAAGGTTTTTTTCTCTACTTTTGCAACCATATTAACTATCAATAGATTTTCATGAATAAGATTAAATATATTTTGTTATTATGCTTTTTCTTTGCTGCAAATACATTCTCACAAGATCAATTAAAAGATTCCGTACGATTAGAAGAGTTAGTTGTTACCGGATCGAAGTTTGAAACTTCCCGTAAGCTTGTTCCATTTTCAGTATCGCAAATAAGTTCAGACAATATCAGGCAAAGCGGTCATTATAATGTACTTTCTACTTTAAGCACGTATGTACCCGGAGTTTTTATTACTGAGCGAAATATCTTGGGTTTTGGGGTATCGACCGGTGGTTCGGGTACTATTAATATTCGTGGTGTTGGTAATTCGCCTAACACACAAGTTTTAGTTTTAATCGATGGTCATCCCCAATATCAAGGAATTTTCGGTCACCCGCTACCCGATGCCTATGTGGCTTCTGATGTAGAAAAAGTTGAAGTTATACGTGGGCCAGGATCTGTCTTGTATGGTTCAAATGCAATGGCAGGAGTTATTAATATCATCACAAAAAAGCAACAGAAAGATGGTTTATCAGCTACTGTAAATGCTGTTTATGGTTCCTATAACACACAAAAATATGCAGGAACAATAGGCTTTAAGAAAGATAAATTCAGTGTGTTTGCTTCTGGAAATTATGACAGAACAGATGGGATTCGACCAAATACAGATTTTAATATAGAAAATGGTTATTTGAAAGTTGGCTACGACATAAATCATAACTGGAAAGCAATGGGTGATGTTAGCATTGCACATTTTAATGCTAATGATAATGGTTCGGTGTATGATGCTCCTGCTCCTTTTAATGCGGATATCACAAGAGGCAAAGCTTCAATTTCAATAGAAAACAACTATTCAAAATTAGACGGTGCAATTAAACTATATCATAATTTTGGCAAACACGATCTTTCTGATGGTTTTCAATCGAGCGACAGAAATTCAGGTTTGATGATTTATCAGAATTACAAACTGTTTGAAAATACGCATATTACCGGAGGTGTTGATGCTAAACAATTTGGAGGAGTAGCAAATAAGGGAGATGCTGCAAACACATACACAACTATCAATGAAATTGCAGGATATGCATTAGTTAGACAGAAATTATTAGGATTTTTGGATTTGAATGCAGGCTTGCGCTTCGAGAATCATTCAATTTTTGGAAATGAATGGATACCAATGGGCGGTGCATCAGCAAAAGTAAATGAGACAACAAATCTGAAAGCATCAATCTCGAAAGGCTTTAGAAGTCCGACTATGATGGAATTATACTTATATGCACCAAATATCGAATTGAAACCGGAAAGAATGATGAATTATGAAGTAAGCTGGATGCAATCTTTTATAAGCAACAAGCTAAATACTGAGTTGACAGCATTTTTGGTTGAGGGTGAAAATATGATTGATGTTGTACCGGGCGCACCACCAAAACGGCAAAACATAGGATCTTTTTTGAATAAAGGAATTGAGTTTTCTGCGAAATATCGTATTACAAATCAACTAAATATACAAGCAAATTATACATATCTTGATTTGAAAAAGAAAATCATTGCAGCACCGCGTCATCAAGCAAATTTGAATTTGAATTATCAGATTGATAAACTTAATATTAATCTGTCGGCACAACATGTAAATGGCTTATATTCAAGATTAGAAACATCGGTGATTTCGCCTGTTGTTAACAACTTTACTCTTTTAAATGCAAGGGTATCAGCCAGAATTATAAAACAATTAAATATCTTTGTAGCTGTTCATAATATTTTAAATCAAAAGTATGAAATTAACTACGGCTATCCGATGCCGGGAATTAATTTTCATGGAGGAGTGAATGTTGAGTTGTGAGTAGAATATTTTTAATTGGTTATATGGGGTCGGGGAAGTCGGCAATGGGTAAATTGCTGGCTGATAAGCTTGGCTTAACTTTCATCGACTTAGATGCTTATATTGAAAATAAGTACAGACGTACTATTGCTAATATTTTTGCAGATGAAGGAGAAACAGCTTTTCGTGAAATGGAAAAGAATTGTTTACACGAAGTATCCGACTTCGAGGATGTAGTTATAGCTACAGGCGGAGGTGCTCCTTGCTTTTTCGATAATATGGAGCATATGAATAGCTGCGGCGAAACCATATATTTACGACTTACACCTGAGCATTTAGTGCAAAGATTATCAAGTTCAAAAGCAGGAGTAAGACCCTTATTGCAAAACAAAAAAGGCAATGAATTACTTCAACAAATCACCGAACTACTAAAAATCAGAGAACCTTTCTACATGCAAGCTCAACTAATTATTGAGGGAAGTGATGAAGAGATTGAAAGGCAGATTAAATTGCTTGATTCTTTAGCTTAATCATCTTACCGTACTTTATTTTGTTTTAAACTGCAAAATTACCAATGAACAAGGTAATAATTCTACGTCTGAGGATTTTCCCTTTAATTCTTTTATTTTGGGAACTATCTTGGTTCTAAAGTCCTGTTTGTTTGCGTCGTCAATATTTGGGCTGCTTAAAATCCATTGTTTCACTATACTGTATCCTTCAGAAACATTCAATCTGACTTTTTGTATTTGTTCCGGCGATCTGTTTATTAATGCTACATTAAGTGTTCCGTCTGCGGTTATTACAGCCGAACCGTCGATAAAATTTAAAAACGGCGTATCAATCTTCAGATCTTTTATGTCTTCATTAAGCCCGAATTCGAGAGCGAAATTTATTTGATCTGTTGTCATACCAGGACCGGAAATCGACAAATCTGCTTTATAACCCTGCATTAACTCACGATAGAGTTGAAAAACATAATATATGGATGTTTTATATGCGTCTGTATCTCCAACGGTTTTTATCAAGCCATGGCCGTTAACAGGAAATATATAATTGCCCATGGCGATTAGGGGGCTATTTCGAATAAATATATTAAGCATTCCTGCTACAACAGCAATATCGGTCATTCGCCTGTCATCGTGCCTTGTCATCAAGTATTTTTGAGTATCGTTATCGAATACGGAATGCCTGTTATTCCATTCGTCTATGCTTAATTTTACCGGATTATCCGTCCTCCCTAAACGAGTATTGTGTTGTTGCACAATATCAATGATTGTTTTCAAATGTGCTTCGACCAATGCTGGAGCAAAAGTGGTATTTTGAGGATTCTCTATTTTTTTATTTCGTATTTTTGAATTGATATAATAATGTTGGGTCAGATAATCAATTAAATGTCCGTTTTCTGTAAGAATAGTATCATTCCAGCCATAGGTATATCCTACTGCTAATAACTGTAAATCAGGATGGACTGCTCTTATCGCGTTAGCCCATTGATTTAACTTTTGAGAATATTCCGTCGCAGATTCTCTTGTATGTCTTCCCCATGGTCCGTAATTTTCATTTCCTATACACCAATATTTCACATTATAAGGTTCTGTGTGTCCGTTTTCAGCCCTTTTTTTTCCATAGGTAGTTTTTTTTGAGCCATTCACGTATTCGATCCAATTAAGAGCTTCTCCCAATGATCCTCCGTAGGGCGGTTGATTGCCCATATTCAAGTTTATATAAGGAGTTGTTCTTACATTTTTACACCAGGATAAAAATTCGTCCGTACCGAAACGGTGATTGTCAACACCGCCCCAACAATAACATTTAACCGCCGGTCGTTGATCTAACGGACCTATTCCATTTTCCCAATGATATTCGTGGATATATGTCCCTGCCGGCCATCTGACAACAGGTATATTCAAAGGTTTTAACATCTCCGTTATATGTTTTCTCTCTGTTCCGTCCATATCTGCTATTCCCCCATATATAACTTTGTCGTTACAATCTTCCAGCATTTGACCATATATCATAGGATCAATTGCAATTTTATTTTGAGGTATTGTTATGGACACCTTTGTTATTTTTGATGATTTTTCTATCTTCTGCGTTTTTATAAATTGTATATTGAAGAAAAAGAAAATTATTACGAAAAAGCAATATTGTTTTGTTTTCATGAGTAAATTATATTATATATCGGTTGTGGCATCGAACAAAGATAATATAATAATGTGAAAATATGCCAATGTGGGGATACAAAACCAAGTTTCCTGCGGCGGTATACCCAGCTCGCAAGCTAGCGTATTCTACCGAAAGAACAGGGCGATTGAGGAAGCTCACGTACAATTGTAGTTAGCTTAATAGAGAATAAAAGGAACTCCTCTTGTTGATAACTTTAAATCACTTCCCTTTGAAGTTTAATTAAAATGTATGTATCTTTAGCCATCGAAGTTACTGAAATTTCAGCTTCTAACAACACCCTATATTACATACAATTACACGAAACTTGTTTCTGGAATATTAATTAATCATCAAATTATGAGTTCGTTCGTTCATCTTCATGTACATTCCCATTTTTCAGTTTTAGACGGCATGTCATCTATACCCGATTTGGTTGAGAAATCAATTGCAAGTGGTATGAATGCGGTTGCACTTACCGATCATGGAAATATGTTTGGCGTGAAAGAATTTTATAATTATGTAAATAAACGCAATAGTAAAGTCCTGAAAGAAATTGCCCAACTCAAAGATAAACTTAATAAAACAGACATTTCTGAAGATGAAAAGATTTCAATCAATAATACAATATCTGATTTAGAGAAGAAAGTTTTCAAACCTATTTTAGGTTGCGAAGCCTATGTTGCCAGAAGAAGTCGGCACTTAAAAGATAAGGATGTTGTTGATGACCGCAGCGGATATCATCTTGTGTTGTTAGCTAAAAATAAAAAAGGGTATCAAAATCTTTGTAAATTAGTATCGATAGGATGGATGGAAGGTTTTTATTATCGCCCACGTATCGACCATGAGATATTGGAAAAATATAGCGAAGGAATAATCGCATCTTCTGCCTGTTTGGGTGGTGAAATTCATAAAAAGGTAGAGAAAGGCAATTTGCAAGAAGCTGAAGAAGCTGTTTTGTGGTACAAAAAGGTTTTTGGAGATGATTTTTATATCGAACTTCAGTTGCACAAAACCGACAAGCCAAATGCGGACACTACCACATACGAAAAGCAAAAACTACAAAATGTAGAACTGATAAAATTAGCGAGGAAAACAAACACCAAACTTGTTGCGACTAATGATGTCCATTTTGTTGAGGAAGAACATGGTGAAGCTCATGAACGCTTGATTTGTCTTAGTACGGGTAAAGACTTAGACGACCTTACCCGTATGCGCTATACAAAACAGGAATATCTGAAAACACCCGAACAAATGCAGGAAATATTCAGCGATTTACCTGAGGCTTTGGAAAATACTGTCGAAATTGCAAATAAGGTAGAGCATTATAATATCGATTCTCAGCCTATGATGCCGATATTTCCAATTCCGGAAGATTTTGCAACAGAGGAGACTTATCGTTTGCAGTATAATGAAGAAGTGTTACGTGAGGAATTTGGTGATGCTTTCGATAGGGTAGGAGGTTATGACAAAGCAATTCGTATAAAATTAGAGGCTGATTATCTGAGAAAAATCACTCTTCAGGGAGCAACAAAACGCTATGGAGAAGTTCTTAATGAAGAAACCGCTGAACGTATTGACTTCGAACTTAATGTAATGAAATCAATGGGTTATCCGGGTTATTTCCTTATTGTTCAGGACTTTATTAATGCTGCAAGGGAAATGGGCGTTTCAGTCGGACCGGGACGAGGATCGGCAGCGGGTTCAGTAGTAGCTTATTGCCTGCGCATAACAGATATAGACCCGTTGAAATATGACTTGCTGTTTGAGCGTTTCCTTAATCCCGATCGTATTTCCATGCCCGATATCGATATAGACTTTGATGATGATGGTCGCGGACAGGTTTTGCGTTGGGTAAAAGAAAAATACGGAAAAGAACGAGTTGCACATATTATTACTTATGGTACAATGGCGACCAAATCGGCGATAAAAGATGTGGCACGTGTTCAAAAACTTCCTTTGTCCGAAGCTGAAAGATTAACAAAACTGATTCCTGATAAACTGCCCGATAATGGGGGTAGCAAACCTCTAAAAGTAAATATTGCAAACTGTGTTAAGTATGTACCCGAACTACAGATTGCAAGAAATTCATACGACCAAAACCTGTCGAGTACCTTGAAATATGCTGAAATGCTTGAGGGGACTGTTCGGCAAACGGGTGTACATGCCTGTGGAGTTATTATCGGGGCTGATGATCTGACAAACTCAATCCCATTGAGCACGGCAACCGACAAGGAAACTAATGAGGAAATTTTAGTTACACAATTCGAGGGGTCGGTTATTGAAGAAGTAGGTTTGATAAAAATGGACTTCTTAGGTCTGAAAACCCTTTCTATCATTAAAGAGGCATTGTCAAACATCAAGAAAACAAAAGGTGTCAATATCGATATTGATGCTATTCCTATGGATGATAAAAAAACCTATGAGCTTTTCAGTAGAGGTTTAACCGTTGGTACATTCCAATTTGAGTCGCATGGTATGCAGAAGTATTTAAAAGAACTTCAGCCAACAAAATTCGAAGACCTCATTGCCATGAATGCCCTGTATCGTCCCGGTCCGATGCAATATATCCCGCAGTTTATCAACAGAAAGCATGGTCGCGAGCAAATTGATTATCACTTTCCTGAAATGGAAAACAGGCTGAAAGAAACCTATGGCATTACTGTTTATCAGGAGCAGGTCATGTTACTTAGTCGTGATTTAGCAGGCTTTACACGTGGTCAGTCGGACGAGCTTCGTAAGGCTATGGGGAAGAAATTAGTGGATAAAATGGAGGCTCTCCACGTAAAATTCATGGATGGTTGCAAAAAAAATGGTTTTGGTCCGGAGGCTAAGCTCCAACAAATCTGGGCTGACTGGGCTGAGTTTGCTAAATATGCTTTCAATAAATCTCATGCTACCTGTTATTCGTGGATTGCTTATCAAACTGCGTATCTTAAAGCTAATTATCCCGCTGAGTTTATGGCTGCCAACTTAACTCGTAATAAGGATGATATTACTGAAGTTGGTAAGTTTATGGATGAATGTCGCAATCTTGGAATGAATGTTTTGGGTCCGGATGTGAATGAGAGCGATTTAACTTTTACTGTCAACAAAGACGGAAATATTCGATTCGGACTTGGCGGTATAAAAGGAGTTGGAGAAGGGGCTGTGGAAGCGATTGTTATAGAAAGAAATAAAAACGGCAGATTTAGAGGGATATATGACTTTGTCGAAAGAGTTAATCTAACCGCTTGCAATAAAAAAACAATTGAAAGTCTCGTTCTGGCAGGCGCTTTCGATGGATTTGAAGATATTAAAAGAGAGCAATTTTTCGTTGAGAATAAAAAGGGAGAAATTGTTATCGAAAGTATAATCAGGTATGGTAATATGTATCAGGCAGATATGTCTACAAATCAGAATTCTTTATTTGGCGATGCTTTGTCGGTTGATATTGTAAAACCTGAAGTGCCTTTTACGCCCGACTGGTCGCCTCTCGAAAAACTTAATAAAGAAAGAGAATATATCGGAATGTATTTATCAGCACATCCTTTGGACGATTATGAATTTGAGATTAAGCATATTTGTAATACTACTACTGCTGATTTGCAAGACCTTATGCCTTTAATGGGGAAATCGGTGAAAATTGGAGGCATGGTAACAAATATTCGTCATGGCACTTCAAAAAACGGTAATCCATATGGGATATTCACTTTAGAAGATTATGAAGGAGCTTTTGAATTTGCATTATTTGGTAACAATTACGTAGAATATAGCAAATACATGATTAAAGATTTGTACTTATTAATAAATGCAATTGTGCAACCTAAAGGTGCTGATTATAAATATAAAACTACTCCAGATCCTAATGCTCCGGTAGTACCGGAAATTAAAATTCAGAAGATAGAAATTTTAAATGAAGTAAAGGATAAGTTAGTAAACAAGCTCAATATTACAATCCCTCTTGAAGAACTCGATGATGAAATCGCCTTGGATATGAGCGATATGGTTTTGCAGAATAAAGGGAATATCAATGTTTATTTTGAAGTGTTTGATAGGATTACACAGCAAAAAGTGAAATTATTTGCCCGTCAATGCAGGGTTAAAATGAATAAAGATTTTTATAATTTACTGAAGAAATATAAAGACGAAGAAAAGTTAGATTTTGACATTAAATAAAAGTAATAGATTTTTTCAATATGTTTATTTTTCAAATCAATGCTTTATAATTTTATACATACAATAATTTCAATTAGTTTTGCACAGATTTTTAATATATAATTTTAATTAAACAAAATATATCATGGCATTAGAATTTACAGACAACAACATTAAAGATGTTATTAACAGCGGACAACCTGTAGTAATTGATTTCTGGGCTGAGTGGTGCGGACCTTGCAGAATGGTAGGACCAAGTATTGAAGAATTATCAAAAGAATACGACGGCAAAGTGCAAATTGGTAAGTTAAACGTAGATGAGAATGTTGATACTCCTAACGAATATGGTATCAGAAACATTCCAACTATTTTGTTTATCAAAAACGGTCAGATTGTTGACAAGCAAATTGGAGCAGCACCAAAATCTGTATTGGAAGCAAAAGTTAAAGCTTTACTATAATTTTAGATAGAAATCTTTTAACAAAGCGGAAAATTCTGTTGAATAGATATGCCTTTGTTCGGTTTCTATTTCAATCTTCGAGGTTAAAGTATCCTGATTATTAAAGCCAAACTCTAAGAGGATACGTTTAGCTATAGAAGATGGTTTAGGGTGGACAAGAGCCATTTTGTTACAAAATAGATTTAAACTTTCAGCATATTTTACGCTTTGCATACCTTCATCGACAGGGAGAATTAAACATATTCTTCCTGTTTTTTTTAGTATCTTAATGGAACTTTCCAATAAATCTTCATGTGAAAGATAGTCTGTGTGACGGGCTGTCGACCTTGATTTTTCAGGAGCTTTAAGAGATGATATGAAGTAAGGTGGATTTGAAACGATAAGGTCGTATTTATCAGTAGATTTATTGCAAAACGCCTGTAAAGAAGTGTGATACACATTCATCCTATCCTTCCACTTTGATGATGAGATATTGAATACAGACTGTTTAAAAGCTCCCTCATCAATATCGATTGCATCTATTTTGGCATCCGACCGCTGTGCAAGCATCAATGCAATAAGTCCGCTACCGGTTCCAATATCAAGAATATTTTCATCAGTTGCAAAAACTTCAGTCCATGCACCAAGCAACACACCATCTATTCCGACTTTCATGGCACATTGGTCGTGATATACTATAAATTGCTTAAACTTAAAATAAGGGTTGGACATAGAGTTATCTGCGTTGCTGCCTGTTTGATTGCTCGGATGAAGGTCGTCTTGTTTCAGGCGTTGTTCTTTGAACCGAAGGAGTTTGTGATGGTCGAACTACCCTCTGATCAGGTGTTACAGGCGTACGTCTTTGTTGTAATGATGGTTGAACACCCTGCCGCTCAGAAGGAATTACTCTTCTTTCGGAAGGCACAGTTCTATTTTCAGAAGGATTATAAACACGTTGTTCATTCGGATTAACTCTACGAATTCCGTTATTTGAAGGGTTTGAAGAAGGATTTGAAGGATTTATACGTGTGCCTGAGGGATATCGTTCATATCGTTTATCTTGAAGTCTGTTATACTGATCGTGCGTTAACACCTCACGAATTTCCGCATCCTTATTTTTTACCCTTTCGAGAGCCTGACTCCGAGAATTAGACACTTGTCGGTTGCGGGCATGTTTCAGATTTATCTCATATACAGCCTGAGTTTGCTCAGAATTAAGATTTAATTCACTCTGCATTTTCTTCGTTTGCAATTCAGCCTCTTGTTCCGGAGTACGAGAAGGAGCTGTTGCATTTTCTTGCATTAAATTATCAGGACTTAATTCAAAGCAAAAAGCAAAAAATAATATAAGAGTAAAAAATCTCATTATAAAATAGATACGGTTTTAATCACTAAAACATTTGTTATTAAAATTTTGCAAGCGTTAAAGTGCATCAATCTTTGTGCCATAAATCACTACAACAAAAAATGATATTACTACAGATGAATTGGTGCTCTGCACCTTGAACTATCTATTTTTTAAAGTTTCTCAACTTTATATTTGTAAGTACTTTTTTGGTATGAAGGGAAAAATCACCATTGAGAATCCAACCAAAATAGCCGGTGTCGGTTAACAAAATATCTGTAACTTTTTGTCCTTTATATTTACCGAAATTAAAGACTTCCTCGCCTTTTTCATTGTAAACTATTCGCCCTGCGAAATCTACATTATTGGTTTGAGTAGTATATTTTGATAGAAATTCAATATCGTTGGGTAAATCATTATACATATCCAACTGAGCTTGAAGTATTTCGTATGTTGCCATAGTATCGACTGAAGCATCATGGGCACCATCAAGGTCTTTGTCGCAATAAAACTTATATGCAGCCGACAAAGTCCTTTGTTCTTTTTTATGGAAGATTACCTGTACATCAACAAACTTGCGTTTCGATAGATCTATATCCGATCCGGCACGTAGTAATTCTTCTGCAAGAAGGGGAATATCAAACTTATTCGAGTTGTAACCGGCAATATCACAGCCTTCAAAATCTTTAATAATCTCAGCAGCAACCTGTTTAAAGGTTGGACAACCGACAACTGCTTCATTGGTTATTTTATGAATTGCAGTTGATTCAGGTGGAATTGGCATCTCAGGATTAATCAAAAAACTTTTAGATTCTTCTTTACCGTTTGGATAAATTTTATGATATGCAATCTGAACAATTCGATCGGTAACGATATTTATACCTGTTGTCTCTAAATCAAAAAAAACAATAGGATTTTTTAAATTTAACTTCATCTTATTATGTCTTTATTCAACCCACGAAATAATCTTGGAGGCTTTTAATCATTTAGGAGCATTGGCATCAGCAACATCAGAACATCCTCATTCTCTTCGTTTTGCATTGGTAACAGAATTCCTGCACGAGACGGATCAATCAGTTCGAGCATTATATCATCAGAACCCAGATTGCTGACCATTTCTATTAAAAATGCAGATTTAAATCCGATTTTTATCGGTTCATCTGAGTATTGGCAATTGATAGTTTCTTCTGCAGAGATAGAAAAATCTATATCCTGAGCAGAGATTATAATTTGATTTTCAATTATTTGCAGTTTTATAAGATTGCTTGCCTGATTGGAGAAAACCGATACTCTTTTTAGAGCATTTAAAAGACTGATCCTGTCGACTATGACCTTAAACGGACTTTCTTTAGGTATAACACCTCTGTAATTTGGATATCGTCCTTCAACCTGACGACAAATCATCGTATAGTTGGAAAGAGTAAAATGTACATTTTTTTTATCGAATTTGATAGTTACCTCACCACTTTCCTTAGGTAGTATGTTTTTCAACAGGTTAGATGGCTTTTTGGGTAAAATGAAAGTTTCGCGTTCCTCTGCTTCGGGAGTTTCATTATTTTCTTCTTCAACTTCAACTGCATCTTTAAAGAAGTTTGTTGATGTATAAGAAGTTTTAAACCTCACTAACTTATGAGCATCAGTAGCCACAAGAGTTAATCCTTCTTCTTTTGCTATATCGAAGAAAATACCATTCATCACAGGGCGTAATTCATCATCGGCTGTACAGAAAAGGGTTTTGTTTATACCTGCATTTAATGAATTTACAGGCATGATGAACTCTTTGGTATCATCTTGTAACTCAGGCAAACGAGGATACTCATCTCCATTCTGACCAATGAAATTATAAACTCCATTTGCTGAAGTTATAACCATTGACAAATTAGAATCATTAATAGTGAAAGTTAGCGGCTGGTCAGAAAACTCACGCAAAGTCTCTAATAACAAACGTGATGAAACAGCAACTATACCTGAACCTTCAACTTCGTCAACTTCCATCGATGTTATTAAAGTAGTTTCTGTATCAGATGCAGTCATTGTCAGTTTCTGCCCTTCTAATTTAAACAAGAAATTATCTAATATGGGTAGTGAGTTCTTAGTGTTTATAACTCTACTAATAGCTTGAAGATGACTCAATAAAGTTGTGCTTGATGCAATGAATTTCATATGACGTAAATATTAATCAGGATTTCTAATAAAGTAGCAAATGTAAGAAAAATTTCTATAATAAAAAACGATGTGTGTATTTTTATCATTCACACATCGTTAAAAATTATTTAAGTACTAATAAGGTTTTTAAATCAGAAACTTACCTTTGCAATTTTAATAGCATCAACTATACTTGAAATATTAAAAACCTGTTGATTTTAGATTTAAACCTATTTTTTCATCTAATCCAAACATCAGATTCATGTTTTGAACTGCCTGTCCTGATGCGCCTTTGAGTAGATTGTCGGTCATAGATACAATAAGCAGTTTGTCGTCATGTTTTTCGAGATAAATAATTGCCTTATTCGTATTCACAACTTGCTTTAAATCCGGATTCTGATCGGTAACAAAAGTGAAAGCCGCATCTTTATAAAAATTGCGATAAAGAATGTAAGCATCTTCAAGACTCAAATCACATTTAGTATATGAGGTAACATAAATACCACGTGTAAAATTACCTCTCACAGGAATAAAATTCAGCTTACCGGCATAATCCTCCTGAAGTTGTGTAAGCGATTGATTTATTTCTTGCAAATGACGATGTTTAAAAGCCTGATAAATAGATATATTGTTATTTCTCCAACTGAAATGAGATGTTGCCGAAGGCTTTACACCTGCGCCTGTAGAACCGGTAATCGCATTCACATGAATCTCATCTTTTAACAAACCATGAGCAGCTAAGGGTAACAAAGCAACCTGAATGGCAGTCGCAAAACAACCCGGATTTGCAATATGGTTTGCTTTTATGATTTCATCTCGATTTAATTCAGGTAGACCGTAAATAAAATCATGCTCTGTACTTTTTGCACGATAATCAGTAGATAAATCAATGATTTTTACGTTTTGAGGTATGTCATTCGCTTCGACAAACTTTTTACTGTCACCATGTGCAGAACATAAAAACAAAGCATCAACTTGATTAAGAGGTAAATCAGAGGTGAAAATCAGATCAGTTTCGCCAATTAATCCGCTGTGAACTTGAGTGATAGGATTGCCGGCATTACTGCTGCTGTTTACAAACACTATCTCAACATTAGGATGATTAATTAAAATACGGAGTAACTCTCCGGCTGTATATCCTGCGCCTCCAATAACGCCAATTTTTATTTTTTGCATGTTTATCTGTTTTTGTAGAAATTTGAATGCAAAGTTACTGAAAAATTAATTATAACATAAAAATATACTTTGCATATATCATCCTTAAATTCTATTCATTCATCAAATCCGGTCTTAATCTTTTAGTTCTTTCAATAGCTTGCTCGTGATTGTAATCGTCAATTTTTGCCTGATGACCGGAGAGCAGGATGTCGGGCACTTTCAAACCTTTATATTCAGCAGGACGGGTATAAACCGGTGGTGCTAACAAATTATCCTGAAATGAATCCGACAAAGCAGAAGTTTCATCACTGATAACACCCGGAATAAGTCGCACTATTGCATCAGTCATCATAGCAGCAGGAATTTCACCTCCGGTAAGCACAAAATCACCTATACTAATTTCCTTCGTTATAAGATGTTCACGTATCCGATGATCTATACCTTTATAATGACCGCATAATATTATAAGATTTTGGGTGAGCGACAAACGATTAGCCAAAGGTTGACTAAACTTCTCACCATCAGGAGATGTATATATTATTTCATCGTACTCTCGCTCCGATTTAAGCTTAGAAATTATTTTATCTACCGGTTCAATCATTAACACCATCCCTGCACCAAAACCATAAGCATAATCATCCACATGGCGATGTTTGTCGGTTGCATAATCGCGTAAATTATGCACAACAATATCTACCAAACCTTTGTCTTTTGCTCTTTTGAGAATAGAGTAGTTCAACGGACTGTCAAGCAGTTCCGGTACAGCAGAAATAATATCAATTCGCATTTTGTAAAATAAAAATGCAAATGTATGAAATTTATTTGTTTATAATACCGAAATAATACTACATCACAACTTTATAATTTACTCCATTTACTTTTACGATATAGACATTCCCACTCCGAAGTCTGCTTGAATCGTAATCTGTACTTGTGGTAAATGTTTTAATAAGGGAACCGGTTATAGTATAGATTTTCACTTCTGAATTTTCTTTTGCTCCCTTAATCACCATAAGGTCTCCATCAGCAAAAATAATTGGCTGAACTACTTTACCACTTAGATTGCCCGTAGTAAAATCAATAATATTATCAAACTGATTCCATACAAGAGCTGATTGGTAATCACTTACTGATCCATCAGGTACGACTAAAACACAGGTATTTGTTGGAGTGTTTTCAAATGTATTCTCATTAATGAGAATCGGTATAGGATTATAGACGGCTAACCTTTCTAAATAAATACAGTTTGCAAATACCCCCTCACCTATACTTGTAACTGTTTCAGGTAAACTTAGATACTGAAATCCGGTACTTGCAAACGCATTATCTCCTATGCTTGTTAATCCGTATGGTAATGTAATATTCTGTAGATTATTACAGTTTTCGAATACTTCTTGACCGATAGTTTCTATGCTGTTAGGGATTGAGATATTAGTAAGATTTTGACATCTTTGAAATAAATTATCTTGTAACTCAGTAACACCATCGGGTATATTGATTTCTTCAAGAGCCGTGCAATTGTGAAACACATACATATCAATGTTACTTACAGTTACAGGTAAAACAATCTTCTCTATATGCTTATTCTCCCTAAAAGTACTATGTGAAATGGTGGTTATTCCATTCGGTGTTGAGTAAAATTCGCCTGCTTTATTTTCAGGATAAGTGTATATAATAGTCTTGTCTTTGTTGAATAAAACACCATCTTTCCTACATTTCCCAATTCTTATATCAGGCTCTCATTTACTTTCAAGTTGTTTTTGTATCTTTTTAATAGCAGTCTCTATAGGTTTTTCCGGCTCGATTACGTTTAATGTTCCCCAAAAATCAGGATCCGAAAAGCCTTCAGCAGTTTCGCTGATAATTACATTGGATTTCAATCGCTCTTTGTACTTAATTGCCTTACTGCCATTTTCAGATGTCCTGTCGGTAACAGCCATTTCAACAGTAGCATAATAAGTTGAATTGAAGAGTTTTTTCTTCCAGTTGATTTTCATTCCTAACTCAATGCGACTATATGCATAATACCATTTTCCGTCTTTTTCTACATAATCGACTCTATAATCTGCTTGAACAGGTGTAACTTTTGCATTTAGGGGCTTCTTTTTAATAAACAATTTCATTGCTTCTTCTGTGTTTTTTAAATTCAGGCTAAAAACTGCTGATTTCAAAGCTACACTATTTGCATCTATATAAAGTCTGCCGTTAAACAACGCCTCATCTCTTGTCGGGTTGTGCTCAAATTTGATTACATATATCAATTTATCATCCATCCATTCGTATTTATCGAATGTAAAGGTAAACTTACCAAACATGTTTTCAGTAAGCACAATTTCAGGATATTTAATAATATCAAGATAAATATTGTTATACGGACCACCCATCAGCTTAAAAACTAAAGTATCGAGTTTTGTATAATCGACTTGTTTTCTTGCTTTATAGAGTTTCGCCGCATCATCTTTAAGTGAGTAATAACCGGTTTTATGAATATCTACAACTGCTTCTGAAAGAGAAACATAGTTACGTGCTTTACGAATAGATTCGCGATAAAAGGCTGTCATATACATCTCTTGTGTCGGATAATTTATCGCAATCTTATCAAACATTGTTTTTACAACCTGATCTGCATCAATCAGAATAACATCTATCTGAGGCAGTTGGATTGCCGATTGTTCAAGAGCTATATTACCATTTAAAGAAATTAGATTATCAACACTAACCACATAATTTTTATATCCAATATATTTTACAACAACATTAACATTTTCCAAAGTTTTAGAGACTTTCAAAAGATATTCACCTTCTGAATTGGATACTGTGGCAATATTATGCCCTATAACCAAGATATTACAGTAAGGCAAAGCGGCACGGGTAGAACGATCTGTGATTCGTCCTTTCAATTCGATGTATTCCTTATTTTCATTTTGTGTCGAAACATTGAATACAAATAATGAAATAATCAGGATAATTAATCCTGTTTTAGAGGGTTTCATGTCATTAGTTTTTGTTTTTAAAGGACTCAGCAAATATCGTTATTTTTTGTTGAATAATTGTGCAATTACTTAGTTTATATGTTAAACTTTATATATAAGAACACTCACAGTTGAAACAATACAATTATTTCTATTGAAAATATTGTATATTTGCAGTCTCAATCTTCAAAATATTGAATATCATGTTAAATTTTATTACACTTTGGGCTTTAGGAACAGGAGAGATTATTTTAATTGCCCTTGTTGTTTTACTTCTTTTCGGAGGTAAGAAAATTCCTGAATTAATGCGTGGTCTCGGTAAGGGAGTTAGCCAATTTAAAAAAGGAGTTAAAGACGTCGACGATGAAATAAACTCCACATTGGATGATATGAAAGGCAAATAAGTCTTATGTCGAAAAAAACGGATGCAACAGAAAAAGTTTTATCGTTTTGGGAACATTTAGAAGTATTACGCTGGGTTATATTTCGCGTTCTTATTGCGATAGTTTTTTTTGTAGTTTTAATTTTCAGCTCTAAAGATTTTGTTTTCAATGAAATAATTTTTGCTCCCGTAAATTCCGATTTCTGGTTTTATAGAGCACTTTGTTCTTTAGGCGAAATGTTAAATTTTCCTGATTTATGTCCGGAGTCTTTTAATATTCATTTGATAAATATCAATCTTGCCGGACAATTTCTTGCTCATCTGGGTGCATCTTTCAGTCTGTCGTTAATCCTGATTGTGCCATATATCTTATTTGAGATTTGGCATTTTGTAAAACCCGCCCTATATCATAATGAAAAAACTCACGTAGGGTATGTTTTTCTTTCCTCATCTATATTGTTTTATTTGGGTGTAGCTTTAAGTTATTTCGTTATCTTTCCTCTGACAGTACGTTTTCTGGGGACATACGAAGTGTCTTCTTTAGTACCAAATCAAATATCTGTACAGTCATATTTGGGTGCATTGTACATTCTGACTTTCAGTCTCGGTGTTATGTTCGAAATGCCTGTGTTGGCTTATTTGCTTTCTAAAATCGGACTGATTAACAAGCAAATGCTGAAAAAAGTAAGATCCTTTGCTTTTGTTATTTTACTGATACTTTCTGCTTTGGTAACTCCTACTACCGATCCGTTTACCATGATGGTCGTAGCTTTACCCTTATATCTATTATACGAATTGAGTATTTTAGTCAGCAAAAAGAAGAAAGTTGAAATCGAAGAAGAGGTAGAAGAAGAAAATTAAGAAGATCCATATTACTTCATAACCTTTATTGAGAAGATATTGTCTTGGTTTCTAATCGATAATATATATAAATCAGATCTTAGATTTGAAATCTCAACATTATGTTGTGATGCTTTCTGATGCCTTAATAAAATTCCTGTTGTGGTATATAAACTAATCTCCTCATCGCCATTTAATCCCATGATTATAATGCTGTTGCCTTTGTGAATTAGTTTTATATTATCTTTATTTGAGGAAGATAGAGAATTGCTAATTTGAGTTGTAATTTTAACCCTTTCCGATGATGGGGATACGCTATTTCCAAGTACTGATTTAACTGTATAATAATAATCTGTATTTGGAGATAAAGATTCAATAAGTTTCTCGTTCCCAGTAACCGGATGATCTTGTAAAATATAATCAACAGATTGATTGCCATATTTAATTACAAAGTCATCCAAAGCTATATTGCCCGATGCTTTATGTGTATAAACTATTCTGATGCTTTTATAATTATCTTCTGATGTAAAACTATAAGTAATAGTGGTTTTTGATGTATTCAGATAACCAATACTGTCAATTTCAATCCATTGCCCATTATCATTTCCTTCTACCTTGAAATAAGAACCTGCAGCAGCAGATGCAAACCTGTACATATAACTGAATTGTGTTATCACTGATGGATATTCTTTTGTTTGCACGTATTCACCTGTATTAGCAAGCTGAAGTGATGGGGTAGCAATACCTGAACTCGTAGCTGTTGTGTATCTACCACTCGCCGTACCTGTCCATCCTTCAGGTAGTGGTTTGCCATTTGATCCTATATTATCAAATCCTTCATTAATGATAACCTCCTCTTCATCAGAAACTTGAAAAACATCTATCAAATAATCATTGGTGTATAAATCCGGCTCCCAATTAGCTTTAAAACTTGTGTCTGTTATATTATCAGCATCATTAACTTCAGGTGCATTAAGACCTGTCGTAGTAAATTGCAAAGTGTTAACCGATTTGTATGTCTTATCCGGCTTTACCATATCGACATAATAAGTATAAGTCGATTCAGGATTTAACCCTTCTACAATAAAATACGGTTTGTTTTGTGACGAAACCGAATTTAAAACAGGCGGCTGTATTTCCGGATATGCTATCGCATGACTGCCAAGCAAATCAAAATAGTCGATAGAATAAACATCCCACTGATTTTCATCATATTGCACCGAAGGATGTGTAACCGTTGATTTTCTTTTAAGTGTTTTATTCTCACCCCACATCAAAGATGAACCTACATCTTTATACCCAATTATATCTATCATTATACCATTGTGATACAAAGCAATAGCATCGTTTCCATTAAAACTCATTACAGAATCATTAACTGCATCAGCCTGAGTTTTTAAAACATTTCTGCTGTCGTTCATTGCAATTAAATATGTCTTATTGTTTGCTAATGAACCGCTTAAACTATATGGTACTTTAAAATCACCACTACCATTACTTTGTTTCATCAGCATATAATCAGATAAATCGACTGTCTTTCCTGTGCCATTGTAAATTTCTACAGCTTTATTGTAACCCGACCCTTCCACATATGACGAAAATAGCAAATTTCCTGCTGATGAAGCTCCTTGATATACTGTTAACTTATAATCTGTAGCTCGTGTATCGGCTATCCAACTCAATTTTGCACCGACCGGAGTTGGTTCTTCTGCATCTAAAACCATAAAATCTTTACTGGCATGACCTTTAAGAATAATCTTGACAGGCTTCGTCAATCCTCCTCCCTGAATTACCAAAGTATCTTTGAAACTACCTGAAATAACAGGTTTGAAGGCAATATTAATATTTAATCCTGTTGTAATTTCGGTTTTATTTATAGATAAAGTTCTGAGGAAGAACTTTTGATTATTTAAGCTTAAAGACAGATTTACATTGGAATTAATATTTGCACCTTGAACAAATACTTGTTGCAATATAGAATCTCCATTCATAATCACCCCACAATCAATAGTACTCCCATTTTTAGGTGACACAAGGAAAGGCTCTGTTTCAACAGGAAAAGGGAAAGTATTAACAGTGTCATTACCCCAGATATAACTTACCAATTCAGGATAATCAATGAAAGGATTTCTATTTCCCTGAATTTTAAAGACTTCCTCCTGACGTAATATCTCTTTTATACTAACAGGATCTTGCTCATGCCATTGTTTTAATAATTCTATAGCCCATGGTTTCCATACAGGATATGTATTTTTATTTAGCATTGGCGAATTCCAATATGGTGCTAAATCTTGATAAGCTGTTACGACATAAAAATACGATCTTGCAAAATCACCTTTAAATTCATCGGCAGGTTCAAATACATTTCCTGAGTATCCTGGATATGTAGCAGCACCAACCTTACTGACACCGTTATCAGACGTTGTTCTGCCGGTAACTACACCAAGCGGATTATTACTTTTAGATATATTTATCGAACCATCAGATGGATAAAGATGATACAAATCTTTATAAGCCATCCATTCGCCTCCGCCCCACCAACTTTTAGGAAAAGAGTGTTCTATGTGCATGCCCGACACACTTTTGAATTCATCAAAATATCGTGTAATCGATGAATACATATCTACAACAGAACCATCTTCGCGCCTGTCGCATTTATAAAACCCTTCCCATATATAGCCCTCGCCGCTTCCATAACGCAATACTCGTTCAGGCACAGCTATTTGATGAAGTGCAGTTTTAAGCTCGTCCTTTTTCTTGTTTTGTGCATTATAGTAATATCCGGCAGGTATTTGTGCCGACAACAATCCTGTGACTAAGAAAAAGTACAAGCACAGGACAATGAATTTCAATCCGTTTTTTATCATTTACCATCTTAATGAATGATAAACTTTCGGATAGCTTTGATTTGGTTAGAATTGAATTTTATAAAATATAATCCACTTGATATATTGGATACGGAAATCTCGCTATAAGGCTCAACGATACCTGCTTTTATTTGCTGTCCATTTATGTTTATGATAGAATATGACAAATCATAATTATCTATATTTAATTTTATCATCTTATATTCAGCATCAAAGTTAAAGAAAATTGCGTAATCCGGAAAATCTATAGCAGAACTAATATCCCATGGTGTATCTATTTTTGTTCCCCAGATATATTCAACTAATTCAGGATGATCGATAAATGGATTTCTGTTTTTTTGATGAACATAAATAGCATTATTTCTATCAATTTCTTTCTGAGATACAGGGTCTTGTCTATGCCATTTTAGAAATAAATTCTGACTCCAGGAAGAAAGTGCCGGATATATAGTGCCATTAAATGATTCTCCGCCTATGGTTGTCATAATATCTTCATATCTTGTTGCAAAATAGAAATAAGTTCGAGCAAAATCACCTTTATATTCATCATCCGGCTCAAATACAGTTCCTGAATAACCTGAAAACGTAGAACTCCCTAATCGCCCTTTTCCCATAGATAATGTTGTACCATTGCTACATTCGCCAAACGGGTAGTTACTCCTCTGTCCATTTACTCTACCATCAGTAGGGTATATATGAAATGCATCGCTCTTCATAGGTGCTCTTTCATTAAACCAACTTTGAGGTATTGAATGTTCCCTATTGTAACAATCACACACATTTTTGTAATTACCACATTTCTTCTGTCCGAAAGTCCATATACAATTAGAGTACATATCCCAAATCTTCCCATCGGATCTTCTGTCACTTGTTTCGTATATTGTGTAAAGATAATCATATCCATTATCTTTGTATCCACTTGAAATTACTGAATGTAAGGAGGTCTTCAGTTGTGCTGTTGATTTTCCTAATGCCTTATCATAATATCCACTTGGAATCTGAGTATAACAAACAAAGATTAAAGTTTGTATAAAAAACAAGAATGTTAATAAAGAAGTCCTCATATAACTTATGGTTATGTTGTTTTTATATAGAGAAAAAGTTTACGAATTTAATACATTTTCTTTTTATATTTATACGATTTATGGTTTTATAGATATTAAAGTCAACATTTAGTAGGGTGTAATTGTTCTATATACGAAATCAAATAATTTTATCACTTCGTAATATGATAATTTTTCACTATTTTTGCACACTATTATTCAAATCAAATCAATAAAAATAAGTATATGTTAAGTTACAAAGAACTTGGTTTAGTTAACACCAAAGAATTATTTAAAAAAGCAATTGAAGGTGGATATGCAATTCCTGCATTTAACTTCAACAACATGGAACAGTTGCAAGCAATTATTTCTGCTTGTGTTGAGACAAGATCTCCTGTTATTCTTCAAGTATCCAGCGGAGCGCGTAAATATGCAAATCAAACTCTTTTGCGTTATATGGCTCAGGGAGCAGTTGAATATGCTAAAGAATTAGGTTATAATATTCCTATCGCATTGCACTTAGACCATGGCGATACTTTCGAATTATGTAAAGATTGTATCGATTCAGGTTTCTCTTCAGTAATGATTGATGGTTCGCATCATCCTTATGAAGATAATATTGCATTGACTAAGAAAGTTGTAGAATATGCCCACTCAAAAGGAGTGACTGTAGAAGGAGAACTTGGAGTTTTGGCAGGTATCGAAGATGATGTTGTTGCAGAACACCATACATACACTCGTCCTGAAGAAGTTGTTGACTTCGTTACTCGTACAGGTGTTGACTCACTTGCTATTTCTATCGGTACATCACACGGTGCAAACAAATTTACACCTGACCAATGTACTCGTGATGAGAATGGTATTTTAATTCCACCTCCATTACGTTTTGATATTTTGGAAGAAATTGAAAAACAAATTCCGGGTTTCCCAATTGTATTGCATGGTGCATCTTCAGTTCCACAAGAATATGTTGCAACAATCAACAATAATGGTGGTGCATTGAAAGATTCAATCGGTATTCCTGAAGATCAATTACGTAAAGCTGCAGCATCAGCGGTATGTAAAGTAAATATCGACTCAGACGGTCGTTTAGCAATGACTGCTGCTGTTCGTGAAGTATTCGCTAAGAATCCTGCTGAATTCGACCCACGTAAGTATTTAGGTCCGGCTCGCGAAGAATTGAAAAAACTTTATATGCACAAAACTAAAAATGTATTAGGAAGCGCAGGTAAAGCATAATTGTATAATATTATATTACTGAACAAAAAAGAGGCATCAAAAGTGCCTCTTTTTTTTAGTGGGGTAATTAGGAGCTGACAAATTATAAATAGTAAAAATAGTAAATAGTTTTACAGTTTAAAAATTCGTTCGTTACCATCCGGTTCAAACATGTTACGCAAATCAACAATTAGCTTGGCATGTTTTCCAATAAAGCTTGCATCATATACTGCATGATTGGTAGTAATTACGACCACATCAGCTTGCTCTAAATTTTTAGCAGTTAACTCTACAGATTGATACTTATGACCATCGTGGGTAGTAATTTGTGGTATATGAGGGTCGTTGTAGGAAACAATCCCTCCTTTTGCTGCTACAATATCCATTATTTCCAATGCAGGTGACTCACGCTCATCATTAATATTTGGCTTATAGGCAACACCCAGGAAAATCACATTACTCCCACTTACTGGTTTTTCTTGCTTATTTAATGCAGTTCCGATTTTAATATACATGTAATGTGGCATACGCATATTGATATGTCCGGCATTATGAATCATGCTTAAATCAAAATTAAATTTCTTAGCAATATATTCTAAATAAAATGGATCTAACGGGATACAATGTCCACCTATGCCTGGTCCCGGATAAAACCCTTGAAATCCGAAAGGCTTGGTTTTGGCAGCTTCAATTACTTCCCAAATATTAATATCCATCTTACCGGCAAGGAGAGCCAATTCATTTATTAAGCTGATATTTATTAAACGATATGTATTTTCAAGTATCTTAACCATTTCAGCAACACGGGGTGAACTTACCAAATGGAGATTTTGGATCGATTTCTTATACAACATCTCACCGATTTTGAGACCATCCTCATTCATTGCTCCCATCACCTTAGGAGTGTTTTTGGTCTTGTAGGTTACGTTACCCGGATCAATTCTTTCAGGAGAGTAAGCCAACCAAAAGTCGTCACCATGCTTTAAGCCCGATTCTGCCTCAATGATTGGGAGCATAAATTCTTCCGTAGTAGTAGGATAGGTAGTGCTTTCTAAACTTATGAAAGTACCGCTCTTCATGTTCTGACCAATGGATATGCAGGCACTTTCGATATAACTCATATCAGGCTTTTTGAAAATATCTAAAGGTGTAGGAACGCAGATAATAAGAGCATCACATTCCGCAATACGTGAAAAGTCTGTTGTTGCTTCAAATAATTTGTTTTTTAGCACAGCTTGCAGTTCTTCTTCGGTAATATCACCAATGTAATTTTCACCTCGGTTTAATTTTTCTGCCTTTGCGGTGCTTTTTTCGAAACCAAGGACATTAACTCCTGCTGCAGCAAAAGTTACAGCTAAAGGTAAACCCACATAACCTAATCCGATTACTCCAACAAGTTCTTTGTTGTCTGATATTTTTGCTATTAATTTTTCTTTATGGTTCATATTCTATGTGAATATTCAATTTTTAAATAATCGATTTACAAAAGTAATAAAAATTTACTAAATACTTATTACCGACACATCACTCCAATCAATTTGCTCAATTGTAGTTTCTAAATCAATCAATTGCAAATCTGATGAGCATATAATTAAGGTTATACTGACATAATAACTACTGACATTGAAGGCATTGAACATATTAATATTGTGGATTGGCTGTTGTCTTGTCCCGATTTATCGAGATTGGGACATCGGTACATCGGCCATTTATCAACTAAATAAATCGATATACTCTTGAAAGGCATACAGCTTATCTCTTTGACTGCCAGTAATTTCTTTAATCAGTCCGAGTTTTTCTAAATCATTGATAAGTTTATATGCTGATACATTTGATTTGTTGATTATTTTTTCTACACCATCAACCTGAATAATAGGGTTTTTAAACAATTCATTAAAAACTAAGCGTGCATCTGCAGCTCTGCCTCCTAATGGTTTAAGTTTTTCATCAAGAGCTTGTTGTATTTGCAAAATTGCATCGAATGTTTGTGTCCCTTTTTTCGAGGTTTCAATGATGCCTGTTAAAAAAAACTTAAACCACTGATTGATATCATTATGTGTACGCACTCGCATTAAATTATCATAATATAGACTTCTATGTTTTTCAAAAAAATCAGATAAATATAAAATTGGACGTTTCAAAATACCCTGTGAAACCAGATAAAGAGTTATTAGCAGTCGTCCTACGCGTCCATTTCCATCAAGAAAAGGATGAATGGTTTCAAATTGATAATGGATAAGTGCTGTTTTAAGTAAAATGGGTAAAGGATTTAGTTCATCATTGGCAAAAATCTCCAAATCAGACATCAACTCATCAACATCCATATAAGCTGGGGGAATAAAAATGGCATCCTGTAAAGTAGCACCACCTATCCAATTCTGACTTTTTCGATATTCACCAGGAAGTTTATGCTCTCCTCTAACTCCGGATAATAATATTTGATGTGCTTTACGAAATAGTCTACCGGAAAAAGGTATGTTTTGCAATTCTGAAACAGCTACATTCATTGCTAAAATATAATTTTGGAGTTCTTCCCAATCGTCCCTTCTTTCTGATTTAATATTATCTTTTGATAAAAAAGCATCTTTTACTTGAGTTTGAGTTCCTTCTATTCTTGAAGACTGTGTAGCTTCTTTTGCAATATGCATAGCAAGATATAAATCAATATTGATATATTCTGAATACATATCTAGTTTGCCTAAATGTCTATCAGCTTGACTTAGTAAGCTAATAACCTGCATATCGCTTATCTCCCAATTCTTATTAATTTTAGATGGAAGAAAAGACCGATGAAACCCTTGGTTAATGTATTTACCTGATTGAAATGTTTTATTCATAATAATTGCTTTTAATGCTGTAAAGTTATAGTAAAACTTTAATAACAACAAATCGTATTTAATAAAACAAAGGAAAAACTTAAATAGCGGATTTTTAATTTAAGGTTTTTGAGGTTGTTAAGTTGTTGGATTGTTCCCTTCGACTACGCTCAGGGAGCAGCAAACCTGCAATCCATTATTCACATCGGCACGACTTGTCCCGATTTATCGGGATTGGCATATTGGCACATTCACATAATTGGCACAAGCCTATTGTTTTTTACTAGAATCAATTCATGAGTATTATAAAGGTTTCTAAATTCAGAAGGTACAAAATCCTGAATTTCCGGTGAGTACTTTTCGAAATCTACTTTCATTTGTGGACGTGCTCCCACAATAGACATTTCCTGTTCTTAATTTGTCGGAATTCTTAACCATAGTATCAAATATCACCGGATTCACCTAAAACAGATGCGATAAGACAAAGTTCACCGACGACATTTATAAAATTTCACATCTAAACTTAATTTTTAATTTTTCAATCAATTGAAAATCATTAATCCAAGCTACTTTCATCTTCTCACAAACGTTAGGAATCTTAATCTTAGTGGAATTTAACGCAGTTACTTTCTCTTCTTTTGTTACAACAATAGCATTTTCTCTTAAAGCATGAGCTATAACCCAAGGGTCAGCTAATGATCTCGCTTTAGTATTATCAACTAAAAATTTATGGTTTGGGTCGGCAGAATAAATATCCTGTAAACATTTTACGACTTGTTCATCAATACATGTGTGCTTCAAGTTTGGAAAACTTATTTACTTGAACATTTAATAAATTACTTGCTACTGAAGGCTCAACAACACCCCCACGAAAGGCATCTAAAACTGTTTGGGTAAATAATCTACTATTTCTATTTAATTGTAAAAGAAAATAATTTGGTCCACCTGAATTATCTTTTTGTTTAATTTTTCTTTCTTCTTCTTTTTTTAGAAATTTACGATATTCAATATCTGCTTGATACTTTAGATTTTGATATACTTTTAATGAGATAATTTTCATATTTAAAGCCCTCACCAACAAAGCAAAAGAACTGACCCCCATAATTTTTGCATTTTTAAAAACTTCTTTTACATTATTAAAAGCCTTTTTATCTAAATTTTCTATAACTTCTTTTGGCATTAAAGCATTAGCTGCAACTTCATTGCAAAACAATTCTATTGGATTTAATTTGTTTAGATTTTCGATAGAAGGTTCAATTTCATTTGAGATTCCTGTCTCAGATATCCAGAGATGTGCAAGTTCATGTACTAATGTAAAAAGCTGTGATGAGTTCCAATCGTCTGAATTTATAAATATGAAAGGAGCATAAGCGTCAGCAATAGCAAAACCTTGAAGTTCATCTGAATCCAATTTTAGTTTTGAATGAATAAAACTTGTTCTTGAAATAAAAATTCCACGTGCTTCTGCTTTATTTATCCATTCTAAAATTGGATTGTTAGACTTATAATTTAACGGATCAATATTTAGCTCATTTAAAATATCTTGTGCTACTATTTGTGGGTTATCGCTTATCGAAAATCGACCAACTTCTTAAACTTTTCAATGGGAACAGCAACTTTAGATGCCGCAATCTCTTCAGTTATCAACCTTTATTAAAAAAGTTTATCGATGCTGCAACCGTATCTGTAAATTCGAAGGCTACGCCCAGTGCTATTGGAACTATTACCGGTAGTTGTTTACAGTGTGATGTTACTGATTTGGAACAAGGTGTATTCTTTATGCCTGTTAATAAACCGGGTACGCAAATTAGAGCTATGATTTATTCCCGTATCTTCCCTAAAGAGTTAAGTTTTAATATTCCTGCATTAGATGCCGGTGAATATCGTGTGCTTGTAAAAAGCAAACCTAAAACTGATATTCTAAGCAGTTTATTAAAGGAAACTATAACTGTAGAGTAAGATGAGTGCTTTATTTAATCCACAAGAAGTCGGCAAGGGAATTGCCGACTTCGGTTTCCTTATCATTGCAGGCTCTGTTTATATCGTTTATTCAGCAACTTTGTTCTATTTTTTTATAAAATGGTTCGTTCGCATCATTAATAATATTATAAATAAGCAACAAAGTATGTTAGCTGAAATGCTGCAACTTCAAAAGGAACAAAAAGAGATTCTTCAACAAATTGTTACTAAACTTAAAAATGCAGCATAATTATGGCAAAAATAAAATCTTTAGTTTCTTTTATCACTGACTGGGAGGGTGGTTTTGTTGACGATCCTGATGATAGTGGAGGACCAACCAATCGGGGTGTGACCTTAAAAATCTGGAAGCAGGTCGGATATGATAAAAATAATGACGGTTTAATCGACGAAAATGATGTATTCCTTATAACCCATGAAGAAATGATAGAAGTTGTTTTAAAACCTAATTATTGGGATTGCTGGAAAGCAGACCAAATCAAAAATCAGTCTATTGCAAATTTAGTTGTCGACTGGATGTGGCTCAGTGGGGGTAGAACCATCAATATTGTGCAAGAAATTCTTGGTATAAAACAAGATGGTATTGTAGGCAAGGAAACTCTGAATGCATTGAATAATTATCCGGATCAACAATTACTTTTTAATTTAATTAAGATGAAGCGAATTAATGATATACATGATATTTGCAGTCGAAATTCCCAAAATAATAAATTTAGAAATGGATGGATAAATCGTACGGCTGCTCATAAATTTATATCTTTACTTTTGTTCTTTGTTGTTTTAACAGGTTTTTATTCTTGTAGCTCAATCAAAAGAGTCGATTTTAACAGAAATAATGAGCAATTGGAAAATATACAGGAATTAATAAAAGTCCAGGAACAACAAAGTAATGCTTTATCCGATATTGAAATTATTTCTGTTGAAAGTGATAGTATAACTGAGACTTATGTGCTAAACTACAGTCGGCCTCAAACATCGAACTCCGGCAAACCGGCTGCTTCAGTTAATGAGCAAGCAACAGCTATTATTCAGCGTAACAAAAAAACTGAAACAAGAGTACGGAGTATGAAGCAAGAATTATACAGCACACAACTGCACGACACTATACATACTAAAGTGGTCGTTGAGAAAGTTGTATATAAAGAATCACCCAAAGCTGCCTCCGGGAATAAACTGTTGATTAGAGTTGTAGGTTTTCTCTTTTTAGTTTTTGGCTTATGGCTGTATTATGTTTTTAGAATAAAAAAGTAATTTTATTTGCATAATTACTCAAGGCTTATATGTGTTAGAATAAGCCTTGAGTATCGACGCAGCAAGTAAGGTGTTGTGTCAAAACAAGCCTTGATCAGCGGCACGGCAAGTAAGCTGTTGAGGCAAAGTAAGCCTTGAGTATTGATACATCAAATAAGCTGTTGAACCTCGTCATAGTATGCCTTGCATACTCCCTCTCGTTTTTAACGAGGGGGAATATGTGAGGAATTTATTTTTTTGCACAAATATCAATTCATGAGTATTATAAAGTTTTCTAAATTCAGAAGGTACAAAACCTGTAAATTGTCTGAATTCCCTGTTAAAAGTTCTTCTGGTGCCAAAACCACAACTAAACGCAATTGACTCCAGCAACTCATCAGTTTCAATCATCATTTTAATGGCGTGTGAGAAGCGTACTTTATATAGAATTTCTCTAAAAGTACACAATGTCTTCTTTTTCATTTTTTGGGAGATACGTTGGGGAGATAAACCCACATGGGCTGCTAAGTTTTTAAGTTCTATGTTGTCCTGATAATTTTGAAAAATATAATCTAATGCTTTTTGCACGAATTTATCTTTTATCAACTTTAAATTTTCAAGATAAGTTAAGTTTGCATACAGTTTTCTAAATTCCAGCTCAAAATAAGTTTTGACTGACATTTCATCTTTCTCAAAAGGTATAGGCATTCTCTCAAAAATCTCTTCCATGGTAAACAACTATTTAAATTAGACATAATTAATTCTTAAAATCTCGCAAATTTAATTTTTGTTATTTAAAGTTCCAAGAGTAGTACGCAAATTTTTACCTTTTGCGTGGTTTTTTACGTTTTACGGAGGATAATTGGTGATTAGGTGATTAGTGGTTGGTGATTGGTCAATCATGCCAAATATGTTTAGTCTTGCGCTTCGTTGGGATGCAATACATATATTCTCCCCCGGCAATTGCCAACCTTAGGGAACGTAGCCTTCTGTGAGAAAATGTTTTATCCATGCATTCTAAAAATATTACTATGAATTTTACTCGGAAGCACCAAATGTCAGAAATAAATTTTATCTGGGGATATGACGATGATATACAACACATAGAATATCAGAACATTAAATTAAATATGATTTGCGAATCGTGAAATGAATCATATCTCCTAACCTGATTTCAGACTTAAACCATAATAGTGTAAATACATTGGATAGTTCTGGAAATGCTTCCATCATAAACGATCAACTTAGGATTGTAGTAAAAGGAGAAAAGAACAGGCGACTATCAGCCGAATTTTCAAAACCAAGTCGACTATTTAAAGAATCCGGCATTAAATTACTATTCGGTTTTTTGACAAATCCTGAGATGATAAATTATACCTATCGAGAAATGCAAAATGTTATTGATTTATCATTGGGAGCTATAAAAAACAGTATTGAGGAGATGCAAGAAAATGGATATTTGTTGATAAACGAAGAAAAAAGAATTTTGAAGAAAAGAACAGAGTTGCTAGAACGTTGGACTATTTCATATAACGAAACGCTAAAACCAAAGCTGTTTTTAAAAAGAATGTCTTTTAAGGAAAACACTCATTGGAAAGATATTAAACTACTGGAAAATACGAATTGGAGTGGCGAACCCGCTTCGAGCTTACTCAATGGATTTTTAATTCCGGAAGATTTCACTATTTATACAAAAGAAAAGATAAGCCAATTGGTGAAATTAGGATTACGTGGATAATCCGGATCATACTGACCACCTCAATCCGGCACAAATGTTCTAAAATTTTGGTTTAAGATTAAGATTTTTTACTGACAATACGGCGGATACTGACCACTTTTCACAAGCATAGGAAATAAATTATTTTAGGATTGATCTTACAGGTGAGCAAATTCAGAAGACTGTATTTTGTTTTCAGACTGTTTTAGGGATTTCGGAGCATGTTGACCAGTTTTGTTCAAAAAGCATCAGTGATTTCATATCGTTTCAATCCTGATATTCCGGGAATACGGAGCATGTTGACCAGTTTATTTTCTTTATTGTCTTAGGTTTTGCTTTATTTCGCAGCCATTATTCATCAACACAATCGGTTATGGCAGGAAAAACAAGACCCATGAGTCAGATAAAACAATTATTACAATTACACAAGCAGGGCATGAGAATCAATACCATTGCCCGTACGCTTTGTATGAGCCGCAATACAGTGAAATCCTATCTTCACAAGTTGTCACTCTCAGGCATTGATATAGATGTCCTTCTCTCGTTGGACGATCCTGTTTTAGAAGGCAGGATTCTATGGCAGGAGTACCGCAGCGAACAGCCAGGTGGTTACAGTTATACACAGTTTTGCCATGGCTGTGACAAGTCAGAATATAGAAGATTTTCTTCATGCCCTGGCTTGTGCTCTGGTTCATTTCGGAGAAGTTCCACAGGTGTTGGTACCAGATAATCTTAAAGCAGCCATTGTCAAAGCCAACCGTTACGAGCCGGATATAAATCGTGCTCTGGAAGACTTTGCCAATCACTACAACTTCACAGTAATACCTGCCCGCATACGCAAACCCCGTGATAAAGCACTGGTAGAGAATCAGGTAAAACTTATTTATGCAAGAGTTTATGCCAGATTGCGCAATGAGCAGTTTTTTGACTTACAATCGCTCAATACAGCCATTGCTCAAAAGAACAGGGAACATACACAAACCAGGATGCAGCAAAAACCTTATTCGCGGGAAGAAAAGTTTTTAGCAGAAGAAAAAATGCTTCTCAAACCATTACCCGAATCTGCGTTTGAATTGAAGTATTACAGAGAACTTAAAGTGGCACAGAACAACCATGTGTATCTGGCTCAGGATAAACATTATTATAGCGTTCCGTATGCTTACACAGGCATGAAGGCAAAGCTGATATTTACCCGGAGTGTTGTTCGTATCTATGTAAAAAACGAGCTGGTTGCCACGCACGTGCGAAACTTCAAGAGGGGCAGTTACTCTACCGTAAAAGAACATTTATGTTCACACCATCAGCATTATTTAGAGCGCAGTCCCACATATTATATCAAACAGGCTGCCCGAAGTTCGTCCGTATTTGCCACCTTAGTTGAGCTTATGTTCACAAGCGGACGGTATCCCGAACTTCTTTACCGCAGCTGTGACGGGCTGTTGAGTCTGCAACGTAAAACAGATGCTACGACCTTTGAAAAGGCATGTCAGATAGCCATTGACTATTAGAACTATTCATACAGGTTTATCAATCAATTAATCATTAATAAAATGACTGAACAGCAAAACGAACAGGAGCAAAGCCAAAAACCATTACCCAAACATCCAAATATAAGAGGGAAAGCATATTTTTCTAAAAACCAATATCAACAAACAATTAAATTTTAAACAAACAAACAAACAAACAAACAAAACAATGACACAGATTGAATCTCAAATGAATCAGTTGCGCTTGCACTTGATGATTTTGGATTTACACACTTTGACAAACAGCAACAATTGGATTTAATGGAGATTGTGGAAGACAGACACTCACGGGCGGCAACCATTATTTCCAGTCAGTTACCTGTTGAAAACTGGTTTGATGTGATTGAAAATGAAACAATTGCAGACGCAATACTCGATAGAATTGTGCATACTGCATATAGAATTGAATTGAAAGGTGAAAGTTTAAGAAAAAAACGGTAATTTTGTCAGACGATTGTGTTGAGAGATACACAACCTAAGAGATGGTCAATATCACCGGAATAGGTGGTCAGTATCACCGGAATATCCACATAATAAGTGTAAAGAAGTCTCGATAATAATGTAAGATTTTGTATCTTTGTATTCTACGACTTGCAAATCTAAATGATGTCAAAGCCAAAAATCAGAATCAAATTAGCTTATTTTTTCCTTTTAAGATGTGCTAAATCACAAATATCCTTTATGCATTTTAGCCAATAAAGTAGATGGGAACATTTTTGAAGAAACATTTTTGCCATTGTACTGTCAAGATAATGGTGATACAACATACAACCAAACCAGTTCGACTTATAGTTGGATTAGTTATACTTAGTCGAGCTTTAAAAAAACCAATTCATGTAAACGACCATATTTCAAATTCACATCATAGTGTGAGTTCAAATTATCAATACCAACAATTTTGACATCCGATTATCTTCAAACAGGTGCTACAACAAGAAACCCAATGAATATAGCAACTCCGATAACCCAAAATTTCACTTCCCTACTCAATTTATTAAATGACTATAAATGTTCAAGTGTCTTTCAATCACGTTCTCAATAGAAAAATCCCTCTCAGCTAATAAACGAGAATTTTTTCCCATTTCTTTCCTAAGCTCCTTGTTTTCTATTAATAAAGTAAGTTTTTCAGCTAATGTGTCACTATCCTTTATTGGGATCAAATAACCATTCCATCCATCCTCAACAGTCTCTTTACAACCAATAGAATTTGTTGTTACAATAGGTCTTCCTATAGCAGTTGCTTCAATTAGCGACTTAGGAAGACCCTCTCTGTAATATGACGGTAATGCAACAATATGAGATTGCTTAAGAAGATCAAGCACATCACTTCTAAACCCAAGCCACTGGATATAATCACCATCACATAAAGCCCTCAAGTCATGTTCTTTTATTGCCTTAGGGTTATCATGCAGACCGCCACACAATAAGAACTCAACCTTGTCCTTATATCTATCTTTAAGTTTTAATGCAGCATCAGTAAAAATAAACCCCCCTTTCTCTTCAATCATACGAGCTGTAAAGAGAATCTTTATTTTTGTATCATCAGATTCAGGTGTATAACTAAAAAGATTCAAATCTATGCCTGAACCCTTAATCATATACAATTGTTTCTCTTTAATAATTCTATTTTTCAAAAACAGGTTTCTATCCTCATTGTTTTGAAAGATAACTACTAGATTATTATAATTATGAAGATATCTAAAAATTCTGATAAGTATTTTAGGCATCACAGACCTATTCTCTTCAGAGAATATTATACCTAAACCGCTAACCGCATTTACTATACCTTTTACTTTTGCTAGTTTAGCAGCTAAAGTTCCCCATAAAATTGTCTTTAATCCAACATGATGAACGATATCAGGTTTCTCTTTTTTATATAGATTAT
>CALFXE010000091.1 GCA_937927845.1 uncultured Paludibacter sp.
TCTTAAAGTTTGAAAGGGGAAAAAAATATATCAACCGAGAAAATCCGCTGATCCGAATAATGATGGGCTTGGGCGTGTTGCTTGCAACTGTCATCGCCACATTAACGGCTCGTCTACTGAAATACGATAAAACTGCAATAGTTGCCGGATTGTATGGGTTTAATGCTGCTCTTGTAGGGGTTGCACTAATGTTGTTTCTAAAATCCTCGATAATTAGCTTACTTTTAGTTGTTTTTGGAGCTTTTTTGTCAACAATTATTCATCATCTTTTTATGAAGAATAATTTGCCTCTTTTTACATTCCCTTTTGTAATCGTTACTTGGTTAATTCTTTATGCCGTAAATATCCTTTTACCTGAATTAAATATTGAACCTCTTGGGAATGAGATAATTAGCAATCAGTTTGCATATTTAATTAGAGGATTTGGTCAAGTGATATTTCAGGATAAGATATTATCAGGAATATTGTTTTTTATTGCAGTTTTCATAAGTATGCCTATTGCTGCGCTTTATGGATTAGCAGGAGGTATTATAACTGCTGTATTAGCAACCTTACTTGATATTCCAACAAATGATATTGCTAATGGTCTTTGGAGTTATAATGCTGTACTATGCGCTATTACTTTTGCTGGAAAGGGATATAAAGATTCTTTGTGGGTTTTAAGTTCGGTTCTTTTGTCCTTTTTATTCAGTATTCTATTGTTTAAACTAAAAATCATCCCTTTAACTTTCCCTTTCGTTGCATCTTCGTTTATTATCACATTAATAAAAAGAAGTTTGTCAAAATAATAGATTATTATTATTTTAGTTAAATATGTCAAAATGACAGCTAAATGTCTGATGGCATTTAATTTGACATGCGCATGCCGTTAATTGATAATTTTTAAATTTTATAATATATGGCAAAAGGAAACATTGGGGTAACAAGCGCGAATATCTTCCCCGTCATTAAGAAGTTTTTATACAGTGATCATGAGATTTTCTTACGTGAATTGGTGTCAAATGCTGTTGATGCAACACAAAAATTAAAAACTTTAGCATCGGTAGGCGAATTTAAGGGTGAACTTGGTGAATTGAAAGTGTATATCTCTATTGATAAGAAGAAAAAAACACTTACAGTATCAGATAGGGGTATTGGTATGACGGCTGATGAAATAGAAAAATATATTAATCAGATTGCGCTCTCAAGTGCTGAAGAGTTTGTTGAAAAATATAAGAACGATGCACAGGCTATAATTGGTCATTTCGGACTTGGATTTTACTCGTCTTTTATGGTTTCAAAAAAGGTTGAAATTTTTACCCAATCCTATAAAGATAATTCTGTTGCTCAACATTGGTCATGTAAGGGAGATCCTGAATATACGCTGGAAGATACGATTAAATCGGATCGTGGTACTGATATAGTTCTGCATATTGACGATGAAAACAAAGAATTTTTAGAAGAATCGAAAATTTCAGAGTTGCTTAAAAAGTATTGCAAATTCTTGCCTGTTGAGATTGTCTTTGGTAAGAAGAAAGAATGGAAAGATGGTAAAGAAGTTGAAACAGAAGAAGATAATGTAATCAATAATACTACTCCTACGTGGACTAAAAAGCCTGCTGATTTAAAGGAAGAGGATTATACTGAATTTTACAGAGAATTATATCCATATTCAGAAGATCCTTTGTTTAATATCCATTTGAACGTTGATTATCCGTTTAATTTAACCGGTATTTTATATTTTCCAAAGATTAAAAACAGCATAGAATTACAGAGGAATAAAATTCAGTTGTATTCTAATCAAGTGTTTGTAACCGATCATGTTGAAAATATAGTACCAGAATATCTGACTTTACTTCATGGTGTAATCGATTCGCCGGATATTCCGTTGAATGTTTCGCGTAGTTATTTACAAAGCGATTCAAATGTTAAGAAAATTTCTAATCATATTACCAAAAAAGTAGCTGATAGATTAGTAGAAATATTCAAGAACGATCGTAATCAGTTTGAAGAAAAATGGGATGATTTGAAAATCTTCATTCAATATGGAATGCTCAGTGAAGAGAAATTTTATGAAAAGGCTGAAAAATTCGCATTACTAAAGAATATAGATGGTAAATATTTCACTTTTGATGAATACAAAGATCATGTTAAGGAAAATCAGAAAGATAAGAATGGAGATTTGATTTACTTGTATTCAACCAATAAAGAAGAACAATACAGCTATATCCAAAATGCCAAAGATAAAGGCTATGACGTACTTATCATGGATGGACAACTTGATGTTCACGTAGTAAGTCAGTTAGAGCAGAAATTTGAAAAGACTCGTTTTGTTCGTGTCGATAGTGATACAGTTGAGAAGCTTATACTAAAAGAAGATGTAAGTCAGGTTAGTTTAACCGACAAACAAAGAGATGAAATGATTGAAATTTTCAAATCTCAATTGCCTAAGGTTGAAAAAGCCGAGTTTATCGTATCTTTTGAGCAGTTGTCTGAATCATCAAATCCTGTATTCATCACACAAAATGAATTTATGCGCCGAATGAAAGAAATGTCGGCTCTGCAAGGTGGTATGATGGGTTTTTATGGAGAAATGCCTGATAGCTACAATTTAGTTCTGAATACATCACACCCACTTATAAAACAAATTTTAGAAGATGAAGAAGACGCTTTAAACGCAAGTATTACACCGGTTTATGATGAGCTTTCAAACGTAGAAGCCGAACAAAATGCTTTAAAAGATAGTCATAAAGATAAAAAGTCTGAAGAAATACCTTCTGAAGAAAAAGCAAAATTAGATGAATTAGCTTCTCAAATTACTACATTAAAAGATAAAAAGAATGTAATTTTAAGCGATTATGCCGGAAAAAACAAGCAAGTTCGTCAACTGATTGACTTGGCTTTATTGGCTAATAATATGCTAAAAGGAGAATCATTAGCTAACTTTGTTAAGCGAAGTATTGAATTGATGTAAGTTAATCCCTTGCTAAATGCATAAAATTTAATGCACAGATAATAAACCAAATAAAACAGGTCAAATTATCTGTGCATTTTTATGTTCGCTCCAAGCGAGAAGCATCTAATTTCAGCAGGATAAATAGCATGATAGTAAAACCCCAGAGGGAGGAACCTCCATAACTGAAGAAGGGTAAAGGAATACCTATAACAGGCATTAAGCCCAATACCATGCCTACATTAATCATAAGGTGAAAAAATAAAATGCTGGCTACACAATATGCATAAATACGATGGAAGTCTTCTCGTTGACGTTCAGCTATAGCAAGAATACGCATTAAAAGTAGCCAATAAACCAATAGCACTAATACAGAGCCTATAAAACCATGTTCTTCACCAACCGTACAAAAAATGAAATCAGTATCCTGTTCGGGCACATATTTTAATTTTGTTTGAGTTCCATTCAAAAAGCCCTTACCTAAAAATCCACCGGAACCAATGGCAATTTTCGACTGATTTACATTGTAACCTGCACCTGTTAAATCATCCTCCATATTTAGAAGAACTTTTATACGAATTTGCTGATGTGGTTCGAGCATCTTGTTGAATAGAAAGTCGGCAGCATAACTGAATCCAATCGAAACAAAGCTAATTAATGCGATATAAACGTATTTTTTATAGCGTTTGAATAATTCAATTATAAGCCAATAAAGAACAGATACGCCGGTAATAATTATCGCTACATAGTCGAAATTAATTATCCACCATTTGTTTAAAAGAGCCATTATTAGTGAGGAGACAATAATACCTCCTAATAAAATTAATGCTGCTAAACGATGATGATTGAAAAAGAAGGCGTAAACAAACTGAATAATCAGAATTAATCCCATTGCCATAATTAATCCCCAAGTGCCATTATTAATATCATCAGTTATAGGGACAATGCTATACTTAATACCAACAATAAATAAAACAATTGCTAATGTAAGTAGAAGTAAAACAGTACCTTTCATTCCTTCTCGATACAACATTATCAGAAAAGCAACGAAAACCAAAGCAGATCCTGTTTCCTTCTGAAGTATAATCATAGTGAATGGCAGTAGTATAATTAAAGCCAGCGGAATCAAATCTTTCCATGTCTTAAGCTTATAATTATACTGACTCATATATTTAGCTAAAGCAAGAGAGGTAGCCATTTTCGCTAATTCAGCAGGTTGAAAACTAACAGGACCAAGTACTAACCATGAACGTGAACCTTTAATTTCAGGGGCAATAAATATAGTTAGTATCAGAAGTAAAATAACAGCAAAATATATGATGTAAGCGAAATAATTGAATATTCTATGGTCGAGTAGGAGAGTAGCTCCACCCAAAACGAAAGCAGTAATTATCCATACAAATTGTTTTCCTGATCTCTGTTCGAAATCGAAAATACTTCCTTCGAAATCAAAATCATAACTTGACCCATATACACTTAACCATCCCATCGTCACCAATAGGAGAAAATATAAGACTGCTAACCAGTCTAATGCATATAAAACATTATCTCTTTTTGACATTTGGATTTAATTCAGCTTTTGATATTCTTTCGAAAAGATCTTTCCTTTTAATATACCCTTTAATATATTGCTCCATCATCAAACTTGCTATAGGAGCAGCCCAAGTTGCACCAAAACCTGCATTTTCTACTACAACGGCTATGGCAATAACAGGATTTTCACGTGGAGCAAAGCCAACAAATAATGAGTGGTCTTTTCCATGATTATTTTGTACAGTACCTGTTTTTCCACACATACTCAAACTATCAATTTTGTGATATCTTCCGGTTCCATATTCAAATACCCTCCACATTCCTTCATTTACTATAGCAAAATGACTTGTATCAACGGCAGTCTCATGCTTTCTCAATAACATTGTATCATTTTTATTAAGATGAGGAGTTATATAATATCCACTATTGGCAATTATAGCCATAGTATTCGCTAATTGTAGCGGTGTAATCAATATTTCACCCTGTCCGATAGAAAGAGAACGGATTGTCAGTGCGCGCCATCCTGTTTCACCAAAATATCTGTTAAAATAATTTTGTGTGGGAATATTACCTCGTTGTTGCTCATATATATCGGTATCTTCAAATCTTTGCCCCAAGCCAAAACTATTCATTACATCAGCCCATTTTTGATAGTTATCCTTAAATAAAACGTTTTTTGTACCATAACCATCTTTTTCAATTGTCGAACGGAATGCTTGCCAGAAATAAGGATTACAACTTTGTTCTATAGCATTTAAAAGAGTAACAGGTGAACCGTGACTGTGTGTGCATTTTATCGGAGTAGATACTTTACCGCTACAGCCAAACATTGTCTTTTCTGTAATTCCACCTAATTCAAGACAAGCTAATGCCTGAATAGGTTTAAAGGTAGAGCCGGGCGAATAAGTTGCCTGTGTTGCTCTGTTCATCAAAGGTTTTGTAGGATCTGTTACTAAAGAAGTATAATTTTTTGAACGAACTCTACCTACTAAAATTGACGGATCATATCCGGGATTAGTAATCATTGCTAAAATTTCCCCTGTTTTAGGCTCGATTGCAACAGCACTACCAATCTTTCCATTTAGTAATTCTTCTCCAATCCGCTGCAATTGAATATCTATTGTTAATTGTAAGTTTGAACCTGCCACCGGAGGATCATCCATTTCTCCATCACGGTATTTACCTTTTATTCGTCCTTTTGAATCACGTAATAGTATTTCAATACCTTTCTTACCTCGAAGTGATTTTTCATATGTATATTCCACACCATCTCTTCCTGAATAATCACCTTGTCGATAGTAGGAATCTTTTTCAATATCATTCCACGAAACTTCACCAATACTACCGAAAATATGTGCTGCATTAGGAAATGTATATTCACGAAGTGTTCTGTTTTGTACGTAAAACCCATGATATTTATACATATTTTGCTGAAAGGTGGCAATATCTTCAGAATTTAATTGAGTCATAAAAACTTGCGGAGTGTAGCTTGAATAACCAATATTCAAACGTCTGTCCTTTATTTCAGCTATTCTTTCAATAAACCTCGATTTTGTTATATTCAATGATTCGCATAAACTTAATGTGTCTAAATCGTGAATTTCGCGCATAATCAGCACAATATCGTATGCCGGCTTATTATAAACCAACAAAGTATTGTTTCTATCGTAAATCAAACCTCTCGGAGGGAAAATAGTTTTTTTTAGCAAGGCATTACTTTCAGCACCTGCTTTATATTTTGTTTCAATAATCTGTAATGAGAAGAGTCGTATTATATACAATAGGATGAATGCTGAAAAAATTCCTGCAATAATCCATCTTCTATTCTGAAGTGTATTGTTTGTCATAACTACTTCTTTTTTAACAAACTAATGCCTAAAATTATTATTATTGATACTAAGCTGTTTAAAATAATACGAATTAAAGTATAACCAAAGCCAATAAAAGAGAATATCTCTAATATGAAAAATGCGGTGTGATGAATTAATACTAAGGTAATTATGTATTTTACGAATCCGGCTACTCCAAATGTATAAAAGGATGGTTCGGGATTAGCTCCTTCCTCTATTGAAGTATAAAGATTTATCACAGGATTTCTAAGAAATGCGATTAAGACAGTCGCAAAAGTATGCATACCGGGAGTGTTGGAAAACATGTCTATTATTAAACCTAAGATAAATGCCAACAATAGACTTAATGGTCGTGAAAATTTAACGGGTAATGCGAATATAAACAGAATATATATGTAAGGATTTATATATCCTAATAGTCTGATATTATTCAGAACAAACATCTGGACTAAAATTAAGATAATAAAACGTAATATGTTCTGTAAAAATAATATCATTACTCTACTGATTTTTCAAGATTTTGTTGTTCATTAAAGTTACTGTAGTTTATTACTTGCACATGCGTAAGAGTTCTGTAATTAACACATAATTTCACACGGATATCATAATACGCATCACTTTCTTTTATGTTATGCTTATTAACTATACCTATTAACAGACCTTCCGGAAATGATTTTGAATAACCGCTTGTAACAACTGAATCACCATCTGCAAATTTCACATGTCGTGCAATATCATTAAGTTTTGCATATCTATAATCATGACCATCCCACTGAACAGGTCCTGAATAGTTATTGTGAGCAAACTTACTGTTAATTTGTATTTTAGGATTAATAATTGGTATTACAACAGAAAATTTTTCTGAAACATTAGACACAACTCCAACCACACCATCTTCGTTTATAACTCCCATATCAGGATATAGACCATCTCGCTTCCCTTTATTTATTGTTATATAATTCAATAATTTGTTAGTCGAATTGTTTATAACCTTAGCATAAATGAAATTTATTTCTTTATCGGGATTTATTTTTACAGAGCCATATTTTTTAGAATGATTATAGACATCAATTTGATTCTGTAACTTAATGATTTGATTTTTCAGTTCAATATTCTCAACAGCTAAACCATCATTTGTAGATTTCAGATAAAAATATTCGATTACCGAGTTGCTAATCGAATACATAGAAGCCATAATAGAGTTACTTGATGAGAAAAAAACACTTTGCTGATATCCGTTATTCTTAACAACCATACTAAATGCAATTATCTCTAATAAAAGAAATAATAACACTATACTGTATCGAACTATAAAAGCAAAGAGTTTCCCCATTACGTCATTTCATATACGAAAGTGAAAAGTTTAAAGAGAACTAACGAAGCAGGAAGCTAAATTTATCAGCATTTTTTAATGCAATACCGGTTCCACGAGCAACAGCTTTTAATGGATCTTCAGCAATATGGAATTTAATATTCAACTTATCGCTTAAACGTTTGTCGAGTCCACGAAGTAAAGCACCGCCACCTGCAAGATAAATACCTCTTTCTACGATGTCAGCGTACAATTCAGGAGGAGTTTGCTCTAATGCACTTAAAATAGCAGCTTCAACTTTCGAAATTGATTTTTCAAGACAATGAGCAATTTCTTGATAAGAAACAGGTACTTCCATAGGAAGAGCAGTCATACGATTAGGACCGCGCACTATATAATCTTCAGGAGCATCGTCCAAATCAGTTAGAGCTGCACCTACATTAATTTTAATTTGCTCGGCAGTTCTTTCACCAACTTTAATATTGTGCATACGTCCCATATATTCAACAATATCAGCGGTAAGGTCGTCACCGGCAATACGAATGGATTTATTAGACACTATACCTCCAAGAGAAATAACCGCAATTTCTGTCGTTCCACCACCTATATCAACAATCATACAGCCCGATGGCGATTCTACATCTATACCTATTCCGATAGCAGCAGCCATAGGTTCATAAATCATATACACTTCGCGTCCACCGGCATGTTCTGACGAGTCGCGAACGGCACGTAGTTCAACTTCGGTACTGCCTGAAGGAATACATACAACCATTTTCAAAGAAGGAGTAAAAAGACGATTCTTTGAAGGAATCATCTTAATCATGCCTCTAATCATTAGTTCGGCAGCGTAGAAATCGGCAATAACTCCATCGCGCAAAGGACGAACAGTCCTGATGCCTTCATTTTCTTTGCCTTGCATTTGGCGGGCTTTTTCGCCAATAGCTATTAATTTATCAGTACGACGGTCGAGCGCAACAACCGAAGGCTCATCGACCACGATTTTATCATTGTGAATAATGATGGTATTTGCTGTTCCTAAATCTATTGCAATCTCTTGGGTGAAAGAAAAGAATCCCATAATGTATTAATGTTTAAAATGTCTAAAACCTGTTGTTACCATTGAAAGTCCGTTGTTGTTACAATAATCAACGGAGTCCTGATCTTTAATCGAGCCGCCCGGTTGGATAACTGATGTAATACCGGCTTTATCAGCAATCTCAACACAATCAGGGAAAGGAAAAAAAGCGTCGGAAGCCATTACAGCCCCATTTAAATCAAAGCCGAAATTATTGGCTTTTTCAATTGCTTGTTGGAGTGCGTCCACACGAGATGTTTGTCCGACTCCACTCGCACACATTTGTTTGTTCTTTGCTAAAACTATAGCGTTAGATTTTGTGTGTTTAACTATTTTATTTGCGAAAAGTAAGTCTTCTATTTCAATTTCATCGGGAGATTTCACCGTAACGACTTTTAAATCTTCGGCTGTTTCAATTTTCAAATCTTTATCTTGCATTAAAACCCCGTTGAGCAACGAACGGAATTGATTATTGCGAGTTTTGTTATCTTTAAGTATAAGAATAATCCTATTTTTCTTCTGAGTAAGTATTTCTAATGCTTCCAGATCATAATCAGGAGCGATAATTACTTCAAAGAATATCTTGTTGATTTCTTCAGCAGTAGCTTTATCAACAATAGCATTTGTAATAAGTACCCCACCAAAGGCAGAAACCGGATCTCCGGCAAGTGCATCGTTCCATGCATCAACTAAAACCGGACGGGAAGCGATGCCGCAAGCATTATTATGTTTAAGGATAGCAAATGTAATATCTTCAAAATCATTGATTAAGTTAACCGCAGCATCAATATCTAATAAATTATTGTAAGATATTTCTTTTCCTTGCAACTGCTCGAACATTTCGTTGAATTTGCCATAAAAAATCCCTTGCTGATGAGGGTTTTCTCCATATCTTAAAACTTTCTGATTATTTTCAGCAAAACGGAAGGATGATTTTTCGTTTCCATCGAAATAATTAAAAATTGCACTGTCATAGTTTGATGAAACAGCGAAAGCCTCTTTTGCAAACCATCTGCGTTCTTCAACAGTTGTTTGTGCTCCTTTTTCGTTTAATAAACTCAACAAAGGCTCGTATTGTTCCTGCGAAGCAACGATAACAACATCCTTAAAATTCTTAGCAGCGGCACGAATAAGAGAAATACCACCAATATCAATCTTTTCAATGGTAGTCGGCTCGTCTGCACCGGCAGCAACAGTAGCTTCAAAAGGATATAAATCTACAATAACCAAATCGATTTCAGGAATTTCGTAGGCTTCCAACTGCTCATTATCAGTAGATAAATCACGTCTGGAAAGAATACCTCCAAAAACTTTAGGATGTAATGTTTTTACTCTGCCACCAAGAATTGAGGGATATCCTGTTAAATCTTCGACAGCCTCACAAGGAATATTTAAAGATTCTATAAAAGATTGAGTTCCACCTGTCGAAATAAACTCCACACCCTCATCGTGTAATTTTTGAATAATTAAATCCAGCTTATCCTTATGATAAACAGATACTAAAGCTTTTTTGATTTTTTTTTGACTCATTTTTTGGAGATTGTATATTTAAGTTCGCAAAGCTACAAAAAAAGAGTGAATTTTTCAAAATAAATTCGTGGATGTTTATTTAAATGGTTTAATTATGATTTGCGTGAAAATGTCTTAACCTTGATTTTTATGATTCATGTGATTCTTATGAAAAATACCTAATAATCACATAACAATGAGTCTCTTGTTAAATCATCTTAATCAAACAAATCAAATAAATCACGGTTAAGACATTATAATTTCTCCACTTCCCTTTCCGAAAGACCGGTTATTTCCATGATATTCGTAGAAGTAAAGCCTTTAGCTTTCATATTTCGGGCAATTTCTATCTGTTTGCGCTTCTCGCCTTTCTCTATTCCTTCTTCTCTACCTTCTTTTCGACCTTTGCTTAACCCTTTTTTTAACCCTTTCTCCAATCCTTCTTGCTTGGCAAATGACAATGTAGCAAGGGTATCACGATAGTTTCTGATGCTTCTGTCGTAACGCAGACGGTCTTCTTTGCTCAATGCAGAGATGTCAACTATTTTCTCCAACTTCTCGAAAATAGGTTTGTAAGCCTTGAATGGCATTCTGTCTAATGCTTCCATATTCTCCTGTCTAAACGTTGATTTATATGATTTACATGATTAAGATGATTATAATGTCTGCACTGATTTATACCGTTTATTGTTCAAACGTTTGAAATTGAGGCTACGCTCTCCAAAATTCATTAAGAGACCTACTTCTAAGTTATATGCTTCCAAATAATTAATGGCTTGTGCAAAATGTACATCTTGCAACTGTACGACAGCTTTTAACTCGACAGAAATTATATCTTCTACCAAGAAGTCAACTCTTCTCGTTCCTATATGCTGTCCTCTATAATAAATTGGCATTTCAAATTCACGACTAAATTTAAGACCTGCCAGTCGCATTTCAATCTGCAACGCTCTTTGGTATATGACTTCCTGAAACCCATTTCCCAATTGTCCATGTACTCGCATGGCACAACCGATAACCTGAGAAGTAATTGCTGAATGTGGATATTCAATATTTATCATAAAAATCACATCATCATATACCTTTTATAATCATCTTAATCATGTAAATCATATAAATCATGGTTTAGACATTATTATTATTATTTGTATCGCCATCACGACACGACACAAAAATACGAAATATGATTTGAATAAAAACCATTAAAAGGTAAAATAATCAGGTAGGATGAAAAGTTTTTACCTTTTGCGTGCTTTTGTCTGTACTATGATTTATTTGATTCGTTTGATTCTTATGATAAATACCGAATATTCACATTATAACATATCTTTTATAAATCATCTTAATCACATTAATCATAGAAATCATGGTTTAGACAATAATACAAGTTACAAATCGACTATCTCACCTATAGCATAAAGAGGAATATTGATTAACCAATCCTCTTTTCTGTAATCCGACATGGATGTTCTTAATGCCAGTTGGGAATTGTATTTTTGACAATATGATTTTAGACTTTTAGCTTGAAGGTTTTCTTCTGCTTTTACTTCAATAGGTATTACCTTTCCTGCATGCTGTACAACAAAATCTACCTCTGCTCTTCCATTTTCTGCCGACCAATAATAAACCGGCATGTCAGGATTTCCAATTAATTGCTGTACGACATATTGTTCGGTTAGTGATCCTTTAAATTCTTCGAAAATTGTATTTCCCTCAAGTAATGTCTTAGCATCAATATCCCCATTGCAGCCAATAAACCAACATCCACAATATAAAGTTTGAAAGCCGAATTGTCAACATAACCTTTTAGAGGTATACTTTCCGTATGCTTTTAACTTGGTAATTACAAAAAAACGAACGACTTTTTGCTGAATATCACAAAAAAACGAACGACTTTTTGAAATAAAGATAAAATTAATAGAGATTTACTTCCTTACTCTCCACCATTCTATTGTTTCTCTGTTAAATATTTCCAGTATTTTCTTGGTAGATTTTGACGATGGAGTTTCGGGTTGATGCGCTCTTTTATGGCCATGGATTTGAAATAAGCTTTCCACATTTTCTGAAATATTTTTTCATTAGGAGCCAATAATGCTTCATTGATTTTGCCTTCGGGAAACAGGTTCATATCGTTGAGCGTTATTTCGATAACATCTTTTAAGTTGTAGAAGTAACCGTAATTACGTTTAGTATCGTAAATAATCCATTTTTGTTCGGCAAAACGATCGGTGAAATGCGATATAGCAAGTGGTAAGGCATTGTAATCAGGTGAAACCGGAGCGAAGAAAATGTTGTCGGCTGTTTTCTGAAAACGCACGAATTGAATGAGCCGTAGTCTTTCACGGTTAACCTTTTGTGCAATGTTACGAACTTGCAATAAATCCTCATCCGCAAAGTTCATTTCTATAGAGGTCTTACTATCCAGTACCTTTCTTATATATCTGAATATCATTTCATCGCATCCCTGAATTTCAGAAAGCCAGACATAAGACAACATGCTGCGGGTGACGGGCATTGTTCTTTTTTCTAACCCTTTCCAAACCCTGCTTGATTTCTCCGTATCGGTAATCACGGTATGATTTTCCTCTACAAATAAAGGTTCTATTTCGTCTGTTGCCAGTAACTTTGCAGGGAATGTGTTGCGGTTGTAAGCGTCAAAAATCGCTGTAAGTAACCCTTCGAAAGTTTTATCGTAATGGAATACAATCATAAGTTCATTCAGGAAAAATTAAGGTCATTTGTTGTAAATCGGGTTGTTTCATGCCTTTCTTTTTAGGAAGTAACAAACTGCGAACATATTCCGGAGATGTATCGCTTACCGTATTTAATCCGGCTAACTCATTACAGGTAATAAAATATTGAGCTTTTTTCATTACGATACCGATTTTCTTCAGGTCGCGGGAATTTAATCGAGCATGTTTACGCGAAACAACAATCAGTTTAGCTGATTTAACGCCAATACCCGGCACACGAAGTAAGTCACGATATTCTGCTTTGTTAATATCCACAGGGAAAAATTCAGGATGGCGCAATGCCCATGAAAGTTTCGGATCAATTTCCAGATCTAAATTAGGATGTTTATCATTTACAATTTCATCTACTTTAAAGTCATAAAAACGAAGCAACCAATCTGCCTGATATAGTCTGTTCTCACGTACTAACGGAGGTTGTTTCAGTGCCGGAAGCCGATTGTCGTAGCTGTTTACAGGAATAAAGCCGGAATAATACACTCGTTTCATCCCAGGCTGATTATATAGAAAGTCGGACGTTTTCAGAATTTGATTGTCGCTTTCATCCGTTGCGCCCACAATCATTTGTGTACTCTGTCCTGCCGGTACGAAACGCTTTACATAGCGCGACTTTTTTCTTTCTTCGGTATTTTCAAGCATTCCTTGCTGAATAAATTGCATCGGTTTGAAAACACTTTCGTGATTCTTTTCCGGAGCAAGCAATTTCAAGTTTTTCTCTGTCGGAATTTCGATATTGACGCTTAGGCGGTCGGCATACAAGCCGGCATCGTGGACTAACTGCTGACTGCAACCGGGAATACTTTTCATATGTATATAACCATTGAAACGATGTGTGGTACGCAATTCTTTAATTACCCTGACCATACGTTCCATCGTGTAATCGGGATTAGAAATCACTCCGGAACTGAGGAAAAGTCCCTCGATATAATTACGCCTATAAAACTCAATGGTAAGTTCCACTAATTCATCTACCGAAAAAGTTGCCCTTCGTATGTCATTGGTTCTACGGTTAATACAATAAGCACAATCGTAGATACAGTAATTTGTCAGCATAATTTTCAGTAGAGAAACACAGCGACCATCTTCAGTAAAACTATGACAGATTCCCCAACCCGCAGTATTCCCTATACCACCCGCTATGCTTTTGCGTGTAGTTCCGCTGGAGGCACATGATACATCGTACTTTGCCGATTCAGCGAGTATCTGCAATTTGGCTAAAACCTCTTCCTTCATACCTTGCAAATGTATAACAATTGGATGGAAAGACTTCTTAAAAAAACAAAAAGATACGTTCGTTCTCTATTTTATCTGCTAAAACATACTGCCATAAATTAATCCTGAAATTGTTGCCATTAAAACAACCAAACTAACATATACAACTGTCTTCTGAGTACCAAGTACACCACGAATTACCAACATATTGGGTAATGATAAAGAAGGACCGGCTAATAATAAAGCCAAAGCCGGACCTTTACCCATGCCTGATGCTATCAGTCCTTGTAAAATAGGAACTTCAGTAAGTGTTGCAAAATACATAAACGCTCCTATAAATGAAGCAAAGAAATTTGAAAATATAGAGTTTCCTCCCACTAACCATTGTATCCATTCGTTAGGGATTACGCCTGCAATAGTTTGTCCGTCGTGTGTTGAACCAAGTAAAAATCCTGCTGTGATTACTCCAAGGGCAAGCATAGGTAAAATTTGCTTTGCAAACTCCCATGATGAGATTGTCCACTCTCTATTTTCATGATTCTCTTTATCCAAAAGAGTTATTACACTTAGTGATGCAATACCTACCAACATTGGAATAAGTGGAGCAAGTTTTACATTTTCTATAAAATTTGATGATAATAGAGTAGATGCAGTTATTGCTATTGCAGCCAATAATACCCACTGCCATTTGATTTTAAGAATATGAATTAATGAATAACCGAGTAACAAAGAGAACAATCCGGTTATATACCATTTATAAGTCCATAAATAATACCAAATGCTTGAAGTGTCTTCAATTGAAGGACTACCCCAGTTAGCAAATACGAGAATCAGAACAAGAGTAAAAAAATGAAATGATGTTTGCCATATAGGTCGTTTTTCAGGAGGTAATTGGATATTCATTTGTTCTTCTTTTTTTACCCTTTCTTCTTTTCGATAAATAAATGACATGATTAAGCCTATTATAATACTAAAAGAAATAGCACCAATAGTCCTGGCTACTCCCATTTCGAAACCTAAAATTCTTGCGGTTAAGATTATGGCTAAAATGTTGATAGCAGGTCCTGAATATAGAAAAGCAATGGCAGGACCTAAACCTGCACCTCTCTTATGAATACTTGAAAATAATGGTAATATTGTACAGCTACAAACTGCTAATATAGTTCCCGAAACGGCAGCAACAGTATAAGCCAGCCACTTCTTAGCATTTGCTCCAAAGTAGCGCAATACCGAACCTTGACTAACAAATACCGAAATGACACCTGCAATAAAAAATGCAGGTAATAAACACAACACTACATGTTCTCTGGCGTACCATTTCACCAAATCGAAAGTTGCATCTATTGCCGTATTAAACCTCGCACTTTCTATTGGTAAGAAAAATGCTATTCCGAAAATCGCTATAATCCAAAGCAGAATTTTTATCTCTCTTTTTGTTTCCATGTGAATTCTTATGAAAGATGTATGGTCTTATTTTAAATTATTATAAAACTCCCAGAATACTTGTTTTATTTCGTCTCTTACCCTACGGTATTCACTCAAAATAAATTCATTTGTACCTTTTACTTCTGATGGATCTTCAAAACCAATATGTATTTGTTTTTTTACTTTTCCTATAAATGTAGGGCATATTTCTTTTGCTTCACCACAAACTGTAATTACATAATCCCATGTATCATTCAAGTATAGTTCTACATTTTTTGGTGTGTTATGACTTATGTCAACTCCAATTTCTTGCATTACTTTTATTGCTATTGGATTAACTTGTAGTGTCGGTTTTGTTCCTGCTGAAAATACTTGTAAGTGTTTGTCGAATGATTGTAAAAATCCATGTGCCATTTGACTACGACAACTATTACCTGTACAAAGAATTAGAATTTTCATATTCATTTAATACTATTTAATGTAAAAAATAAAGATATAATAAAGCCCAATAATAATGAAGACTACGGATACTGCTCTTCGAAACCACAATTCAAAAACTTTCAATCTGTTGTATAATTTACCTACACTTGATAAAGTAAATGCTATCAAATAAGCAAAAATAACTACCGGCAATCCAGTAGCAATTGCGAAAATTAGAGGTAAAATTAAGCCTGATGTACTTGATATTGTGATGGGTATTAACATGCCAAAATATAGTATGCCACTATACGGACAAAAAGCTAAAGCAAACAGAATACCCATTAAAACTGCACTAATTGAACTATTTCGCTTTTCTATATGCTGAAATCTATCAGTAATTTTGTCAAGTCCAGGGAATTTAATCTTTATAAAATCAAGCATAAAAACCCCGATTACCAATAACAGTGGACCTAAAAATTTTTCTCCATTACTTTGAAGAAAGGTTGCAACATGAAATTTACTGGCACCAAAAAACAAAATTACTCCAAGTACAACATAGCTTATCGCCCTACCTAATGTGTAAAGAAGACCGTTTATAAATACTATACGTTTGTTTTCAATGTTCTTTCCAATGAATGCAATGGCTGTAATGTTAGTAGCTAAAGGACAAGGGCTTATAGCAGTCATAATGCCGAGAACAAAAGCTGACAAAATCGGAAAATTAGTACTGTCGATAATATTTTGCAAGAAATCCATTACTTTTATTTTATAAAGAAGTTAATTGTATCCCTCATACCTTGTATAAAAACTTCAGGTTGTCTGCGAGAGTGAGAAAAAGCATAATTAGTCAGGTTATTGTCTTTTTCCACGCCATTTTGAATATTAATCAAATGTAATGCAGCACCAGTTGCTTCATATTTTTCAGCTAAACCTTTATTTTCAGCATCTTCTACATTTAAAGATTTAAAGTTTATTATACCTCGTTCAATTTCATTTTTGAAATCACTTTCTAAAACTTGTTTTATATTATCTTCAATACTATTACAAGTAGGGCAACGACGTGCTGTGTGGAAGTAATAAATTTGAAGCTTGAGATTTGAATCTTGTATAATCTCATTTTTAACTTGTTCTTTATTAGTCTTCTCAGAGTTTTGAATACATGCAGCGAAAAGTATCGTCACAATTAGTATAAAGAAAATTCTTGTTTTCATTTTATTTCACATTTTTGTTCTGATTTGTTTTTAATCTCCTCACTAAGGAAATCATCAAAGATAATTTTTGCTTTTTCCCAGTTCTCTCTATTAATGCAGTACTTAATATAAGGTGGTTCAAGTTCTCCTTGTATTAAACCTGCATATTTTAATTCCTTTAGATGCTGAGATAATGCAGACCTGCCAATAGGCAATTCTTCAACCAGATTTCCACTATAACAACATGCATTCATCTTAGCTAATTTTCTCAGAATATATACTCGAACAGGATGACTCATTGCTTTTGCAATATCTGCAATTTCGATTATATCATTTGAAAATTCAACTTTTTTATCCATGTATATGCCCTTCTATTAAGTTTTTTATTTCATCTTTTGATGGAATTCGTCCACTAATAAGAACTTGTTCGTTCACAACCAACGCAGGTGTCCTCATAACGCCATAACCCATAATTTGAACTATATCTTCAACTTTACTTATTTCAGCATCAAAATCATTCTCATCTACGACTTCAATAGCCAGTTTTTCAAGTGTTTTACACTTTGGGCAACCTGTACCAAGAATTTTAATATTCATTTCTATTGTTTTAAGAGTTTGTTATTTTATTATTTCGCAAAATAACGAAATGATTTTTATTTCACCAAATATTTGTCAATTAATTTTAGAGAATAAAGTTAAGACTACTTCTTAAAAAAAAAATTAAAAATACAGATTAGATGTGTATATATTACATTATCTAAAAAAACTTTCTTACTTTAGCAAGCTTTAATTTGTAAAGACGTGTCGCGACACGTCTTTACAAATTAACACATTAATACATTGGCATATTAGCACATTAATTCAACAGGTATGAACAAGAAATCGAAAATAATACTTTTTTCAGTAATAGGTATTCTGATATTAGGAATGATATTTTATCCTAAGTTAATCAGCCTTTTTACCGATAAGAATGATGATATTTTAACTCAGGATTCCGGTCAGCCGAGACGACAGGCTCTGAACGTCAATGCCATGGTAATTAAACCACAAAAATTGACGGATTTCTTCCGAACAAAAGGGCAATTACTGCCGGATGAAGAAGTAGATTTGTCATTCGAGACATCAGGAAAGATTACAAATATCTATTTCAAAGAAGGAACTTTTGTAAATAAAGGAACTTTGTTGGCTAAAGTGAATGATTTGCCTCTACAGGCAGAGCTTAAAAAACTTGAATCTCAAATACCACTTGCAAAAGAACGAGTTAACAGGCAGCGTACTTTATTAGATAAAGATGCTGTTAGTCAAGAAGCCTTTCAATCTGTAACCACAGACTTAGATAAGTTAATGGCTGAGATAGATTTAGTGAAAGCAAGAATAAATCAAACTGAATTGAGAGCACCTTTTGATGGGATAATCGGTTTGAGATGGGTTAGTGAAGGGGCTTACGCATCAACCGGAACAATAGTAGCCGGACTGACAAAGATATCGCCTATCAAGATAGAGTTTTCTGTAAACGAGCGACATGCAAACAGTATTAAACCGGGGACAAAAATCAGTTTTACAATAGAAGGTGATGAAACTGTATATAGTGCAAATGTATATGCTTTGGAAACAACTTTAGATGAAAAGACCTTGTCTCTAAAAGCTCGAGCACTACATGATAATCTTCAAGGTAAATTGCGTCCCGGACGTTCTGCATCAATTGAAATTGTTTTAAATGAGATTGATAATGCCATTGTAGTTCCGGGTATATCTACCATCGCTGAAATGGGTAGGGATTTGGTTTTTGTTTATAAAAACGGTAGAGCACATCAGATTGAAATTAAAAAAGGCTTACGGACATCTTCTTCAGTTCAGATTATGAAAGGTGTAAATATTGGAGATACATTGCTAACTACTGGTGTTATGCAACTTAGAGATGGAATGGAAGTTAAAATAAATCAGATTGTTAATGCTGATTCTAACATTACAGAATAAAACGCTTTTAAAATGAATATTTCCGAACTTAGCATACGACGGCCGGTTCTTGCAACTGTATTTATCCTGATAATTTTGCTTTTAGGGATAATTGGTTACGGCTACATGGGTGTACGTGAATATCCCAATGTCGACAATCCTATTATCAATGTTTCTGTAACATATCCCGGTGCAAACGCTGAAATAATTGAGAAGCAAATAACAGAACCTCTCGAACAACAAATCAATGGTATACCGGGAATTAGATCGTTGACAAGTAGAAGCCGGCAAGGTTCAAGTGACATTACGGTTGAATTTGAGTTAACTGTTGATTTGGAGACTGCTGCCAATGATGTACGAGATAAGGTGTCGAGGGCACAAAGATATTTACCTCGCGATTGTGATCCTCCAACAGTTTCTAAAGCAGATGCCGATGCAAATCCTATCGTTCAAATCACTGTGCAAAGTGAAAAACGCTCTCTACTTGAACTTACTGAAATAGCCGAATTAACCGTTAAAGAACGTCTGCAAACAATTCAGAATGTGAGTGCAGTTGAAATATGGGGACAAAATCGTTATTCCATGAGATTATGGCTTGATCCGGTGAGAATGGCTGCTTATGACGTAACTCCTATGGATGTTAAATATGCAGTTGATCGAGAAAATGTGGAATTACCATCAGGTAGTATCGAGGGTGATAAACTTGAGTTGAAAATTCGCACATTAGGTTTAATGGAAACTCCCGAAGAATTTAATAATCTAATAATCAAAGAAGATAATTTTAGAATTGTTCGTTTTTCCGATATTGGTAATGCTGAATTGGATACTGAAGACAGAAAGAATATCTTGAAATTAAACGGTATTCCTATGGTAAGCGTTGTTGTTATACCGCAACCGGGAGCTAATCAGATAGATATATCTAATGAAGTTCAACGCAGGGTAGAACAAATGAAAAAAGACTTACCCGAAGATGTAAATACTGAGGTTGTTTTTGATAATACAAAGTTCATAAGAGCGTCAATTAAAGAAGTCCAAGAGACTGTTTATGTAGCTTTCTTACTTGTAATCTTGATTATTTTCTTGTTTCTGAGAGACTGGCGCGTTACACTTATACCTATAGTTGTTATACCGGTATCATTGATAGGTACATTCTTTATTATGTATCTTGCCGGATTCTCAATAAACGTATTATCTATGTTGGCAGTAGTTCTGGCAGTTGGCTTGGTTGTAGACGATGCCATTGTTATGACTGAAAATATCTATCAGAAAATCGAACAGGGATTAACACCGCTTCAAGCAGGAATTGAAGGTTCAAAAGAGATATTTTTTGCGATCGTTTCTACTACTATAACGTTGATTGCTGTGTTTTTTCCGATAGTTTTTCTTGAAGGTCTGACCGGACGATTATTCCGTGAATTTAGTATTGTTGTGTCTGGTGCTGTTGCTATTTCAGCCTTTGCAGCCCTTTCGTTTACACCTATGCTTTCTTCAAAATTGCTGAAGAAAAGGGAGAAATACAACTGGTTACATAGAAAAACCGAACCATTTTTTGTTTGGATGAATAATATTTATGAGAAATCATTAAACTATTTTCTTGCTCATAAATGGATTTCATTGGTACTGATTTCATTTACATTAGTACTGATAAGTTTTTTATGGACACATATTCCAAAAGAAATGGCTCCACTTGAGGATCGTTCACAAATTGCAGTCAGAATATCATCTCCTGAAGGTGCTACTTATGAATATATCAGAGACTACACAGATCATATTTCAAATATTGTTGATGATGTGGTACCTGATAGAAAGTCGAATATGATGTTTGCCCGAAGTACTTTCGGAATGGTAAGAGTGATGTTGCCGGATATTAAAGATAGGGATAAATCGCAAATGCAAATATCTGATGAGCTTTCTGCTGCGGTGAGAAAGGAAACAGAAGCGCGAGCTTTTGTTCAGCAACAGTCGACTTTTGGCGGTAGGCGAACTTCTATGCCTGTGCAATACGTGCTTCAGTCGCCCAACATAAAAAAGCTTCAAGAAGTAATACCGACATTCATGAAGAAAGTTCAGGAGAATGATAAATTTCAAATGGCTGATGTGGATTTAAAGTTTACCATGCCTGAAACCAGAATAAATATAGATCGAGATAAAGCTACACTTCTTGGAGTAAGCACTCGCGATATCGGCGAAACTTTACAGTATGCTTTGAGCGGACAGCGAATGGGGTATTTTTATATGAATGGTAAGCAATATCAGATTCTGGGTGAAATTAACCGACAGCAAAGAAATACACCTCTCGATTTAAAAACTATATATTTAAAAAATAAGACAGGAAATATGATTCAACTTGATAATTTAGTCGAGCTTGAAGAATCAGTAGCACCTCCGCAATTATATCGCTATAATAGATTTAGTTCAGCAACAGTTTCAGCAGGTTTATCGCCCGGAGTTACTATTGGAGAAGGACTTGAAGAAATGGATAAGATTGCGCAGGAAACCCTTGATGATACGTTTAGAACGGCACTTGCAGGTGATTCGAAAGATTTTAGAGAAAGCTCATCCAGTTTGATGTTTGCTTTTGTCCTTGCTTTGTTATTGATATATTTAATTCTTTCAGCACAGTTTGAAAGCTTTAAAGATCCTTTAGTGATAATGTTTACAGTACCGTTAGCCCTTGCCGGAGCATTAATTTTTATGTGGATAGGAAACATAACAATGAATATTTTCAGTCAGATTGGGTTGATAATGTTGATAGGTTTGGTGGCGAAAAACGGAATTTTAATCGTTGAGTTCGCAAATCAACGTCAGGCTGCGGGCATGGATATGAAAAGTGCTGTAGCCGGAGCTTCATTACAGCGTCTGCGACCTATATTAATGACGAGCTTTTCTACTGTTTTAGGATTGTTGCCTCTTGTGTTTGCCGGAGGAGAAGGAGCAAATGGTCGTATTGCGATGGGAGTTGCTGTGGTTGGCGGTATGTTGATTTCAACATTTCTAACTCTTTTTGTTGTGCCAACTATGTATATGTATATATCAACCAACAGATCGAAAAAAGAAATTAAACAATAAGTTGAAAAGAAAAAATATAGAATGAAACGGATATTATTCATAATATTATTATCTCCATTGATTGTAACAGCCCAAGAATCTACATCTCTCAAACAATTAATTGACAAGGGCTTGGAACAAAATTACAATTTAAGAATTGTAAGAAACGAACAAATAATTACAGATAATAATGCTACATTGGGAAATGCCGGATATTTGCCCACCATTACTTTAAATTCAGCGCTTGGAGGAACTGAGTCAAATGTTGTTCAGTATCCACAAGATGAAAATGATCCGATTAATAGGCAGAAAAGTGTTACAAATCAAAATATTTCTGCAGGAGTAAACTTAAACTGGACGATATTTGATGGTTTTAATATTCAAGCGACATATTCAGGATTAAAGGAGTTACAACAAATCGGCGAGTTAAAGACCAGAATGAATATAGAATCTTTTGTTGCAAATCTTACTTCAGAATACTATAATTATATTCAGCAATGTATAAGACTAAAGAATTTACAGGCTGCGGTCAGATTATCAAAAGAAAGATTAAGAATTGTGGATGCACGATATACAATAGGTAACCTCTCTCGTCTTGACTTGCAACAGGCAAGAGTCGACTTTAACACCGACAGCTCTAAACTGATAAGGCAGCATGAAGTTTTATATGCAAGCAAAATCAGAATTAATCAATATGTGGGTGAACAGGAAGTTGATAGTGAATTACTTTTAACAGACACATTGATCACATTAAACTCTTTATTAGAAAAGGAAATTTTATGGCAAACCACTTTAGAAAAGAATGCCTATATACAAATGGCTGTTAAAGAGAAAAACTTGCAAGCAATAGATCTTCAAGCCGCAAGAAGTTCTAACTATCCGTATTTAAAATTTAATGCCGGTTATGGATATTCCTATAATACTTACGAGACAGGAACATATAAGCGACAGAATAATCTTGGGTTTAATTACGGATTAACTCTTGGATATAATTTATTCGATGGATTTAATAATCTTCGTAAACAAAGGAATACAAAGATTGAGTTACAAAACAAAGAACTATCGATAGAAGAATTAAAATTATCGCTGAAGAGTGATTTTTCAAATTTCTGGATGGCATACATTAATAATCTGGAACTTACTAATCTTGAAAAAGAAAATGTATTACATGCCAAAGAAAATCATGAAATAGCGATAGAAAGGTATAAACTTGGAGATCTTTCAGGAATAGAACTACGAGAAGCTCAAAATAGTTTACTTGAAGCAGAAGAAAGATTGGTACAGGCACAATTTTACACCAAACTATGTGAAATTTCATTATTTGAAATAAGCGGAGAGCTTTTAAAGCATATTATGTGATAACCCACAAAGTCTTCTCAGTCTCAAGTATTGCCCCGCATGGGGGCAAAATTATGCATAACCGTATGCAAGCGAAGCGCAGCTTACGAATAAGAAACTCGCATCTACATCTTTTTGAATAAAATTTTGGTAAACAAAAATCTTTTACTAATTTTGACAATTATTGTCAAAATAAAGTATGTCAACAAAAACCATAGGCGAAAAACTTAGGCAGCTAAGAGAAAGTAAAGAACTTCCACTACGGAAAGTTTCTGCATTACTTGATATTGATGTAGCCATTTTGAGCAAAATGGAACGTGGCGAACGCAAACTTACAAAGGACATTGTTCTCAGACTCGCTGAAATTTATAATTACAATGCTGATGAGCTTTTAGTTTTATTTTTGAGTGACAGAATAATGTATGAAATTCAAGACGAGGACTTAGGAATAAAAGCCTTGAAAGTAGCAGAACAAAGAGTAAAATATTTAAAAGCAAACAAGAGCAAATGAGTATAGCAGAATTAGAAAAAATGTGGAAGGAATTTTCTAATCTTTCGATTAACAGCAATGACGAAATTGAAGAAGATTTCTATTGGTGGGAAAAAGGAACATATCGTTTTGATATTTGGCATTGGTTTGATGAAAAGCTTCCTAACGGTTTAATTATAGATTTTAATTTTGTATAATATACACTATGGCATTACCCATAAATATAGATGAATTACTGCACGGCAATACCGTTGAATGGGATCGGATTGAACTAAAAAAAGGATAGAATCCTGAGGATATTATTCATAGCAGTATGGAAGAAAACGGCTCACCGCCACCAGTTTTTGAGACGGATGAAAACAATACTTACTTTTTGTGTATTCTTCCCATTCATCCTTTAACCACCACTGTTCAAAACAAAAGAGCCATTGATGAAACCAAAGATATCGCTAAGCAAATAAACGACTTGAGTGAGATAAACACCTATCTCAGTCTCTCCGTCTCTGAAATTGGAGACAGAGATAGAGAAGCCATTAAAAATGAAATTAACGATATGACTAAAATAGTTTTGAACTATTGTACAAAACCAAAATCACGAGATGAGCTATTTGAGAAAATAGGGCTCTATAAAAACACAAAAAACTTTCAAAACCATATAAAACCTTTGATTGATTTTGGTTGGTTAAACTACACGATACCCAATAAAATTACTAGTAAAGATCAAAAGTACTACACAACTGATTTAGGCGAAAAATTGCTCCTAATAGTTTCAGAATATCATAATTCAGGAATTAAAAGAATTCCTGTAGTGTCTTCAAACATAGCCTCTGTTGGATATGACGAAAACGAACACATTTTAGAAATAGAATTTCACCATAGGGCTGTTTATCAGTATTTTGATGTGCCAGAAAAAATATATGAAGAGTTAATGAGTTCGCCTTCTCTGGGTGCTTATTTTATGAATGAAGTCAAGAATAAATTTAAACACAAAAGGAAATAAAATTGCTGATAGTATTGGGAAAAAATTGTCGGCAAGGAGGTTAAATAGAGGGAAATGAATAAAATTACCGCAACAAACATTCTGCTTTTACAATCTGTTTTCAAAGGCAGAGAAGATGTGTTTGCTGTTCGGTGGGAAAAGGGCAACAAAAATGGCTGACACGTTTGGATTTTTTTTGAACAAGCCTACCCTGCAATCAGAAGTAGAAAGATTTTTATTTCTATTCTTGAACAATCAGGAGCATTTTCTATGTTTGACAAGAGTTCAAGTTTTGACCGTCTGTTTCCCAACCAAGATTCTCTTTCGGGAAAAGGTTTTGGCAATTTGATTGCATTACCCTTATTCAAACCAACATTAGAAAAAGGAAACAGTTGTTTTATCAATCCTGAAACCTTTGAACCCATTGCCGACCAATGGGCATTTCTCAATGAAATCAAACGAATTTCTGTTAACGAATTGGATAATTTATATCAGCAATTTTCAAACTCAACAGAATTGATAAGTCAAAAAATAAGTTCGAGAAAAATGGAAATTGCTTTAAGCAATCAAGTAAAAATTAGTAGAAGTAGTTTAACCACACCATTGATAAACTTCTTGAAAGAGGAACTGAATTTTTACAATTCTGAATTTATCATCAAAATGAAATCGGGCAGAAATACTTTTGGTACAGAACGCTATTTTAACCCAACTTCAACGTCAAAAAGTTTTTTCGGCTTTTTTTTGCTCTAATTCGAG
>CALFXE010000092.1 GCA_937927845.1 uncultured Paludibacter sp.
CTCCCCATATATTGTAGTCGGTCGGATAGCGAAGTGAGGAATCTCCCCATATATTTGGTTTTTGTTTATATCGGATTAGCGTGTTCGTGAAAAGTTTATATTTCATAAAACCTAATCAAACATATTTCTGAATTTCGAGAAGAAACTGCGGGATGCTGAAGCATTTGGTTGTATGTTGCTTGATTTGCTTAGTTTTTCCATTACTTCCTTTTCTTCTCGATTAAGATTTTCAGGGATATAAACTCCTATGTTTACAAGTAAATCACCTGTACCATAGCGGTTTACACTTGGTAATCCTTTCCCTCTTAATCTAAGCACTTTACCTGGTTGTGTGCCTGAAGCTATATTTACTTTTACTTTGCCGTCTACTGTCGGCACCTCTACCGAACCTCCTAAAGTTGCAGTAGGTACGGAAATAAGTAAATTGTAAATTAAATCGTTTTCATCACGTATCAATTCCGGATGTTTCTCTTCTTCAATCAATACTAATAGATCACCATTAACTCCACCACGACGAGGTGCATTACCTTTACCATTCATCGATAGTTGCATGCCTTCCATTACTCCGGCAGGTATGTTGATGTTTATAACTTCATCTTCTCTTACAATTCCTTCACCGTTGCAATAGGTACATTTATCTTTTATTATCTTGCCATCTCCCATACATGTCGGACATTCTGACTGTGTTTGCATTTGTCCTAATATAGTGTTTTGCACACGAGTTACACGTCCGCTACCATGACAAGTCGTACAAGTTACAGGTTCAGAACCATGTGCAGCTCCGGTCGAATTACAATGCTGACAAGGTACATATTTTTTGACTTTAATCTTCTTTTCTACTCCATTAGCTATTTCAGAAAGATTAAGTCGCACTTTAACTCTTAAATCAGAACCTTTTCTAACTCGTGTACCTCCTCGACTGCTTCCTCCAAATCCTCCGAAATTGCTAAACCCGCTAAATCCTCCAAAATGACCACCGAAAATATCACCAAAATGAGAGAAGATATCTTCCATACTCATACCACCGCCACCAAAACCACCTGAAGCACCATTTACACCTGCATGACCAAATTGATCATAACGCTGACGTTTTTGAGCATCACTCAATACCTCATAAGCCTCAGCCGCTTCTTTAAATTTTTCTTCAGCAGCCTTGTCACCCGGATTTTTATCAGGATGGAATTCTATTGCTTTCTTACGATATGCTTTTTTTATATCTTCTGCTGATGCGCTTTTACTTACGCCCAACACTTCATAATAATCTCTTTTCGACACTGTGTTAATATTTTTGATGAGTTATTCTCCTACAACAACCTTTGCAAAACGAATTACCTTTTCGTTCATAATGTATCCCTTAGATACACAGTCAATTATTTTGCCCTTTTGTTCTTCTGTTGGTGCAGGGAAAGTTGTTACGGCTTCGTGTAAATCTGTGTTAAATTCTTCATTTTCAGTAGATATTACGTTCACGCCATTATCCGATAAAAAGGATATGAATTTTAAGTAAATTAAGTCAACTCCTTCTTTTACGGCTTGTACATCTTCAGCCGTTTCCATTGCTTGTAAAGCTCTTTCAAAATCGTCTATTAATGGGAGTATCTTTGTGAGCAGACCTTCTCCTGCATTTTGAATTAATTCTAATTTCTCTTTGGCTGTCCTTTTTCTGAAATTATCAAACTCAGCCATTAAGCGTAAATTCTTATCTTTTAAGTCGGATACTTCTTGACTTAAACTTTCAATATCTTCTCTAATTTTTTTTGCTTCTTCTTCTACAGTAGTTTCGTCAACTATCTTTTCTTCGTTGTTTGTGTTGTTCTCATTAACTACATTATCCTGTACTTCTTCCTCTTTTCTCTTCTTCATATTTAATTGTTGCTTATTAATATATATGACACTGTGTCGTTTCACAAGAATACTGCCAAAGCACAATTGATAATGTTTTGGCAGTATTATGCTGAAATAATGTCAGTAAAACGTAAAAAACTATTTTCTTTCAAGCCATTTTATGAAATTATCCGGATTTTCATCGAAGGTATACGGACTGTTTATCGGCTTGCCTTCATTGTCTAACATAACATAATATGGTTGTGCATTTGCACCGAATTTATATCGTTGAAGATAACTCCATTTATCACCTATGGTTTTTATGCTCCTGATTTTACCATTTTCTTCTATTTTGTATGGCTCTTTTAATGGTGTTTTATCATCTACAAATAACGTAATAAGTACAAAATCATTCTCTAAAAGTTTTTTTACCTGTGGATGTGTCCATACAGAAGCTTCCATTTTACGACAGTTAACACAACCATATCCTGAAAAATCAATTACTACGGGTTTACTTCTTTCGTTGGCATACTTCATACCTGCTTCAAAATCAGAAAATTGAGCATGAACTTGAGAGTCGTACACTATAAAGTCTTGTGTAGTCAGGGGAGGAGCGAATGCACTGATTGATTTTAATGGTGCTCCCCATAAACCTGGAACCATATATACTGCAAAGGAAAGAGAAATGATGGCTAAAAAAGTACCAAGTACCGAAGTATGTTTAGCTTCATCATCATGTGGAAATCTTATTTTTCCTAATAAGTAAAATCCTAATAATGTGAAGATTACTATCCATAATGAAATAAATACTTCTCGATCGAGTATCCTCCATCCATAGGCTAAATCGGCTACTGATAAGAATTTTAATGCTAATGCAAGTTCTAAAAATGCTAATACTACTTTCACCTTATTTAACCAGCCTCCTGATTTGGGCATGGTCTTTAATAAGGATGGGAAGAATGCAAAGAATGTAAAAGGTATGGCTAATGCAACTGCAAATCCTAACATCCCAATGGCGGGTGCAAGAATACTGCCTGTGCCTGCTACTTCAACTAATAAGGTTCCAATAATTGGTCCCGTACATGAGAATGAAACTAACACTAAAGTGAATGCCATAAATAAAATACTGAGAAATCCTGCTGTTGAATCAGCTTTTGCATCTAATTTAGTCGACCATGAAGCAGGCAAGGTGATTTCAAATGCACCAAAAAACGAAATAGCAAATACTACCAACAATGCAAAGAATAAAATATTGAATATTGCATTTGTAGACATGCTGTTAAGTGCGCTGGCTCCAAAGATTAATGTAATTAAAATTCCAAGGGCAACATATATCACAATTATTGCTAATCCGTATAATATTGCATCTCGTCTACCTTTCGACTTTTTCTCTGAGCGTTTTAAGAAAAAACTTACTGTCATAGGGATTATAGGCCATACGCAAGGAGTAAATAAAGCGAGAAATCCACCTGCCATTCCTGCCAGAAAAATCAGCCAGAATGTAATATCTCCCGAACTACCCATTTGATTGCCAAATAAACGTAACTCATCAATTACAGGTGTCCAGTAATCAGTAACTGTGTCATTACGGTCATCTTTTTGTGATATTACTGTAGTTTCTTCAATATTTTGTGATATTGCCGTAGTTTCTTCAAAGTTTTGTGGTATTACTGTAATATTTTCAGTAATCTTTTCAGTGTTTTTTGTGCTTTTACCTTCTTTTGTATCTTTTACTGCTTTTACATCCGAAGTGTTTTTTGCATTTGTATCTTTTGCGTATGATAAAATAAATTCATCTTTTGTAGGTGGTAAGCAACGTTCATCATCGCAAACCATATATTCAACATATCCTTCTATATCTATATCTGATGTTTCACTGAATTTGATTTTCTGCACAAAAACAGCCTCATTAGTATACCATGTTAGCTTCATATCGAAGTTTTTATCAAATACTTCTATGGTTTTTGTCTTTGAAATAGATTTACCATCTAAAGCTACATTGTCTAAAGTTTCATATACAAATTTTGTTGGACGTGGTCCGTTTTCCGGTATGTCCATCCCATATAGATGCCATTTATCATCAATTTTTGCTTTATGTATGATTTCGCCTGTTGTCTTGCTTGTTATTTTTAACTCGTGTGACCATTTTACAGGCTCATAAATCTGACCTCTTATTAGGTTAGCAAAAAGGATTAATAGAATTAAAATATTTATCTTTTTCATGCGTTGAAATTTTATTTTTTATTGTCGTATGTAGCTCTCTAATAAGATAATTTAGAAATTTTCGACAAAACTAATAAATTAAATGAATGTATGAATAAATGTTCATATGTATTTTGTATTTCTTAACATGTGTAATAAGTTTTTAAAAAGCAAAATTACAAACATAGATTGGAAATAAAGCATTTATTAAAATTTTAATGGCTTCTTTTTGTTATCTTTGGCAAATTTCGATGGAAAATCAACTAATAAAGATTGTGATATGAAGATATATGATGAAAATGACCTTTATAAATTTATTAAAAGGAAGGATTGGAAACAATTAAGAATTGCAATTGAACAATTTGATTTCTTGCAGCTTACCGAGATTATAGAAAGAAGTAATGAATTTGATTCAATAGTTATATTCAGATTTTTAGGGAGAGAGCTTGCAACTGATGTGTTTCATGAACTCTCATTTAAAAAGCAGGAGGAAATTGTAGAAGGTCTTGCTCAAAACGCCTCAAAAGTTGCTGCTTTGCTCAATGATATGGAGCCGGACGACAGAACTGCGTTCCTTGAAGAATTGCAAGGTAATGTTACTCAACGGTTAATGCAGCTTTTAACTCCCGAAAATAGAGAAGTGGCAAAGAAACTTTTAGGTTATCCTGAAGATAGTATTGGGCGATTGATGACACCTGAATATGTGGCTGTCAAATCTAATTATACGGTAAAACAAACGCTTGATCATATTAGGGAATTTGGAAAAGATTCGGAAACACTTAATGTTATTTATATTGTTGATAATGACTGGCATTTGATTGATGATATTAGGATTAGAGAGGTTTTGTTAGCTTCACCAGAAACGGAAATTAAAAATTTGATCGATAATAAATTTGTTGCTTTAAGTGCTTTTGATGATCAAGAAACTGCGGTGAATGTCTTTAAAGATCATGATAGGGTAGCCTTGCCTGTTATCGATTCAAATGGTATTTTATTAGGTATAGTAACTGTCGACGACGTGTTAGATGTTGCGGAAGAGGAAGATACTGAGGATTTCCATAAATTTGGTGCTATTCAAGATGCTGTAGTCAGCCCTCTGCAAGCTACAATATCGTATTTATATAAAAAGCGTGTTTTTTGGCTTGCTGCCTTAGTATTTATGAATGTTTTTTCCGGAGCTGTCATTGCTAAGTTCGAAAATGTACTTGAATCGGCTTTAGCTTTAGTATTTTTTCTGCCTCTGTTAATAGATAGTGGTGGTAATGCAGGTTCTCAATCTGCAACCTTGATGATTAGAGCCTTAGCTACCGGAGATGTTCAACTCAAAGACTGGGTCAAACTATTAGGCAAAGAGTTTTTAGTGTCTTTGTTACTTGGTATTACAATGGCAATAGGAGTAGCTTTGGTTTCCTCATTTCGTGCACCTGAAATTACTGTTGTACTGATAATCACAATGATATTAATTGTAATTGCAGGTAGTGTAATTGGCATGTTACTCCCCTTTATCTTCACAAAGTTTAAAGTCGACCCAGCAACCGCAAGTGCCCCACTTATCACGTCTATTGCAGATATTCTGGGAGTATTTATTTATTTTACAGTAGCGAGCCAGGTGTTGGGAATTTAGGAGTGTTATTTTTTTGTATTTTCTGCTGTCTGCTGTCTGTGGTCTATAGTCTATAGTCTATAGTCTATAGTCTATAGTCAATAAGTAAATAGTCAATCATTTTTGTGTTTTATTATATCCTAACACATTTCCAGTTAATCTTGCGTAAATTTAACAATTTTGTTAGAGTTTTGATGAAATTTTGGTGAAACTTTGGTGAAATTTTCTATTGTTTTAATAAAATATTTCATATAATATTGCAGCCTGAAACTATCCTCTATCTGGTTTTTGCCAGTCTTGTTTAGTTGTAGCAGGGATAAACATACATCCCGACTTCAAAAAATCCATTATCTTAGCAGAGCAATTTATATTGAACGCAGTCACGGTACGAGCAGCTTTTATTATGCTTATACTGATTACTGATAGTACTAATTTATTTATAAAATAATATAACCGAGCCGGCATTTTTTACGTAAGCTTCGGTTCAAAAAGGAAAGGAATTAATTCCGCTTACTACAGGAAGCAAGAGATAATTTAAGTACAAATATTTAATATTTTATGACATGAAAAAAACTCTATTAATCGTATTAACAGCATTTTTATTTTTAAATTGTGAAAAAAGCAACATTGCTGAACATGCAGATTTCATCGGTGTATGTACCAATGTCGATGCAAATTTAGAACGCACATTAGAAGTAACTGTCGGTGGAAGAAGCTTTTACGAAGAGCGGAAAAATTCAGGAAATTCGTACACAGCTATAAGCTATAATGGTCCATTCGTATTGAATGATTCAATCCTGAAAATTGGATTTAAGAAATTAATAATCAATGAAGCACCAACGATGTCGGGCGGTATCTGGTATCTTACAATGGATAATTTAGAGTATAAAAAAAAGTAGGAAAAGTGCTTTGAATATATTTGTAACAACTTCTTGTTGATATATAAAACCGTAAATCGTAATTCTGTAAATAGTAAATAAAAATGACTTTGACTGATGAGCCAAAAAATAAGAGAGTGAGGCGTTAAAAATCTTCCCAATAATCCTTTACAGTAGTTTTCATTTCACTATGTAATAACAACAATCCGATAAGGTTTGGTATTGTCATAAATGCAACTGATATTAAAGAAAGATTCCAAATTATAGTTGTGTCTATAAATGATGCTATGAAAAATGCAATTACAAATATGATTCTATATGGCATAACCCATTTAACTCCAAATAGATAAGTGATAGCACGATCGCCATAATATGACCATGCTATTGAAGTGGAGAAAGCAAAAAGTAACAAGCCAATTGTTACAATAATATTTCCGTAACTGCCAAATATGCTCTTGGTGAATGCAGCATTAGTCAAAGGTGCGCTATGCAACAATGATATGCCGCTTATTTTGATTTCATCATTATTCAGTTTTATTTTACCATCAACAACAGGAATTTCACCATCATATAATTTGTCTTTATGAAATACTTTAATGTCTTCAGCAACTGAACGTGAGTGTATTATAGAGTTTTCTTGCTGAATAACTCCCTCAACAACTTGTAAATTACCGGTATAAAGAGTTGTTTTTTCTACATTATTCAAATGAGCATTCAGTAGCATTAAATCGTTTGCGTTCTTCTCATCATATTGTTTGGCTAAGACCTCAATATCTGATAGTTGAAAAGTGTTATAATGTTTTTCATGCCATGCTCCGGAAGATAATAAAGCCATTCCGGTCAGCATACAGATAATAACCGTATCGATAAAAGGCTCTAAAATTGACACCATGCCTTCTGAAACCGGTTCATGTGCTCTTGCTGCTGCATGTGCAATAGGTGCAGAACCCTGACCGGCTTCATTTGAGAAAAGTCCTCTGTTTACGCCATTATTGAATGCAAACGAGAAACTTGCTCCAACAAAACCACCAATTGCGGCCGTACCGGTGAAAACATCAGAAAATACTGAAATAAGTGATGGAATGAAATTTTCATAATTTGAGATGATAACTACCGCTGCTCCGATAAAATATATTATCGCCATAAAAGGAACGAGCATTTCTGTGACTTTAGCTATTCTTTTTATTCCTCCAATTATTATCAAGGCTAATAGAAACGCTAAAATGCTTCCTGTTACAATATGTTGAATGCCAAATGTAGCAAATACTGAGTTGGAAATACTGTTTATTTGCGGCAAACTACCTGTTCCGAAAGAAGATAAAATAGTAGCTAAAGCGAAAAAGCCACCTAAAACATATCCGGTTTTTATCATCTTACCGTTTTTCAGTTTAATATTTAATCTCTTTTTCATGTAATACATCGGTCCGCCCACCACCATACCTTTTTTATCGAAATCACGATATTTGTGTGATAAGGTTACTTCAACGAATTTCGTGCACATACCAAAAACTGCTGTCATCAACATCCAAAATAATGCAGCGGGACCTCCAAGATGCACTGCAAAAGCAACTCCGGCAATGTTTCCTGTGCCGACAGTCCCCGATAATGCAGTTGCCAAAGCCTGAAAATGTGATGTGTCGCCCTTATCTCCCTGTTTGTCATATTTACCTCTTACAATGCGTATTGCATGCTTGAAATATCGTATTTGTGGAAACTTTAAATATATCGTGAAGAAAATTCCTGTACCTAGCAGGAGGAATACAAACCAATTGTTGCCGCCTATATATTGATGTAAGGATATGAGAAAATCGTTTATGTTTTGCATGCTTTATTAGATTTTTGAGCCGACTAAGATAGAAAAAAGTTTTTATTTATAGAAGTCATCTTGATTTTTCACATCAACCGACTGCAATTGTACGGGAGTTTTCTCATTGCTCGCTATCTGACTGACTACAAAGTATGAGTAGATCCCTCAGTCGCTCTCTTGGCTGCGCCAAGTCTCTCTTTCGGGAGGACACGCTTGCTTACGGACGTGAGTAACCGATCGTCCGGCATTGTAAAACGCAACAGCCAAGACGCACGACCGGTGCAAGACTTCCTGCACCGCCACTGCAAAAAGAATGATGTTACAGAAACACTTCGAGTGGGGGTAACCCCGCCCGCTAACGAGCGTGTCATCCCGTAACGAGCGTAGCGAAGTGAGGGAACTCCTCTGCAATCGTAGTCACCTCCTACGCCCCTCCGCCCGCTAACGAGCGTGTCATCCCGTAACGAGCGTAGCGAAGTGAGGGAACTCCTCTGCAATCGTAGTCACCTCCTACGCCCCTCTGCCCGCTAACGAGCGTATTCTTCCTAAGTGAGGGAACTCCCGTACAATTGCAGTCGGTTTCTATTTTTACAATGGTTAAGAGTTCCATTCTTAAAAAGTCAAGACGAATTCATAAAAATATTTATTCGTTATCTTAATTTTTAAATCAAAAAAAATTATTACTTTTGTAACCGGAATTAAACGCGTGAAATATATAATTAATTCCACCGATTGGGGGTGCCTTTAATAAATACGGGCTGAGATCATACCCTTTGAACCT
>CALFXE010000093.1 GCA_937927845.1 uncultured Paludibacter sp.
CTACCATGTCAAGAAATAGTACATAATGTTTAAAAAGAGGAAAATGAACAATATTCTAATCTTAGGAGCTGGTGCGTCAATACCATTTTATGATCCGGTACTTTCTTCGGAACGTTTGAAGACAGTTATTTCTGACCGATGTAGATGGAATGATCTGGTTGACCGATACAGAAGAGCGATGAACGATGAGAATGTGAATATGGTGAATGTACCGGCAATTATGTGTGTACTGAATAGAATTAATAATGAACACCCGAATTATAACTTTGAACAAATAATTGAGTTCATTGATAAGATATGTTCTTTTAATTTTAATCCGGGTCGTGACTCAAAAATATTCCATGACATTCTGTTTTATTATAATGCTAAGCCACAGAATGCGGCAGATCATGTTTGGACCTTCGTTCCTTTTCTATTTAGACAATTGATTGCTGAAGATGTTGCTAATTTACATGCAAACCATAAAGTGGGTGGGTACGACGATTTGACTCAATTACAAACCAAATTTATATCTTCAATTTCTAATGGTCAGTCAATAAATATTTTCACACTCAATTATGATGAAATAATATGGGATGCTATCCGGAATTTGGATTTTGTTTCAGGATTTGGAAATGAAGGACGATTTGATATTAAAACCTTTCTCTCAGCTAAAAAAACTATTTCATTTCCACATGGCCATTCACGGTTCAGCTATGACGATCATGGCATATTATTGCATGCTGATAGTCAAAAGGCAAATGATAGTAGATTAGGTCATATAGGAGATTCTGACGATGTGCAAACTGTATGTTTAATTGATGGTTCATATTGTTATTCTTTCAACACATTTATTTCCACAGGGCAACAAAAGGAACCTACTTTTGACCTGAATCCATACGCTGCGTACTATCAGAAATTTGCCAGCGACTGTTTAAAGGCAACCAAAATTTATATTGTTGGATATTCGTTTTCGGACCCGCATTTCAACAGGATGTTGTTGAATTTTTTGGCAATTGCACGGACAAACAGAATTGTAATTGTGGATCGTATATTAGAAAATATCTGTTTAGCCTATGAATTTATGAAACACGAAAGTCTTATTCAAAAAATTTTTGACCTCTTTGGAATATCTCGTATTCCAATGGATAACTCACAAAGAGAGGATGATCTGAATCGTAATGGATTTGCTGAAATTACCCCGCAAATCATTCTATATAAGAAAGGATATGATGTTTTTTTGTATGACTTTAATAAGATTAACCTTTAGAAAATTGACCCTATGAAAATGCTTCCAAGAATAATTGTCAATCTGGTAACTGAAATGAATCGTAAAAATTTTGTTACGCAACTTTTCAGGTGTCTGTTCTTTGCTTCTGCCTTAATCTTAAGCTTAATGTCAATTCTGGCGTTAATCGCTGTTCATGCGGTCCTTTTGGGATGTAGCCAGTGCCGTTTTTCACTCAGCCCGATGGGAATAAACAATTACATCTCTGCCTTTGAGCCGTATAAAGCACTTTTTGCTGGTACAATTGCTACAATTGTTGCTTATTATGGACTTCGGAGGTTTCAGATAGCTGTAGACCAAAATAGCGATAAGCTAAAGCAGGACCGATTTATAGAGTGGCAAACGGTTCTTGGGGGTTATTATAAGCTGGTTGAAAAAAATGATAAATTTATGATAAGATCGTTTATTAAGTTACGATTTGCTCTTTTCAATAAACTGTTTGAAATAAACTTTAAAATAAAGGGGCAAAACAATCTTAAGGAAATATTTGATGAAATTTTCAAAGGATATCCATCTTCCTTCGAAGAACAGAATAAAAAATATATGGATAGCGGAGTTAAATTATCAAATGTTAACCATTCATATTCTTTTGAATCTTTTGAAACTTTATTTTTAAGTTGTGTTGATTATATTTATGACGGGGGATTGGCAGAATTGGAAAAGCTGTATTTAACGGCAATAAATTCAGAAAGAAAAACTGATAATGTATCATCACAATGAACAGAATTATTCAGGCGGATCTGTATCGTTATGGCGGGCTAAAAGGTCTGAAAGGTTTTTTAAAGGGGATACTGATTCCAGGCTTCAGATACATGTATTTTTTGAGAAAAACAGCGGGTTCCAAAAAGTACACTCCGAAATGGTTTTTCTTTAAATTTTTATTAGCAAGATGTTCCAGACGATATGGTTATCAGATACCCTTTTTAACTAATATAGGAGAGGGATTTTACATCGGGCACTTTGGAACAATAGTAATAAACGAGAAGGCAATTATTGGTAAAAATTGCAACATAGCCCATCTGGTAACAATAGGTAAGGCTAATCGTGGAAGGCTTAAGGGATATCCAATAATTGGTGATTATGTTTGGATTGGAACAGGATCTGTAATCGTCGGTAATATTAATATTGGTTCCAACGTCTTAATCGCGCCTAATTCTTTTGTAAACGTTGATATTCCTGATAATTCGTTGGTATTAGGTAATCCATGTAAAATAATTCATAGGGATAATGCCTGTGATAGTTATATTAACTTCATTCTACCTTAAATTTTTCATTTTTGAATAGTTATTCATGATTAAAATTTCCATTCATTTATGTCTAATAGACTATTATCTTCAATAAAATCAAAGAGAAAGCGAATTCTAATGGAGCGGAGAGCGATTTTGAAAGGTAGCAACTATGTTCTTGGATTGTTATCAGGAGTCACTCTTATCGATGGTTCTAAAAGGGAAGATATAATTGTAGGAGATAACTTATGTTTTTATGGGAATTTAACCTCTCAAAATGGGGGAAAGATTAAGATAGGGGACTACTGTAGAATAGGATTGCATACTCAGATTAATTCTGTAGAAAGTATAGAAGTTGGCAATTATGTTACAATGGCAGACTATATTGTAGTAACAGACAACAACAATCATCCCATAAATCCAGATTTCAGGAAATTTATGCGGATGAAAATGGACAAAAGTGGGACTAATCTTTGGAAACATTCCGACCATAGGCCGGTTATAATTGAAGATAATGTGTGGATTGGAACACGGGTGCGAATTCATAAGGGTGTAACAATAGGTGAAAATAGCATTGTGGCTGCTTGTTCCATTGTTACAAAAGATATTCCTCCAAATTGTATTGCTGCTGGTAATCCTGCAATTGTTGTAAAAGAGAATATAGAGAGAGTACCCCCTCCAAATTCTTGCGCTTCCTTCAACAATGAAAATCGATGGGCAAGCAAGTTGTAAAAACTAAGTTCGCAGGATACATTGCATTAGGCAAGATTTTCGCGACTGTTTTAAATTTTGCAATACCGTTATTTTTAACTCGATTCCTTTCTAAAAATGACTATGGTCTATATTCTCAATATTACACTGTAACACTATTCATCGGCCAAATATTTTCAATGGGCATTTATAGTAGCTTATTTTATTTTTATCCAAATGCCGGAGATGGCGAAAGGAAATCCTATGTTGGAAATGTTTTTGTTATGCTATTAATCTTAGGATTATTGGGTTGCATTTTTACCATTCTTCCTATATCTAAAGATATTTTATTTGGCGAAGGGGAATTACTAAAATATTCACTTATTATTTCTATATCGGTACTGCTGATCATTCCTTCAACAATGCTCAGCCCTATGTACGTTGTTCGTTTGGATAAAACTAATACGGTATTATACCCCCCCGTTGAAATTATTGCAAAAGTTTCTGTCATTTTTTTGTGTTCTATATTATTTGGGACATTAAGATCTATTTTGGTTGGAGTCGTTTTCTTTCATCTGGCTGTTTTCTTATATACCGTTCTGAATGTTTTTTTTGACAGGAAATTCAAATTTATTTTTTCTGTTGACAAGGTTTTGTTTAAGAAACAACTTACCTATGCGATACCTTTTGGTTTAACAATTATCCTTAGCACTTTTTCACAACGATTTGACAAAATAATTTCCATTACCTATTTATCAACCAACGAGTTTGCAATTTATTCCATTGCCTTTTTTGGAATCCCCGGCGTACAACAAATATATGATTCGCTTTCTCAGGTAAATGTAATGCAAATGGCAGTGGAGCATAAAAAAGGAAATAGGGAAGGAGTGATTAGGAATTATCGGAACTTTGTTGTTAAGACCTTGTCATTTTCGGTTCCAATTATTTTTATTGTGTTCCTTTATTCAAGGGAAATAATTATTTTCCTATTTACAAAAACTTACGAACAATCCACATTTTTTTTTAGAATTTACATACTTTCCTTTATTGTAGGTATGTTTGGGGCTGGCACGATTTTGAGAGCAATAGGTAAAACAAATTTATCTTTCCGGGCATTTCTTATGAGTGTCGTATTTTCAATACCAACCACCTACTTTCTGATACGAAGTTATGGAGCTAACGGGGCGATTATTTCTGCAATGGTGGGTATTCTGCTGCCTAAAATAATTCAAATGTTTTTTGAGATGCGAACCCTTAATATTTCATTCAAAGAATATTTTCCCTGGACTCAAATTTTCAAGATTACAATGATTTCCTGTGGGTTGTTAGTCCCTTTCATTTTAATTCATGAAACCATTAATCTCAACACCTATTTGTGTTTTATGCTATCTATAGTTTATTTAAGTGGTACATACCTGTTGATGATAAGACAAAATGTTTTTTTAATTAATGGAAGCCAAATCAATTTAATAATAAATAAATACATAAAGAAAAGATGAAGTATTTTGTATTTAGTTATTTGTTCATCTTTTATGTCCTAATATTAGATCCTCTCCAGGCCTTGATTCTCAAAATAGATGGAGCTGGAAGATTGGTTTTCTTATTTGCAATTTTAATTGTGTTTGAGTGTTTTTCTATGAGGAAGAAGATTAGCTCAAAACCGATAATCTATTATTTCTTATGGTTAATATACATGTTTATTAATTCCTCAATAAAAGGTGTAAAATATTGGGATGATTCATATTATCTTTTATTCCTTAATATTTTTCTTCCTTTCACCTTTTTTTGGATTGTGCTTAATGAGGCAATACTTAGGTTTACCTCAATTCTTAACCTGATAATTTTCAGCCTGTTTGTTTATTTGGTACTTGCTGTAGCTTTTAATGGTATTAATTACGACGATCGAGTAGATTCTGCATTAAATGCAAATGCAGTGGGGTTGCGTGCTGCCTTTTTGATTTTTTTTATTTTTTTAAAATGTGCGTATAAGCTAGTTGGTGCGGAAACAACACTATACTTGACAGTTTTTCCTACTCTGATTATCTTTTTAACTCAAAGTAGAACAGCCTTCGGTGTCATGCTAATTCTATTTGTTGCTTTTTTCTATATTTTATGGCAAAGATCAGATCGCAGAATTAGGTTTTTTTTCTTTGCCCTTTCTATAATTAGTTTTTTCCTCGTAAGTTCCTTATTGATGATTTAGGGAAAAGACTTGCATCAACTACCACTCAGTCCGTAGGAAATAAATATCTGACTACTGGGACCTACTGGGATTATTTTGGAGACAGAGGTCTTCAATATGTGCTTTCTGGACCGATAATCAAAAACCATTTATTTTTTGGTATAGGTTTAAGAAACTTTATGGATTATTCCACGACTAATACCGTTTTGCATTCAGAATATTTGATCAATTTAGTAGAAGGTGGTTTCGTTGGTTTTGTCCTTTACCTACTTTTTCAATTTTGGTTTATTAAGAATTTTATTAAGATGTGGCGGTGTAGTATTGGGTCAAAACCTGTTTTAATCCTTTTTATTTCTGGTTATCTATCTATGCTTTTTCTCAGTTGGGTTACCAGGGTGTGTTATTATCCATTTTACTATGGATATTATGCTGTGTTTGCAGCCTTCATTTATAGAAATAAAAGAATCCGGTTAGTAAAATCTTTAAATCGGAATTTCCAACTTATAAAGCGAAAAAAGCCGCACTATGCTTAGTGAATTTTACGATATATATTCCGCAAAGTGAATTCCTTTTACCATGTTTTCCCGTTTTTTGCCTTGCATCTAATTGATAAGTATCTTTGGTTATAAGGATATGAGAATTTGTGTTTTCTGTTAAAAAATGTATTGAGCAATAATGATGATAAATAATTAAAAATATGGAAGATAAAATTAAGAAAATATTTGACCTGCTAAAGAACGAGTCTGATGAGAAGAAAATTAATATCCTTTTAGAATGTGCTTCTAAAATTGGAACTGAGGAATGGAAAAAAGCTGTATGCGATTTGATAAAAAGAATGGATAGACTAAATAAATCATAGAAGAGTTAAGAGAATATTCAGCGAATTCCCTAATAGATAGAATAATATATAATATGGATAGCAACAATTAATTTATTCGAACTATGAGATATGTATTCAATTTATAAAAACAACTTGAAATTATATAGTATTAAAATAAAACTGGCTTCTTTGTTTTTATAAAATGATTGGGTATTGTATTCTTTAAAACGAAAGAATTCTTTATTAATATGCACTTTTTTTTGGATGGCACAACGCTTTGGAAATTAGGATTGGTATCACAAAAAAAACAAGAATTCATTATAAGATTAAGAAAAGGAAATTGGATTAGCTATAATGATTTGTGGAAAATAGAAAGATTATCATATGGACAAAAGGTATTGATCACCTTTTAGATCGAAGAGGTATTTTGGGGGGTATTACAGTACAAATGTATTTCTGGGCAAAAACTTTTGAAGAGAATGATTGGATAGTGTATAGTTTTTCAAATAGGGGGAAAAAGACTGTGGAAAATATTAATTTCTTATGGTTCCCAGAAGTTCGTTATATTGGAATTTTCATTGAGGTTTTCTTTTCTCTTTTTTATATTGTTTTTTACAGACCATCAATAATTATTTTAAGAGGTGCCAGTCGGAGTCTTGGTTACCTACAGTTTTTTGCAAGATTGTTTCATTCGAAACTCATTTTTTTTTGTGCAAGCGATTCTGATACTGAAGTTGGCAAAGAATTAATTAATGCAAAGCATGACAAGATAATGTTTCGGCTTGGTTTAAGAAATGTTCAGTATTTCATAGTTCAAAATTTGTTACAAAAACAAAGATTAAAAGAGAATTACAAGAAGATAAATAGCCTGATTATTCCAAATATTTGGCGTTTCCCTAAAAGTAAGTTTGTTGATTCAGAACAAAGTTTTATTTTATGGGTTGGTAACTTCCGTACTTTAAAAAGGCCTGAATGGTTTTTACAATTGGCTAAAAATATTCCTCAGAGTAACTTTAAAATGGTAGGCGGGATCATTGATGAAAACTGTTATCAAAAGTGTTATGAGGAATCCAAAATGATTTCAAATCTGGAATTTTTAGGTCCATTACCTTTTGAAGATGTTAATTCATTGTTTGCCTCATCTGAGATTTTTGTTTGTACATCTGAGATAGAAGGTTTCCCAAATACATTTTTACAAGCGTGGGCAAATAATAAACCTGTCGTTACTACTTTCGACCCAAGTGATTTAATAAAGAATAATAATCTTGGCATTGTTGTAAAAAATGAAACTGAATTGCTCAATGCAGTATTACTACTGTTAAATAATGAACAGATGAACCGTAAAATTCAAAATAACATTTACCGCTATTTTTCAGAGAATCACAATGCAAAAGAGAAATTTAATTCACTGCTAAACTTTATCAATTCATGAAAATTGTGCAAATGACATTTTCACTTGCCTCAGGAGGAGCAGAACGTTTCGTTGTGGATTTATCTAATGAATTGGCGTCCCGTGGTCATGAGGTTTATTTAGTGGTCTTTAGAAATTCTTTGAAGAGTAATGCTGATCCTCATTTTTATCGGTCCCTAATAGATGAAAAAGTATGGTATGTCAATTTAGAAATACAGGAAGGATTTAGCATTATAGCTTTTTGGAAGCTTTTCAAATTATTAAAGGGAATTGGTCCAGACGTTATCCACTGTCACTTAGATGTTATTCCATATATTTTTTTATTGGCTCTTAAAAAAGGTGAACCGAAATACATTCATACTCTTCACAGTATAGCATCAAAGACAATTTCTCTAAATGTGCAAAGGTCAATTAACTTTTTCTATTATAAAACAAACAGGATTCATCCAGTCACCATTTCAGAAATATGTAATAGCTCATATAAAAAATTTTATGGATTGGCAAATGCTACTAAAATTGAAAATGGCCGGTCGCCGGTCATGCCGACAATAAAGATAAGTGAAGTAAAAAGTGAATTGGATAGTTATAGAAGAAATGCACAAACACCTATATTTATCCATGTTGGAAGATTCAGCTATGAGAAGAATCAAAAATTATTGATCCAGGTATTTAATAAACTGGCTAATGAGGGATTTAAATTTATTTTATTGATAATTGGGAATGGATATAATAGCCCAGAAGGGCTAAACTTTCAAAAACAAGCCTGCCCATCTATCAAATTTCTTGGTGAAAAACTAAATATTAATGACTACTTTTTAAATTCAGATGCATTTTGTCTAACCTCACTTTATGAAGGGTTGCCGATTTCATTGTTGGAGGCTTTGTCTGCCGGGTGTACACCAATTTGCACACCTGCAGGAGGTATTCCTAGTGTAATTACAAATGGTCAGACAGGGTATTTGTCAAAAGATTTTTCAGAAGAATCTTATTATTCGGTAGTAAAACAGTATTTGCTACAGCCTAATGCCATAAATAAGGAGACCTTGTGGCGATACTTTGAATTAAATTTTTCAATTAAGAGATGTGCTTCTGAATATCTTAAGTTATATCAGCAGGTATAGGGCCATTTTTGTTTGAATTATAAGGTTCAATACTTTGGCTTAAGTTTTACTTTTAAAATCGACATTCTTTTCCAAAAAGTAAGTTCGATTTACCTACATAAATACCCCTCTGATTCAATACTTTTCATGGACCAATATTCCCAGAATCCTTTTCTTAAAAAAACAATTCCTTGAATATTTGAGTGAATCGCTTCTGAAACGACCAAAGTAACAATTTGAGTAATGGTTTTTAAGGGGTTCATTAATTTTAAAAGTATGAAAAAGTAGAAAATGGGAAGCATAGGAATTATCTGTTCCATCAACTTTGAGGATTTATTGCTTGACCGGAAACAGCGAAATATTGGAGGTATCGGCTCGGTGATTAAAAACGTTATTAATTATCTAGAGTTTGACCCTATATTATTATTCGGAGTTACTTCTAATAAGTCACAACTCCGAAAATAAATTAAGATCTCTCCCCAAATAACTTTCGTACCGATAATTTACCTTCCTGAAAAAAGTATTATACCCGATAGAGTTCATGTTTTTTTCAAGAGCTGGAATATTAAAAAGATATTGAAAAAGTATAAAGTAGGTATTGTTTACTCTCACTGTGTTGAAATGGCTTTTTGGGTGTCAAAAGACGTGTTTTTAGTGGAGCACATGCATGGGGCAAATAATGCTGTATCTTATTCAAGATTTTCCTATTTAAGATTAGGTATTCTGATTAAGTTTTGGGGATGGCTTCAAAAGAAGGTGCTCCAAAAAGCCGGGGCAGTTATCACAATTGATGAGGATTGTTATAAGTTGGCATCAAGATATAAGAGCAAGGAACAATTACATCTTATAAGAAACTTTATAGATACCAATATTTTTTACCAGGAAGTTGGTGAATCTTCTTTTTTAAAAGACTTCAGGGGGAAGAAAATTTTATTATTTGTCGGCAGAATTGAAGAGGTTAAAGGTCTCGAGTTATTTGTGGACACCCTAAAAGAATTACAAATCCGGGAAAAAGACTGGATTGGAGTTTTAGTTGGAAAAGGTACTTATGAAGAAACGATTAAAAACTATATTGGGGAGATGGATATGACGAATTCAGTATTTTTATCAGGGCCGGTTTATGATTCCAATGAATTGCGCAAGATTTATAACAATGTAACAACTTTACTCTTGACTTCTTTCCAGGAAGGTATTCCGATGACGATACTGGAAAGCCTTGCATGTGGGACACCTGTTCTTTCAACAGATGTCGGAGGCATAAAAAATCTGTGTGGTGATGGATTGCCTTGTTATGTTCAGGAGGGTAGGGATCCAAAGATTTTTGCAGAAAAGATAATTAATATTGTTTCCAAGCCAAATAGTCCAGTTTCTGATTTTCCGTATAGTACTAAGTCTTTAGCCCGTTCTATTAATAAGATACTGAAAAATGATAAGGAATAGAAGTTAGGAAATATATGGTATTCTAATCTTTGTAATTCTATCATTGTTATGAATCATGATTTATTGATTATTAAGAAAAAAGGGGATTATCTTATTTGGGCCCCCGCAACAATCTTTTTGATTGCAATAAATTTTTAAAATTGAAAAATATGAATGAATATCTTAATGGCACAAAGTTGTATGGTGATGATTTTTCCATTGACCAAATTGTAAAGTGGCACGAAGAGGAGGTAGAGGGATTTTCGAATCTGATAGATGCTGGTAAGGGTACCTATAAATATGGATATCACCAAATGAACCGAATTCATGGTTTTAATAAAATAAGGGAAGCGAATTTTAAAAATGTTATGGGATTGGGTTCAGCCTATGGGTATGAGTTTTTCCCAATTATTGAGAAAATAGAACATTTGGTGATTGTTGAACCATCTTCGATTTTATTCAGCAATAAAATTGGTGGTTTAGTGCCTGACTATATTAAGCCGAGTGTCAAAGGAGATTTGCCCTTTGAAGATAATTCTTTTGATTTAATAACCTGTTTTGGCACATTGCACCACATACCCAATGTTTCCTTTGTTATAAGTGAATTAGTCAGAATTTTGAAAAAAGATGGATATTTATTGATCAGGGAACCAATAATCTCAATGGGTGACTGGCAAGCTCCGCGAAAAGGTCTAACTAAAAATGAACGTGGAATTCCTGTTTCGTTTTTTGAGAAGGAATTTCAGAAGTATTCTTTGAAAACGATTTCAAAAGAATATTGTTTTACGAATACACATCTTCTCGAGCGTACTATGGGATTCTTATTTAAAGAACCTATTTATTCCTATAAGCAATACGTTGTCGTTGATAAATTTATTTATAGGGTATTAAAAAAGAATATCCGGTA
>CALFXE010000094.1 GCA_937927845.1 uncultured Paludibacter sp.
GTATTTTTGCCGTGTATTTGGGTGATAATGACGGTTTTTAGACGGACTGCCGTTAGGTACAATTGTATGTTGCATCTTGTAAAGTTTATTTAAAAATGATTATATTTGCCAAATGAAAGCACCAGACAAAATATTGCAGAGGATTAAAGTACTTGTTCAACAAAGAGAGCCATCGGCAAAGATTTATTTATATGGCTCTCGTGCAAGAGGAACAGCTAAACCTGATTCAGATTGGGATTTGTTAATCCTATTGAATAAAGATAGCATTACAAATGAAGAAGAGCAAAACATAACATATCCTCTGTATGATTTAGAATTTGAGATTGGAGAAGTTATTAGTCCTATGGTATATTCAGAAAAGGAATGGAATTCTAAATATAGAATCACTCCGTTTTATTCAAATGTAATGAAAGAAGGGCTATTATTATGAGTGAATATCAACTGGAAGATTACGTTCAATACCGACTTCATAGAGAAAAGAGACTCTTGACGAGATTGAGACCTTAATTCAAAATGAATACTGGAACACAGCTATCAATAGAATGTACTATGCTTGTTTTTATGCTGTTGGAGCATTACTTGTAAAACATGGAATAGAAACATCAAGTCATTCTGGTTATCGGCAAAAATTTGGACAATTATTTGTGCAAAGTGGAAAGATTAGCAAAGAATTAGCCAAGCATTACACCGAATTATTTGAAAAGCGACAAAAAAGTGATTACAATGATTTTTTTGACTTTGATGAAGAAACCGTTCTAAGATTCTATGAACCTTCAAAGTTGTTTATAGAAAAAGTTGAAGAATTAATAAATAACAACTGTACCTAACACACACTAAGCACAACCCTATCGGGTATGCGCTTAGTGTTGTACGTTATGCGACAACCCTAAGACAAAAATTGTAAAATGAAAAATATGACGACTGCAAAATTCAAAGAATGGGATGAATTCACTCATCTTTTTAAACAGCAAGAAGTCCCCGCCAAAACGATACTTTTGCAGGAAGGACAACTCTCAAAAACAATGTTCTTTATTGAGGACGGCTGTTTGCGAACTTGGATAAATAATGACGGGAAAGAAGTTACCACTCAATTTTTCTTTGAAGGTGATAGTGTTTCTTCTATAGAGAGTTTTAGGACTAATCAGCCGAGTTTATACAGTATCGAAAGTATCGAACCTTGTATTTTACAAACAATTTCGCAAAACGATTTTCAGAAAGTTTTAGAGAGTTCCCCCAAATTAAGAAAGAAATTGGAAGACCACTTATTCAGTAGGTTATTTAAATCGCAACAGCTTTTGTATTCATTCCTTAAAAATAATCCTCGGAATCGCTACGCAGAATTGATTGAAAATTATCCACATATTATACAGCGAGTGCCACAGCATTACATTGCATCCTATTTAGGCATTACTTCTGTTTCTTTAAGCAGAATACGAAACAGGCTATAAGTTCATTTCTTAACAATTGTTATCGTTAGTAGGCTAAATTATTTCTCAATTTTGCACTGTATTTAAACAGTAATAAAATGAGATCATTAATTGTATTTAATCATCCTTATGAAGGAAGCTTTTGCAACGCCATACTCAATGCGGTGACTAAAGGACTCCAAAAAGCAAATCACGAAGTGGACCTTATGCATCTTGATAATGACAAATTTAATCCCGTGATGTCGCAAGCTGACTTAAAAGCCTTCTTAGCGCACCAACCTATCGACCCGCAGGTAATCAATTATAACCAGCGTTTGAAAAGAGCCGACCACTTAATTTTTATTTTCCCTATATGGTGGGATATTATGCCGGCTACAACCAAAGGTTTTATAGACAGAGTTTTATTTCCTGGAGTGGTATATGACCATAACCCGAGAGGTTTCGGGTTAGTGCCGCTTTTAACGAACTTAAAAAGTGTCACAATTATCACAACGATGAACAAACCTAAAGTAATGTATTCCTTGCTCATTGGTAATTTAATTAGAAAAACGATGTTAAGAAGTGTTTTTAAAACTATGGGATACAAGCGTCTTAATTGGATTAGTTTTACTTCTGTAAAATCAGTAAGTCAAGAGAAAAGGAAAAATTGGCTTTGTAGCCTTGAGAAACGGTTTTCAAAATTCAACTAAAAAAACCATTATGAGATTGAACAGAAACTTTGTCACCCCATTAATAACAGTAGTTTTTCTTATTGTGGCACTTTCGGGGATATTAATGTTTTTTCACCTATTTGACGGCTACACAGAAGTTGTACACGAGATTCTTGGGCTCGTCTTTGTTGTTTTTTCTGTATTTCATATCATACTGAATTGGAAAGCTTTAAAAATTCATTTCAGAAAGCGTTTTTTCATATCAGCTACAATAACTGTTGCAGCAATATCCTTGTTATTAATCGTTCAGCAATACAATAATCCAAAACTTGATGCCATCCTTTTAGAAAAAATAACCAATGCTCCGATTGGTGATGTTCTCAAGGTATTGCAGGTTGATTCTACTGAAGCTGTTAAGAGATTAGAAGCAAACGGAATATCCTATGACGGAGCGGTAACTATGGAAGAAATCTGGACTAACAATAAAATACACCCTAAAATAGTATTTGATTTGATTATGGAATAATAAACTATTTTTGAAATGAGAATAAAGGGCAGTCGCTAACACGCGGTATAAAACATTGGGGTTTAAGTGGTTATTCAAGTATTCTGCCCCGCATCAAGTTCGGTGTAACTGGACAGGATAGTAGCCCGCAATCCCCAACGATTTCATACCGCCGACCGTCAAACTGTCTAAAAACCCCACTGCATTACTAACCCATTGATTTT
>CALFXE010000095.1 GCA_937927845.1 uncultured Paludibacter sp.
TGTTGTCATTCAGAAAGTTATGATTGGCGGTGAAATAAGTGATAAAGTCAGGAGATCACCTTGTATGTATATCTGCCGGCTTACGCCTCGCTACTCTTGCAAAACTGCTTGTTGTAGGAGGTGCAGCCAAGTTATTGTTGTGCTGTTATTTCTGTTAATTTTTCAATCAGTTTTTGTTTTTCTCCGCTTCCTATTGTTGAGAAGCGAAGTAATGGTAAGTCGTACTTTGCTAATATGCTGTCTTTTTTCTTGTCTCTCTCGGCTTGTTCTGTTCCTGCTTTGTGATATTCAAAGCCATCAACTTCAATCGCAAGTATAGGATTTTTGCCGAGTTTGTTGTAAATCAAAAAATCCAAGTGTGTGTTACGGTGTCGTGCATATTTTTGTTCTTCTTCTGTCAATTTTGAAAAATCTCTAATAACATTTAGTAGTGGAAAATGCAAAACAACATCGTATTTCGAGAATTTGTCTTGTTTTAGCGTATTTGAAATCAAAGCGTACATCAAATTTTCGCTATCAAAGTCGGATTTATTTCCGCTTTTTGCAATAATTTCGGCTCGTTTTTGTTCGTAACCCTTGTAAAGGTAGTCGAAAACAGAACGCAGCGAACTTTCTTTAATTGAAAAATTGTTGTATTCAATATATCGAATCAAGTCAGCAATATTGCTATCTTTGTCGCTGTTGTTGCCATTTACAATTAAAATCAGTTGTTTTATTGCTCTTGAAATCGCAACATTTAAGCGGTTGGGATTGTCTGTAAACTCCGAAATTTCATTATCAACCGTTGAAAGAATAATAACATCGTTCTCTCTGCCTTGAAATTTATCAACTGTATCTGCTTTAATTTGTGTTCCATTGAACGCCTGTTGCAATGCGTTGGTTTGATTTCTGTACGGCGTAACAATGCCTAAATCAACACCTTCAAGTTTTTCTTTTGGGATTATTTCGTTGATAATTACATCAATTTGCCGTTGATTTATTCTTTCACGAGCGTGGTTGCCTGCGGAAGTTTTGTAAACTATCAAAGGCTCTCTTTCACTTTGTGTGTCAGTAAGAATAATAAGTTGATTGTCGTAGAATTTTTGATTGCAAAAATCAATTATTTTCGGGTGGCAACGGTAATGTTCTCTCAAAAGTGTTTTGGGAATATTCGGAAAAATTTCCATAATAGATGCAAGCAAACTGTGATTTGAATAGCGATATGGCTCTGCAATGGCGAAACTGTCAAAAACTGCATCGGTTTTTTCCTTCATTTTGTCATCAACCACATTCGGCAGTTGTTTTAAGTCGCCAACTATCACAGCTCGTTTTGCACAAGATAAAGCAAGTGCGCCTGTTGCCAAATCGACCTGAGAAGATTCGTCAATAATTACAAAATCATACGTTATTTCTTCGGCTAAACTTCTTCTTAACGAATAAGTTGTACTCATAATTACAGGGTAATCTTTAAGAAATTTTCCCGAGTTTGAACGTAATTGCGTAATTTCATATTTTTCTCGTTGGTTACGATTGTGTTTTTTGTAAAGTTCCGATTTAAAAAGTTGCATTGAAAGTTGGCTATATTCTTTCATTTTATTGTCGAATGAAAAGCGTTGCAACGAATTTTCTAAATCGTTTTGTCTGTATTTTAACTCTTCGATTTTGACTGGATAATACTTTGATTGACAAAATAATATCACTTTTTCGGCGGGAATATCAAATATATGCTTTTGTTTTATTCCATATTTGAAACGGAATAACAATTTTCTCCACCAAGTGAGGGTTTTATTTGTAATAATTTGATTATCAATCGCAACCCAAAATGAAAGTATTTTATCTGCCGTTGTCGTTTTCAAAAAGTCAATGTCGTTTTCAACAGTATTTTCTTCTTGAAAATGTTTATACTCAGTTGTTAAGGTCTCGAGTTCTTGTTTCAATAAAGCAAGTTCGTTCTTCTCGTGCAAGTATTCAGAAAGTTGATTGAACAGGTTTTTGCAAGTCAAAGTGATTTCAGCTTTTTCCTTGTCTGTCAAATTATATTCCGACAAATCAGGTATATCTGTTTGTGAAGCGATAAATTCTTGTTTGTTTGTGGAATTTCCAAGTAAAGCGGCAATAAACTCAATTCCGTTTTTTTGCAATTTTTCATAGACATTTTTTGTTGCAGAGTTGTTGCTCGATACAACGGCAACGCTTTGTCCGTTCATTACGGCATTTGCAATAATATTCAAAATTGTTTGCGTTTTTCCTGTTCCCGGAGGTCCTTCGATTACACTCAAAGACGAAGAAAACGCTTTATTTACTGCCTCTTTTTGACTTAAATTGAAACCGAATGGAAATATCTCAATTGATTTACTAAAATTATTTACTGTTGGCTGTACTCTGTTTAGAAAATTTGAAAGTACGGAATATTCAGGAATGAATGTGATTTTTGAGTAACTGCCAGCAAGTATATTTTTCCCTTCTTCGGTTGTCAGTCCGACAGTGTCGGCAATTTGGTTTAGATAGTGAAAGAGATTGTTAGATTTTTCGCTGTTAATGGCAGATTTCACTATTTTAACTTTGTTTGCGCTATAAACGTATTCTTTATCATTATTTTTAAATTTAATAGCACATTTGTCTTTTACGAAACCCATGCCAAAGAAACGGTAAGAAACGATATCATCGGTTCTATTTTTCCCATCAATGTAAATCAATTCTCTTTTTAGAGCCATTAGTTAATAAATTCGTTCAACAAATCTTTTGCTTGAATCGCTATTCCACTGAACTTGATAGCATCTCCCGTCTATTTGGTCAAGCAATATAAAATTGTACATATTTTTCGTTGGAAAAAGAGTAAACCTACCATTTATCTCGTCTTCTTCTGACCAAACGAGAGAACGAGAATTTAAGGTTAGTTCGCCTTGATAACCATCACTTGAAATAGTAAAATGTACTTGCCACATTTTGCCGTTTCGAGTGTCTAATTTAATAAAAGTCCAATAGTTTTCTGTTGGAAATAATTTATAAATTGGGATTTCAAGGAGTTGAGCTTCTGTTATTTGTTTCTGTTGTTCAGAAACTTGGTTTTGTTGCATTGTATTTATACTATCTTGTTGTGTTTGTCCTTGTGAATACGAAACAAAAGCAAATAGTACAAAAATCAGTATAAAAAATTTTGTGTTCATATTTTGTGTTTTTTGTGTCCTGTAGAACTGTTAATTTTCTGTTGCTGCTTCGTGGTATCACTCTCTGTTTTTGGTTGCACCCAACTACCAAGTCAGTCTTATTTCTTTCTTTTCACTAACTGATAATTTATTAAATTTCAGTATAGTTTCTTCAATGCGAATTGAGTCTTTATCGATAGCTATAACCGGAACTGTATCTAATTTTAACTTCAAACTATCTTGAAGAAATGGAATATATTTTCTAAATAATGAAATACTGTCTATTCTGATATTTATACTATCCAAACTCGAACTATTCAAATTTAAACTATCTGATTTTAGACTATCCAACTTATTTTGATATGAATAAAACGTACCGGTCAGAGAATCAATAGAATAATTTCTTGAGGCATTAAACATAAACTTATACCTCCTCATCACACTATCAGCTTTTACATCATGCCATAAACTGTCGACCACACCATCAGCATAATGAATGCGTAAAGTTGTGTAAGCTGTCTGTAAAGAATCCTTTGTATATGCAATCATTCTATATGAGAATGTGTATAAATCTTTTGTAAGAAGTTGATTATCAATGATTGTGAATGTCAGATTATTTTTAACAGTATCTTTTGGATACTTAAACGCAATGTTTCGAGTCCAGATATTGATATTTTCAGGTTTGAATTTTATAGAATCAGGAATTACAGGCACATATTTCCCCGACTCAACATCCATCTTTAAATTATCAAGATTTTTATTAACTTTTGAATAAATACGTTCGAACACTTTTGGATTTTTTGTGTAATACACGATTGACGAATCAAATTCTGCTTTAGTAACGTGGTGTTTATCAAATAGTACCTGATAATAATAAGCTTTTTCTCTGTCGTTTAACTCATATCGTGTAGTAAGTGTCCCTTCCAACAAATGGAGATCAGTTAAAAATGTTCGCATTTCACTTTTCGACATAACTCCCTTTGGTCGGTTTGAGCATGCCGACAAAAATATCAAAATTATAGTAATAAGAAATATAAATCTATGTTTAAGCAACATCATCTGACTTTTGCTTTTTCGATTTTGATTCCAAATATTCATTCAAATCTTTACGGAAGAATAAAAGTATTATTCCTGCTGAGATAGTAATTGCCGAGTCGGCTATATTAAAAACCGGACTGAAAAAGATTGTTTCTCCAACACTATTTTTAATGATTGGGAAATATAGCATATCGACTACTTTACCATGAAATAATGATGCATAGCCACCTGCTTCGGGTAGAAATGTTGCAAGATGACCATAACTGTCACTAAATAAAACACCATAAAACACAGAATCAATTATATTACCTGCTGCACCGGCAAGTAGTAACGAAATCGATAAAATGAAACCATGTCGTGCCTGTCTTTTTATCAGATAATGGATAAAATAGGCTAATCCGGCAACAGCAATAATTCTAAATGAAGTAAGGAAAAACTTTCCGATTATCTCCATGCCGAAAGCCATCCCATTATTTTCAATAAAATATATTTTAAACCAGTCGAAGACATGAAAAGACTCACCCAGAACGAAGTTAAGTTTAATATATACCTTTGAAATCTGATCAATTAGCAGTACCAAGAAAATTAGCAATAAAGACTTTTTAGTAATTGACATATTTATTCATTAAACAACAAATCGGCAAAAGTCATCATTTTTGAGCCTTCTGCCGAAATGTTTATGTTTGCATATAAAATTATTTCTGTTGAGTCTTAGCCTCAATGCTCAAAGTAGCATGCGGAACTGCACGTAAACGCTCTTTTGGAATAAGCTTTCCTGTTTCGCGGCAAATTCCGTATGTTTTATTCTCAATACGAACTAAAGCAGCTTGGAGATGCTGAATAAACTTCATCTGACGTTGAGCTAATCTGCCTGATTCCTCTTTTGATAATGTAGCTGCACCTTCTTCTAACACTTTAAATGTTGGTGAAGTATCCATCACGTCATTTCCGTCAAGATTTGTCAACCCATTCCTCAACATCTCATAATCCTTCTGTGCCTTATCAAGTTTTTCGTTTATAATCTGACGAAACTCTTCTAATTCGGCGTCAGTGTATCTTGTCTTTTCTCCCATAACCATTACTTTTAAAATTAACGAAAATGTTCCTCTATCTCTAAAAATTTTTGCGAATATACAACTTTTGTTTCAGTTTGGCAATATATTTTTTTAAGTCGTAAATATTTTATTTTAAACTCTTTCAATATACCGCTTCTGCTACTCTTTTTACACTTTGCGTAGCCATCATACTATAAAAATGAATACTCGGTACACCATATGCAATTAAGTCTTTTGCTTGTTGTATACACCATTCAACACCAACTTCAACAGCATCTTCATCAGTTTTACATTTACGAAGTTCAGCAGCAAAAGATTCCGGAATATCAGTATGAAATATTTTCGGCAAAACTGTCATTTGATTTTTTAAAGTAATTGGCTTGATGCCCGGTATTATTGGAACATTAATTCCAATTTGTCTACATTTATCAACAAAATCGCAGTACTTCTGATTATCAAAGAACATTTGCGTAACTAAATATTCAGCACCATTATCCACCTTCATTTTAGCATAATGCAAATCCGACTCTAAATTGGGAGCTTCTTCATGCTTTTCAGGGTAGCAAGCCATACCATAAGAAAACGGAGCAGCCTGAAATTTCATTTTCGAGCCATCTAAGAAATAACCTTCATTAAATTTATTTACCTGTTCCTGTAATTCTGTTGCGAATTTATTACCTGTAGGTGTAAATTCTTTTTCGTGTTTACCTTTGTCGCCTCTTAACAGTAACAAATCATTTATACCAAGCAATTGTAAATCTATCAAAACATATTCAGTTTCTTCTTTAGTGAAGCCACTGCAAATAATATGTGGTACAACCGGAATATTATATTTATGCTGAATTGCAGCCGCAATAGCAACAGTACCCGGACGATGACGCTCGGCAACTCTTTCAAAAAGACCATCGGGTTTTTCACGAAACACCATCTCACTACGATGTGTAGTTATATTAATGTACTTTGGGTCAAATTCACGAAGTGTATCGATAGTACGATAAACAGTGTCAATCCCATTGCCTTTCAACGGAGGTAACAGTTCAAAAGAAAAAGCAGTCTTTCCTTTTGCAGATTGTATTTTTTCTATTATGCTCATGATCAAAATTAAAATAGCTATGCAAAAATACTAATTTTAATCATATTTTAATCATCCTTGCCAAACTCATACTAATAATAAAATAATATGATTATCCGTAAAACTCTTAAGCTCCGCAGGAGTATTATCATGCATAACCGTATGCACATCTTACACCTGTGGTGTAAAAATAGCATTCGGACACTTTGCGGATAATCATTTTGTTTTTTGCCCTGACTATTTTGCCCCCCTCATAACCCACAACCGGAGATTACTTTTTTATTATCTTTGTCGTTCTTCTTGTGGAAAGAGAACAACCGTTTTTGGTTAAGCCGTCCTGTAAGGTCTTTTGCAGGACGGCTTTTTCAATCAGATGATTTGATTTCATAGTAGTTAATTGTTTTTGTATTGTAATAGAGAGGTGTTTATCTCCATGCAGCTTGGGTGCTTCCCCCCATGCTGCTTGGGTGCTTCCCTATAGTTGCATAGGAAAATTTTATTTTACCGATAATGTTCTATTAAATACATTAATTCTGGGTGTACTCAGTGGTGCGCCTCCACCGGAGTATTGCGTTACCACCTTCACAGAATACTCTCCCTTTGCTAATTCAGGTATCATGGCGATAACCGATGCAGGTTTGTTGGTAACTAAAACAGTGGCTTTTATGGCTTCGCCGGTTTTGGGGACAAACCACAGTCCTACGTCTTCATTGTCGCCGAATATTTTCAGGTTGCTGCCCCATAACTGCCCTCTACTATGGTCTGAGCCTAATAATCATCTGGGCGTTCTGTAAGCAGGTTTTCCTGCAAAGAATACTTTAACATAGCTTTTTTAAAAATTAAATGATTAATAAATGATAAATAATTATGGAATTATTTTCCGCCTGCAAAGCTCCAAACTTTTTTTGTATAATTAGGTTAACGGAATGTTATATAACATTGGGATTACGTTATTTAACATTGGAGGCTTTGTAATATGTTGATTATTAGAGGATAGAGAGATGGATGACTTTTGTGGAATGTGGGGGTTGTTAACATTGGATGGAAATGAGTGTTAACATTCATAACAATCCATATTATAATTGATTAACAAAGAAGTTATCTCAAAATGATTTTAGAGATAACTTCTTTGTGAGTTATAAATGCTACTTTATTACAATTTGTATTTGAGTTTTGCCGAAGCACCGTAATATGTGTAGTTAAACTTGAAGATGGGATTCATATACAATTCCGGTTCAATGAATAACTTATCGGAAAGTCTGAATGATTTACCAATTTTGAAAATACAACCCATATACATTTTTGGATTTATCGTGTAATCTGTTACTTCAATACTTGTATCTTCTGTTGTCCAAATATCAGCGTTAACAAAATAATCAAAAGTCAATCCTGCAGAAAGATTCACGATGTTGGAGTGGAATTTATAAGATACCGGTATTGATAGATAATTCTCTCTAACATTGAAAAGTAAATTATTTGCACCTTGTTCTACATTTGTGTAACGAAGTTCCAATCTGGCACTACGATAATTCAAATTGATTTCTACTCCGTGATGTGTTGCGATTTGATTTTCGTACGATATTCCAAATCCCGGAGTCATAATACTGTTACTTTTAAATTCAGTATTAATGCCTATACCAACAAACTGTTTGTTTTGTGCAAAATTTGGAATTGAAATACATAATACAATAAGAATTATAATCTTGTGTTTCATAAAATTGGTGTTTTAATTATCTGTTATTGATACATTTTCAGTATGCTATTTCAAACTCAATAAGACTCCAATATAGTATACCTGCCTCAGAAGTAAAGTCAATCCAGCTATCAGAAAAAGTTACATCATTATTTGTTGCTGGTCGTTTAGATGATAGTGTGGTTGTCATATTGGTGTTTTCATCTTTAAAGACCGTTGAAAATGTTTGTTCTGTTGAGACTCCATCTTCTTCTACCCATATAATTCTCCTTCCATAATTTTGTTCATTTGCATGCCAGAAAGGAAAATTTATAGGTGTATTATTCCATTTTACATCGTTTTTAAATACTCCTAACTTAAGCCAATTCCCAGGATATAAAAATGAAGACGTCCTCGCTTCAATAGGTTTATTTGTTATTGGATCCATCAATGCATAAACCATATTTACTCTCACTTCAGGTTCTCCGCCCCACCAGTCTTCAACAGCCCTTTTAGCAGTTATATCTTTGAATTTAGCACGAACAATTGAAATTGATTTTCCATTTGAGGAAGTTTTTACATTTTGTTTATTAGATGATACATAAGCAGCTTCCAATTCCGGCGAACCTGTTCTTTCATTTCGTGAAATTACTAAATAATTGTCTTGAGGATCAATATCGCTCCTTATATAAGATTCAGAACCATCTTTATTGATGACTAATAAATCTTTTCTGTCCCTCTCCTTCACATTTTCAGGTACTACTACGATTCCTTTGAATGAACTTGAGTCACCAATCACATTATAAAAGTATATTTGGAGTAAGCTGTCCCTTGATAGAAGTAAATTACTAAAATTATCCACATCTTCAACGTTTCTGACCCTTTGAGATTTGAAGTTAGCATCAATGAAACTACTAATTTTTAGATTCCGATTTGATATGTTCATCGTGACATCAAATAAATCTTTACATAACACATTATTATCCCCATCAAACTTTTTGAGGCACTCAGAGGTTATTTTTTCTGCGATTTATTCATTTTCATTTATTAATGATATCAAATTCTTTGCAAAAGCAATTCTTTGTTGACTTATTGTTGAACTGTAATCTTTAATTGTGGATAATGACATGTTTGAATTTATATCTCTGTTTTCGCTACAATTTGAAAAAGCAAAAGTACATAAAGTTAATATAATAAACAATTTAAAAGTTGTATGTTTCATATTCTTAATTTTTAATTAATTTAACGTGAGTTCGATATAAGAAAATAGTAAAAAGGTTAGCATAATTCAG
>CALFXE010000096.1 GCA_937927845.1 uncultured Paludibacter sp.
CGCCGATATCATGGTGACGGCCGCCCTACGTACCGGACAACGCGCCACATTCGATGAAAAACAAAAACAGGTAATGGCAGGAGGGAAAGTATTCAAGTATTAATTCCATGAGAATCAAAAGATTTAACAGATATAACATGAAAAAAGAATCAAACTCAATGTCCAGAAGACATTTTCTGGCTCTCTCAGGGGCAATGGCAGGAACAACGTTGATCAATCCTTCATCCCCAATTTACGCATCTACAGCAGAAACTTTGCAACCCGCAAAAAAAACTCGAATAGCCATGGTAGGTACGGGTGTTCGGGGAACAGGCATGTGGGGAAGAAGCGTTGTTCAAAGCTATCCCAACTACATTGAATTCGTTGGGCTTTGCGATATCAATCCGGGGAGAGTAGTTTTAGCCAAAGAGACGATGGGGGTTTCGTGCCCTACATTCACTGATTTTGAGAAAATGATGAAAGAGGCTAAACCGGAAGTGTTAATTGTAACAACGGTAGATAATACACACGATCAGTTTATTATCAGGGGGATGGAATTAGGGGCCGACATTATCGTAGAAAAGCCGATGACAACCGACGAGAAGAAAATGCAGGCTATAATCGATGCAGAAAAAAGAACCGGGAAGAAGTGCAGGGTTACTTTTAATTACCGCTATTCTCCTCACCGGGTGAAGATGTGGGAACTCCTTCGGGCAGGAGAGATAGGGGAACTCACCTCCGTCGACTTCCACTGGTATCTGGACACGTCTCATGGTGCTGATTACTTCAGGAGATGGCACAGATTAGTTGAAAAAAGCGGTTCTTTATGGGTTCACAAAGCCAGCCATCATTTTGATCTTCTAAATTGGTGGATTGATAGTGACCCTGAGAGCGTATATGCTTTAGGAGAGTTAAATTTTTATGGAAAAAACGGTCCTTTCAGGGCAGTAAACTGCCGCACCTGTCCCCACACCAGTCAATGTAGTTTTTATTTTGATATAATGAAAAATGAAAACATGAAGCGGTTGTATGTCGATAATGAAAAATACGATGGATATCTGAGGGATGGTTGTGTGTTTAAAAACGACGTTGATATTTACGATAAAATGGCAGCAACAATCCGGTATAAAAACGGCGTTCAGGTTGCTTACTCCCTGACCACCTATTCTCCCTATGAAGGCTACAGAATCGCTTTTAACGGAACAAAAGGACGTATAGATGCATGGATCGAAGAATCAAGGCCTACGAAGGACGTAAATTTTGATGAAATTGTGCTGTTTAAAAACTTCTCCAAAAGGCAATACATTCAAATACCTCACGGCACCTCAGGACATGGAGGTGGAGATGCCTTGCTGAAAGATCAAATCTTTGTCCCCAACACCGAAGACCCATACAAACAGGCTGCCGGCATAAGAGACGGAGCACTTGCCTGCCTGGTGGGAATCGCCGCCAGAAAAAGTATTGCGGCAGGAGCACCTGTTATGATCGAGAGCTTGACGTCAATTAAACCGCAAGCGAAAAAAGAATACAAGAGAGTATAACTGAAATTAAAAAAGCAGAATAAAAATCATCTCCCCTGGATTGAGGCATTTTTTTTATGTCAGCCAGTCACAAATGAAAAGAATTTATTGATTTTTTTATTCTAATATCCTGACACTGATGAAGCTACTTCTGAGCTTGATTCAGAAGTAGCTTATACACAATTTCACTCATCCTAATTTTTGACAGATATCACTGTCAACAAATTAATTAAGAATATCTGCATACGATAGCTTAACAAAAATCAATACAAAATGCAGGTGAAATCACTTTTATAAATAAGCCTAGACCAAAATATTTTGATTTAAATACCTAAAAATTAAAACTTATGAACCGAGAAGCGCATCCAGAACATACAAGACATTGTCACAAATTTTTATACTTGTTTATTATTTTAACGATTCAACTAATTCTTGGCATACCTATTCTTTATGCTGAATCCGGAAATTGGGTAAATAATGAAAGTTCGATTACTGATCAGTTGCCGACAAAAAAAATAACCGGCAACATTGTTGATATCAACAAGATACCCATAATTGGAGCTAACATTATCGAAAAAGGCACAACCAACGGTACGATAACTGATATTGACGGCAACTTTGCTTTAGAGATTGGAAATAATTCTGTCATATTAATTTCCTATATAGGGTATTTAGACCAGGAAATAAATACTTCTGGCAGGTCAACCTTTAACATCACATTGCTGGAAGATACCAAGCAACTGGATGAAGTGGTAGTAGTCGGTTATGGAACGATGAGGAGAAGCAGCCTAACAGGCTCAATTTCAAGAGTTGAAGCTGAAAAAATAGAAGCCTTCCCCAGTACAAATGTCTTGGATGCCATGCAAGGACAAGCTGCCGGCATCTTTATCACGCCATCGCGTCAACCCGGAGAATCCCCATCTATAAGAATCAGAGGTAGTAGGTCTCTTTCGGCAGGAAACAACCCTTTATTAATTATTGATGGGATGCCGGGTAGTTGGGATAATTTAGTAAGCCAGGACATCGCATCTATGGAAATATTAAAAGATGCAGCTGCTACAGCTATTTACGGCTCCCGTGCTGCAAATGGAGTCGTATTAGTAACTACAAAATCAGCCTCTCAAGGCAAATTGAGTATTGAGGTGGGTTCATACATAGGCATTAACACTTATGATTTTATAAAAATGCAGTCAGCAGAGAAATATGCAGAACTCATTCGGGATGTCATGAGGTACCAAACACACGGCGTTATGAATAAGGAATTATGGGAAAATACTTTTATTGACACAAAAAAAGGGATGGAGATGTTCAATTCAACCTGGGCTGAAAATTATTACGAAAATGGAATAAATTTCGACTGGCAAGAAGCTTTATTTAACAACTCATCATTAAATCAAGGGCACAACATTAGCATTGCTAACCAAACCGATAAAATAGGATACAGATTAAGCTATAACTATCAAGAAGATAATTCATATTATAAAACTGTCAATTTTAGACGACATGTCCTAAGTTCAAATGTCAACATGAAATTAGCAAAATGGTTAAGCTTGGGGATGATAAACCGGATTGTCTTCAGAGAAAATTCTGGCTGGCCGGATAATATGTGGGATAACATGCGCCGTATGACACCTTTCGAGACACCCTATATTGATGATGACTCTTCAAAAGGATTAAAAGATGCGATCGGAAAAGAAAAATATGTAAATGCCCTTTGGAATTATGAAAAAGGCTATCTTGTTCATGAAAATAAAGGAAAAATGGGAGACCTGATCTTAAAATTAGATGTAAAACCAATCGATTGGCTTACCTTAACAACAAATCTTAAAATTGATTATAACGATCGGTCCAGGGGTATTTATAGGGATTCTAAAACCAGTTATCAAAATTTAGGGCTGAATTATGCAAGTATGGAAAAGACTTCTGACTTTGGATATACGTGGAACGGTATCTTAAATTTTGACAAAATATTTAGAGATACGCACAAGATAATGAGTACTGCTGTGGTGGAAGCAATTCAGGAAAAAGATGAATGGGTGGGTGCCTCTTCTCAAAATATTCCCGCACAGTATATGGATTATCATTTTCTTCAATCGGGAATAATAAATAGAGATATTTGGTCGGGATACGAGAAAACCACATTATTATCTTATATGTTCAGAACTCAATATGAATATATGGGAAAATACTTATTCAATTTTGCAGTTCGAACAGACGGGTCTTCCCGGTTGGCTGAAGGTAACAAATGGAGAACTTTCCCATCCATGTCGATGGCATGGGTGTTGACTGAAGAGGAATTTATGAAAAATCAGTCCCTTTTTACAGTTCTCAAGCTGAGAGGCAGCTACGGTGAAGTAGGAAATCAAGCCATATCAGCTTATCAAACACTTACTACTTTAACACAAGGCGCTTATAGTTGGGCAGGAAATGGAATTTATACCTGGCAACCAAGCGGAATAGCCAACAAGAGGCTGGGATGGGAGGTTTCAAAAACATGGAATACTGGACTTGATTTTAACATCTTAAAAAATAAATTATCAGGGGGTATTGAACTATACAGCACTATTAATGAGGATCTTCTTATGCAGCGATCAATACCTCAGAGCACGGGATTCAGTAATATTTGGCAAAATATTGGCAAAACATCCAATAAAGGGGTCGAAATATCCTTATCTTCCGAATTGATTTCAAGAAAAGAATTCAAGTGGAACATCAGCTCCATGACTTCAAGGAATTGGAACAAAATCATAGATTTAGCCGATGGGAAAGACAACAGAGGAAATCGATGGTTTATAGGTCATCCGATCAGTGTTATCTGGGATCATAAAAAGACGGGGATTTGGCAAATTGAAGAAGCTGAGGAAGCAAAAAAATACAAAAT
>CALFXE010000097.1 GCA_937927845.1 uncultured Paludibacter sp.
AGATTCCCTCTTTTTTTCGCTATTTCTTTTTATCTTTACCGGACACTAATGATAAAAAATATTTTTTTTCGAACAAATTAGCATCATTTTAAGTTTTTATGAAGTAAGGATATTTTATCTTTATTTTGAATATTTAAAAAATAGCTATGCACAAGCACTTGATTATATGCTGGTTATCAGGACTTATTTTGACAGTTAATGCTCAAGAAAACCAATCCTACTCATCCTTTAAAGAGGTCATACAATACGAGGCTTTAGACAAGATAATCGACAAGAACGATGATGTGTTGTATGTTGTCAACTTCTGGGCAACTTGGTGCGGACCATGTGTTAAGGAACTTCCGGATTTCATGGAAGTAAACAATCAACTATCTGACAAAAAGGACTTTAAAATGATCTTAATTTCATTAGATGATAAAAACGATTTATCACCTGGCTTACTGTCATTTTTAGATAATAACCATATTACTGCTGATGTTTATTTACTCGACGATGTAAAACGCATGAACCAATGGATGCCGAAAGTCGATCAAAGTTGGACCGGCTCTATTCCGGCTACTGCTTTTTACAAGAATGGGGAAAAACTAAAGTTCGTGGAAGAACAACTCCACAAAACCGAATTAATCGAGATTATCAACCAATATTTAAAATAATTTGATTTATGAAAACAGCATCAAAACTAAGCTTATTGACTTTATTGTCTTTCTTCTTTATATCGCTTTCTGCAAAAGGATATAAGATTGGAGATACAGCCACCGACTTCAGTCTGAAAAACGTGGACGATAGTATGGTATCACTTGCCGACTACAAAGATGCCAAGGGTTTTATAGTGGTATTTACCTGTAACGAATGTCCTTACGCAAAAGCCTATGAAAACAGGCTCATTGCCATCGACCAGAAATATAAAGACAAAGGTTATCCGGTTATTGCAATCAATTCCAACGACCCTAAAGCTTCTTCTTCTGATAAATTCGAACTGATGAAAAAGAAACATGCCGACAAACAATTCACTTTTCCCTATTTAGTAGATGCGGGACAAGAAATATATCCTCAGTATGGCGCCACCAAAACCCCACACGTATTTATATTGAACAAGGAAAATAAAGAATTAATTGTCAGATACATAGGAACCATCGACAATAATTACAAAGATGCAAATGATGTATCAGAAAAATATGTCGAAGACGCTGTTGAGGCTCTGTTGAACAAAAAACCTGTACCAACATCTGTTACAGTTGCAATTGGTTGCGGAATAAAAGTAAAATAACACGTAGAATTTATTCTGCATAAAATTTAAAAAATTATTTTCAAAACCTTTTGCAGATATAAAAAAAACATATATCTTTGCACCGCATTAGAGAGATAATGCAGACCAACAAAGATGGTGTGGTAGTTCAGCTGGTTAGAATACCTGCCTGTCACGCAGGGGGTCGCGGGTTCGAGTCCCGTCCATACCGCTCTAAAAATCAAGCACTTACAAAGAAATTTGTAGGTGCTTTTTCTTTTTGGTGAAAACAAAGTGAAAACATAAATCAGAAAAGATTGCTTTTCTGCAAATAAACGAAGCACCAATACAAACCGTATCAGTGCCTGTTTTCTGCAAGCCCCCACCCCCTTTTTCCTGATTTTTGGCACTTTTCTAAGGTGCGACCCTAAAATTTTTTTTAATTATTTTTCAGCTTCCCAAAAATTAAGTTTTTTCTGCTGCAAAGGTGCTTATTTCCGTTCCCACGCTTTGGGGTTCAAAAAGGGGTGCTGGTGGTAGTACTCCCTGAATTTCCGCAATACATACTGATAATCAGGTGTTTGAAAATAAAAGGGACTGAAACAGGGATTAAAAACCTTGTTAGTCCCTTTTTTATTGCTGTAAATTACCGGGTGTAACCAGCCCAAAAAAGTGTTTTGGTATGCAAATAAACGAAGCCCCCCTCCCCCTTTTTGCGTTTTCGGCTGTTGGGGAAGGGTGTAACTGTGATTTTTTTTTGAAAAAAAAGATTGCATTCCTATGCGTAGCAAATTCAGAGATTTATATTTTATTCCAATTTAAACGTTGTGTATATTAGAATTTTCTTATAACTGTTTGATTTATTTATTTACTAATCTATTAACTTTAAATTCAAAAACATAGTTATTTTGAACATTTTCAATAACGATTGGAAAAAGAACTTTTATGGTTTTTCCAACCCATTTTTCTGCCTCTCTATCAAAATCTACTTTCTTCTTATAATAACATGGTATTAATGATGGTGTTACCCAGGTAGAATAAAGGAGATATATTTTACTTATAGGCAAAATCATGTCATCTATGCTTGAACCTTTTGGGATAATTGATGCGGGGTGACTTGATGCTCTATCAATATATTTAATTCCACTATGCATTACACGATCACTGAATCCATTGTAATCTACATATGTTACGTCATCCCAATTAATTTTCAAAGGATAGTCAGATTTATTTTTCAAATAAAAATTTAATTGGCTTTCACCAACAAACCAGATCATTTCGACAAAGTTATCTTCGAACTTGTACTTGTTTATATTATTATCAGAAAATTTAACAAAATTAGTTTCACCAAACTGTACTTGTGCATCCTTTGGTACTTCAACATTGTCTAACCCAACTTCATAAATTGCTTTATATGTGCTGCAAGAAATTAGGTTTAACCCAAATAATATAAGTAAAATTTTAAATATAATATAATTTGAATTTTTCATGGTAAACTTTTTGAATTTTTAACTGTTATTTTATATGAAAAAAATCTGTAGTACATTCTACAATATCTCAATTTTTTCTTACCCTTCAATTATCGTATAATAATTAAAACTTTATTCCACATCTAATCGCAATAGCACTTGTTAATGCAGACTTTAACTCAACTTCAGGATAGCTGGAACCCCCGGTAGAAAAAAAAGTGTATTCTCCATGTTGAAAATGCAAGCCTATCATTGCATACAAAATCATATTATCTTTTAAATTGAAATCTAAACCAAAGTCTGGTTCTATCATTAACCCGTAGGATGGAGTTGTATTTTTTGAAGGGTCGAAAACATATCCAATATTTGCCATTAAAAAAGGCGAAACATGAGTTTCATTTGTGAGGTTAAATTTTAATCTTGCAAAAAGCGGTATCGTAAATTCTGTACTTCTACTTTCGTAGCTTTCGCTATTCCCTACTGTATAGTATGTGTAATTTTTATAATAAAGAGCATTGATAATGCTTAGTCCAGTTCCAAATCCAGCGTATAACGTTTTATTTAATCTGATGCCATTTATCATTATAACATCAAACGAATTATTATTATAGACCCCATCTACCCCAACTGATCCTCCAATCTCAATAGATTTTTCATAAGTTGATTGTGCATTGATGTTTTGACAAAAAAAGGAAATAGCTGTAAATAGCAGCGTTAAAGTTAATAGTTTTTTCATTTTAGAATTTTTTAAGATGTTATTACTTGTTGAATATATAATCATTCGGAAAAACCGTCTTATTTTCTTCCTAATTCTTCTTGCATTACTCCAGCATTTTCTGGTTTGTCAGTCTCGATAAAATCGTATTCTGATTGGATTATGTGTTTTTTTATTAACGCCGTTTCTGCAATTGTAGCAAGTGCTTTAAAAACTGGAGATAACAAACTGCCGGTGATAATTGCGGAAATTCCAAAAAGAATGACTAAATCTCCATCTAAACTTGGTCTATAAGTATATTGGTTTTCGTAATTTACGATCATTCCAACAAATATTAAGATAATACCAAGAATAGCAAAAGCCACAAGCAGTTTGGCGAAAACTTTAAGTGTTTTAATTCCAGAACCTGAATAACACACTACTAATATTTTTTTTCTTTCCATAATAAGTTATTTAAGGTTTGATTATTTTAAAATTATCATATTATTCTTTTGTGTAAGTATCCCACAAAACATCATCTTCGTATTTTAGCCTAAATTCTGTTTGGCTTATAACTTTAAAATCATATATATACACTAAGTAACTATCTGTTATAAATACGATCTTATCAGCATTAGGGTAAACGTAATAATATCGAACTGAAGATGTTTCACCTGAAGCATAAATCTCACTTGCCTCTCCATGCAGCAATAATTGATCCTTCTTACCTGTGGCGTAATCTTCATTAACTGTTACCAATTTGGGCGGGTTATATCTTTTGCCAAATGTGTAACTCGTTTTACTGGTATAGAAAGTCCAAACAAACTTTCCGTCTAAAACGGCAATAGCCTTTTTTTGAGCGTCGGTCAAAGATAATTCATCATCATCCTTGGAACATGACAAAAAGCAGAAAGAAATTGCCGTACATAACAGCATTAAGGCAAATAGTTTTTTCATTTTTGTAAATTTAAAGTGTGATTACTTGAAAAATCAACGGTTGACATATATGATAACCGACATGCAAATATAATAAATTTTTTTTTATTATTTTTCACGTTCCCAAAAATTAACATTTTCCGGCTGCTAAGGGTATTATTTTCTTTCCCATGCTTTTGGATTGATATAGGGGTGCTGGTGGTGGTAATCCCTGAATAACTCTATCATTTCCTTGACCTGCCGGAGCTGAAAAAAGTTACTAACCTGTGGTGGTATCGAATTCGGTTTGCATTTTGCCCTATAAACTGTAATCCAAGCGGCTTTTTTTGTCATCCCACCAAAAAGCCACAATACAACAACTGCCTTCATGTTTTCGTCTATATCGGGGTCATTGCGGTAAAAATCTGCAGGTGCTTTAAAGTCCGTTTTGGGTAGGGGTAAACGATTTCTTTTATATCTCATAGCACAAGTGTTAAATTATCCAACTTCGTTTTTTCTCGTGCCCTGTCGGCATCTCTCCATATAGCTGTTAACCTTGCCCTGTCGGCAAATGATAATCGCTTCGGAAACGTTTCTAAAAGCTCTATTACTATATATTGTCGTAGTATGTTCCTGTCATACCACCAATAAACTCCCGTCAAGTGGGAAAAAGTTTCTTCGTATAGTCCCTCAAACGTCAACGGCATCCTTTTTCTTACACTTGACCTTATTTCTTTTCTTATTATTTCAGTGTCCATTTTTTTGGGTTTTTGTGCCTTCAGGGGTGGTTGTACGGAAAGCGGTGTTATTGTTATATACTTGAATTTAACATTTAAGATTGCTAAGCACCTGATAATCAGCGGTATCATGGTGTCATTTGTTAAATTATTTTTTCGGTATCAGTTCATTTTTTCATTTGATACCTGACTTTTGTAAAACATTGATAATCAGGTGAATGTATTGGTATCACTGTGATACTTGCTGTATATACCCCTGATAGTATCAGGTATCATTAGCGTATATATATATGTACGCTAAATGATACTAACTTGATACCTATTCTAATTGTACCACACTAAGACAATACCCTCCGGCATCAGTTTTACGCAAATAGCCATCTTTCTGCATTTTTGAAATGTGTCGTTTTGCTGTCGCTTCACTACATCCGGCTATTTCGGAATACTCGTTACATAGTGCCATGTATTCGATAATCTTATTTGGTGTAAGTAATTTCGTAAAAGATAGCTTCATATTGTACTCGGTAATTTCCGCCCGTGTCATCCGAGTAACAGTACCATTGTACACCGGCAATCCTGAATCGTTAATAGAAAAACTAAACTCATCAAAAGGCTGGTTTCGGGTTGCATAAGGCTTCACAACGGATACATCGCCATCCTTCACCACCTCGAATACCGTTTCTGACTTGTTTAACATTTCAGCCCCGAAATGTCCCCTGAGCTCTCCATTGGTTTTGCCTTCGTGAAGAACGTTTAAAATATGGCAGTTGTATTCCGTTGATAGCTTCATAAGCAAGCCAACAACCTGTTTACTTTCATCGGCATTATTGAAGTCTGAAATAATGTCAACCCCGCCATCTAGCACGCAAAAATCAGGTTGATGCTCCTGCACCGACTGAACGAAAATATCCCGCCTTTCCAGTACATCGTATTCCCGCAAAGAAAGGACTTTTAAACGCTTATTTTCCGCTGTCCAGCCCATTAATCGATAAACTCTTTTTAGCAGCTTATACACGAACGTACGGCTCTGTTCAGTGTCGATTAATAGAGCTGTTGCATCAGGATTTTGAAGTAAAACTTGCTGAACCAAATAAGCAATAAAAAAGCTCTTGCGGGCTTTCGCTTTACCTTTTACGGTTGAAATATTTCCCCTGCTAAGTACGAGTAATAGGTCGAAGTACAGTAGTCCTTCCGGCTCGGGTATATCATCGGTGTAATGCACCTCACACTCGGAAAGGTTGAATTTTTTGGGGTCGGTATTCATTGTATTTTTCCTCCTTTTTTCAGTGCCGAATCCACTTCGTTGGCATAGAAAAATACCCGGCTTTTCAACTGATAATAAGGAATTTCGTTCCGATTTTTCAGTCCTTGCGCTGTGGCTGTTGAACAATTAAGGTAAGCGGCAAGTTCCCGAATTCCCCGAATTCTTTCGCCTTTGCTTACTTCCTTTTCCGGTTGTCCCTGTAAACTTCCTGCTATTGCGGCCCTAACTGCTTCGGTGATAGCCTGTTCGATTGTTTTTGTTTGATTTTCCATTTTACAATAATTAATGATTTATACCACAAAGATAACACACAGAAAATCAACAATAAAACTTTGTAAAACAATACTTTTGTAATTTGAATATATTGTAAAATATATTGTACAAGTAACAGAATAACAGGCATATAGGCGTATAAAATAAAAGCCAAACATTTAGTCCGGCTTTGTTGGTTGTTTTAGGGCTGCTTTATTCAGCCCAGCGAATCGAAAAGCAAATCTATTTCCCTGATTATTTCCGATTTTAGTTTCGCTTGCCCGTAGTTCTGCAGGTAGGAATTCACCTTTTCAACCTGCACGCCATCGAAAAAGCAAATCGCTGTCCTGATATTTTTATTTTTGTCCCCGAAGTCCACGCCCAGCCGTTTCAGGAAATGAACCAGCGTTACACCGGAAAAATTACCTTTATGTTTTGCGTTCCACTTTAATACCCCTGTCGGCTCTTCACCATCGACAAGTTGAGAAAAAGCTGCAACATCACCACCCAAAAAACCATGTTCAGAAAAAACCTGCCAAATTTGTTTTTTCCTGTCGGTTGGTATTACCCCATCAACCACCACCACTTTTTTAGCATCAGGAATTATTTTCATAGGTAAGGGCTTTTCTCTTACCTCTTGCCGTTCCCCCGCCACTGAAAAGAATTTTTGCCAATCAGAAAAGAAACTAAAAAATTCAATCCCGAAGTGAGAAAGTTCCCTGTAATAGCTAACCTTGCCAATGAATTCTTTGGCTTGCTCCACCTCTGAGGATATTGGGCTTTGTAGCATCGAGCGGATTATACCCCTTGCCCACTCCATATTTTCAAGTAACTTGCCCAGTGTTTCAAGTGTTCGCTGCCATTCACCCTTGCCGATATTACCACCGACAAATTGCCGCCACTCCATGTTAACGAATATATTCTCACTGTCGGAAATGTATTCCTCTATTGTCCTGTATGTTTTCATATTTTGGCAAGTATTAGTTTTAGTTCCTTTGCGCTTAATTCTTTCAACCTTTCCAGCAAATCGCTATTGCTGTCGGCTTCAGGGTCGACAAATAATAGTCCGTTTATCCGTGCCCGACGTTTTGGACTTATTTTGCCCTGATAGCCCCGAAGTACATTTTTACTGTCGCTGTGTCCTACCATGCCATCAATAAACGCATCAGATATGCCGTGCCATGTTAATGTAGTTATATAGCTATTACGGGCTGTTGATGCAGTAGCGGGCTTTATATGCAGTTCTGCACACACTGTCTGCATACCTTTTCTGATTGCAGCATTAAAATCGTGTACACGGTTTGTTACGGCTGTTTCGGTTTCTGCACCCAAAAGTATTTGAGGAAAAACAAGCTGTCCGAATTCACGTTTTGAAGCGTGCTTATCCAATAATCTTTGCAGTGCAGGTACAATAGGTATATGTACGGTTACAGGCTTTTTACTTGCCGTTTTTGAGCGTGTAAACAAAAACTCTACTTCCGTATCTCTTGGCCATTTTAACCCCGCTATATCCCGTAAATTTGCCCCGTTGCACAAGTAAAGAATTATCCACCAGTCCGCCCAGTCCCCTGAATAATCCCGTATCTTTATAATATCCTCCACCATTAAAAAATCATCAGTACGCCTTTCGCCTTGTTTGATTGTCATTTTCGGAGTGTTGCGGATTATACCCTTTTGCTCCAGCTCCTTTAATACCGCCCGAAGTGCACGCATATACACGCTTCTACTTGCAGCACTCAGCCCGTTTTCCTGCATGGATTGTTCCCAGTCCTGTATAAGTTCCGCAGTTACATCTCTCGGCAAGATAGAAAGTTTCGAACCTGTTAGCTCCAGCCGCCTGGTTTCTTTGTCCCGTTCAGTTTTGCAGCCCAAAAACTTGTAAAAGCTCATAGCTGCACCCCGATATTGTTCCCGTGTTTTTTCTTTGAGCTTGCTATCCCTTATTTCGTTCCAATGGTCAAGTAAAGTGCTTTTTGATACCGCCCCACGTTTACCGATTTCATTTTTCAGTACCTCCATTGAAAAGCGGTTTGAATTCATAAGCTCCCGAACCGTGTTTGATACCTTTTCATGGATAGGCTGTATTTGCCGTTTAATCTCGCTGTATTGCCCTTTGCCCTTATTAGCACGTACAACGCTTAAATAATCCTCATAGGTTAATTTAGTGCCCGTTTGATAGTACCATGCTTTGCGGCTGTAAATAACCCTCACGGCAACCGGATAGACTTCATTTTGCTTTCGGGTGTCCAGCGTTGCGGTTACGAATACACCGGAAATGTTTTCTGAAAAAATAGGTTCGATTTTCATGCTATATTGTTTAAATGTTTTCACCGGTGAAAACAAAGTGAAAACATATTTGTAAAACAATACAAAACTACAAAAAACAATTTACACTGCAAAACATTGATATTAAATACTTTGCAATTATTTTTAAAACGGCAAAAAAACGCAAAAACACGAAAAAATATGCCTGTCACGCAGGGGGTCGCGGGTTCGAGTCCCGTCCATACCGCAAAGTACATTGACAATCAATGAATTGCGAAATTAGTACACGAAAATGTACACAGAAAACGTTCAAAACATAGTTTTTGAGCGTTTTTTATTCCTAATTATCTAAAAGAATGGATTGATAATTACGAAAGTAGCAGATTTACCCCTATAGATGAACGTACAGCCATTATAACCTCTGAGTATAATATGGGGCATATAAAAGAATGGCTTGCCAAAAACGTTCCGATTACTGCAATAGAAACAATAATCTAAAAACAACAGGTATGAATACAAATTCAATCAATGACAAAAATGGTTGTTCCACATGTGAAGAAGGGAAAGAGAACTATACAATCTTTATTGCAGGTGCATTCAAAGGAACGGAATACTACCAATACGACTACCGCCATACAAACGGAGAAGTTTCTCTACTGTCGCCAAATCGTTGGAAAAATGCTGAAAACAGCGTGATGAATGGCTTACAAAACTGGAGTAATGGAAGGCGGATTTTCCGCCATTACTTTTTCCATGACTTTGCAAAATGACGGGGAGAAAAAGTAACAAAAAGCCTTATTGGTTGAGAAAATCACCCATTATCGAAAAATTTTCTTTGATAAATCTTCTAATTTCATAAGATTCCAAAGTTCTGTTCCCAACAAAATACAACACAAAATACACAAGACTTTATATCCCCATATTGGAATGCAATCATAACTATTGAATAACAAAATAAAAATCATTGTTAACAAAGTTAGAATGACAGTTGCAAATGCCAGCCATTTAAAGCGATTTTCTTTCTTCTGCCAAAATTCATACTGAAAAAGAACATCTTGTATCGGTTGATATATATCTACATAAAAATCACCCGATACTTTTGCCAGCATATCTTTTGTCAATGGCATATCTTTGTACTTGGGAGATATTGATTCCAGATAATCCTTTGTTTGTCCACTAAGCATTTGTGCATGACGAGAGTCAAAATCTAAATACTTGTCAATGTAATTATGCTTTCCATCAATAAGATACCAGATATTGTTAATGGTTTTGCAAATTGAATCCAACTCTTTTGCTGTAAAATAGTCAGCAGGATAATCTTGCCCTGATATAATAGCTTTTCCTCCTAATCCTGCAACTTTCTCAACATCGTCTTTCAGCCTCTTTATATAATCAGAATCTTTAGTAATTTTAAAAGTGAAACAAGCTCTAAAAGAAGATATAAATTTCACATAACTACTAAAACTGTGAAAAAATGGATTCATAACAAAATGAAATCGATCAGTTACGCTTCCAGCCACTTTTTGACTCTCTATGAAAATCACAAGGAATCCCCCTGTTAATAGAGCAGCAAGGATTGAAATTATAATACTCAATTCAGCCATAATATCAATACCTTATATTTTGTTTGTAAAATTCCTCTGCTTGGTCGAAAACTTTTTTGTATTCATCATAACTGCTACCAAACATACCTTGTTTAATTGGCTTCCATTCATTTTTAAGTTTGTTTGCACTATCGAAAAATATACTGTAAGGTTCTTCGCCATTCTGCCGCATCTTATAGTCAAGTCTACTACGGAGAAATTGACCTGTAGGCACATAAAAGCGATCCAATATGTAACATTGGTTATATCCAAAGACAAGAGACTCCAAATGCTCCCATGTATAGAAAGTATTTTCGTATTCCGAGTCAACGATGAAACACCCTTTAAAATGAGAACGTAGCCTTTCAATAAGAATAAAGCTCCACGGATAATAGTAATTTGTTCCAGCCAAATGATTTAATGTATTGTAATCCCAGTGTATAGAACCAAGTAGATATAACAATGGCATTCTATGAAATCCCATAAAGTTTCCAGCAGGCACACTAAGACTCAATATTTTGTTTAATTCAGTAAAGCGTTCATATTTCACACATGCTACTCCTATTGTGTTCAACAGCAAAGTAGCACCTAAAGCATGTAAGTATTGAGTACCATCAATATAACCTCCATTTTTGAAAGGCTTTGTACATAGTTTAACCAGAATATCCCCGAATGCTTCGATATGATATGTTTTGCCCCACCTTGCTGCGAGTATGGCTATATCAATCAAAGACTTAACCGCATTATGGTGTAATTCAAAATAAGCGGAAAATTGCTCTGGTGTGGTAGTGAAATTATAATTGGCTTTAGCTATTATTTTATCATAAGCCTCAGTACCTAATTTCTCTATCAAGTCTGAATAGTCAATATTATACTGTTCTGATGATAAATATTTTTTTACTCTTGACGACATTACATCGTAATTCAAACGACGGCTTGTATTGCTTTGCTCCAATGCTGCAACTTGTTCGTAAATTTCAGTAAAGAGATCGTCTGCCTCCTTTATTAGCATAATCTCACCACGTCTGGATGCAGCTAATGTTTTCATAACATCACTTGCTTCTCCAACATTCGTAAAAAAAGAATTATAACGTGAAGATGATGAACCATTAATAATATCAACCAATCCTTTATCCCACGTTGCAGACCATCCACAGGTAATAAGACCATAATCCTCGAATATACGACTAACGTAATTTTTCATTGCTTCGGGATAATTATCTAATTCTTCTGTCGTATTACGAAAGCGGCAGTCAATATAATCGCCATTTATCTTAATGATAGTAACAGTTTTACCATGAACAATAGGAGTAGATTTCTCAATATCACTTTCATGGCATATCACTTGCGGGATAACATCCTCTGCTTCAAGTGCACGTTCAAGTAAACGGTCGAAATTGGTTGTGAGAATTACACGAATATAACCATCCTTAGCTAACTTAGCTATCGCTTGGTGTGCCTTCGTTGGTTTCTTCCATCCTAATTCCCTTTCTTCATCTGTTGATTCAAAGAATCCTCTCATCAACTGCACACGCTCAGTCGGTTCTTTAACCAATTCTTCCAGCAAGGATGAATAGTTTGCCGAATCTCCATATTTATCTTTATACCATTGATGCCAATCTTCTATATCGGCAACACCTTGAGTACAGGCTAATTGTTTTATTAGCATATTCTCGACCTCCCATCCTGATGGAATATGTGCAGGCCGAGAAATGCCAGCACCAAGCAAAAGAGCATAAGCACCTTTGTTGCTATACATTGAGAATGCCAATGTGGTAAGTCTTTCTATTCCCATTATTGTTTTTGATTTTAATCTGTTTGCAAAATTACTCATAAAATAATGCTTATCAAAATCGTATATTATATGTTTTTCAATCAGTTAATTCCTAATAAGCAATAGCACCATTCTACCGGATTGAGGAATCGTTTTCCTTTCCTCACTTCATAATGCAGGTGGCAGCCTGTGGATAGCCCTGTATTGCCTACACAGGCAATTTGTTGGGCAATCCGTACCGTATCGCCTACATTGACCATTGTTTTACTCAAATGCGCATAGAATGAACGTAACTCACCTGAATGCTGAATTTCTATAAAATATCCGTATCCCGAACAGTATCCTTTACGGATTACAACACCATTTCCTGTGGCATATACTGTCGTACCCTTAGCTTTCGGAATATCAATTCCTGTATAAAATTGTTGCACTTTGGTTATTGGATGTTTCCGCCACCCGAAGCCTGAAGAAATACGTCCTGTATTTCTAATCGGAAAGATTATTGGATAATCGGAAAGTTCGTCAATGCTCATCTGTAATGAATCGGCTATCAGTCGGAACTCTTTTACAGAATAAACCTTTTCCGTAAGTCTTTCTATTTCCGCATTTCGGGTTTGCTGTCCCGATACCAGCAAATAGAGCAAAGCAATAAAAAACGTGATACTGTATTTCATAGTCAATTGATAAATACGATAAGCGTCCGAATTACTCCGGACGCTCACTAGCTATTCCTCATCTTCCGTTTCGCTACTACCCCCGTCGTCATTCTGCCAACTGAAAGTCCTTTGCACCACCTGCCCGAAATTATCTTCGATATACACGTCGATAACCTGTTGGTTGACACAATGCGAAGTGTAATAGAGTCTGAAAGTAGTCTTGTCCAATGGGTACAAGTCATTCGGCAAGAAAACCGTTCCGTCATCCATTTTCAGTTCGCCCACTCCGTCAGGTTGAAAATATCGGATAAAGAACCGTGCCTGCTCATAGTTCCCTTCTTTTACCAATTGGCAGCGGATTTCCGCAGTTTCGCCCTGAACGATTTTTTTCTGCATAATACCTCTCCCGATATTACCAAGAAAGTCAAAAAGATAATTGACGGGGAAATGAAAGAGGTTAAGGTGCGTGACGCCGAATCCATACAGCTTGCCAATTCCAAGATTTACGAAATGCGCAATGATTTTACAGATTGGTTGAACGGATAGTCGCAGGAGTTCAAAGACCGGTTAGCTGATAAATACAACCGCACTTTTAAATGTTTCGTCCGTCCAGATTACGACGGCAGCCACCTAGAGTTTCCTGGATTAGACTTGAAAGGTTTAGGGATTTCCGATTTATACAAGAGCCAAAAGGATGCTGTTTGGCTTGACAAACTCAACGGCGGTGGAATAATCAACCACGAGGTGGGCGGTGGTAAAACCTTGATTATGTGTGTAAGCGCCTACGAGAAAAAACGTTTGGGGTTGGTAAATAAGCCGCTTATCATGGCTCTGAAAGCCAATGTACACGAGATTGCCCAAACATTTTGTACGGCTTATCCCAAAGAAGAAATCAAAGGAACATTGGATGATAGGTTTGCTATGGCTTCCGCAGGTAGTCCGCCAAAGGTGGAGAGGAAAGAAGATTCAAAAGGAATTAAACTGTAAAATAAATGGCGATTGGATTGAATTCCTAATCGCCATTTACATTTTTATTTTTCGTCGCTAACATTCGACACTATTTCCGATAATTGATATAAATAAAAAAACGCTTCCGGATTTGACTTCTTCAATTTATTCAACTTGTTGTTTATCGGTTCTTTTATTAGCCAATCTTTCATTTCAAGCACTTTTTCGGCATCGTATTTCTTAATCTCCTTTTGCCTATATTTTATTACGGCAGCCACATATGCAGCTTTTGCGGCATAAGTAATGGCTTTTTCAAGGTGAAACGCTTCTGAATAAATAAAACCTTTCACTTGCACTATGCCTTTAGAGAGAATGACAAAGTCCGCTTTACCATGATTGCCCCGTAAGCATATCTCCAATGAATTATCAATAATATCATCAAGCACGTCAGAAGCCGTACATACATTCCCTCTATATTGTATTTCCGTATCAGCAAATGAGGAAAATACAGAGGAAATTATTTCAGGATTATCAGCATGATCGCACAAACAGCCTATATCGTACATTTGCTTGATAATTTCCATACCCATTTCCTTATCTCCTTTCTTATATGGTATGCCAGTTGTGTTGGGAGCAAAAGCTGTCAGTTTATCCCCAAGTATATTGTTAAAATCAGGAATCCTAACTGATACTGCAGTTCCGTCTAATTCTATAAATTGGCTGTCAATCGGCACTTCAATAATATTCTGATAATGTATTTGTTCTTTCAAAATATCTAATAACACATAAGACTCCTTTTCCTCAATAACGGACTGAAAAAACAGTTTGTAATGTACTTTATCTATTTGAGTATTTACTTTACGTGGTTGCTCTTCAAACTTTGTAAAACCATAGTCCTTACAGACTTTTTCCAATATACTATCGAACTTTACGTCCTTATCAGGTACGATAATATCAATATCAATGGATAGGCGTTTCCCAGAGTAGAACAATAGCATTAATGCCGTGCCTCCTTTGAAAATAAAATTCAAATCGGACTTTGCGAGACCTTCCAGCAACATTAATGCCCTGACAACTTTCTCAACAAGTATTTTGTCGCTTGCTTTTGTGGATTTCGCAATTGCTTCAATCCATTCTTTGGATATACATTCAGTCTTAATCACATTTTCAAATTTACGTCAATTTATGCGATTTATTGACTATTTATAGTTTCCAGTATCCTGCTAATCTCTTCCCTCTTATGTTTGCGTCCAGCATATCTGAGCATTGTGCTTTGGTTGATTGTGTATTTTTGAGAAGCGGTGCGTATAATCGTGTATATTTCGTTTCCTTGAAAGGATATTAGTTCTTTGTCTGTTGCTAAATCTACTAACATTTTTTCGAGTGTAGCCATATAACAATTTTTGATTTCTTGTATCGGAGAATCCGATATTAATGGACGAACAAAGATTGAATTATTGAAATCCGATAAATCTCCATAGAGATTGCTAATTAGCATAACCTTTGAATGTTGCTCCTTCAGAGCGTAATACACACTATCTAATGCGTCTTTCTCCACGTCCACAAATAGAATATTGAAATTAATTAAATGTTGAGAAAAATAATTGACATACAACAATTCCCACTGGCAATAATTTATAAATGGAAATTGTTTGTTTATTAACTGACTAATCGACTTTATCTTATTAGGAATTTTAGGAACAAATATTTCTGTTTTCCCAAAACAGTATAAGCCTTTACCTACCCTTTGAAGTATGCCATCCTGAACAAGAGTATGTACACGCCAATTTATGGTTGTTTGAAGAACAGCAGGTTCTGTCCTCTTATAGAAAGTAGTAATATCTTTTAATTCAATGATATTCTTACCTTCAAATTCTTTTCGTAGTTCATCTATATTCGTCTTTTTACTCATGTTTCTTCGGCTTATTTTCCGCAAAGATAATCAAATTTACGTCAATATCTCTATTTTATTGACACAAATTTGAAAAATAAAGCCCGTGCCTGTCATCACGACGGTACTGGCTTTCTGTTTAATCACCAAAAATTTCTAAAAATGAATTACAATGATATAAAGTAGCCCTCACAGGTAGACTGACAAGATTTTTGGATGTCAGTAGATGAAGGGATTGAAATATGCGACAAGTATTATCAGGCAAAAAACTGGGAAATACCGAGAAGAATTGTAATTGTCCGTGAAAAAATAGAACAGCGTCCTAAAGCAGCAGGTAGAATGTCAAGCCTTTTCCCTGAAGATGAAATTCATAGAAATTATCGTTATTCTGCTTACATTACTGATCAGGAACAATCAGCAACAGATGTTTGGAGAACATACAGGAACAGAGGCGATGCCGAGAACAGAATTAAAGAACTCAAAGCTGATTTTGGAACTGAAAGTTTCAATCTAAAAGAGTTTTATCCAACTGAAGCAGCTCTTATTTCCTGACTTTGTCAATGCGACACCTTTTTAAGTTTCGCACCAAAAATCACCT
>CALFXE010000098.1 GCA_937927845.1 uncultured Paludibacter sp.
GTGTTAGTTTTAAAGTTACAAAACTTCAAACTGACACACTTTTTGTAACACTCTCTCTCAAACGATAGCCTCTTCTTATTTTATGAATAATCAGTTAAGATTAATCTTTCTTAGTTATATCCACAAAACGACCATCAGCATCAACTTTCCATAGATTTCCCCTTTTCTGTTGATCGGACTCCTTGCCCCCTGGAGGAGTATAAATCTCACTACTCATAAAAGAAGAATCGCTTAATATTTTGTAAGACAAAATTGAATACCCCACGCTTTCATCATGATCACAATCCATTGCAATTATCTTACTATCCAAATTTTTACCTTCTGAAGTGAAAGTGAATAAAAATTTAGACACGCAATTTCTTTGATCATCGTAATTAATTATAGCTCCTTTAATACCATGAGAAAAATTAAATACTGTATCACCTGTAAAAATTGCTTGTGAAAATATACCAGTGTAATAAAGACTATCGATATTCAAATGTCTACTTATTTGATAGATAGATAACTCTTTTTTCTCAGATATACTATCCAGAAAAGTATTCTCTTTAACTAAGGCCTGAGAAGGTTGTGGCTTCATTGTATCATCATCTCCAGGGCGAATATTTTCATCCGCTTTCCCTGGCCCAGATTGGCAGGAATAAAATAATAAAATCGCTAATAAAAAACGCATTACTTTTTGATTTTTTTTACTTCTATGGTTTTTCGTTCCTGATTATCAATAGTTCGTTGTTTAGCATTCTCGGAGGGCAATGTTGGTAGAGGTATTGTAACAGTACCAATGAACGGGATTTCTAACTTAATACTTCCTCCGTCATCAGAAGTTCTGAATGGATGACCTATTGTATAAGATTTTCCTACTTTCCTCCACATTTTAACAGTGCCGACATCGGCTGAATTTGCCTCATATGTCTCAAAGCTAATAACCTTTCCCGACTCATCAACCATAACATTCCCAGTCGCAATCATAACATGGTCAGGCTTGTAAATAAAATCGCCTTCCGATAGCAAATTAAAATCCTTATGAACATAAGCCTTACCCTCTTTTTCCGCTTTTCTAAATGCAGCTAACTGACCGCTTGATCCAGTTCTCAAAATTTTAGAATCAAATAGTAACTTTTTATCCTCCTGATATGAAGCATTTACAAAACCAGAGCAATCTATACCAAGAGAACCTTTATTCGAATAGGTAGAAAAATCTTGATAAACACTCTTTACAACCTCTGCCCATTGCTGATACAAATCAGTAGCGGTACAAACCTCTCCTGGCCCTTTCTTATAATGACCAGGATGATAATTCGAAATCTTTCTAAGACCTGGTAAAAGCAAAGTGCTCCAAAACGTCTTACCTTCTTCTGAACGTAGCAGCCCGATTAATTCAGGTGCTGGTTTTTTACCACCAAACTCATACGGAGTATTCAACATTTGCTCAGCCTTATTTAGAATCTTACTTGATTCCAAGCCATCAACATCAACTGCAATAATTGGTGAATTACTGGCAAATTGATAGGGTGTATAAAACGGATACCATTTACTTAACGGATCGACAGACAAGAACCTTACCAACCTCGGGTCATAAATCCTCATCCCATAATCCTGCTGATTTCCCTCTCCCTTCACCTCATTATCATTCTCCTTTCCATTAAACCCATAACGGTATGCACCTGCTTCAAACTTTCTCCCAACCATTACCATACCGCCCGGATAATAATCACTGGCCGTCACCACATCTGCCTCGTAGTATGCCACTTCTCCATTACCATCATCGGTCGCCAGTTTCTTATCATTAATGGTGGCCAGTACATTGCCCAGGTGATTGCTTAATTCAAAGATCTTTTCGCCTCTGGTGAAGGTAATCAATTTACCAAGACGCATATCTGGTATCCACCCTTATCCATGCTTCTTACACAAAGAACTAGCATTCACCTTACAGACAGCCCGTTTTTCCCGCGTGAAAAATATATTTTTGCCAGTAGGATTTCGGTGAAAAAAAACTTCTAGACCGACAGACCTTCTGGCGAAATTATGCTTAGCTACAAGCTAAGCATAACTGTATTAAAAAAGTAAAAAATATCAAACTAAGGAGAAGAGGGCAGTTATTTGACTGCGAAAATTTTCCTTTTATGTTCGATGGAGTCACTTTGAAAGAATCCAATAAGATATTAAAAGTATTAACCGAGCTGTAGTGCTATTTGCATCGCCTGTTGCTGCTTGCCCCGCTCTGCGGGGATGCTCCATTCAACTACAGGATCCCCGATCGGCAACATGAAAGAGGATGAAAATTTTTCAATTATTAATCTGAAAAATTGAAACCTATATCTGCTCAGAGGCTTACAAAAAAAGAAGAAATTAGACCTACGCAAAAAAGCTTTCACGCATCCAACAGGAGATTCATTCGCCTCGCTAAGTATATGTTATTGATTGATCAGCCTAACCGGCTACTTCCATACAAGGTTTACGGTAAAAAAACATCGTTAATACCGACAGACACTCAATCGAAATTCTGTTTAGCTATAAACTATAGCAGTACAATTCAGAACAGAAGTTTTTCAAACTATGGAGAACAAGATTATTTATCAGATCAAATACTAAGTTCAATAAATAATCTTACTTCAATTTAACTTTTATCCCATTTATTGTAAACCCTTCAGTAAAACAATATTCTACAGCTCTACACATACAATTAATCATATAATCCTGCCGATTGTTAAATGCCAAGTAATCAACATCCAAACAATGAAAATTTTTCATCAATTTGTTCAAATAATTTTCATCCTTATAAAGATATTGCTCCAAATCTACACCCCATGGCACATTACCTTTTACCGGTATTGGGATATGAATCGTAATTTCTTTGTACTTCTCAACTGGATAGGATCGTTCCTTTAAATAAATAAGGATTTGTTTTACATGATTATACCTAAACCGGAAAGTTACTTCCCAATCATTTAGCTTTTCATTCACCACTTTATCAGAAAATTTTTCAGCATAATTTTTAACTACTGAGCGAATCTCATTTCCGCTAAATCCAGCATCAATAAAATCAGATATATATGCAGAATCTAAAACCCTTACTATCATAACTTATACTTTTTTTCTTTTTCTTTGTTTAATGGAAGTTGGTTACCCTTTTCGCGTTCGATCTTGACTTCAGCAGCCTCGGATTCCTTAGCCTTTCCAGTAGTAGTGCGGCCTAATTTTTTCCTTTCTGTCGCAGTAGCATTAGGGTATCCAGCTCTTCTTGCTTTCCTTTCGCTTGCTTTCATTCTAACAGGCTCACCTGTTGACGTTATTCTCTCAGCATCTGCCTTTCCTACCTTTAATAACTCACCCTGTTTATTAGGCTCAGAATGCACATCATACAACATGAATTCTCCCTCCGCATCATTTGCATTCTTATTTTTAGGTTTTACTAAGGCTTTCTCGGTTGTCTTCGCATCATCAATCTTATCCGCTGCCTTTGCAACACCTTTAACTTCATCTATTTTATCCGCTGCTTTTGCAACTTTGGTGATTTTTTTAGCTTTCCCTACATAGGGTACAACAGCCAAAGCTCTATCAGTTGCAGACAATTTTTCTCCTGTAACAAAGTCTTCGCCTGTAACGGCTTCATATATTCCTTTAGCAGTGCCAATAAGAGGAAGAACATCTAGCAGCGCTGATTTTTGTTCGGGAGTTAATTTCGCATTGATACGATGTCCCATTTCATCAGATACAACCATTCCTGTAGGCCATTGCTTACCTGACATAAACGGAGGTGTAGTTCCAGTCGCTATTAGCCCTTCTAATCCGTCCAGATCTATCGCCCAAAGAGGAGTATTACTTGCAAACTGATATGGAGTTAATTCAGGATATTCATCACCAATCGGATCCACACTCAAAAACCTCCCTAGCCTCGGATCATAAATCCGCATCCCATAATCCTGCTGGCCGCCTTCACCCTTTACCTCATTATCATTCTCCTTCCCATTAAACCCATACCGGTACGTGTCATCAAAAGCATACTTCCTTCCCGGCATGATCATCCCAAACGGATAATAATCATTGGCCGTCAGCACATCCGCTTCGTACCAGGCCACCTCTCCATTGCCATCATCGGTAGCCAGTTTCTTGTCATTGATGGTAGCCAGCATCCCGCCGGTGGCGGGACAAGCTATTGCCCAGGTGATTGCTTAATTCAAAGATCTTTTCGCCACGGGTAAAGCTAATCAATTTTGCAGGGTCATAACCGGTTGCCAGGCTGATACCCGTTTCAGGGGCTACAGTTTGTGTGCCGGAAAGCCCCAGTCTGCTGCTGCCGTACAGATGCAACTCGGCCTGCACAAGTGCCCCCACTCCATCCTTTTCATAAATACTCATCACATTGCCACTGGCGTCCCTTACATATACGGTGGTTTTTCCATCATAGGTTTTACTGATCCGGTTACCGGCGGCATCGTAGGTGTAATAAATAGTCCCACCCACTTTTGTAACGGATTTTATCTTACCATAAACAGTCCAGGCTACAGTCAGATTTTCAGACTTATCCTGTACCAGGTTGCCGATGGCATCATAGATATAGTTTTCCGTCTCGGTCTGGTTGTCGATATCTGCTGCATAGTTTCCGCTATACCCGACTTCATCCAGCACCTGCTTCAACTGGTTGGTATTGGGTAAGCATTGCAGTATTAAAAAGCAAAACAAACTAAGTAGAACAGGGTAAATTTTTCTTTTTACAGCCCAAAAACATTTGTATAATTTACCTGGTGATAAATATCTTGCAGGCACTGTAGCACCTGATCTTTCAAAATTGTTTATGTCACGTACCGAAAAAGAAATCTACGCCAACTATACTGATTCCTCTATCAGGGTTTACCAGGCCTATAATGCCGCTATTGCCACCAGTGCCGTGGCTCATCAAACTTTTGTATCGCCTCCCTTTAAGCGTGACAGGGCTACCTGGATCAAGCCTTCTTTTTGCTGGATGATGGAACGCTGTGGCTGGGCCAGTAAAGAAAACCAGGAGCGTGTACTGGCTATTGATATCACGTGCGAAGGATTTCGATGGGCTCTTGAAAATGCCGCACTATCGCATTATGACGGTAAAATACATACCAGCTATGAACAATGGAAAAGCCAACTGAACAATAGTCCAGTCGTAATACAGTGGGATCCGGAACGTGATCTACAGGGCAATAAGCTTCCATATCGGAGTATTCAGATAGGACTCAAACCGGTGGCTATTGAACGCTATGTGAATGAATGGATACAGCAGATCACAGATATCACTCCAGTGGTAAAGGAAATTAAACAGCTGATTGATCAGAAAGACTGGGAAAAAGCGGCAGCCCTGCTACCAGTTGAGTCACCCGTCGAATTTCGACCGTCGTAATATCTCCAGCTGTTCCTTAATATGCTTTCGAATTACAGGATTGTCCGATTTACCCAGTAAATCAAGTTTTCTTCTCGAGTCAATCGAATTTATTTTACCAAGTTTAAAAATACATCTGCGGGCCAGGGCAAAAGTATCGTCATAGAAAAGATAATCCAACTTCAGTAAGGCCGTTTTATACAGTGTTTCTACAACCACTGGAATATCTAAAGTGGGAAGTGCCCCTACAAGGCTCTCATGGCTAAAATGCCACTGCTCTTTTAAGAATTGACAAATCAGTTGATAATATTTATCCCAGGAAAAAATACTCGGATCAAAGATAGTCAAAGTAATAGCAAATTCTAAAGAATCTGCATCTTTAGTGTCATAGGTTTTTTTGAAAACAGAATAGATATACTACCGATTATTAATTAACGGTACCGGATACCGCTTCAAAAAATCATCCTCAGTTATTCTTCTAAAAAGAAGATCCTCGAAAAGCTGTTTTTCCATTTCATTCATATTTTTCTTTTTTATGGAATTACTTTATAATTAATTATCTGGCTATTAAAAGTTTTCAGTGCTTTAACTTGGCAAAACAAAAGCAGCTTGATTAAACCTCAACAGCTGCCTAGATTTTAATCCAACCCTTTTGAAAATTAAACATAAATAATCCTAATCTATCAGATCAACTACTAACTATTACATATATTACTATTGTCTTAACCCCTTATTAGCTGGACAGATTTTTTAAAATGGTTTGCTACTA
>CALFXE010000099.1 GCA_937927845.1 uncultured Paludibacter sp.
CAAATCTTTAGCTTAACTTGCTGATATTTTAGTACAAAGAATGGGGAATACTATACTTGAATACTCGTGCTTTGGACTTGTAAGCATCCCCGAAGCTGAAATTGAAGGCTTGTTCTAAGGCGTTGGCAATATGAATAAACGGAGCGGGCTTGCCTGTTTCATCAACAAACTGTTGGGACAATTCAAATGAAACGGCAAATTCGCCCATGCTGTCAATCCCCAAACCTTGCGATTTGGGGATAAAGTAAACTTTGGGAATATCGGACTGTGTATTGCTGGAATGTCGATTTGCCTGCTGCAAGGTAAGTTTTAGCAAGTCAATTTCAGAGTCAAGATAGGATAATGCCTTTTGAAGATAGGCAAATTTCAGGACATTTTTCCCCCTGCTCGTGCTGAATTTGTGTCGATAGGAATACTAACTCGGCACGAGTAAAGTTCAGCTTCCTGATAACGTTTTTGAGGTTATCCTCTTGGCTGATGGCATCTATATGTGCGATAAGCATTCCATAGGCATTTTGAATTTCTTGGGTAGTAATCTCTTGCGAGTTTTTGGTTATCAGACCGAAAAACTCTGTTTTCAACAAATCATTCATAAGCATAAGATTTTAAAGTGAATAAACTGGACTATGTATTGACTAATCCATGTATGCTGAAAGACTAAAATTATCTTCCTAATCTTTTTGTACTTAACTTACCATCTTTAAATAAAATTCGATTATAGACACTTTCTGTAACAAGAGGGAAAATAAACAAGGTCAAAATTGTGGCAGTAATTAATCCGCCAATAATCACAATAGCAAGCGGTTTTTGTGCTTCCGACCCGATACCTGTGGATATAGCAGCAGGTAACAAACCGATGGCAGCCATCATTGCTGTCATAACAATAGGACGAACGCGTGATTGTACTCCCTTTTCCAATGAATCGGCTAATGTTAAGCCTTGTCGGAGTTTACTTTTTATCACAGAAATCATAATTACCCCATTTTGAATACAAATTCCGAACAGAGCAATAAATCCGATGCCCGCCGATATGCTGAAATTAGTACCTGTAAACAACAAGGCAAATATTCCGCCTATAGCTGCAAAAAGCACATTGACCAATACTAAACCCGCATCACGTACATTACCAAACAATGTAAACAAGATTAAAAATATCATCAATATGCTGATGGGTACAACCTGTTGTAAACGGTTTGTGGCTCGTTGCTGATTTTCAAAGTCACCCGTCCATTTCATAGTATATCCTTTCGGCAGTTTTACCGAAGCATTTACTTTTTGTTGTGCTTCGGCTATGGCACTACCCATATCACGTCCTCGTACAGAAAATTTTACGGCACAAAACCGAATGTGATTATCCCTGAAAATAATCAAAGGTCCTGTCATTGTTTTTATATCAGCCAGTTCATTTATTTGAACATAGCTGCCATTCATGGTAGGAACAATGATTTTACCTATTTCTTTTTCACTGATACGAAATTCTTCTTTATAACGCACAACAATGTCAAATTTTCGCTCATCTTCGTACAAAACGGATGCTGTTTTTCCTCCGATAGCCATTTCGATGATGGATTGTGCATCTTCCTTGGTTACCCCGTAAAGTGCCAGTTTATCTTCTTTCAGCTCGATGCGAAGTTCCGGTTGCCCGATGTTTCGTATAACCCCTAAATCCTCTATACCGTCAACCGTTTTTAGTATACCATATATTTGAGTAGCTTTTTCTTCTGTCAAAAACAAATTATTTCCGTACACTTTTACTGCGATTGAACCTTTTACTCCCGAAGCTGCTTCTTCCACATTATCGGTTATTGGTTGGGAGAAATTGAAATCAATTCCCGGATAAAATTCCAGTTTCTTGTTCATCTGTTCAATTAACTCCGACTTTGAAAGGTTACTTTTCCACTCTTTTTGAGAAAATAAATCGACATGGAATTCAATATTATAAAAACCTGTAGGGTCTGTACCGTCATTCGGTCGTCCGGTTTGCGACAACACTTGTTTCACTTCGGGATATTGGGTTAAATCCTGACGTATTTTATTGGCTAATTCAACTGATTCATTTAATGCTATGCTTTGCGGTAAAGTAGCCCGAATATATATTGAACCTTCATTAAGTTGAGGTAAAAATTCAGACCCTAAAAATGTAAACATAAACAGTCCGCCGGCAACAACAGAGGCAGTAGCGATTAAGGCAGTCTTTTTAAACCGATAGCACAATTTGAAAAACTTCAATGATTTATCGGTAATGAATTTTAAAAAAAAGTTAGATCTCTCTTTTACATCCCTTTTTAATAACAAATTTGACAATACGGGAACAAGGGTTAATGTAAACAATAATGCTCCAAGCAATGCAAATCCGAGTGTATAAGCTAAAGGGGAAAACATTTTACCTTCTACTTTTTGAAAAGCAAAGATGGGGATAAGTGCGGTTATGATAATTAATTTGGCAAAAAATATAGGCTTGCCCATTTCTTTGGCGGTATTTCGTATAGTACCGGATTTTGCTTTCAAATTAAACTTGTCCATACCCAGATGATGGGCTTGTTTATCGAGTGCAACAAAAATACCCTCGACCATGACGACCGCACCATCTATAATAATACCGAAGTCAATTGCTCCCAAAGAGAGCAAGTTTGCCGACATACCTTTCAAATACAAGCATATAAATGCAAACAGTAAGGCTAACGGAATAACGATGGATACTATAACCGTTGTTCGCCAATCTGCCATAAATATCAGTACGATAAAGGTCACAAACAAAATGCCTTCAAGCAGATTTTTCCCTACTGTGCGAACGGCTAAATTTACCAAGTCTTCACGATCGTAAAAGGTTTCTATTTTTACGTCATCAGGCAATATACTTGTATTCAGCTCTTCTATTTTTGTTTTTAAGTTTGCAATTACTTCACCCGGATTTTCATCTTTACGCATAACAACAATGCCCTGTACAACATCATCTTCATCCATACGTCCTACCTGACCCAAACGAGGCAGGCACGATTCTTTTACATCAGCCAAATGCTTAACCAATATGGGAGTTCCATTAATGTTTTTAACAACTATGTTGCCTAATTCCTCGATGTCATTAATAAGACCTATGCCCCTAACCACATAGGCTTGCGAACTTTTATTAATAATATCGCCACCCACATTCAGGTTACTTTTTGATATGGCTTCAAATAATTCCAATGGTTGAATGCCATAACTTATCAAACGATTTGGATTGACGCTTACTTCAAACGAACGTACTTCACCACCAAAACTTACCACATCGGCTATCCCCGAAACGCTGCGTATATTACGGTCAATTACCCAATCCTGAATGGTTTTCAGTTCTCGAGCTGTCTTTGTTTCGCTTTTCAATGTATAGCGAAATATTTCTCCCGTAGCTCCATATAATGGCTGCACATCGGGAGTAATACCATCGGGAAGTTCTGCATCGGGCAAAGCATTAAACCACCACCCCCAAAGGAGGTGGATTTGGTAAAAAGATGAAGGCATAGCCTTCAAACGGGGTCTTTGAAATGTAGTTGGGTTAGTCAAACAAAGTAAAGTTTTGACTTTTGGTCTCTTCTTTTTTGTCTTGCTCCTCTTGGTACCGAACATAACGTCGAATCATATCTTCGTTCAGACCAACGGTGTTGACAAAATAACCCCGAGACCAAAAATGATTGCCCCAATAAGGTTTCTGTTTCAACTGGGGGTAACTCTTGAACAACTTGATCGCAAGTTTTCCTTTCAAGGTACCCATCAACTCTGAAACTGAAACTCTCGGTGGAATGGACACCAATAGGTGGATATGATCCGGTTGAACGTTCAACTCTTCAACATCGCAGCCTTTCCACTCACAAAGCATCCGGACATCTTGCTCGACCAAATCCTTGACGATGCCAGTCAAGATGCGGAAGCGATATTTCGGACACCAGACGATGTGGTAATCACACTTCCAAACTACATGACTTTGCTGCTTGTACTTACTCATCCCGCAAAGTTATCAATTTTAGGCATAGCCCCAAAGAACATGACCACCACCAAAGGTGGTGGATTTTTAAATTGAATTAAATACTTGTTGACGGGCATAATCGCCATCAACCTTATCTTCAAAAATAATATTGATTACCGATAGCCCGAATAAGCTGGTAGAACGAATATCGGTCTTTTTTTGAACCGAGTTCATTACAACCTCTATCGGTATGGTGATGAATTTTTCTACCTCTTCTGCACTGCGCCCTTGCCACTGTGTAATAATGGTTACTTTGGTGTTGGTAATATCGGGGAAAGCATCAATCGGTGTTTGTTTCACTGCATACACTCCTAATAAGACGATAAGCAGTGTACAAAAAAATATGAAAAACTTATTTTTTAATGAAAATGATATAATGTTGTCAATAAAACGATTCATAAGATTTCTTGATTAATTTGCCGAAAGGGCGTTATAAATTAAAATGCCATTTTTATTAACGATTCGTTCATTTTCGGCTAATCCGGTAGAGATGGCAGCATAATTTCCCGAAATGGTTTTAACTGTTATTTCTTTTAGGATGAATTCCCTATCAGGTTTTATGACTACTACATATTGCTTATTATTGTCAAAAATGATAGCATTTTTAGGTATACATAGCTCCTGTTTAGATTCAAGTTGTGTATTAACGGTTTCTATTTGAGCATACATTCCCGGTTTTAACTTGTAATCAGGATTTGTCAGCTTCATTCGCACCTGCATGGTTTTACTTTCAGGATCGAGTATGTTGTATATTTTTTCGATTCGGGTTTCCCATACTTCATTCGGATAAGCAGATACTTTTATTTGAGCAGGATTATTCAACTTTATTTTACTTATATCGCTTTCATAAACATTTGCTATTACCCAAACTTCATCTAAGCCGGATATTGTAAATACTTCGGAACTGTTGTCGGAACGCAATTGCATTTCTCGATTGATGTTTTTTTTAACCACAAAACCCGATACGGGTGATTTTAACGAGTATAAAGAATTATCGGATATGTTGTAAATAGAAATTATCTCTTTGATTTTATTCAGTTGACCTTTTGCATTGTCCAATTCCTTTTGAGCAACCAATACTTCCTTTTCTGAACTTAATCCCGAACTTGCCATATCGGTGGCAACATCAAAATTTTTCTTTGCTACGTCAAGATTTGTTTTTGCTTCAATTTCCTGTTGTTGATAATCGGCTATTTCGCTGCTTCGTATGGTTGCCAGTAATACACCCTTTTGTACGTAATCGCCTAATTCGGCATGTACTTCTACCACATTGCCCCCAAACAACGGAAAAACTTCTACAACTTTATCCTGAACAAAGGAGACTTGTCCGCTGAGATTCAATGGTGTGTTTATATGCCTAATTGTTACAGTATCGATACTGATTAATTGTTGCAGACTGTCATTCAGCATAAGTTTATGTTCAGCTTGTTCCGATTTCGGGTTTTGCTTACAGCTACCCATAATGAATAGTAAAAACACTGACAAGGTATTTAATATGATGTATTTCATTTTATATATTTTTATTTTGACCAAAGTTTTATATAATCGCTGCCGATAAGTTTGTTTATTTCCTCAATGCCTGTGAGCAAAGTGTTTTCATGTTCATATAATTTCAAACATGTTTCCTTGTAAGTTTCATAGTAATCAATAAACTCCAACATATTTATATTCCGTTTTTCAAAGCTTGAACTAACTCCCTCTATCAGATTTGTAAAATCTTTCTCCAGCGATTTATCAATACTCGAATAGAAATCATATAGCAATTTCAGATGTGAAAATTTTGAAGATAATTCAGCCTGTATTTCATTTGCCGTATTTTCATAGTTCAATTTATTCTGTGCTATTTGTGCAGTAGCTGCCTTAATATTGCCTTGATTACGGTTGAATATAGGCAGCCCGACAGACAAACCCATTCCGACATAATTTGGTGTTATCCCCCCTGATTTGTCATATATGCCTTTTAAGACAATATCAGGTACTCGTAAACGTTTTTGTAATGAGAGGTTGGCTTCTTCTTGTTTTATTTGAAGTTCGGCAATTTTCAGTTGCGGATTATTATTAATATAGTCCTGAAATCTTCCCATATCAAGCATACTGATATTTATGTCGGAGTTATCTAATTTTGGACTAACAGTTACATCGGGTTTAAGATTCATCAATAAACGCAGTTGTTTTTGAAATTCATTTAATTTACCGATGTACTCTAACTGTTCCGTTTTGAGAGCAAACAATAAAGCTTCAAGCCTGCTTTTTTCGATAAGTGACACATTTCCCTTTTCGTATTGTATAGTATACACTTTTACCAAACGGTTGAGGTGTTCTATCTCTTTGTCGAATATAGAGATAGATTTCTGAGTATAAGAAGCTCCAATTAAACAGGCATGCAATGAATATTTTAATTCCCTTAAAACCGATTCAAACTCGTGCCGTGCAATTTCAATATTATACCACTCTATTTCTTTTTGTTTCGCCCGTTTACCGGATATATTGATTACTTGTTCTAATTCTATTGCATGTTGTGAACCCGTATTAAAATATTGACGAGTGTCACTGTTATAGGCTATTTGCTCAAAACTCAGGGTTGGATTTTCAAACAATCCCGCCTGAATAAGCATGGCTTCCGCTTTATCTATATTGTACTTTTGTGCTAAAAGGGTGAGATTTTGTGACAGAAAAATATTGTCAGCTTCGGGAATACTTAGCATGATACTGTTTTGCCCCCAAATTGCGGTAGGGAGCAATGCGGTAATAAGAATAAGTAATAACTTTTGCATAGTTTTTGGATGCAAAGTTATTACTGCAAGATTAGAACAGAATTAATGTGAGATTAGAATTCGATTAGAAAACATCTACCAAATAATTCGAATAGTTGTTCCGTTATTTTCCGATGATTCTATTTTAATATCAGCTTTTGAAAGCATTAAAATCTTATGAGCAAGAGAAAGTCCGATTCCGGAACCTTCATAACCGTATGTATTCCCCGCCCGATAGAAAACATCAAAAATTTTATCTGTTTCTGACGAAGGAATTCCTATCCCTCTATCAATAATTGTTATTTTAAATCCTGTTTTAGTTTGACGACTATTAACAATAACTTGTTCATTGGAATATTTACATGCATTATCAATAATATTTTGTAATGCAATAAACAGCAAATGCTTATTGGTTCCTATGCAATATGTACTATTGTCTTTTTCAAAAAGAATACGCCCTCTGTATTTGGAATTATCAAAATAGTTAATCACCGATTCAAGTTCATCTTGAATAATTATCTTTTCTGTATTTGATTCCGATAAATCCAAATCAGCTTGTGTCAATTGAAACAGATTGTTTACTAAAGAACTTAATCGGTCGGTTTCATACGCTATACGTTTTATAGATTCTTTATATTCATTGGGTGAAAATTCTTTCAACTGCATAACTTCACATTCTCCCATTATGGCTGTGAGCGGATTCCTTAACTCGTGCGAAGCATTGGCTATAAAGCTTTTCTGAGAATTAAAGCTTATTTCCAGTCGTTCAATCATTTGATTAAAATAGCTGATAGTTTGCGCCAATTCATCATTCCCTTTTCTTTCCGGCAGACGAATATGCAAATCTTTAGCGGTTATCGCTTGCATACGGAAAACCATTTGTTGTAAAGGCTTGGTAATTATATTGGCATTCCACCAAAGCAAAGCAAAGATCAACAAGCTGCTTATCAGTAATATAAATAACAATATACTTTTAAGTCTTGTTTTAATGTACTTTCCTTGTGTATTTTCTGCTGTAACAGCCACAATAAAATTGCCTTCATTATCGGGATAGTATATACTTACACCATCTAAATTATTCTCCTTAAATTTCACCTGTTTTTCCTCAAATAACCTATCTATTTGATTTTCGGATAAAAATCTTTGAAGTTCCAATATTGCCTCATGCCTATTATTTGCCACGATTATTTTTTCTGAGGTTTCGGGCATAAGACCTTGATAGGTGTCAAGTATTTTCTGATAAGCAAGCTGATTAAGCTCATCTTTTTCAAAGTTCTTCTGAGCTGTAATTAACGCTTTTTCAAGTAAAAGTGTGTAGTAATTATTATCAATAGTTTTTGCAGTAAGAATGTATACGAAAGTAAACACAATCATCAATATACCTATTGTGATTGATGTGTACAATAAAGCCAATTTGGTTTTTATCTTCATTCTTCTTTCAATATATATCCAAGTCCTATGACTGTATGCAACAATTTATCAGTTCCTGTCGGTTGAATTTTGTTGCGCACATAATTTATATAAACATCAACAACATTAGTATTCGTATCGAAATTAATATCCCATACATTTTCGAGTATGATATTCCGTGAAAGTACTTTATTCGGATTTTTCATAAAAAACTCCAGCAATAAGTACTCTTTTGCCGTAAGATTAATCGAATTGCCGTTCCGCACAGCTTGCTTGGTATATGTGTTTAATTCTAAGTCAGAAAATCTTAAAACACCTTCGTTTTGCTTTTCAACCACATTCGTGCCGGAACGTCGTAATAAAGCTTTGATGCGAGCTTCAAGTTCGGCTAATTTAAATGGCTTAGTGATATAGTCATCTGCACCCGCATCGAGTCCTTTTACTATGTCATCAGTCGATGATAAAGCAGTAAGCAAAATAACCGGTGTCGCATATCCGAATTGCTGGCGAAAGGCTTTGCATAGTTCTAAACCCGACATAAAGGGCATCATAATATCTGCAATTATTAGGTTAAAATTTATTGCCTGTAGTCTTCCCCATGCATTCAACCCATTATCATAAGTTTCCGTTTCATATCCGTTTAGGTTTAAACCACGTTGTATGAAAGAACTTATATTTTGCTCGTCTTCAACTATCAGAATTTTCATTGTGTAAATTATATATATGCAAAGATAAACCATCTTTTACAAAAATATTTTATCTTTACGTAAGAGTTATTTGAAACAATGGAAAAAATAAGCAAATCAAATATCTTCGCTTGTTCTCAAATTATGAGGCATACTTTAAATTTACCCTATGGCTGTAGGTTACAATGCTTCAGTGATTTGTTTTTCTAATTTAGCCAATTTATGGGATAGTATTTCCATATCCTGCGAGATTTTCTCTTTGGTTATCTTGGCGTAAATCTGTGTCGTTTTAATGTTGGTATGCCCCATCATTTTACTGACTGTTTCTATTGGAACTCCTTGTGATATAGTCAGTAAAGTTCCGAATGTATGCCTTGAGACATGATAGGAGAGCCGTGTTTTAATTCCGCATTGTTTGGCTATTTTTTTCAGAATTTTGTTACAAGTCGTGTTACTCGGTACAGGGAAAACTCTGTTATCCATTGTATAGCCCTTATACTTCTCGATTATCCGCTTGGGTACTTCCAATAAACGAATACTTGAATCAGTATTGGTCTTCTGTCTGCGGGTAATTATCCATAAATGACCATCAAAAGAGGTTTGTATATTATCTTTAGTCAGGTTCTTTACATCCGAGTAGCTTAACCCGCAAAAACACGAAAATACAAACAAATCACGTACTAATTCGTATTGTTTATTTTTCATTTCTGCGTTGATGAGTAGCTGCAATTCCTCTTTATTTAGAAATCCTCTGTCCTTTTGTTCGGGACTTATCAGGTATCCCGCAAAAGGATTGATAGCTAATTGCCCCGAATTTCGGGCTATAGATACGATGTGTTTTACACCTATCATGTACATCCAAATAGTATTGGTAGAACACGCTCTTTCAGTCCTCAAATAATGCTCAAAACCATTGATAAAGGCAAGGTTCAACTCTTTCAGGAATACATCATCTCGTTTATACTCTTGCTTGATATAACTTTCCATGTGTTTGTAGATAGTGCAATACTTGGAGTATGTGCCTTGCGCTCGGTTGTAACCTATAGTATTCCCCATTCTTTGTACTAAAATATCAGCAAGTTAAGCTAAAGATTT
>CALFXE010000100.1 GCA_937927845.1 uncultured Paludibacter sp.
AGACTTATATACTCATCTGGGGCAGCTCCTCTTTTCCCAATCATACGTATAAAATCACCATTTCTGTCGAACATAAACAATTGTTGATTATTGTCCAGATAAAAAATATAATGTGGAGATATTCGGACTGATTGGACGAGTGATACAGGAAGTCCTTTCGGAGTCTTTAACGGTATATACATGATTGAATCAGTAATATCGCTTAATTTTACTGGAAGGGCTGCTTCTCCTTCAATATATTTATTAATATCAATGCTAAATTCCGGATTATTTTGAAATTCGTTGTATAATTTGGCCATTACATCATCTCCATTAGGAGAAATAAATGACACCTGCGATACCCTATTCCCCTTTAATTCATAAACTATCGGATATATACTGTTTTTATACTTATTAGGCAATGAATATTTCCCATCTTTATCTATTACTATATTTTTTGAAGTCAATATTTCTGTACCCATTTTAAAACGAAGTACTTTTTCTGACTCGATATTAGTAAAAAAGAAAATCACAGAACGACGGGCATAATTTTCCTTTACAAATTGTTCGACACCAGAGATACATCCGTCACATCCCCCGCCAGGAATAACAATAAAATATGAGTATAAATTATTAGTATTAGGATAATCCTTGAGCATCAAACGTCCTAATTCCTCTTCAGGACTCTTACTACACGATATCATCATAATAGCACAGATGAAAATATAAATAACTTTCATACGAAATCTATATTTGTGGTTTATAAGCAAAAATATCGTAAACTGCTTTATCTTCATTTTTACTTTTTCTTAAGATATGCAGACCTTTAGGTGTAACAAAACAGTAAAAATTATCATAGCCTTTTTCAAGCATTGCTTCATCAAGTTTATTAAGATTTTCATCAAGGATCATAACAGAGAACTGTTTTTTATACTGGAGAAGAATATCTTTCTTCAAGGAATTATCATTTAGACCAATACCGAACAGACGATAATAAATCCTTCTCCACGGATCATACATTATTCTGTCATAATGAGAATTTTGTGCAAAATTATAATACGAATCTTCATCAGAAAAGTAGTCACGTCCTTTTAATGTGAAAGGAAGCGGAATACTATCGGCAAATAAACTTTTTATATTTATCCATTTTTCAGAGAAATCAACGCCAGATATTACTTTAATTTCAGGTGAAGCTTTAAAAGCAACTATTAATTCATTTCTCAAAGGATTAGAAGTCAACAAAGGCTCCCAATAATGTAATGTAGCCATATTATTATGAACATATAATTCGGGATAACCTGAAAGAAATTGATATTTCTTTTGATTAAAATCCAACTCTAACAATGGAGGTCTATCAGTACTCTTTTTCATTTTATCAGGATATTCTCCTAATCTTGAACAGGTAACATAAAATTTTTCATTTAGGAGTGTCACTCCATCGGGGAAAAAGTGTGGGAATTGTTGCACACAACCGCTTTCCTCTTTGATATTAACAAGTATATCAATAACGTCTCCAGTTTGAGGCAAAAACATAAATACATGTGCAGGATTTGATTTTGTACATGTCAATATTGTATCCTGGTTATGAACATATACATCGTTACTAGGCAAAGACACTGGTAAATGAATCTCTTTTATTTTATCTCCAGATTGATAATTGTAAACATTAATTACATTTGTTCGTCTATTATGTTGAGCAAAAAACCAACTATCTCCTTCTGTAAAATATCTTATATAACCAGATGTCGGATAATCATATTCCCCCATGTTAAATATTATACTTCCAACATTTATTAAAATATTACGATTAGAGTCTGCAGACTTATCTATCTTATTTTTACAGGAAATACAAATTACGCTCAAACAAATTAAATAATATATTAATTTCATAATCTTTCATTTTAGAAGGCTACCCTCATTCAGATTAAAATCAGGTAGCCTCGTATTACATTTAACACTTAATTTATTGCTGTAATGCAATTCCAAATCCAATAAGACTCACAGGTGTAGTATCCTGAAGTGTTAATACAATACAATGTACAATTGGGGCCATTAACACACCCTTTTTCCCCGTCAGCCAAAGCGTCAATACTGCTTAATGTTAATTCAGATAGTTGATTATTTGAATTTTCATGATCAACATTTGCCATAGACACAATTACTGTTGTTATAATAACCAATAATACTAAAATCTTTTTCATACTAGCCTTGTTTAAGTAATTTAATAAATTTAAATAAATATCTGCTTACTTCCTTCAACAGAATTATGATAATAAATATTTTCTAATGCATTTTAACCCGTTACGACACCTCCTTTCTGTAATTAGTAATTAATTTTCAATGATTTATTTTTTTAAATCAACAAAGTTCCTAACCTCATTCCTCATTTCTTGGATAGCCTGACTATGTACCTTCGGCTCTTTAGTTAGTACAATTTGTGCCATTTCACGAGCTTTATCCAACTTATTATATCCAGGATCTGCATACAACTTTGTTAGAAGATAGTAAGGATAAATACGTTCAGGTAATAAATGAACAGATTTCCATAACCACCGTTCAGCCTCTTTGTAATTCCCCATTGCCTGATAGTTTTTGGCCATTACATTGTAAATCATGGGGTCTACTTTTAACCTTGTCGCCTTTTCGAGATATAAGTTCGATAACAAATATTCTTTTTGATTACTCAGACATTGTGCATATTCAAACAAAAAAGCAGGTTCATAACCCAATGACGGATACAATTTTTCATAAGCCTTAGCAGCCTGCTCATACGCTTTTACCCGATGTAGCATTTTTATATTACTCCATTCTTTATAGCTGGAATACATATCTTTTTGTAACCAAAATATAGAGAAACTTGCAACACACATTATTAGAGCAAGTAATCGTGAAAAGCTAATATTTTGGAGAAATACCCTTTTGTATGCTACAGTTTTCTGAACTTGGAATTCCTGAGGAATTAGGCATATTGTCAATAAAATAGTTAGAGCAATACAAAAAGAAGGCAACTGCAATGGATACGATGAAAATGCAAACACACAAAGCGAAATCAACCCACCACATGCAGCTGTCTGCTTATTTCTTGAACCTCTGTGTAGGCAATAAGCAATCAATAAAGCAAAACAGAGAAAACCAGCTAATCCTTGTTCCAATATAAGTTGTATATACTCATTAAATAAATAATCGGGAGTTCCGGCCACTAATTTTTCAGAATCGGTTGCTTCTCCAGACGCAAAATAAGCCTCCTGAGCTGATGCATACGGAGCTGCAAATCCGCCCAATCCGGTCCCTATAACTGGATTATCAGAAATTGACATGGTAGCAACTTTCCACATTAGCAACCTCCCATTTGCCGAATCCTTCTTCAACATATAAACGCCAACTCCCCCACTAATTAATAATAGCATAACGCTAAATACTGCAAGCATTCTGTAGCGACGATATTTCTTCCATAAATCCAAAAACATTTCCTTACCCGATAGCCTTATCCAGGCTATCCAGGCACAGGAAATCCCTGCTGCAATCCAAGCTGAACGGCTCATACCTGCAGGCAGAATTGTAATCACAACAACAATTGTTACTGCCGACAACCAAAACAATAAATTCTTAATACCAATAGGCCATATCCGAGAATAATTCCGATATTTTAAAGCAAGATCCAAAGCTAAAGGCAAGATAACAGCCAAATACCCGGAATAAGGTCCGGGATTATAAAAA
>CALFXE010000101.1 GCA_937927845.1 uncultured Paludibacter sp.
GCTTTTCAGGGAGATTTTTTAGATAGCGTCAGTGCTGGCAACGAAATACCCAAATCGTGTCCTTACCACTGTATCAAGACCTGCGATTATTCAAAAAGCCCATATTGCATAATCAAAGCGTTGTATAATGCTTCAAAAGGCAGGATGAACCGTGGATACGCATTTGCCGGAGCAAACGCCTATCTGACAGAAAAAATATCCAGTGTAAGAGAAGTGATTTCAAAACTAAAAAAAGAATTTATTGCTGCTGAATTTCTATCGGGTAAGGAGATAGCGCATTAAATGACTCAAAGAACAAAAAAACATCGATTAACGAACGGTGTACCCTTATTACAAACCGGTTTCGGATAATCGCAAATTAAATAAGATGATTAAAAAAGAATTCGAAAGAAAAAGAAAAGAAAAAAAACAGGAAAAACAGCAGCGCAGAGAACATCGGAAGAAAAGCAACGCAAGTAAATCATTTGAAGACATGATTGCATACGTGGACGAGTTCGGAAACATTACCGACACTCCACCAGAACCCAAAAAGCAAGAAAAAGTCGCGATAGAGAGTATCGTCATTTCAACGCCAAAAAAAGAAGAAGAGGAAATCACACCGCTGACCGGTAAAGTGGACTTTTTTAACTCCGACAGAGGCTTTGGATTTATAAAAAAAACCAATTCTGGCGAAAAATATTTTTTCCATATCAACAATGCTTTTGCCTCAATCGAGGAAGGAAATACCGTTACTTTCGATCTGGAACGGGGGAAAATGGGAATGAACGCAGTAAATATTACTATCCTTGAATAGAAAAATAATAAAGAAACATTATTAAAATTAAACAACAATTTAAAAAAACAAGAAAATGAACATTTATGTATCAAATTTAAGCTACGACACAACAACGGAAAGCTTACAGGAATTATTCGCAGAATACGGTGAAATCTCTTCTGCCAACATAATAAAAGACAGAGACAGCGGTCGGTCCAGGGGTTTCGGGTTTGTAGAAATGCCAAACGACGCTAACGCTCAAAAAGCCATCGATGAACTGAACAACAGCGACTTTGAAGGAAAAACAATCACCGTAAACATGGCCCGCCCGAAAACGGAAAGAAACGACGGCGGTTACAACAGAAGACGGTATTAATCGTCAACCCATTGAATTACTTCCCGGCTGCAATTGATGTAGCCGGGAAGTTTTAAATTCAATGAATCTCTTCCATTTTTTCACTAATAAGTTGGGCTGTCCTACTTATTTCCACAAAAATTCTTTCTTGCATTTTATAATTAAATCTTACTTCGGGAAGATAAACTCCAATTGCAGCAACAACGTCACCATTTTTATAAATGGGAGCTCCAACGCCGACAATGAAGGCACCATCAAAATGGATAGCCAGTTGTTTCCGCTTAATTTTATTTAATTCATCAATTAAATCTTTTTCATTTATCACTTCAGGCCACATCGATCCAGGTAAACCATATTTCTTTATAAAATCTAACTGAGTATTTATATTTTGACATGCAAGGACAATTCTTCCCGTTGCAGTCAAATAAATATTTTTCTCTTCTCCGTTACTAACAACTTGCAATTCCTGACTACTTAATTCTTTATGCAAAGTAACCCTCATATTCTCTTTCATAATTGTGAGAATACAACTTTCGTTTAATATATCCCGAAGTTCTTGCAATGGAATTACGGAGGCCTTCAGCAACTCTTTTCTATTGGAAAAATTCCCAGTTAAATAATAAGCTTGAACTCCCAATTTATATCCTTGTTTTATTCCCTTTTGTTCAAGATAACCTCTATTCACTAAAGTTTTTATAATATTCGCACAAGTACTTGCATTCAAATTCAAGCTATTGGCAATTTCTCCTAAAGAAAAATCACGGTCTCTCTCTTTTGAAACCAATTCTAAAATGTTTAATGCTCTGTTAATTACCTGTATCATATAATTAAGAAATTAGAAGAAATATTTAATAAAGAATATTCAAAAAATCTTGTAATCCAAACAGTCTCTTCAATATTATCTCCAGAATGTTTTAATCAAAATACAAAGTTAAACATTTTTCCATATAAATTCAATATTATAAAATCAATTTCATTTAATTGGTAATAATTTGACTTTTGAACAATTATTAGAATCAAAAATAACCCTGATTGAATCAAATTTCATTCAATACAATTTTCATTAATTAATCACACTTATACTATTGTATTTCAATAATATTATAGCAATAATTTTCAGTCATAATATTAGAACTTTATAGTAATATAATCTTATAATTAACTTTTTTTAGTTTTTTATTATTGAAATCTATTTGTCTATATAAAATATTATATATTTCTTTGCAACAACATTAGTTAAATTTAAGGAGGAGTGCCTATGGAAAATGTAATTTAAAGAACTAGGAAAACATCTATATTCCGATCTAATTAATTTAAAAGCATGACGTTTCTTTTCAAATGAAACTCCCTGTCATTGAACGTAAAAGACTGATAATAACGTAATAAAAGTCTGGAAAAATTAAGCTTTTATTTAGAGTAAAAAACACATGTAACATAAAACTACCTAAAAAAGAAAATTCTGAGATTATTATTTCTTGAGAACTGAAAAAACAAATAATCAACCTATTTATATAAAAATAAAATACAGCATTTTCTTTCACAAACTTTGTAATTTTTCATAGTCAGTGAATTGATCTGGTAGTTTAGAAACTAAACATTCAAAAATTTTAATCAATTTTAATTACAATAGTAATATGAATACTATGTTAATAAATTTAAAAACACGCACTATTTATTTTTCTTTACGCAAAATATATTTTGCCATGAAATTGATATTCCTGCTGCTGTTTGTGTCTATTCATCAAATGTATGCTAAACCTATTTATTCTCAAAACAATAAATTAAACGTCGAAAAAGACGAACAAATACAACAGCAGCCATTACAAAAGGCTATTACTGGAAAAATAATTGATGAACAAGGAGAACCGATTATTGGTGTCAATATTGTAGAGAAAGGAACCTCCAATGGTACTGTAACCGATGTTGACGGTAATTTTTCTCTGACAGCTGCATCAAATTCTGTAATACAAATTACTTACATCGGTTATTTGACACAGGAAATTTCCATTGATGGGAGAAACTCCTTTAATATCAAATTGATGGAAGATACACGAGCCCTTGATGAGGTGGTGGTAATAGGATACGGTACAGTTAAAAAAGCAGATTTAACAGGTTCAGTAGCATCTATTCAAGGAGAAAAAATTGCAGAAAATAGGACTGTTAGGGTCACACAAGCCTTACAAGGCTCTATGCCGGGCTTAATGGTAACCAGATCTAGTAGTGCAGCTGATGTTTCTGCCAGTATTAGAGTCAGGGGAGTGACAACAATTGGAGATAGTAATCCATTAATCTTAATAGATGGAATTCCTGGAAATATTGATTGGGTCAATCCCCAAGATATTGAGAGTATTTCGGTTTTAAAAGATGCAGCTTCAGCCTCTATTTATGGATCTAGAGCAGCATCGGGAGTAATCCTTATCACTACTAAAAGAGCCAAAACTGGGCAACTCGGCATTAATTATACTTATCAGTACTCTTTAGAGGAACCTACAAGAGTTGCAGAATATGCAAATTCAAAGGATTATATGAGTGTTTTCAATGAATTAACATGGAATGACAATAATAATCTTCCCGGGGCAGAATATCCAATTTTTAGTAAAAACCTAATTGATAATTATCACAATTTAAATGCTGAAAACCCTGACAAATATCCGGATGTTAATTGGATGGATATTTTGCTAAAGGAAAATGCTCAACGTGAAAATCACGCTCTTAATTTCAATGCAGGAGGTGAAAACATCAAAACTTATATCTCTTTAGTTTATGACAAGACGAACTCTCTGGTCGAAGGACGTAATTATGACAGAATTACATTCAGAGCAAACAATGATATTTACATTAATAAATATTTATCAACGGAAGTTAATCTAACTAACTTATATTCTGTAAATAAATCTCCGAAATACAAGGACGGGTATTATGGCGTTGACCCTTCACCTAATAGCGCACCTATTTATGCGGCACAATGGTCTGATGGTCGTGTAGCATCGGGTAAAACAGGTAGAAATGACTGGGGGCTATTACATTATGCCGGATCTAATGAAGATAGAAGTGATGTTTTATCTGGAAAGATACAATTAAATTTTACACCTGTTAAAGAATTAAAAATTTCGGCAATATTTTCTCCCGAACTATATTATAATAAAGGAAAGGTATTTTCCAAACAAGTCACTTATACAAACTGGGATAACCCTAACGTGATAATTGGATCTTTAGAAGGAGCAGAAAAAACCAGCTTAAATGAATCCAGATTTAACAGTTACAGTATAACAAATCAATTATTTTCTAATTATACAAATAACTTTAATCAGCACAATCTAAATATTATGCTTGGATTTGAAGAATATAAATATAATGCTGAAACATTAGGTGCTTCACGGGATCACTATTTATTGAAAAATTTTCCGTATTTAGATCTCGGGAATGAAAATTTCCAGTATAGTAACGGGTCGGCTTATGAAAACGCTTACAGATCATTTTTTGGTCGTATTATGTACAACTATGCAAATAAATATTATTTGCAAGCTAATTCTCGCTATGACGGATCATCTAGGTTTGACAAAGATTTTAGATGGGGATTTTTTCCGTCCTTATCACTTGGATGGGTCCTGACTGAAGAAGCTTTTATGAGAAATATTACACCACTTAATTTCTTAAAGATTAGGGCTTCATTTGGTAGTTTAGGAAATGAGAAAATTGGAAATTACCCATATCAATCAACTATAAGTTTTGGGAATACAATACTATATCAAGGTAATGAAGGTGTTTCTGCACAATCTTCCAGTATCTCAAAGTATGCTATTAGAAACATTTCATGGGAAACAACATAGATGTATGATGTAGGTTTTGACGCAAATCTTTTGAATGACAAATTAAGAATAGAAGGTGATTATTACAAAAAGACCACAAAAGATATGTTGTTGGCACTTGAAATTCCTCATTTCATGGGAGTCAGTAATCCTCAAAAAAA
>CALFXE010000102.1 GCA_937927845.1 uncultured Paludibacter sp.
TGGTATGAAACGCCCATTTTTAAAACGATAGAAGATACGCTTGTTTCAAATTTTATAAAAATAGATAAAGGCTTCATAAGCTTGTCTGCTTTTTTGACGAGGACTTTAGTGGAAACTTATGGTAGATTACCTGATTTCGAGATTGGGAATACTTATAAAACAAAATTGTTCAAAGATATAGAAGAAGTAAAAGACCTTCTTTATGGGTTGGATTTTCAGCAGAAAAGTAAAATAAATTCGGGAAAAGACATCATGATAAATATGTTGCCAAAGGGTAACTTGTCGGCAAATTCTATTATAACTTATTTTGAAAAAAAATCGAATTACGATTATAAAAATCCCAAGCCCGAAAATACTGACCCTTTCGCGGAGCCATTCGTAAATTACGAAATTGACGGCATTGAAAAATATGACATTATTTTTTCAAAACGCTCTAGGCCCATAGGGATAGACTTATTAGAAATAACGGATGTGAATCAAAATCTGCTTACCCATGTTGCCGAAAAAATAAACAAGTCAAAGACCGAAATTAATTATAAATATACATTAGATTACGCCCTGAAATCTCTACTTGATGACAAGAAATACAATAACCATTTGCTTAAAATCCTTCCGCTTATATACAAAGACAGCTATTATACCGATGACATTCTTCTTCCCGCTTTGATTCAAAAAACCGAATACGAAATTAGAAACGGAGACGGCAAGAGAAACTTTTTTAATGAACTCAAATATCATTTTTATTTTTTATCAAAACTTCAAATAAAAGATACGCTTATGGAAATCAGAAAATCTAAAAGTTTTATGCTTGGAACAAAGCTCGGGATAATGTCTCAGCCGGTCAGTAGAAGTATAAAATCATTTGAAAAAGCATACGCAGGAAACCTTTCGAGACGTATTGCAAGCTTAGATAATGTCGTTTTGTTTGCCAATTATCTGAATGAAAAGCTTGTGATACACGAAAAGGGCTACCTATCAGTAAAAGAGGCATCCAAAGAGTTGACACAACTGCTTGATTTTTTTCCAAAAGAGGAAAAATACAACAAAAATTATTGTGCCTTAGGTTTTTTTGAAACCTATTATACCTATTTTAAAGACAGCACACAAACACCTGAAGAAGATCAAATTAACACAGACAATCAACAATAAAAACATACCACTATGTCAACATTACAAGAAAAATCTGAAATTATCTTTTTGTACGAAAGTAAATTTTCTATGCCGAATGGCGACCCTTTTACCGGCGAACAACGTTACGATGAAGAAACAAAAAAAGTATTGGTCAGTGATGTCCGTATTAAGCGTTTTATCCGCGATTATCTGCATAATATGGGAGAAACTATTTACGTGATCAACGACAAAGAACAAGCCGAAGGTAAAGAATCCGGTTCAGCAGCTCGTGTTAAAAGTCTGAGAAAGAAGTTCGAAGAAGAATTGAAAGCCGCAGGATTGAAAAAAAATGATGGACTGTTTCTTCTGACAAACTGTATAGATGTGAGATTGTTCGGAGGAATATCAACAGAAAAAGATGCGGCTGTAAATATTACAGGACCGGTGCAATTTGCACTTTTAAACTCATCATTAAATGCCGTGGATTTGAGGATGCACCAAAACACATCGGTTTTCTCTTCTGATGTTACTAAATCTGGCGGTGCGATTGGCACTACATCAGTAGTACCCTATTCTTTAAATCAGATACACGGATGGATTAACCCTTTTGCGGCTGAAGCATCTGGTTTAACCAATAACGATGTTGATAAAATGTTTAAGGCTTTATGGCTCAGTATCAACAATGCGAATACTCGGAGCAAATCCAATCAAAGCTCGTTGTTACTGTTGCAATTGGTCTATAATAACAACACGGATAAGGTCTATGGAACAGATAAATTAATTTCTTTTACTTCCGAAAAACGCGACGAACAGTTTAGAGATATTTCTGATTTGGAACTTAATTTTGAAGCTATTAGAGCAGTTGCACAATCGGAAAAAATTAAAGAGGTAAGATACTATACTGAATATCCAAAAATAAAAGACAAAATTGCCATATTGGGTGAAAAGTTCAAAGAATTAAACTTCGATTAGTTATGGATGCTATAATACTTAACATATCAGGTAATTGGGCGCATTTCAGGAAAGTAGATACAAATAACAACCCTTTAACACACGATTTTATCACAAAAACAGCATTAATCGGATTGATTGGCGCAATAAACGGCATTGACAGGGTAAAGATGAAAGGGTTGTTTCCAATTCTATCAGAAGACTTGTTGTATGCCGTGGCATTAAAGAATCATGTAGTAAAAGAAACCTGGGGGTTTACGTTGAGAAGTACCAAGGTTAATTTAGAAAAATCGCCTTGGCAGTTTGAATTTTTGAAAGCACCTAATTTCGAAGTGGTTGTAGCATTAAAAAATGAACGGAGCAGAAGTATTTTTGACGAATTTGTAAGTAACGTAGAAAACAATATGGCTCACTACAATCCCACACTTGGGTTGGCGAATTGTCCTGCAGATATATATTTCATATCAACAGCGTTCGTTTCAGAAAAACAAACAGGGGCTTTTACAACAAAGGGGTTTATTTCAAATTTCCATCAAATAGAAATAAACCCGAATTTTGATTTCAGAATTGGATTTGACAAGATGCCCACTTTTCAGAATGACGATTTTTGGAATGATCCTGAAAAATACTTAGGAGTGGCATATAGTTATTCGGAAGATGGAATAAACGTGAAGTCGGGTAACTACTACAATGTTCAAAATCAAAATGAAATAAGCCAATGGTTTTTGATTTAGAACAATTGAAATCGCATCCTGAGAAACTTCTTAAAACACATATTGAAGGCGTTTCGCAGAAGGCAGATGCAAGATATGCAAGTGTCTTGACAAAATATGCTTCGTTGTTTCATGACTTAGGTAAAATAAATCCTAATTTTCAGTCAAAATTATTGGGGGAGTACACTACCGATTATTCCCAACATTCATACATTTCAGCTTTTGCATTTTTAAATTGGTATGTTTCCAATAGAGATGTGC
>CALFXE010000103.1 GCA_937927845.1 uncultured Paludibacter sp.
CGAAGTAAGCAAACAACTAAACAGACCCGTAGTCTGGTATAAATAAAAAAGGCACTACAAGCCTAGATATTCACTTTCATATTAATTAATTTATTTGGTTTAGGTTATCTATTTAATTACCCCCGTCCACTTTTCGCAACGGACGGGGGTTTTTACTTTCCAATGTTGTTTGTAATTACTAAATCTGAGATAATACAATTAAAAACGTTTAACTACGAACTAAGTTATACGCTTTGTATATCTCTCAAAACAGAAACAGCTAAAACCCGTTGCACAGTTTCGGTCAAAAAACCTTGAGTAATCTGGGATTATATGCAATATTACAACTACAACACGGCGCATCGGGAGAAAAGAGGATATATTCCTAGAGTTCTGTATAAAACGGTTTTCTGAGCATTTTTTTTAATGTACAAGGAAAGGTATGTTATGGGTATTATGATAAAATTAGAACGCAAAAATTATTTACTAACTTGGCAAAGTTAGCAGGCTAAATGAATTTATTTATTACATTTGTCATTTATTGACAAGATAAAACAGAAAAGTCAATGAACAAGATAGTATAAAAAGATCAAATGCCTCTACTCACAAAGTTTCTACATACCGACAAATAGGAACTGCTTATACTTTGGTAAGCTGATCAAGTTTTTGATGTGTCGGATGGAGAACCTTTGATAGACGAATCATTCAAGTAGGGACAAAAAAATAAAGCAAATAACAATGAATTAATACATTTATAAATAATGACAACCCAAGAGATAATTGACAAAATATTCAGAGACCCTGCTGTAAAGCATGAACTTACAGAGTTTGAAGGAATGGGAAAGCCCATTTATGAGATGATAAACATATACGCTAAAAACGGCACCGGTAAACTAACAGGCAAACAGATATACTTTATCAAGCCACTTGCTCCTTTTCATTCCGAGAAAGAAGAAATTCAGGTATATGTGGAAGATGGCAAATCAAACCCTGAAGAAATAGTGCGACAGCTTTGGGTCTACAAATTAATCAATTACTATGGTTATAAAAAGGAACAGATAGCTTGCGAAATTCCAGTGCAGTTTGGTACAGAAACCAACACGAAGTTTGCAGACATAGCAGTATATAGAAACGAAGCTAAAGAAACAGTCAAAATACTTTTTGAAGTTAAAAAGCCAAAGCGCAAGGATGGAATTGAACAGCTAAAAAGTTATTTAGGTGCAAAAGGTAATCCTATTGGCGTATGGTCAAACGGTGCAGACAGGCTAATACTTTATAAACCCCAAAGTAAGGATTTTGATACGCTTTCAGAAATCCCAAAAATAAACGAAGAAGAAGCAGATGTACTTGAAATTAAGAGAACATTGGCTCAACTTAAAACTTCATTTAATTTCAAAAAGATTATACAGGATCTGGAAGAACTGGTATTGGCTGATAGTGGTGTAGACGAATTTAATGAGATTTTCAAAATTATCTTCGCTAAGATTTGGGACGAAAAAGAAGCAAACGAAAACCGCAGAAACCGACCAAACAAAGAAGTTCAATTTAAAAAATACGAAGACCCAGAATTCACCTACGACACCATTAACAGACTGTTTAAAAATGCTTGTGGTGAATGGCCGGGCGTTTTCGAAGATAACGAGAGCATTAAACTTCGTAAAGATCACCTTCAGATTTGTATTGGCCCTATCGAGGACAAACGACTTATGGGATCTAACCTCCGAATAATGGACGATGCCTTCGAATATCTGATCCCCACGGAAGCAAAAAAGAAAAAAGGTCAATTCTTTACACCACGCCATGTGATTGAAATGTGCGTTCGTATGCTGAACCCAAAGGATTACGAATATGTGATGGACCCGAGCTGTGGTTCTGCTGGATTCTTACTCCATGCTATGGAATGGGCAATGCCAGCCAAAACTACGGAAGAGCAAGAATTGCGTAAGCACCGCTATGCTTCAAAATACCTATGGGGTATTGACTTTGAAGCTAGAGCTGCTAAAACATCCCGTGCGTTAATGTTGATTGCCGGTGATGGTCACACCAATATATTTGGACCGGATGTGAGCAGTATCGACCCACGCACTTGGTACAATACTAAATCGGGAAAATACCTGATGGCTGAACTTAGTAAAACAAAATTACTCAAAACCCGAATACCCGAAGGTGAAACTTTTACTGACGAAGATAAAGCCTGGGAGTATTTTGGGGAAATGAATTTTGATGTGATTTTGGCAAATCCACCTTTTGCTGGCGAAATGAAAGATAAAAAAATGCTTTCGCAATACGAATTGGCAAAACCTGCACTTAAGCGGGCTAAAGACAAAACACCCAAGGAAGAACGCGATGTATTGTTTATCGAGCGTATTATCAAAATGCTTCGTCCCGGAGGTAGAGCAGCCATTATTTTGCCACAAGGTAAATTCAATAACTCCTCATTAGCGTTTATACGTGAATGGATATTGCGTAAGGCCCGTTTGTTGGCTGTAGTGGGTTTACACGGTAATTCATTTAAGCCCCACACGGGTACAAAAACTTCCGTTTTATTTATTCAAAAATATACAGAGGAACAACTTGCTGATATTGAACAAGCTCAAAAGGAAGTTGAAAGTGCCTGTCCAGATTATGAAACCTTGATTTTAGAATTAATCAATCGTTATAATACCGAATCAGAAATCAAAGAAGATCAGATACCTAAAGAAATATTCGAACTTTTACTGGAGGAATATCCGGAGCCTGAAACTCATGAAGAAACAGATGCAACTAACGATGATGACCAAGATAGCGAAGATGTTAGCGAGGTAATCACTTCAGAGGAACGATTGGAACAAATTGAAAGTAATATTGCAGACCTTAGGAACAATCTGATCAAAGCCAAGCAGAAACTTGTCGGATTAGCCGATGAAGTAGAAGCACTGGAAGTGAAGCATAAAAGCGAATTAGGTATTGCACAAACATGTTGGACTGGTTCAAAAGCAGAGTTAAATAATTACCTGAAAACTGTAAAAGTTGAACATAAATTGGCACTCAAAGCTCTAAAGGATAGTCAAAAAGAAAAAGATAAACAACTAAAAGCTGAAATAAAATCGTACGAAAAGGAAATCCATTTAGCTGAAGATCAGAAACTTTTGCTTACCAACAAAGGTAAACTTCAGTTGCTGTTAAAAAACGAAGACAGTATCATGAAACTTCGCAACAGATTTATTGATGCCGAAGTAGCCAAACGCATTGATTATCCCATTTTTATGGCTGTGAGCGAGCATGGAGGTAAAGATAACAGTGGCAATTACGAATATTTGAAAGACATCGATGGTAATTTGGTGGAAGATGCTTTTGGTAATCCTGAAATTGATCAGGATTTGGTAAATCACAAAATTACAAGAGATATGCTGCTTAATAAAAGACATGATGAGAATGGGTCTTTAATTGCCGCCGAAAATCAGGCAATGTATCTATCTAAACAGTTTGAACCAAATATAGCGGAGGCATTTATAAAATTTGCAAAGGAAGAGGGATTAGAATTTTGGAATAATCGATAAGTATGGCACAAATTAGTAAAATTAATTATTCTTCATTAAACGAATATTTAGGGCGTATAGATGCTGAGTTTTACAAACCAGCTTCTCTTTTAGCTGACAATACAATTAAAAATCAACACTTTAAACTGTTAGGAAACTTAGTTCAAGATGGCTATAGAGTTGTTTATGGTAATACAAAAATCCTAAGAACTGATAAAGTTGATTTTGAATCTGACGTTAGATTTTTGCAGGCTACCAATATTAGTAACGATGGGTTGTGGATAGAAACAAAAGATATTGGATTTGTTAGTCAAAGTGATTGGTTTAGATATCCTAAAGGAAGAATTAAACATGGGGAAATACTAATAGAAGTTAAAGGATTAGCTGAAAAAGTAACTATAGTACAGGATTATTTACCAATAAAGACACTCGTTACAGGTACATTGTTTAAGTTGACATTGAAAGATAATAGTATATCACATGAGTATCTATTTGCTTTTTTTAGTAGTAAATATGGCAAAATATTAAGAGATAGAACAAAAGTTAATACACTTATTGCTTATGTGTCTAAACCGGAGCTTTACAAGATCCCTATTCCAATATTTTCAAAACATGATGAAATTAATATTAGCAAATTTATAGAGAAATCTTTTTTCTTACAAAATCAATCTCAATTACTTTATAAACAAGCTACAGATTTATTGAATAAAGAATTGGGATTAGACAAAATTGTATTTGAAAACAAAAAAAACTATACTGCACGATTTAGTGAAGTTGTTTCAAATAATAGGTCTGATGCCGATTATTATCAAACAAAATTTCGTCATTTGGAGAAACATATACAATCATTACAGACTGTTAATTTGTCGTCAATTTGCTCTTTTGTAAAAGGAGTAGAGGTTGGTACACCAGCTTACACGTCGAATGGTCCAACCTTCATAAGAGTTAGTAATTTAACGAAAGAAGGGTTTAGCTTAGGTAATTCAGATAAATATATTTCCAATGAGTTGTATATAAATTTAAAATCTTATCAACCTCAATTAGGAGATATCTTATTGACTAAAGATGGTACTATTGGAACATGTTATGTTGTTGATGAATATATTGAAGGAATCATCTCAAGTGGCATCATGAATTTGAACCTATTTGATTCGAAAATCCCCAAGGAGTATCTGGCACTCGTTATTAATTCCAAACTATGTCAGATGCAAGCCGAACGTGAATGTAGCGGTGCATTAATAACACATTGGAAACCTGAGCAAATTTATAATCTCAGAATTCCAGTTTTGAGACCAGAAGTAATGGAACAAATTAATGAGCTATGTATTCAATCCAAAACAGCAAGAAAAGAATCAAAACGTCTCTTAGAACATGCCAAATTAAGAGTAGAAGAACTTATAGAAGAAGCTGCAAATAAACAATAAATGCTATGGCAACAACACCCACAGACAAAGAATTACTGCATGAGCTTTGCATGCAATACGATGTATCGTACGAAAAAATTGAAAAGTTATTGGCTACTGTCAAAGAATACCAGTTCAAAGACCGTAGAACTGGAGTGTATGAAGCTTTAAAGGAAATTATTAAGTCGGACATAAAAAGCGCAAGCCATGAAGTTCAATAAAATAACCATTGAAAATTATAAATCATTCCAATATGCTACAGCTGTTGCTTTTCCACAAAGCAGCGAGGGTAAGTGTATTTTCCTGATGGGTGGGATGAATGGAGCCGGTAAAACATCTGTAATGGAAGCGCTGAACATTTGCTTATACGGTGCCAAACAGGATGCAGTGTATAAATGTATCAATCGGAAAGAACTTGCCAAAGGTAATGCTTATGTATCGTTTGAGCTCGAAATGGAATCTGACGATTTTGAAACCATTTTGATTCACCGCAGTTGGAGTGCAGGGGCAACTGACAAACCCCTATTCAAAGACCTCGAAGAAAAACTTGTAGTGGTAAAGGATGGCAAACGTGTTAGCGTACAGAACAAAGAAATGTGGCAGGACTATATTAATGCAACTATTCCGAAAAGCATTACACAATTCTTCTTCTTCGACGGTGAAAAAATACAGGAAATTGCAGCTGATGATCATTCCGAAGTTCGTCTTCAATCTTCATTGGAAGCAGCTTTGGGTATTCAATATATCTCCCGTTTGGCCAATGATGTACTGTATCTGAAACAAGAAGAACGCAAAGGATTTGTCGAGATATCCGATGAAGACATTAATTTCAAAGAGAGTGAGCTAAAAAAGGAGCAACGCAGGCTTCAAAATAAGATACAGGAAAGGGATGAATTATCAGAAGAATTAATAAAATTCAAGAATCAACAGGAAGAATCACAAAGTCGTTTTCGTTCTGTATTCAATTTAGATCCGGAATCTTCAGAAGTCGTTAAACAGAAAGAAAAAAAACGCATACAATTATCCAATAAGAGCAATCAGGTAGAAAATCAGATAAAAACAATTACAGAGCAGTTTTTGCCCTGGGCTTTAGCTGGTAGTTTGTTCGATGATGTAAAAAAGCAAATTGAATCGGAACGGGATAACCTCCAACAAAATGCCATTTCGGATAATGCAAAAGTATTAGCAAAACAAATAGTAGATAATCTTGAAATACCAGAGCCTATTACGAACCAGCCTTTGACAATGAAACAAAAACAACAGTTCGAAGAACGGGTATTTCGCTTATTGCAAGGCAGCAAAAGTCCTGAAACGGTAAAAAAGATTTTAAATCTATCAGACAGAGATGCAGCAAAAGTCCTGAATAAGATAGAAGAAATTGAACAAAGCGAGGTATTGACTCTTGAAGAACTTATCAAGGAAAAATCTGAAATTGATAATGAAATTAGATCCATTGAGTTGAGCTTACAGTCAGCAGGAACTACTGAAGGCGAAAAAGAACTTTTCGACGAATTACAATCTATTATTGAAGGATGTTCAATCCAAATAGGTCGTTTATCTGTAAGATTATCAAATCTTAATGAAGAAATTGTAATCATTGAATCTCGCATTAAAGAGATTGAACTTGAAATCAATAAACTGTATGAAAAACACAATTTTTCAAAAGAGAAAGCCCATTTTATACAAGAGTGTGATGCCATAGCCGGTTTGATGAATACCTACATGGTAAAACTTCGTAAGAACAAAGTTCACTTATTGCAGGAAAAAACTTTTGAAATGTACAAAATGCTTTCAAGCAAAGCGGGATTAGTGAAAGATCTTGAAATCAATGATAGATCCTATGAAATAACATTACGGGATAAGAATGGGCATGAGATGAAAAAATCGAGTTTATCAGCCGGAGAAAAAGAAGTCTTTGCCCTTTCTCTTCTTTGGGGATTAGCACAAACATCTCAACTCAATTTACCGATTATTATTGATACGCCGCTATCAAGATTAGACAGCATTCACCGCGATAATATCGTCAATCATTATTTTCCGAATGCTGCAAATCAGGTAATTATACTTTCAACCGACACTGAAGTTGATAACAATTACTTTAAAAACTTAGAACCGCACTTAACGGGTGCAGCACGATTAGAGTTTAATCAATCCAACGAGATAACAACAATTCGGGAAGGTTATTTCTGGAATTAAATATCCAAAATTATGGCAGATAGATTATATACGTCTCTCGAAACCGACGAAATAATAAGTGCTTTAAGAGCATACAGCAAATTAGATAAAGCCATTATTGCACGCATGGCTTTTTCTTTTTCATTAGTAAATGCAGGAAAAAACGTAAGTAGAAGTACAAACTTTTCCGGAGGTGAAATGAAGCGCCCTTCATTTGTTGCAAACGATGAAGTGCTGTTACGGACTTTAATAAGTCAGGTATATCAAATTGAGGATATTGATGAAAATGAATTCTACAGCAACAAATCAATTATCAAAGATCATGTGGATAACGGAGCCCATTTGCTTTGGTTAATTTTTAAGAAAAACGGAGAAGATATTAATCGCTGGTATTCTGAGATAATTGCCGCAATTCAACTGTCGGGTGCAAAAACAGTAAAAACAAAAGACCTTGATATATTTATTGGTCGAAATATACTGCTTAACACAGATTTGATAATGCACCTGAATGATACTACTAAACATGCTAATTCTCATTTAGCTATCATGGGCAAACCTGGTGTTGGAAAAACACAATTTTTGTTGAAAATACTGGCTGATATTCGTCAACAGTCCGATTATCAAACCAATTTTATTTTCTTCGACTACAAAGGCGATGTAGTTGATAATGATACATTTATAGATGTAACACGTTGCCGCACATATAAACTATTACAAAACAATGAATTCCTGCCAATAAGTCCGTTTATTCTTCTTGACTACAATGATCAGGATATTCAGCTATCAGCTCGCGAAAAGGCCGAAAGTTTTGCTTCAATCAACTCAAAACTTGGTGTCGTACAAAAAGGAGCACTTACCGAAGCAATTGTAGCAGGTTATGCAGCACGTTCTGGATCCGATAAACCATTCCCTGATTTCAACGATATTTTGCAAATAGCAAGTTCTAATTATGAAGATGAGGGAAAAAATGATGACTCCTTAATTGAAGTATTACGTGATCTGGCAAACTTCAATTTATTTTGGTCTCATAGTTCAGTAATTCCACCAATGGATAAAATCAGCAATCGGAGCATGATTATTGATGTACATAAAATGCCTGTTTTAAAAGAACTGGTGGGGTATTTGGTAATTGAAAGACTTTACAAAGAAATGGCTTCATTGCCCGACAGTCCGATAAAAGATGGAAGAAGAACGCTTCGGACAATTTTAGTGATTGACGAAGCTCATAATTATTTAGGTCAGAAAAATATCTTCTTACAGAAAATCATTCGTGAAGGTAGATCAAAAGGAATAGTAGTTTTCTTTGCTTCACAATCACCCGCAGACTACCAACAAAAATTCTTCAACTTCCAGGAATTACTTGAGTTTTCATTTATTTTCCAATGCGAAGGGGCTTCCTCTGCTTCCATTCAGGATATATTAGGCTGTAGTCCCAAAACAGCAAAGGACCTACAACCTGAAATTGCACGCCTCGAACCATTTCAAGTTATAAGCAGAAGTGAAATTAAAACTGAAGAATTTTCAAAGTTTGTAGCAGAGGCATTTTATAAGAACTTTTGAAAAGATTAAAAATATGGATATAGAAGTTTATTGCGATGAAACGGTACTACTTTTTCGGAATTAGTGGTACTGATTGTAAATATATCACTCTTAAATGTGCCACTTTTCACCGGCAGTAATTAGATTGCTAAAGTAATTATTTTTTTACGTCTCATTGATTCACCCTTTTTATGAATAGCTTTCCATAAAAAAGGAGAGAGTTTATGAAAAAAAACTGTAAATCTAGCAGATTAGAAATGTTGGTTAAATCATAAAATAGAGGCATATCTACTTTTTAGGTGGGTGCATATCACCGGAATAGCTAAACTAAGTTAGTAACTAAGTTAAACCCTGCTGTAACAATGCTTTAACTATGGTGTAACTAAGTTAGTAACCAAGTTAGTAACTAAGCTAATGTCAAAAATGTACCCTGTAGCCTAAGTAAATACTCAGCACATCTGACTATCTTTTTTGTACTTTTCAATGTTTCGTTCGGGCTTGAAGTATTCGTCCAAGTATTTTTGAAGGCATTTATCTTTATCAACACCCGGTGTGCCGAAACAACACATGTCTGCGCATTGCTCGAAAAGAACATTGCTCATGTAATCCTTAAATGCTTCTTCCTTATCCTCTGGTTTCCCTATGTAGCCGACGTCGAAATGCTGTTCATAGAAACCGAAGAACCTTGCTTTGTCGTTCGGGTACTCGTCCGAACCTTTGTAGTACTTGTAAATTGAATAGTCCTTATCCATAATGTGGTTGATTTAGAGTTTCCTTTCTCTGTTAGTACATATCCTCCTGTATTTTTGCGTACCCTGATATTTAAAAAGATACCCTTTCGGGTGTTATTTCGTGATTATACGGAGAATAACACCCGAAAGG
>CALFXE010000104.1 GCA_937927845.1 uncultured Paludibacter sp.
CCGCCAATACAATCATCCGGTCTTTTTGGCGCATTGAATGGAGTGGAAATACCGCTTGTCGATTTTAACAGGTTGACGAAAATACCCATCATCATATACTACGGGGACAACATCGCCGAAGAGCCGACATCCGTATGGAACAAAGACCATTGGCGTTCGGGACTGGAGATGGCAAGGATCTGGGAGGCTACCATCAATAAGCACGGTGGTGATGCCACCGTGGTGCACTTGCCGGAAATTGGGATTAAAGGCAATACACATTTTCCTTTCTCCGATTTAAACAATGTTGAAATTGCCGACCAGTTATCCGGATGGTTAAAAGAAAAAGGATTGGATAAATAATAAAAAGGATCAGTATGTATCAAAAATTAAATTTTAAAGGAATGAAGAAAATAACGTCAATAATCGCAATAGCAACGTCAATAGCAGCTACAGATATGGTAGAAGCACAGTCCGTTCAGAATGAGCGTCAACAAAACCCCTATGGCCTCGTGTACGATGGTGCAATAACCCGAAATGAAAAAGGAAAAGTGAATATTCACCCGGTTACCTATAAACTGAATGGGATAGATATTGCAGCCAATGTCTATACACCAGCCGACTATGACCCATCGAAGAAATATCCGGCAATAGTAGTTGCGCACCCCAATGGAGGTATAAAGGAGCAAGTTTCGGGATTATATGCACAACGGTTAGCTGAACACGGCTATATTACCATTGCTGCTGATGCAGCCTATCAGGGAGCGAGTGGCGGTGAACCCCGTCATACCGATAATCCTGCATACCGCACGGAGGATATTCACGGTGTGGCTGATTTTATTACCCGATACGCAGGTGTTGATGCGGATCGTCTGGGTATATTAGGTATATGCGGAGGTGGAGGTTATACGCTGAAAGCCGCTCAATCGGATAAGCGGTTCAAGGCCGTCGCAACTTTAAGTATGTTCAACTCCGGTGAGGTTAGGCGTAACGGCTTTCAGAACTCACAATTGAACACCATTCAGGAACGTCTTGAACAAGCTACCAAAGCACGTGCACAGGAAGCTGCCGGAGGTGAGATAATTTATGCCGGTGTGGCAAGCATAACCGATGAGGAAATCGCTAAAACATCAACAGACCTGTATCGTGAGGGATATGTGTATTATTACAGGACACACGCACATCCAAATTCAACATTCCTTTATACAATGAGCAGTTTGCTTGACTTAATGACATGGGATGCCGCCACGAACATGGATATGATCAATCAACCCCTTTTGATGATGGCAGGTAGCAAGGCCGATACCAAATACATGACGGATGAAGCATTCAGCAAGGCAACTAATGCAAAAAATAAGGAACTGTTCCTGATTGATGGGGCTACCCATATACAAACCTATTGGAAGCCCGAATATGTATCACAAGCAGTAAAGAAACTGGTTAGCTTTTATCAAACCAACCTTTAAAAAGAAATATTATGAATAAATTAAAAGTGATTTTTTCGGCATGTCTTGTAGTTATCATGACAGCATGCAGCAACAAGTCCGGTAATAATGAAAGTACAATGGAAAGTAGTAATGATGTCCAGTTAAATGCGATTTTTCCTAAAGGTGAAGAAATTAGCAACAACAACTTCGAGGGAATTGCCTACCTGCAATGGCTGATGACTGATACCGAAAATTTCGACTGTACACTTGGAAATGTAACTTTTGAACCCGGATGCCGCAACAGTTGGCACTCACACCCCGGAGGTCAAATTCTGATTGTTATAGCCGGAGAGGGATATTATCAGGAGAGAGGCAAACCTATCCAGTTAATCAAAAAAGGAGATATTATCCCTATCAAACCCGATGTCGTCCATTGGCACGGAGCAACACCCGACAGTGCAATGGAGCATCTCGCAATAGGAACCCGTAGCAATATGGGGTCTGCAGTATGGTACGAACCAGTTAGTGATGAAGATTATTACAGCTACAAGGCTGAATAGCCTATCCTATTATGGGAAACCAATCGTCAAAGAAGCCTATGAAACAGGAAGAAATATATAGAATAAAATAGAATGAGAGTAAAAATATTATTGATAGCTACAGCTATCCTGCTCTTAAATTGCTTGCAAATGCAGGCTCAATCGTCAAAAAGTGATAAGAAAATCCTTATCACTTATTTTACTATGCCTGAAACCGACGGTGTAGATACTTCATCGGGAGCAAGCCGTATCGTTGCAGACGGTAAACTGCAGGGAAATACAGAATATATTGCAGCTATTATCCAACAAGCTACCAAAGGAGAATTGTTTGCAATAAGAACCGTTCAACAATATCCTGGAACGCATAAAGAACTTGTTGATTATGCCAAAAAAGAAAATGAATCCAAGGTTCGTCCGAAGCTCATTACAAAAATCAAAGATTTAGATAAATATGATGTGATTTTTATTGGTTTTCCAAATTGGTGGTATGATATGCCGATGCCTCTTTATTCTTTCTTCGATGAATATGATTTCAGCGGAAAAACAATTGTTCCATTTTGTACACATGGAGGTAGCCGATTTTCACAAGCTATTAAGACAATTACTGAATTGGAAAAAGGAGCTAAAATCTTGGATGGTTACAGCGTTTCACGAAACAATTTAGCTGTTGCAAAAGATGAAGTAGTTAAGTGGATTCAAAAAATTGGTGTTAAAGAATAAACCATAATATAAATCTTCATGCTCAAAAAAATCAGAAGAATAACCGCTTCTATATTGTTTTTGTTACTAACTCTCTTGTTCCTTGATTTCACAGGAACATTTCATGTGTGGTTTGGATGGATGGCTAAAATACAGCTTGTGCCAGCTATACTGGCAACAAATATAGTTGTGATCCTCAGCCTTATCGTTCCGACTTTGCTTTTCGGTAGGATTTACTGTTCTGTTATCTGCCCTCTGGGTGTTTTCCAAGATGGTGTATCGAATATATCAGGACGAAGAAAAGGGAAGAAAAACCGTTTCCGCTATTCTGTTGCCAAATCATGGTTGCGATATGGTGTTTTGGCGTTGTTTATTATTGCAGCGATAGCAGGAATAAGTGTGGTCGTTTCATTACTCGATCCTTATGCGGGATACGGTCGTATAGCATCAAACTTCTTTGCTCCACTTTATCGTATGGGGAACAATATCCTGGCTTTAATTGCAGAACGCGCAGATAGTTATGCGTTTTATTCAACTGATATATGGATTAAAGGGTGGATTATATTTGGTGTAGCAGCAATAACAACAATCATAATCGGCGTTCTTGCATGGCGGCATGGGCGCACATATTGTAATACCATCTGTCCTGTGGGAACATTTCTTGGTTTACTGTCAAAGTTCTCCCTCTTCAGGCTAACTTTTGACGAAGAGAAATGTACTAAATGTAAAGCCTGTGAACGAGGTTGCAAGGCTTCCTGTATAGATGTGAAAACAATGAGTGTTGATCATAGCCGTTGCGTAACCTGTTTCAACTGTATTGAAAAATGCAAATTCGGAGCGATGAAATATGTTCCTGTGAAAACAAGAGCGAAAAAGAATGCACTGAAACCAATATTCATAGATAATTCTTCAAATATGGAAAATAGTACGGAAGACTTTTCCCGTCGCAATATGCTTTCCATATTGGGGATATTGGCTGTCCACAGTACGTTGAAAGCGCAACAACTTCATGTCGATGGCGGACTGGCGGAGATAGCGGACAAGAAGGCTCCCGACAGGAAAACACCTATTGTACCGCCCGGAGCTTTGAGTGCAAGAAACATGAAGAATCATTGTACTGCCTGTCAACTCTGCGTTTCGGCTTGCCCTAACAATATATTAGTTCCTTCAGGTAAACTGGCAGCTTTTATGCAACCCGAAATGACATTTGAAGACGGATACTGTCGTCCGGAATGTGTTGAGTGTTCCCAGGTATGTCCTACAAATGCCATAAAACCTATCACAGTTGCTGATAAATCTGCCATATCAATTGGTCTGGCTGTTTGGATTAAAGACAATTGCGTGGTGAATACCGATGAAGTACAATGCCATAACTGCGAACGTCATTGCCCCACGGGTGCTATCACATTAGTGGCTCGCGACCCTGATTTCAGCGATTCATTGAAAATTCCTGTAATTGATAAAGAACTATGTATCGGGTGCGGAGCTTGTGAGAACCTCTGTCCCGCACGTCCGTTCAGTGCTATTTACGTGGAAGGAAACGTAAATCATCATGCAGTATAAAATCTGATATGGAGAATAAAGATAAAAACAGAAAAGAATTAAGCCGCCGGAATTTTTTCAAAACATTAGGCGCAGGTTCAGTTGTAACAGCTACTGCCTTTGTCGGATGCAAACCCAACAATACAGTATCAGCCGAAGGGGGTTCAATAGGCGAAGTTCCGACAGATAAAATGGCTTATCGTGTAAATCCTCATACCGGTGACAGGGTTTCCCTTTTGGGATATGGCTGTATGCGTTGGCCTTTGCGTCAAAAAACGGATGGTAGCGGGGAGGAGGAGGTCGATCAGGACACAGTAAATGACCTTGTGGACTATGCCATTGCTCATGGGGTTAATTATTTTGATACTGCACCGGTATATGTAAGAGGATGGTCTGAAACTGCAACGGGTATTGCCCTGAAACGTCATCCACGGGATAAATTTTTCATAGCAACCAAAATGTCCAATCACAGAGCAGACGCTTCCCGCTCGTTGGAAGCGGGAATAGCGATGTATCGTAAATCCATGCGTGATTTGCAGGTAGATTATCTCGATTATTACCTCCTTCATGGTGTTGGATTGGGAGGAATGGACGATTTGAAAAAACGTTTTTTTGATAATGGATTACTTGATTTCCTGTTAGAAGAACGCAAAGCAGGGCGTATCCGTAATTTGGGGTGGTCTTATCATGGTGAAGTTGAAGTTTTCGACTACTTGCTGGCTATGGGTATTCAGTGGGATTTCGTTCAAATACAATTAAACTATATAGATTGGCAGCATGCCTCCGGTTGGAATACCAATGCGGAATATTTGTTAGGGGAGTTAGAAAAGAAGAATGTTCCGGCTGTTATCATGGAGCCTCTTTTGGGTGGGCGATTATCCCGTTTAAGTACTCCCGCAGCAAATCTACTGAAAGAACTACGTCCGCAGGATAGCGCCGCATCTTGGGCTTTCCGGTATGCGGGCACACCGGAAAGCGTGCTTACGGTATTAAGCGGAATGGTATATATGGAACATTTACAGGAGAATATACGTACTTATTCCCCTCTCGAACCGATAAGCGAAACGGAATATACCGCATTGGAAAAAGTAACGAATATCATGATGAACGATGATTATATCGAATGTACCGAATGTCAATATTGCATGCCTTGTCCGTATGGAGTTAATATTCCGGGGGTTTTCGGACATTACAATCGTATAATAAGTGCTGGGCAGAGGCTTCTTAGCGCAAAGGATAAGAATTATAGAGAAGCCCGCCGGGCATTCCTTATCGGGTATGACCGCAGCATTCCCAAGTTGCGCCAATCAAACCATTGTATAGGCTGTGATATATGCAAACCGCATTGTCCGCAGGCAATTGATATTCCAAATGAAATGCGCCGCATTGATTTATATACAGAACAATTAAAACAAAAAATAAATTTTTAATCACAGAATTATAAAAAATCAAATCCGATGTCGTCCATTGGCACGGAGCAACACCCGACAGCCCAATGGAGCACCTCGCCATAGGAACCCGTAGCAATATGGGGCCTGCGGTATGGTACGAACCGGTTAGTGATAAAGATTATTACAGCTACAACAAATAAAACTATTGGTATGAAAACTATTATTATCGTACTTGGCTTTTTCATGGCAAGCATTCAGGCAATAAATGCACAGCAGCAGACAACGTTTGATGAACAAACGAAACAGGAACTCATCAACCTTTCCAAACAAAAATGGCAATGGATGGCCGAAAAGGATGTAAACTCGCTCAATGAACTCTTTCACGAAAATGCCATGTTCGTTCATATGGGCGCTACGATGAACAAAGAACAGGAACTCAATACTATCAGAAGCGGTGGCATTCAGTACAAGCATGCGGATATACAGGAAACATCCGTTCAATTTGTTGGAACGACAGCCATCATTCTTGATAAGATCAGGCTAACAGCTATTGTCGGAGGGAATGAGGTTGTTAATCCTTTCATGGTTACAGAGGTGTATGTAATGATAGACGGCAAGTGGAAATTGGGATCACTTTCATTTACCCGGTTACTTGAACGTTAGAAGGTTTTTTGTTAGTCAAAAATAGAGCCATAGAATAGAAAAAAACTATGGCTCTATTAATATATAAGTTGATCTACTATATTCCGTCAAAATATGATAGTTATCGCAAGTAGGCAATAGCCGGGATATACTTATATAGAGGTGCTTATCCCTATGGATGTAATTTAGGGAAACTAAATCGATGGGGAAGACAATGTTTGGCGAAATACAAGAATGGATCAATGTTTTATTCTATGAACTTTAGGAGGAAACACCAATATACCGACAGTGCTACGGAAGTAAATCCTTCAATACTGTATAAAGCTAAAAGAAGACATGGAATTAAATAGAAAACCTACCATTCAGGAGGAAAGATTAATTGAAATTCTTTTACAAAAGTCTTTCTTGGAAATACCTAAAGATTGGAAAGAAGGATTAAGGGTACGTCCTATGGATGACGGAACAATGGGAAGTTTATATTTATATCCCCAAGGCAAGATTATTACAGACAGGAAATTTGGAAAACAGATCAGTGATTTTCAATTTACCGATGTAGATGGCGTAGAAGTAATTGCATCTTTAAATGTCGATAGTGATGGAAATTTACTCGAACTTGATATTTGGAAAACAGATCAGTGATTTTCAATTTACCGATGTAGATGGCGTAGAAGTAATTGCATCTTTAAATGTCGATAGTGATGGAAATTTACTCGAACTTGATATTTGGAAAACAGATTTCGGAAAACTCATAAAACTTCCTGATTTTTAGATTAGCAAAAGGTGATACTTAGAGCTCTGGTCAAAGCACCCCCCCTCTCGCTATTAACCCTCATACATTAACTTCAATTGGTCGAATGTCATTAAGATAAGAGCTCTCCATTTAACCTTACAAATCAAAAAAATATACCTAAATTTGCATGAAGAGCGAAATTCAATGTAATCAGGCAGTAAAGCGAAACACCCGGTTACACGAGTTACAAGACAACAAACAAGAATGATGCGAACAGTTAAACCGGAAAGGAACTATAAATGATAACAAAGGCGGAACTTCAGAAATTACTCACGAGCACAGAGACATATCGTGTAGAAAGAACAATATCTACCGGTAACATGGATAAATTCTGCGAAGCTATTTGTGCGTTCTCTAATGATATGCCTAACTCCCGAAAAAACGGTTATCTCATTATCGGAGCCCATAATAACGGTTCTTTATGCGGTTTGAAAGTAGATGATGACCTGATGAAGAAGATTTCCGCCATCCGTTCCGATGGAAATATTCTTCCTGTACCGGTGATGAACACGGACAAGTTCACTTTTGAGAATGGCGATTTGCTCGTAGTTGAAGTGCAACCTTCACTTTCTACACCTGTTCGTTATCGTGGACGGACATTCATAAGAATTGGCCCCAGAAAAGATATAGCTTCTTTGGAAGAAGAAAGAATTCTTACAGAACGATCCACGTCAAACCTTGCCACATTCGACATTACACCCTGCCGGGAAGCTACAATAAATGATCTGGATGTGGATAAAATAAAGTCCGATTATTTACCACAGGCCATTGATACTGAAATACTGGAATCCGATAAACGTCCGCTAAAGGAACAGTTGGCCTCTTTACGGCTTTATAACTTGCCGTTTGATTGCCCTACACATGCGGCAATCATACTTTTTGGAAAGAACCCCAAGTATTTTTTGCCTGGAACTTATGTGCAATACGTTCACTTTGCCGGTTACGACAAGGCATCCGAAATCATCAACGAGAGGGTATTCACAGGCAGCCTTCTTGAATTGTTACCTAAGTTGGATTTATTCCTCGATTTTTCCATTGTAACCCAACGTCCTGTACCCGTATCAATTTTAAGGGAAAAGACACAGTATAACTACCCCAAACTGGCTCTGCGTGAGCTTTTGATGAATACCTGCATGCACTCCGATTACCAGTCGAATATGCCGATACGGTTGTATCAGTTCAAGGATAGAATTGAGATCATGAATGCCGGAGGACTGTATGGACAAGCCCGGCCCGAAAATTTTCCCGAAGTAAATGACTATCGCAATCCTGTAATTGCCGAGGGGATGAAGAATCTCAAATACGTCAATATGTTCAATCGGGGCATCGACCGTGTTCAAACCGTGTTGAAAGAAAACGGCAATGAACCGGCTATTTTTGACGTAGAAAAGATGACAGTCTTCGAGGTAACGGTTATTGAATTGAGAGACGAGAACTTTCCTGATAATAAATCCGCACAAGTAACAGACCAAGTAGATAGCCAAGTAACAGACCAGGTTAAAGACCTTGTTAATATCCTTGAAGGTGAAATGACCCGGGCGCAACTAATGGATATTCTCAGACTTAAGAATAAGGCGTATTTCAAAACTGCATATATTCAAAAATCCTTAGAATTGGGGGTAATAGAACTTACTCAACCCAACAGCCCGAATAGTCCTACCCAAAAATACAGATTGACAGAAAAGGGAAAGCAGATAAAAATAAATCTGAATAATTTAGAGAAGAAGTAGAGAAGGAACTGGTTATTTTAAGAGAAGAAGTCTTATTAGTTAACTTATAATCAGTATTATAAATGTGAAAACTTAGAGAACGATTAGAGAATAGACAAGGAAAAGAATAAGTATTAGCATTAGTAACCGTACCAGTAACCATACCAGTAACCGTACCAGTAACCATACCAGTAACCGTACCAGTGACCATACCAGTAGCCGTATTAGTAGCCATACAACTACACCAGTAAATGATTAAGTAAAAGAAGAATGTTCTCCAAAGCAAATGAAAACTATTCATTTAACAATTGAAATCTTTTCCATTATATTGATTTTGGCAATAAATACAACATGCTCAAAAATATATTACTCCCCCCGGCAAAAACAACCTTTTACATTTTTAAATCCATACAGGTTAACCGCACATTCGGAAATTTCTAATCCCGCAGCTACAATCATTCGGGTACAGCAGGAATTGGGGAATGTAGCACAAATATAAAACCCCTCACATCTTTCAACCCGATTCCCAACGCCACAACAGCATCGACCGTCAAACCCCCAATTCTCCCTGTACCCTTGGCGTGCAAAGGATGTTTTTGCCTCACCGACAGTGAAACCCGTGTACCGTCTTGTGTTCCTTTCAGCATCCCCCGGCAGTCCTAATACCACCTTCATCCCTGTAGTGCACCGATGAATCCCGCCGGCAGTCCGATTTCCAAACCCCATTCCTATATTGTACCGACCCGCCCCATCCCGGTAGAATACCGGGATGCAGTCCACACGGCT
>CALFXE010000105.1 GCA_937927845.1 uncultured Paludibacter sp.
CCACATTTAATGCGGCTGTCTCAATTCGTTTTTTACACATATCGCACTTACCTTCAACTTTGAGTATAGTATGAGAGCCTTTCACCTCACTTTTTTCTTGTTGATGATGTCCGGCATGTATGGTATCTTTTTTTTGCAGGCCATCCTGATTGTTTGCAGTCAGGCTGCTTACTGACAATAATGCTATCACTGTAAAAAACAAAACTATCTTTTTCATTTCTTTTTATTTTAATTGATTAGTTATTTATATTTATTTTATTTTCTGTATTTGCAGCAATCGGGCAATGCATCATATGCTGCCTGGTCAGCTTTATCCTTATCTGTATCATGTCCTGCTTTGGCAATAGCCTTGCTGATTGCATCCAGATTAGTCTGATGCGGATTGAAGTTCAGATGTAGTTCCTTCTTTTCTATATCCCACATAGCCAAAGAGACACCTTCCACACCTTTTGCAACAGTTTCTATCCGTTCTTTACACATTTCGCACAGTCCCTGTACACCCAACATGGCATGTTCATCCTGATGATGTTCTGTGGCTGATTGGGCTGCCGGTTCCGTTTGAGCTGTATCATTACTTGATGCACTTTTTGAGTTGCACGCGCTAAAAGACAGGATACCTAATCCTAATACCATAACTAAAACATACTTTTTCATTTTACTCTGATTTTAAATTGTTAATATACTATTATTTCTATTTTCTGTATTTGCAGCAATCTGGTAATGCGTCATATACGGCTTTATCTGCTTTGTATTTGTCCGTATCATGTCCGACTTTTGCTACTGCTTTGCTGATAGCATCCACATTGGTTTTTGCCGGGTCAAAGTTTAAATGCAGTTGTTTAGACTTCTGATCCCATGAAGCAGATGTAACTCCGTTTACGCCTTTTGCGGCCTTTTCAATACGATCCTTACACATTTCGCACAGTCCCTGCACATTTATCATAGCATGTTCAGTTTTGGCAGTCATGCTTTGTTTTGAATCTCCCTGCATGGAGGACATATCGTGTCCTTCATGCCCGGTTGATGTTTCGGATTGGTTTATACCTGATGAGCTTCCCGACATATTATGACCTTCGTGCCCTGTTACGGGACGGGATGCTTCAGCATTCATCATACTACGTTTTCCTTCGAGTTGCGCACTGGCATCAATGGTAAAGGCTCCGTTGGTCACAATCTCATCTCCTTCATTCACACCCGAAAGCACTACATACGAATCGCCGAGCGACGGGCCAAGTTCAATTTCATGCAACATAAATGCCGGAGATTGTGTATTCGGTTGCTTCACATATACAATCGAACGTTTTCCAGTCCACAATACAGACGATTTTGGTATGACAACTTCATTGTTGAATTGTTTCAATGGAGCTTTGATAATAGCATTAGCATACATTTCAGGCTTTAATTGCATGCCGGAATTAGCTGTTTCCACCCGGATTTTAGCCGTACGGGTTGTTCTATCCAATATCGGATCAATAAAGGATATTCGTCCTGTAAATGTTTTGCCCGGCACGGCTTGCAGTGTGAAATCAATTTTATCCCCGACTTTCAGGAAAGGCAGATCTACTTCATAGGCATCGAACATAGCCCATACCTGTGACAGGTTGGCAATATCAAAAAGGACACTTCCCTGATTGATATAATCTCCCTGGCTTACTTTTTTACTCACTACAATACCACCGGTATTGGCTTTTATTTCCACCAGTGCAGATACATTTCCTGATTGCTCTATCCTTGCTATCTGATCGTCCGTCAATTTCCACAGGCGCAGTTTTTCACGCGCCGCCTGAATTAAGGCAGGCTGTACCGATTGCATTTTAGCCGCTTCCAGTAGTTCCTGTTGCGCACTTAACAGTTCAGGGGAATAAATTGTAGCAATCGTTTGTCCTTGCCTAACACTCTCTCCTGTGAAGTTGATAAAAAGTTTTTCAATCCGTCCACTGACATGGGATGTCTGTGACTGTGACAATCGTTCATCCGCTTGTATCGTACCATATAACTGTACGTCTTTTACGGGGTTCTGACGGCTGATAACGGTTGTTTGTATATTAGCCAGTGCCACAGCTTCCTTAGACAGTTGAATCGCATTCGGGTCAACGGCTTCGTCTCCGCTACCGGATGTTTTTAACGGTATCAAATCCATACCGCAAATAGGGCATTTACCCGGTTTGTTTTGTTTTATTTGTGGGTGCATGGCACAAGTCCAAATTTGTTCCGCTCCCTCTTCGTGAACATGCTCAGTTGATTCATTCTGATTATTGGATGAACCTCCGAATATCAGCCAGCCGATAAACAGCCCGGCAATGAGTATCAATCCGTACTTGATATAATTATTATTAATAATCTTTTTTAATTTATTCGTTTCCATAATATATGCTGTTTACGTTTTGTTCTGTATCCTTAAATGAAATCAGTTTTTGAATAGATGCCACCATCGTATTGTAACTTGCCACTGCCTCGGCTTTTTTGAGTTGATAATCCAACAGCTGCCGTTGAACCTGTATAACATTCGTTAGATCGCTTTTTCCTACAACAAACTCCTGTACGACCAAATTATAGGTTGTTTCAGCAAGGTCTGACTGTTTTTTATATAGCGAAATTTTACGGGAAGCATCATCCAACAGGTGCTTTGTCTTATACAATTCCGATTCCAGCGCATTGTACGTATTGGTATATTTCTCTTTACTGGCTTGCCACCAGAAATTACTTTCGCGCTGTTGGGCCTTGTACTTGTTACGATAGAGGGGGATACTAACGGAAACCATTGGCATAATCATATCCTTTCCGTTCATATCGCCCATTCCGAACATCGGATCGCTTGTTTTCTTATTGAGCATATATTGCACCCCTATACCCAACATCGGATAACTCATCTTTTTATCCATTTCTGCTTTTGCTTTGTAAGCAAGCCCTTCTTCGGTAATCATGTTCAACATAGGGTTCTGATCGTTGATCTTTGTCATAGCAGTTTCAGGATCGAAAAGGAATGGAAGTTGCTCAAAGGTTTCGGGTATCTGTATTTCGCTGAGAGCGGAGCGGTTTAATAAAGTATTGAACTTTGCTTTTTCCGCTTTTATTTCCGAAAGGATACTTTCTATGTTATTATCCAGTTCAACTATCTCCAACTGGATACGCAGCACATCAGACATACCGCCGGAAGCAGCACCACTCATGCCTGACGACATACCGCTACCGGAACTGCCCATCGAAGACATGCCTGCATTTTGAGTAGTTGGCTGAGAGCCACCACTGCTTCCCATTGAGGACATGGATGACATGCCACTTCCGTTTCCTGCCGGAGGTGTACTGGTTGGTGGGGTCGGGGCGGAAATTGAATATCCTGCACCTGCTGATGGCGATGAAAACTTACGTAACGCCAGTTGTTCCAATTGAGTCAGCAGGGCTTTATTATCCCTGTTGTTCATCAGTTTTTGTTGTAAGCTGCAAAGTAGATACCATTGGGTATAAACTTCCAGATAAAGGTTATCCCTGGTTTCACGGAATTTTTCAAATGACATTTTTGCCATATGCGTGGCTTCGGTCTGTGCCGCTTTCTTTGTACCGAACCAAGGGAACATCTGCATCAGTTTGAACTCGGCAACCTGTTTCCCTCCGATAATATCCATCGGTTCAAGGAAAAAGCCTATTTCAAGTTCGGGATCTGCATAAGCTCCTGCTTGTGGAACTTTTTGCAAAGATGCCTTATAAACCATAAAATCCGCTTTAACTCCGGGGTTATTAAAGGCAGCTATTTTGAGGTAATGGCTGAGTGAATCAGCGGTTTGTGCTGAAACTGAACCGGTGCCCATTATCATCAACAACAGCATTGTTAAATATTTGATTCTTATTGTTGTCATAATACTTTCTGTTTTTATTCTTTTATATTACCGTGTTTCTTTATTGCTGATTCACGCCACCAACATTGTAGTATCGGCACTACAAACATGGTCATTGACTGGATAAGCATTCCTCCGAAAGTGGGAATGGCCATCGGAACCATAATATCTGCTCCCTTACCTGTCGATGTAAGTACAGGAAGTAAGGCAATAAGTGCGGTTGCGGTAGTCATCGCAGCAGGGCGTACACGTTTCAATCCGGCATGGACTACAGCTTCTCTTATCTCATCTTTGGTCTGTGGGTTGCGTTCAAGGAAAGTATCATGGATATATGTCCCCATAAGAACCCCATCATCAGTTGCGATACCGAACAAAGCGATAAATCCTACCCATACGGCAATACTCAGGTTGATCGGATGCATCTGGAACAGGTCGCGCATGTTCATATCACCAACTGAAAAATTCATAAACCAGGGCTCGCCATAAAGCCATAACAGGATAAATCCTCCGGCAAAGGCTACGATTACCCCGGAAAAGTGAATAAGCGATGCTGTAACGGTCTTGAACTGAAAATACAAAATGAGTAAAATTGCCAATAAACATAACGGTACAACAACCAGCAGGCGTTTAGCTGCCCGTTCCTGTTGTTCATAATTTCCGGCGAACTTATAAGATACACCTTTGGGTAATTCCAACTGTCCGGATGATATTTTCTCTCTGAGTATTTTATCGGCTTCCTTAACAACATCTACTTCGGCTTTTCCGGCTACTTTGTCGAATATAACGTAACCCAACAGGAACGTGTTTTCACTCTGGATCATCTGCGCCCCTTTGGTATATTCTATATCTGCCACTTCCTTCAAAGGAATTTGGGCTCCGGTTGCCGTAGGTACAATCAACTTAGCCAGTTCCTCCGGGTTATCCCTCAATTCCCTCGGATACCTTAAACGCACCGGAAAGCGTTCACGCCCTTCTACGGTTGTGGTCAGGGGCATTCCTCCCACTGCCGCACTGATTACGTCTTGTAAATCAGCCACGGTAATACCATAACGCGCCATATTCCGGCGGTTTAGTTTTATTTCAATATAGGGTGCTCCGACGGCACGGTCATAAAACACCGTAGATGGAAGAATAGACGGAATATCTTTCAAGGCCGTTTCCAATGCTTTTCCACCTTGTTCAATGGATTCCAGATCGGGCCCTGATACTTTCAATCCCATCGGTGCGCGCATACCTGTCGAAAGCATCACCAATCGGGCTTCTATCGGTTGTAGTTTGGGCGAGGAGGTAAGTCCAGGCATGTGAGATACATTGACGATTTCCTGCCAGATATCATCCGTTTTTTTGATATGGGGACGCCACTGGCGGAAGTAATCACCTTTGCTATCCGTGATAAGGCTATCGGCAGGTAACAGGCGAAAGCCATCTTCCGGATTGTAAGTTCCTCCTCCTTTTAATAGAAACTCTCCATTACGGTTTACTTTAAATCGTTGCCTGTGTCCATTTTCGTCCAGAATATATTCACTACGATAGTTAATTGTGTTTTCAAACATTTGGGTCGGAGCCGGGTCGAGTGCCGAATTGACACGTCCCCACTTACCTACGGTTATATCTACTTCGGGAATATTGGAGATGCGCTTATCAAGCGTTTCAATAAATTGCAGGTTCTGCTCTATACCCGTATGGGGCATGCTTGTAGGCATCAAAAGGAACGAGCCTTCATTCAGGCTTGGCATAAATTCTTCACCGATACCGGGAAAACGTTCACTTGAAGCCTGCCAGAAAGCAGTCTGTCTGAAATTTTTCCAGCCGACGGCTTCAAACCCCTTGGCGACAAAGCCGAATGTTGTATCGAATCCCAACCATATCATGATACCGAAAAATACGGTAACTAATGGTATAAGCATAAATTTCCAACGATGTGCCAAGCACCAGCGTAAGATGCGTTCGTAATAAATAACCAATATCCATAGCAAGGCTAAAATTACACTTATAGCAACAAGGACAAATATAAGGTTCAGGAAGAATCCTTCCTGTGGCCCGATAGGCAGCCATTCAACAGTCAGGTAATAGACGGCAACCAATATGGCGATGCCTATATTGATATAGGTAGGTATCTTTTTATTCGTCCAACGGTTGGCAAGGAAGTTGTTCAGTCCGAACAGGGTAAGTGCCAGGGCTGCAAATACGCCTGTAAAGATAAACAACAGGATACCTGCGGCTATCAGGATAATATTGGCTGTTTTTCGTACTTGTGCAGAAGTTATTTTAATAGAGAATGCAAAATAAGCCAATGTAGGCAATAGGCTCAATCCTAATATTAGGGCTGATACCAATGCGAAAGTCTTTGTAAATGCCAGCGGGTGGAATAATTTCCCTTCCTGCGCCTGCATAGCAAAGACAGGCAGGAAGCTCACAACGGTGGTAAGCATAGCTGTGGTAATTGCTCCCGAAACTTCACTAACGCTTTTATGTATCAGATTTACAAACGCTTTACCTTTGGTTATTCCTTTGTTTTCGGGCATTTCCATATGCCGGATAATATTTTCGACAAAGACAACCCCGACATCGACCATGACCCCGATAGCGATGGCAATACCCGACAGCGCGACAATATTGGCTTCAACCCCCGTATAACGCATAATAATAAAGGTGGCCAGCACCGTTATAGGAAGCATGGCAGAAATTACAACTGATGCACGCAGGTTAAATACTAATACGATTACAACAATAATACAAATCAGTATTTCATGGGAAAGGGCTGTTTCCAGTGTGCCGATAGTTTCCTGTATCAGTCCTGACCGGTCATAGAAAGGAACAACAGTAACTTTTGACACGGTACCATCAGCCAGTGTTTTCTGAGGAAGCCCTGCTTCCATTTCTTGTATTTTAGCTTTTACATTGTCAATAACCTGCATCGGGTTTGAGCCGTAACGGGCAACTACAACGCCACCGACAGCTTCGACGCCTTCTTTATCCAGACCTCCACGACGGGTAGCCGGGCCCAGATTAACAAAAGCGACATCTTTTATTTTAACAGGTACTCCGTTGCGGACAGTGATAACGGCTTCTTCCAGATCGGAAACATTTTTAATATATCCCAATCCCCTGACAAGGTATTCAGCCTTATTGATTTCCACTGTTTCCGCACCTATGTCCAGATTGCTCTTTTGCACGGCATTCATCACATCCATGATGGATACGTTAAAGGCGCGCATAGCATTGGGATTTATCTCTACCTGATATTCTTTCACAAAACCGCCGATAGATGCTACTTCGGATACTCCTTCGGCTGCTGAAATCGAATATTTGGCATAAAAGTCCTGAATTGTTCGTAACTCATCTGGGTTCCATCCGCCGGTTGGTTCCCCTGTTTCGGGGTTACGTCCTTCAAGGGTGTACCAGAATATTTGTCCTAAAGCAGTGGCATCTGGCCCCAAGCTGGGCTGTACCCCTTCTGGTAATGTTCCGGCAGGCAGAGAGTTCAGCTTTTCAAGTACGCGTGAACGGCTCCAGTAAAATTCAATATTATCGTCAAAAATGATATAAATAAACGACATACCGAACATGGAGGTGCTGCGAATGGTTTTCACTCCGGGTATTCCAAGTAGCGAGGTAGATAACGGATACGTGATTTGTTCCTGAATATCTTTTGGTGAACGTCCCATCCATTCGGTGGCGACAATCTGTTGGTTCTCTCCTATATCAGGAATAGCGTCCACAGGGACGGGGTCGCGTGGCAATACACCACCATGCCAGTTGAATGGAGCTGTCGATAGTCCCCAAACAATGATGATAACAAGTAGTAACAATGTTATAACCCTGTTATCGAGAAAATACTTGATGATTCTGTTAAGCATAGTAATATTGTTATTTATCTGTCAATAGTAATTTGTTCAGGCTTTCCCATCTTCCTCCGTCATACACATTAATAAACCCCTGATGTGTTAAAAAAGTTTTAGCTTCTTTACTTCTTTTTCCACTACGGCAAACTATTACAATAGGTTCTTCCTTTTGCAAGAAAAAAACAGAATCATTCAGCTTATCCAGTGGAATATTTACAGAATTTCTTATATGACCTTTATTATACTCCTGCTCTGTACGTACATCAAGTATAATAGCGGATTTATCCTCTATCAGATGTTTGATAAGGGTATATTGGGGTACTGACGGTTGGGGAACAACCGAATCAATAGGAACTGTTTCCGTACTATTATGAGTATATACGGAACGTCCTGTGATATAGCCGGTGGACATAGCTATACCAATCAGAAAATAAAATGGTTTCATTGTTCTTTGATTTGATGAACATTTGTTGATCTTTGTTTTTAGATATAAACAATTTAACGTACATCCGGTTTAGGATATACACAAAATTCAAACCAATGGCAGGGTAACCACGGATTTATCAAATCAAATACGGTAGATACAAATATAGGTCAGAAGGTCAACGTTCTGTAAACTGAGACCTCCCGGCGGAAAGTATTGACTAATTTTTGTAATGCCATCATTCTCTGTGGGTATAAGCATATTCAAAACCAACCATACATTTTCATATGACGGCAATAGTTTATTCAGGTTAAATTGCTGAACCTGATGCTGATAGTCGTCCGTTGAGAGTTCTATCTGTTGGATGTCACAGCAATTCTCATGGGATGGCAAAACGTTATTTTCCTGCGCATTTGGGGTAGTATGACAGGAATTGTCTTCCTGTTGCGGCATTTCCATATCTCCACAGCAGGACTCTTCTATTTCATTACTCAAAACTCCAAAGGAATATAATTCTCCTGCACAATAATGCATGGCAAGTACGGGATGCATCCCGATAACCAGCATTAGCAGCAACAGAAATATTGATATAACCTTCTTCATTTTATTACTGTAGAATTTCACTTATATAAAATAAGCGGTCGGCAAAGGTAAGTATTTATTTTTATATTAACACAATAAAATTCGTTTTTTTTGCTGCAAATATTTTTTTGTCAAGCCCAGTCAGTACAAAGAGTAAATAATCTGTAAAGTTTTTCTAGGACAAGTCAATTAAAAGTGCAAGGTGCAAGTATCTATATATAGATAGACTTGCACCTTGCACTAACTCTAAACCATTATTGTCCAGAATAGTTGTATATTTCAGAAATAGTTGTAACTTTGAACCCAAGTTTTATGGCGACAACAGCAGACAAAGCTAAGCCAAGAGCAGTCATTTTAAGGTGCGCTCTTAACCGTACCCCATAGGACAAAAAACAAAAATAGAATATTGAAACTCAATAGGTTGGAGCGTTAGGTTCATAATCCTCTCTTTCCGCAGAAAGGGGAAATTAGGGGTAAAATACTAATATTCCTCTTTTTTGTTTATTTATGTGTTGATTATTAGTTGATTATAGTTTTGTTCTATGTGCTCGATACCAGAAATAGACTGCTTATTTCTATTTTTACTTGACGATATCGATTAATTATAAGTTAAAGACAATTGGTTTATATTTAAATTATTACGGGTATTCCTGCATTTTTGTCTGAAATTCCTGTTTTTAGCATATTATTTTTTAACGTTTATAGCCGGAGGGTTTCGAACTCATATAACTTGTTGAAAAGAAGTTGATTTATTCCTTGTCGGATTCCAACATTAAAAATAGAGCTTTATTCGGTTCTGGATTCGGATACTACGGTATGATGCAAGTAGATAATTGTCTATAATAATTACATAAGAGCCTCCTCTTAAAATAATTTGCTTATGATAATTTTTTGGGAATAGTTCTTTATTCTGGATCTTCAGTATTATCTTTTACGCTATCTCCAATAATCATATTATTAAAATATAGTTCAACTATAAATGGAGAAAATCTATAATTATCTTGGTAATAATTATCATCATCTATTCTAATGTTGTATTTGATATTATTTGTATCACATATTATTTTGAACAGGTGAAGTCCTATGCCACGACCTTCCAAATCCGGATTATCTTTTACGATCTGACCTCTATATCCCCGATTAGTTAACAACTTTAATTCATTTTCTCGAGGTCTAAATCCCCAATTCTTAAAAGTCAAGGTTAACTCATCATTCTTTTCTTTAAAAATTATATCTATATTTTTTTGTTGGGGAGAATATTTGATTGCATTTTCTAAAATAATGAAAAATGCGATCTCAATAACATCGCTTGAAAAAAAAGAATTATATGAATTTCCTTCCAGTCTTACAGATAATTGTTTCTTTCCAGTCTCAATACTTAAGCATTTATATATTTTTTCAATTTTCTTATAAATTGCAATTTCTTTGGGGCTACTATTTAGATTTAGTTCTGGATTGACCTCTAAGTCATAAGTGTTAAGCCGAATAGACATTAAGTTTGTAGTGGCATAGATATCTAAATTTAATTTGTCTATATTATCTGTTCTTTCTCTTAAATTTTGTGTATGGTAATTTAATTTACTGATATATCCTTTTAATTGGTTGTTTAATTTCCTTATTTCATGAATGGTATTGTCTAAAAGTTCTTTTTCAATTTCTATTTTAGACCTTTCTTGTTCTATATTGATGACTGATTCATTGTCTAATATATGAGATATGAAGTTATTTTTTATTCGTTCATATTCAGTTAAGGGTAATCTTGGAATAAATTCTTGTTTACCTAGATTTTTTTGTACTTTTTTTCTGTCAGATTTTTTCTCTATATTCAAACATGTAAATATGACAGAGTTATTACCCAATTGCACATAATCAACTCCAAATCCATAAGGACAAATATGATAACCAGTTTTTCCACTAATTGATTTATAAAAGTTTTTACAATGTAAGTTGTCAGCATTCCTGGAACAAAATTTAGGAGTACTAAATACAACGCCAGGTTTTATCCTATCTTTGATAAATATTTTATAAGGAAAAGGAGATAATATCATAATGATAAAATTAATCCAGCAATTAAAGATTGTATTACAGATCTGACATCTTCTGATAAATTCATCTTCTTCATCGAAGATGGAAAATCATGAAAATTTCCATCTTTATTTAGAAGTATATTGACATATTCATGTTCTAACTTTGCCAAGGACAGTAATGGAACATCTTCTTTTATTAGCATATCTCTTATTTTATTCCAGTTTTCTTTAGGATCACTTACTCGCTTTATAAGATAATCAATTTCACTACACCATTCATCAACAGAAATGTCTTTTTTTATTATATGTATTCCTTCTAAATATGAATTAATAGAAATATCATATGTAGAACCTGTATATGCAGCTAAAACTTTAAATGGATATTTTTTTCTCAGTTCACGTATTAAATAAGCGCCTTCAAAAGGAGATTTAAATGCTTTCCCTACACCTTTTATGTCACAAATAATGGCAGGGTAGGCCTCTAAGGATTGAAGATCCGGGACGTCATCATATTTAACTAAAGAAAAGCCAGATCTTCTTAGTTCATCTAGATAAACAAATTCTTCATCATCAACTATAGCTACATTTACTTTGGATCTATATGCGCTAACCATTTTCCTTCTTGGTGTATTGAGATCTTTTGTTGTATATAAGTTGCCTATTTTAATTAGCATAAAATCAAAAATTTATTAGTAATGAAATGAGTTGCAAAAATACAAAATTAGAATGAATTGCAACGAGTTGTCAAATAACTACATGTTGCTTCAATTCTCTTTCATAATTCATGTGCCTGATTTTTTATACTATAAATTCATTCAATTCATCCTTATACATTTCCCATTGGGGCATGTGGATATTTAGTATTGACATAAATCGATCGTTATGTTGTCGTTCTATTAAGTGAGCGAGTTCGTGTACAACAATATATTCAATGCAATGGGTAGGTTTTTTTGCTAATTCAAGATTGAACAGTATCCTTTTCGTTCGAGTATTGCAACTTCCCCATCTTGTTTTCATTTGTTTTATCTCCCAATGCTTAGGAATTACTTGCAGTATTTGCGACCATTTTTCAACCAAAGGAGACAGAGTTTCTCTTAATTCTTTACGATACCATTCTTTTAAGATTTCTGCTCGTTTATTGTCAGTAGTACCTTCTCTCACATAGAGATTAATAAACCTTTTGCCTTCTAATCTAACTTTGGGTATATCATTATAATATATCACTTTTAAACGATAGCGTTGACCTTTAAAATAGTGGTTCTCTCCTGAAACATATTCTCGTGGAGTTTGTCTTTCTTGTTTCAGTACATTCTCCTTTTGTCTGTTAATCCAACTTATCTTGGATATTGCATATAGGCGGACTGAATCTGGTTTCATCGTTTCAGGTGCGGAAATATGTACCCTTCCGTCAGGAGGATAAACCGATAAGTGAATATTCTTGATCTTCTTATATTCTACTTCTATAGAGATGTTATTTACCACGATATGTTCCATCAATACTCAGCCTGTCCTTTCGCTATATTTAGAATATTTGTTACTTTCTCATCATTTTCATTTAATTCTAAAGCCTTAGCTATAGCACGCCTCACTTTCTTCGTTTTTATAGGCGGAACCCCATCTTTCCATCCATTCATGGCATTTTCAATAATGCTATTATGAACTGCCAAACTTAATTCTTCATCTTTATCCAGATTGTCATATAAGGCCCTTTGGGCATCTGTGGATATATTGTCAGGATATGTAAATTGTGTTTTATTCTTGTTGTTCTGGACGAGTTCAATTAGCTTCTTTATGTGTTCCTTATAATCAGCCTTTCCTTGTTTAACATCGTCAATTAGTTTTTGCAATATTTCGGATAGTTTGTCATAATATGCTGGGTTGTTAGGTCTTTCATAGATGAAAACTTTTCGCATATTTGCCTCTAAAGTCTCGGCAATAGACTTCAGGTTGTTTCTTATGCCTCTTGGTAATTTGCCAAAAGCGCCTTCTCCCGCAACGGCAACTAAATCAAGGAAAGATGTATCATTAAAGACTAGTAACTCTTCACTGTCATCAGCCCTAACATAGGCGTCTATTAACTGACGCATAGCTGGATCATACATTTTAAGGTCAATGGCATCGCCACTCTTCAGTTTGATTTCATCTTTCAGGTCATTGTAGAAATCAACTTGTTCTTTTATTCTTTTAGCCTCATTTTGTAAATAGCCGGCATCGTAGATGTCATTGGCTATATCAATATATTTTCGAACAAGATTACTTACGAGCTTATAGAGTTTATCTCTTTTTTCCGCATTATCCTCTCTTTCCTGAGGTTGTAATTCGTAAGGGGTCGATTCACTATATACGAAATATTCAAAGAACTTCTCTCTAGTCTGTGGATATACGACCTCGCATAAAGTCAGAACAGCCTGTAGTGCTTCATCTAATGCTTTCTTTCCTTCATACAAACGGTTTGTTAGTAGGCCTTGAATATCTTCTTTATCATATTCCTCAAATGCTTCGGAAGTATAATCCTTGATAGAGGAAGCTATCGAATTAAATAAGTCTTGATAGTCAATGATGTATCCATAATCTTTTTCATCTCCATTTACACGATTTACCCGACAAATGGCTTGAAACAAATTGTGATTGACCATATTCTTATCTATGTAGAGATAAGTGGCAGATGGAGCATCGAATCCTGTCAGCAATTTATCTACGACGATAAGAAGTTTCATGGATGCAGGATTTTCTATAAATTCTTTCTTTGCCCACTCCTCATATTGTTCCGGTGTTCTTCCATCCAGTATTTTTTTGTAGATGTCATATTTGAATTCTTCTTCAGTTTTTCCTTCACCCACACATTCACCCTTAATATCATTAAGTTCTGCACCATAACTGGTAACAACAGTACAATACCCTTTAAGAGTGGTTTCCTGAAATACTTCCCAATAGCGACAAGCCTGATAAATGCTATCAGCTACAAGCATTGCATTCCCGTATCCTCCAACCAATGCTCGTTTTGTGTCCATATCTTGGCATATATCGGCTGCTATACGCTGTATACGTTCTTTACTGCTAAAGAGTTTCTCCATGCGAGCCCAACGTTGTTTTAAAATAGCGGAAGCAACGTTGGATAGACCTAAAGTTCGTTTTTCAAACCATTCGTCAATTTTAGTCTTATTTCCAAGATATTGTTCTACATTTCGAGCTTCATATCTTAAGTCCAATACAACTTTGTCATCTACAGCTTCGTTAAATTTATAAGTATGTATATAGGTTCCGAATGTTTCTAACGAGGTTTTTTTATCTGTTTTCAATAAAGGTGTTCCGGTAAAACCGATTAGCATAACATCTTCTCCCATGATCTTTTTCATGGCCTCGTGCATATAACCACCCTGCGTTCTATGGCATTCATCAATGAAAACATATAGGTTACCTTTTGTTTTAAAGTCAACTGGTAACGAACTGGCTATTTCCTCTAAGTATTTGTCCAATGGTTTTCTGCGTTTTCTTCCATATAAATCTTGTTCCTCATCGGCTGAACCTTTTCCAAACTTATGAATCAATGTACAAATCAACCAGGGATTAGCATTGTTCAACATTCCTATTAACTGATAACCGCTCCGAGCTCTTTTTACTTCTTCCCCTGCATTTTTGAAAGCACTTTCAATTTGTTTATCTAACTCATCTCGGTCTGTAATAATGACCACACGGGCATCATCTATATTTTCATGAATCCAGCGGGCGAGCCAAACCATAGTCAGACTTTTACCAGAACCTTGCGAATGCCATATTATTCCGCTTTCCTTATCTCTTACACGAGGTTGTGCTGCTCTAACTCCAAAATATTGATTAGGACGACACGCTTTCTTTCTACCTCCATCGAAAATAATAAAATCATGTATTAATTCTAAGAAGCGTTCTTTGTCAAAAGATTGAAGTACACTTCTATCCAATTCGTTTGTTTCATTTGGATTGTTTTCTTTCCAACGAAGCCAAAACTTTTCAGGAGTATTAATTACCCCATAATATAACCCTTCAGTATCGTTACCTGCAAAAAGAAACTGTACAGTAGTGAAAAATTGAGAAATAAATGCATCTTTTTGGTTGTCTAAGTTTTGGCGAATACCGTTATGAACCGAACTTGTGCAACGTTTCAATTCAATGACACCTAAGGCTATTCCATTGACATAGATAACCAAATCAGGACGTTTGGTTGCTTTCTCCCGACCCTTTATTGTGACTTCTTCGGCAATGTAGAAGTCATTTTCATATGGATTCTTCCAATCAATTAAATGGATATACTTTTTTTGTTCGCCTATCTCCGGAATGATATTTACTCCATAGCGTAATAGGTTATAAACTCTTAGATTGGCTTGATACAACTTGTCACTTGAAGCATTTGCTTCTCGTTTAAGAATTGTAATTGCTTTGTTTATTTCGGACTCAGGATATTCTGTTTTCTTCAAGTACTTTTTTAACCACTTCTCTTCGATATTACTGTTATTTTCACGATCTTTCCAATCGCCAAGAAAAGTATATCCCAAGCGCTTATCAAATAATTCGATCAAGCGTTTCTGTGTCCGTATTTCCTTTTCGCCAACGTGAGAATCCATAGGGCTTATATTTTAAATAGTCTTATACATTCATTTATTGCATTTTGAATATGTCTATCCGAAAAATGAGTTTTATTCAATTTCGCTTTCCATTTAGGAATAGATGCAAGATAATTCTTTATATTGCCGACATTTATCGGGATTTTTTTCTCTTCTAAATCGCATATAGCCATATCAACTGTTGCCAGCGTTTCCAAATCCCAAGGTTTATAATTTCGAAATAGATCTATCCAGTTCGGAATATCCGATCCATACCATTGAGTAAAATAATTGACAGCTTCTTGTATATTTTCCATGGGTGCAAACGCATCATATCCTTTCGCATCTTTGACTAACTTAAAATACTCATTTTCTTTTCCAATATTTTCAGGACCTCCGTATCTTGATTTAGGATTATAGGGACCTGCGGCAAATTTTTCGAAGTCCACCACTTTGCTATCGTGTTTTCTGTGGATAAGATATGATAATTTTGTATACATGAAACGAGATAAAGGCTTCTCGGATGAGCCAAATTTGTCAACCAAGAAACTGATTATAACCGCTTCGTCAAACTGCTTACTGTGTTTTTTTGTATTAGAGGAGTAATTCTCTATTTTTATTTCTTTTGGCATTGAAAGAGAGGCTATATTTGTTAACCGTATTTGTCCAGTTAATAATTGCTGCATCATGCCTGACTTTATGTTATGATATTTGTTCCGTTTTTTTTCTAACTGCTCTATTTCTTTATCGATATCAGTTAGAATTTTGGTAATAGCAGATTGTTCTTCCTTTGTAGGTATATGAATAGATATAGTTTTTAATTGTGTACTATTTATATGCTTTACAGTTGTTCCTGTTACTAATTCTATTATTGATTTTTTATTGTAATTTATCGAGTAGCTTAAGAATATAGAATGATATTCTTCATTAGGTCGAAAATATATTATATCACCTCCCAAAACTACGTTATCTACCATAATAGCAGAACATCTTCCTAATCCTGTGGGTGTAACATCTGAGGCAGGGAACAAAATATCTCCTTTTCTAGATAAAATAACATTGTTATTTAAATTACATTTGGAATAACACACAAAAGCAACTTCTTTATATGTCGTAAATAATTCTCCATAATGTATACAATAATAGATACCGTCAGGCAGTAAAAGTTTTTTTGATAACTGATTCCCTTTGCCCCATCTACCTATTTCCCCTAACGTTTTTTCTTCCCATTTTGCTGTAAATCCCCGCAATCTTTTCTTTCCTGTAAGCAACTCTTGCATCATTCCCTGTTTGATATTCTTTTTCTTTTCAATTTGTTTGTTTAATGTATTTATCAAGGTATCAATATCGGAAAGGGCTTCGGCTATGGCTCGTTGTTCATTAATATCAGTGGGGCAGCATATAGGTAATTGTTTGACTATTTTTGCTGTATAGCTTTGCTGTTTAGTCCCTTGACAATACTTAAATGCAAGATAATTGGCATATTGACGATAAAAATAAAAAAGATATTCTGTTGTAAGCTTTTCTGTAGGATAAATCGCTAAACAAGACTGATTTGTAGTTGCGGGTTTTCCCACGAAAGCACATCGACCTCGTGTTCCTTCCGCTTCCAAACCAGTTATTGCCATTAAGAAAGTCCCAACTGGATGTTGTTTTAGATTTGTTCTTTTTTGAGCCTCAGGAGAAATATGTTCTAATGTATCAGTAATCCAATTATAGTTCAATTCTCCACTCGATATCCAAAGAATATCCCCATTATAAAAGCTGGGTATAGCGCGCAATGGAGTTGCTCCACTCGTAAAACCTTCTAATAGATTTCCAAATGTATCAATAGTCCAATCTATAGGGATTACCCCAAATTCCGTTTCCTTATATCCTTTTTTGTCTTTACTCATGATTGAAATCCCATCTTTTCCAAATGTTGCATCACTTTAGCCTCTAATATTTCGACTTCTTTATTTATTTCTGGCAAAGTTTGTTCATATCTTTCTTCAAGGTTTTGCAGTCTGCTGTTTAACAACTGACTTACTTGCTGAACCTCGGCTACCAGCCTATTACCAAAAGCAACTAACCATTTGTTGGTTACAAGTTCTTTAATTTCATCTTCTGTAAGAGAAGTATACCTCTTCAAAACCTGATTCAGAAGTTCCGTATTTTCCTCTTTCAACTGCTTTTTGTAATTGACAATGATATTGGACCGATTGATGTATTCTTGCAAGATTTCAGCTTCCTCCTTATCTACTGTTTTTAGTCTCTTCTGTACATTACCCTTGTTTAATTTACCATCATTAAAATTGGCAACATCTAAATATGAATCGGAATACTCTTCAATTAATTCGTTCAAATTAGCCTCAGCATTGAGTGTCTTTTCTCCAAGAAACGTAATCTTTTCTTTCTCAGTGGAGAAATATTTCTCGACGACACAATCAACAGGAAGTAAGTCGCATGCTATATCTTTTATTGTTTTTGCTTCTTTTGCTTTCTTCGGTTTTTCATCTCCTTCAGTGTTTTTCTTACTTTCCTTGGTCGGTATAACGTAATATTCTACTTTCCATCCATCCGATTCGATCAGGTAGAGATCATCCTGAAGTGTTTCAGCACAATAATTCATCAACTGATCATAGACATTGTATTTGTCTACTAATTTTGATTTTCCAAACTTTTCCAACACCGAATTTCCCATTTCTTCAATGATTTTTTTGGGTTTGAATGAGTTTGGTCGTAGCTGTTCAAATTGAGGAAACCATATCTGGCTCCATTCTGCATAACTTTGGAATAATTCCTTATGCTGGTTGTCAAAATCAGGATGATTGTTAATTACATCTTTGAGGTCGTGCTTATCAGGAATAAACTCAAAAAAGCCTTTTCTATCTCCCTTTTTGAATAGTACATGTTGTAGTGAAGGGCAAGCTTCCCAATAATGATAGAATTGTTCAATATCATGTTCAGGAATACCCCCTTTCAGGTGTGCTTCTATATTTTGAATTACTTCATCGTCTTCTGTTTCAATATAACGTGGAAGATTCAGATTGTAATCATTTTTTTTTATAGTTTCATTTTTGACAAATTGTGCATAATATGGAACATCTTCAAAAGTTTCCCATGTATCGACAATCCGACGAATATCTTGTTCCCGCAGCCGATTCTTATTTCCATCTTTGATAAAACCATTTTTGGCATCTATCATAAATATCCCTTTTCTACTAGCTGCATCCTCTTTGTCGACAATTATAATACAAGCAGGGATACCAGTGCCATAAAATAGATTTTGAGGTAACCCGATAATACCTTTTATATACCCCCTTTTTATGAGATATTTTCGGATATCGGCCTCTCCATTGCCCCTAAACAAAACTCCATGTGGAAGAATACACGCTCCCTTGCCTTTATCTTCAAGAGAGCGGATAATATGCAACAAAAAGGCATAATCTCCATTTTTCTCGGGTGGTACGCCAATTGTATGTTCATTCCAACGTTCATATCTATCATTTCTTTTAGCACTTTTAAGCCATGATTTTTGTGAAAATGGAGGATTGGCGACAATGTAGGAAAATATGCTTAAATGATCTCCATCAATGAATTGTGGATTGTTAAGTGTATCACCGGTACGAATATCATAAGTTTCGTAACCGTGTAATATCATGTTCATTTTAGCCAGTCCTACAGTCGTTATATCATATTCTTGTCCATAAAGAGCGGCATTGTTTGCGGCCTCGGATAAGGCTCGTAATAATAGTGAAGAGGAGCCACATGCCGGATCATAAATAGAGACATTGGGACGTTTTTCTTTATTTAATCCAATTAATTTTGCCATAACGCGGCTTACTTCCGCAGGAGTATAAAATTGTCCTTTACTCTTTCCGCTTTCAGTGGCAAAATGTTTCATCAGATATTCATAAGCATCCCCCATCAAGTCGTCATCGTTTGCTTGATTCTTTCCAAAGTTCAAACCGGAAGATTGGAACACGCCTATCAGATTACTGACTGTTTGAACGAGGTCTTTCCCTTTTCCCAACTTGCTTTCATCACTAAAATCGGCTTCTTTAAACATTCCGTCTAAATCATTGGCTTCTTCCCATGCCGCAAGTTTTATATTCATTTGCTCCCCGATATTCGTTTTTCCTTTAAGTTTGACTATGTCATCAAAAGAACAGCCTTCGGGAACCTCTATCAACGATTCGATATTATGCTTTACTTTGTCTGAGACATATTTAATAAAGAGCATTGCCAATACATAGTTTTTGTATTGACTTGCATCCATGCCTCCACGCAATTCATCACAACTGCGCCATAAAGTACTATATAATTCTGATTTTTTTATTGCCATCTTTTATTTATATATCAAAATAACTCTTTCGGATTTATTTTTAGAAACTCATCGTAGGGAACTCCTCCCGTCCCAACAAGCAAGACTTTTTCCAGATGAAATCTTTGTGAAAATATTCCCATACCTGCATTATCTGCTTTCATTCCACTTTTTACCTCAAGTCCGATTACTTTATCTCCTTTTTCCAAAACAAAATCGACTTCGTAATTACCATCTCGCCAATAGTAAAGATTATATCTTTCAGAAATGGAATAATTAATCAAATGTGTTCCAACAGAAGATTCTACAAGTCGCCCCCATAGTTCCGGATTAATGATTGCATTCTCATAAGTATCATTACCTTGAGAAGTAATCAAAGCATTATTATAGACTTGAAATTTCGGACTTGAACCTCGTTTCCGGATTATGTCCCCGGCATATTTTTCCAAACCTCCCAATAGGCCGCAATCTGATAAAAGTTTTAGGTAATTAGCTAATGTAGTTGTATTTCCTGCATCTTGAAGTTGACCTAATATCTTTGTGTAAGAAAGAATTTGCCCCGAATATAGAGAGCCAAGTTCGAACAAACGTTTCAATAAGGCAGGTTTATCCACCCTTGTTAGCATTAATATGTCTTTGGAGATACTGGTTTCCACAAGAGAATCTTTTATATAGTTCTTCCAACGTTGTTCATCGTTGATTAAAGATACTGATCCCGGATATCCTCCAAAATAAACATATTGTTCGATGCTCCACCCAAATGCTTCTTGCATTTCCGGATAAGACCAGTGTCCCAAATGTAATGTTTCAAACCGTCCGGCCAAAGATTCTGTTAATCCTTTCTGGAGTAATAGTCGGGAAGAACCAAGGAGAATCACTTTGATATTGATATTTTCACGAGAATCCTTATCCCATTGTTGTTTGACGACTTCGCTCCAGTTGTCTATTTTTTGTATTTCATCAATAACTAATAAGAATTCTGTTGTACCGGATGCTTTCATTCGCAATCTCGCTGATTCCCATACTTGTGCAATCCATGTTGAATTTGTTGCTGATATAGCATCCGCAGATTCAAATAGATTGGAAATGGATAATTGGGATAAGAGTTGGGTAACCATCGTCGTTTTACCCACCTGACGAGGCCCCAAAATGACTTGAATGAGCTTTCTTGGTTCTTCAATTCTTGCTTTAATTGACTTTAAATAAGTCCGTTCGAACATGGTGCGTGAATTTACTCAATACTATTAGCAAATTTACTCAATATATTTAATTGCACAAATAGTTTTTTTATTTTTTTGGATATTCTCCAATTCTGCGGACACTGTCTGCTAAATTTGGGGATAGATGGAATAGACCTTCTGGCGAGTGTTTAGTTCTCTACTCTGTCAATCAATTCTTTAAGGTTATTGAAAAAATTTAGGAGTGGCATAAGGTGTTCGAACGAGACCCCTCTCACTCCGCTGCTATGAATCCGGAATATATTAAAACGGTATGTCATCAATCTCATTAGCATCACTGAATGGATTTTCCGGTGGGGGTATCTCATCATAGTCATCATTTGGATAGGTAGTCGGGGCGGCTTTTTGTGTAGTTTGCGCTTCCACTCTCCATGCTTTCACGTCGGTATACCATCTTCCGTTGAATTCCCTGCTTTCCACATCAAAATCGATGGTGTAGAGATCACCGGCATTGAGTTGGACATGCTGGAATTTCGTTCCCCATAAAGAGACACAAATCTTTTTAGGATATTGGTCTTGTGTCTCCACAATAATATCTTGTTTCTTCCACTCTCCGTTTCTCCCTGTACCGGATTGAAGCGGCAGAGTTTGAATTAATTTCGCTGTCAGTTGCATTTTTTTTCTTGATTATGGCCTCGGAATATATGATCAGAAACCGTTTTAGCCTACGAAAATAGTACGAAAATGGGGAATTGCCAAATTAAATATAAATGATAGGCGATATCACTAAAGTTCTATGGCTGATAATTCCGCAAAAGCCTTGTGGTAATCCCTTTCGGTTTCTAATGCCTGGTTGATGGTTTCGTAATACAACCCCATCTCCACCATATATTCCAACAACGATATTTCTCCCGCGTCTAACGCTTTCTTTAGCAACTCGGTGTTGTTGGCAGTTATCAAGGATTGTCGGTACTTTTCTGAGGCTGCTTTCAAGCCGGTAGTGCGGTTATAGAGTATCTGTAGCTGGTTGTAGAACTGTAGGCGGCTATCCGTTTCCCGTGATTCGGCCGCCCTTACCGATGCTTTTGCCTGCTTTACACGGTTCTTGTTTTCCCACAAGGGGATGGAGATTCCCACCGAAAGGCCCTGAAAGTGTTCGCCTACCAGCTTTTCACTCATATATCCGGCAGAAAGGGTGGGTAACCCTTTCATCTTGTTCAACGAGACTTGTTGCTTGCTTACCTCTATCTCCTGCCTGGCATAAGCCAAAACAGGGTTTTTCTCTGCCGCTTGTTCGAACCAGTCGTCAAAATAGGGTGGAAGCAAAACTTCATCATACCGGTCATCTTCCAGCAGGATATCCGTTCCTCCGTTGAGCCTTTTGAGTTGTTCCAGCAGCACATTGCGTTCGACATCAATCCGTGATATTTCTCCCTGAACAGTAGAGAGGTTGAGTTGCACTTTATTGTATTCCAGTCGGCTCACATCACCTGAATTGAGACGTCCTTCGTAACCGGCGGCAATCGTTTCGGCATGTTGAAGGCGCAGGTTGAGTTCCTTTTTCAGTGCATTATAGTAGATCAGGTCGATGCAGTATTGTTTTGCTTCCAAAAGGATATTCATCCGGTCGGCTTTGTATTGCCAGTCGACCAGGACATTCTGTCTGTCGGCCACTTTTCTTTTCGCGCCGGTAATGGTCGCCATGTCGAATGACTGCATCACGCTGATATCGGTACGTTTGCCGATGTCGGACGGGTTTCCCCATAGGTAGTTGAACCCGACTTCCGGATTTTCGAGATAGATATCGGTCCTGTTTTCTAACTTCTGCGCTTCGGCACTTTCCCGGAGTGATTTTAATGTGGTATTGTGCTCTTCTATCGAAGCCAACACGGAGTTGATACTTGTCTGGGCATTCAAAGTGACGCACATGAACAGTATCAACAGGGTGATTATGATTGTTTTCATCTGGATTTTATTTTTAAATCTCTTTATCGTTTACAATTTCTGTTTTAGTCACTTTCCTTTCAGTAATCAGGTACATGATTGGAATGATAAAACCATTCAAGAAAGTGGATGTGAGCAATCCGCCCAGGATAACCTTTGCCATCGGGCTTTGTATCTCGTTACCCGGCAGGTCTCCCCCTAAAGCGAGAGGGATCAGGGCGAGCGCGGAACAGAGTGCCGTCATCAATATCGGGTTGAGACGGTCTAAAGAACCGTGCATCACACATTCAAACTTCGAATAGCCTTCACGCTCCAGGTCGTTGTAACGTGATATCAGTAACATCCCGTTCCGGGTGGCGATGCCGAACAGGGAGATGAAACCGATAATGGCCGGTATGCTTAATGTACCGTTGGTGAAGAATATGGCGAAGACTCCGCCAATCAGGGCCAATGGCAGGTTCAGCAGCACGACGGCAGCCTGGTTGATGCTTTTGAACTGGCCAAACAGGAGCAGGAAGATGATCATAATGGCAAACAGGGAAGTGACCAGCAAGGTGCGTGATGCGGCCTGCTCGCTTTCAAACTGTCCGCCGTATTCGATATGGTAGCCTTCGGGCAATGAAATCTCTTCACCTACTTTCTTTTGAATGTCATTTACTACACCCCGTAAATCACGACCGGCCACGTTGGCGGAGACGACTAACTTTCGGGAGACATTCTCACGGTTGATCGTGTTGGGACCGGTGGACGAAGTGATTTCGGCAATGTTTTTCAAGGGGACTTTTCGGCCGTTGGCATCCACGATCAGGGTCCTGATCATGTCGGCAGTCGAGCGGCTTTCGTCATTCACTTTCAATGTCAGGTCGAATGAGTTATTACCCTCGTAAACCTGAGAAACCACTTCGCCGGCCAGCATTACGTTGACAATCTCTGCAAATTCGGGTAAGGATATCCCGTATTTGGCCAACAGTTCCCGCTTGGGTTCTATTTTCAATTGCGGACGCTCGATCTGCTGTTCCACGTTCAGGTCGGCAATCCCCTCGACATCCTCGATGGACGCTTTGACTTGATTTCCGAGGCTGTACAGCTTGTTCAGGTCGTGACCGAATATCTTGATGGCGATATTGGCCCTTGTACCCGAAAGCATGTGGTCGATACGGTGGGAGATCGGCTGTCCGATTTCGATATTGACACCGGGAAGGAGCTTTAGTTTCTCTCTTACCTCTCCCAATACTTCGTCTTTGGAACGCTTGTCGAGTATGAACGGCGCTTCTATCTCCGAAAGGTTTACGCCCAAGGCATGCTCATCCAGTTCGGCACGTCCGGTCTTGCGCCCTGTCGTTTGTATCTCTGGTATCGAGAGCAACAACTCTTCGGCTATCCGGCCCATTTTATCCGATTCTTCCAGTGATATACCGGGCATGGTGCTGACGCTGATGGTGAATGACCCTTCATTGAATGGTGGAAGGAAATCGCGACCAAACGAAAAGAAGAGGATCAGGGAGACGACCAGTACGACTCCGGTTCCGCCAAGTACCCATTTCCTGTTGTTCAACGTCCATCTTAGCGCTTTTTCATAGACATATTTTAGTTTCAGTGCGACGAAAGACTCTTTTTCCCCAGACACATCACTCTTCAACTTCGATTTACCACTTTTCTTCCCGGATCTTCCCAACAAGTAACTGCACAATACCGGTGTCAAGGTAAGGGCGACCGATGTGGAGACGATCATCGCCACGATAAATGCGATGCCGAGGGGGACAAGCATGCGGCCTTCCATTCCCGAGAGGAAAAAGAGCGGGACAAAACTGGCAATCATGATCAGCGTCGAATTAAAAATCGGCATACGTACTTCTCGCGATGCATCGTACACCACCGCTATCACGCTCCTCTGCTCCTCCTTCGGCTTTAGCCGGTTCTCCCGCAGCCGCTTGAACACGTTCTCCACATCCACGATGGCATCATCCACCAATGACCCGATGGAAATGGCCAGACCTCCCAATGACATGGTGTTGATGGTCAGCCCCATATATTTGAGTATGAGAATTGAAACGACCAACGACAAAGGAATGGTAACAACGGAGATAACTGTTGTCCGCACGTTCATCAGGAAGATGATCAGGATAATCACCACAAAAATACCTCCTTCGTACAACACTTTCTGGATATTGCTGATGGAGTTTTCTATAAAACGCGATTGACGGTAAATGTCGGTGGATACTTTCACGTCGGCTGGAAGCGACTGTTGAAGATCGGTCAGCGCATGGTCTATCTTATGGGTCAGTTCCACCGTGTTGATATTAGGCTGTTTGGTGACCGTCACCAGTACGGCCGGTTTACCTTTTTCAGAGGCTACTCCCAGTTTGGGTGCCTTGTCGCCAATTTTCACATCGGCGATATTTTCAATCAGGATGGGTACATCATCCACACTCTTTACCACCGATTTCCCCAAAGCTTCCACCTGGTTCGTGGAAAGGATGCCACGGATGATATACTCGTTCCCGTATTCATACAATACGCCTCCGGAAGCGTTCTGGTTCATGCCCTGCACCACGTTGATCACCTCGTCCAGACTGACGTCGTAGTGCTTCATCTTTTCGGGATTCAGCAATATCTGGTACTCCTTGATCTCGCCGCCGATGACGGTCACCTGCGCCACGCCGCCGATCGACAGCAATCGTGTGCGGATGGTCCAGTCGGCCAATGTGCGTAAATCCCTAAGCGAAGTGGAGTCGGATGTCAATCCGATGGTGATTAGTTCGCCCAGGATGGACGACTGCGGTCCTAACGTGGGGTTTCCGACATAAGAGGGTAGGGCGTCTCTCACTTCGGACAGCTTTTCGGACACGATTTGCCGCGCGAGGTAAATATCGGTTCCCCAGTCGAATTCCACCCATACGATGGAGAATCCCGTTGTGGAAGAGGAGCGGACACGACGCACGTCGGTCGCCCCGTTCAGGGCAGTTTCTATGGGGAAAGTGACCAGCCGCTCTACCTCTTCGGGAGCCATCCCCTGCGCTTCGGTCATCACCACGACAGTCGGCGCGTTCAAGTCAGGGAACACATCCACTTCCATATTGCCGGCGGTGTATAATCCTGCGACCATCAGCAAAACTGCGGCGACCAGCACAACCATCCGGTTGTTCAACGAAAATTTGATTATCTTATTCAGCATAACGTTTCGTCTTTGCGGTTAGTGATTGTGGGTATGACCTTCCGGCATCACCGACGAAACCGCCGCCAGCTTCACCTGATAAACCCCCTTGGTAACCACCTTGTCGCCCGGTTTCAGTCCCGAAACGATTTGCACCCTCGTGCCATCGCTTTGACCCGGGGTGACTTCCTGTTTCTTATAATGCTCCTCTTCGAATTGCAGATAGACGAAATAAAGCCCCTGCTCTTCGGTGAGGGATGATGTCGGTACCGATATCACATCGTTTTTCGGACTGGCCAATAGGTAAACTTCGGTGAAAGCACCCGGAAGGAAGTCACCCACGTTGTCGAATTCGAAAGTGACGGGAATGAAGAATGATTGTCCGTCCGCTGATCTGCCGAACGACAATAGCCGACCGTTCAAATCGGACAATTGATAGACCTGATCGTCATAAGCAGGTTTGAAATTGGCTGAGGTGATGTTTTTAAGCGTCTTGTAATGGGATTCCGACAGTTCCGCCCGCAATTGCAACCGTTTGTTTTGGGAGACGGTCGCAATGGGTTGCCCCACCGACACATATTCTCCCTGCCCTACCATCCGGTTTTTGATATATCCATTGATGGGGGAGGTGACCCTCACGCCGTGGGCGGTCATATTCGATGCCTGCGCATTGTAAGCCGTCTTGGCGGTTTCGTAGCGGAGGCGGGACTGTTCAAACTCTTTGGTTGAAATAATCTGGTCCTTGACCAACAGTTCCGCCCGATGGAATTCCTTTTCAGCCGTCTCGAACTCTATCTTGGCTTTGGTCGATGGATCCCCTTCGAGAAGATCTCTGGCGGATATCGTCACGATGGACTGGCCGGACTTGACAGCGCTTCCATCGGTGAGAGAAGGGTTGGTATATGAGACAATCCCGTTGGAAGTCGCCGCGATAATCACTTCATCTCCCTGTGCCGCCTGGATATGTCCGTTGGTCTTGATCACATAGCTGAAAGGAGCAGGTGCCACCTGTTCCACTTCCAGACCGACCATTTCGGCTTGTTGACGGGAGAAATGAATCTCATCCGTATCGCCGGATGAACGGTCGTGATCATGGTTGTGGTCATGGTCGTGCGAATGACTGTGATCATGCTCGTGGTCATGCAGATGTTCGTGCGCATCTTTGGCATCCGCAGATGATCCGTTTTTATTTCCGGCATGGCAACCCGAAATAAGCAAGGCCATTGCGATCAATGAGCCTACAATATAAGTCTTCATTTTTTGATAAATTTATTGCTCCGTGATGATAAATAGGAACGTTTTCGTTAAGCAGTACGAGCAGAAGACAAACTTGTTTGTATTATGCCGCTGCGAGAAAACGACTAACTTTAGTGAAAATGATGCATCGACAGCTATTTCGAGTATAGCCATCAATCCTGTGATGAAATACCGCAGGTTAATTCAGGAAAGGATAAAAGGCGGAGCACGCAAGCCATGGAACCGGCTTACTTCGGCGGAGGTGTAGAATAGCAGGTATTCCCCCTGCTTCGGTTTCGTATAGGTATTATAAGCAGGATTTATCAGGAAGTCCGGAACAAGATAAAGCAACGGAAAAAACTGGTTATGCACTGGATTATCTCCATTATCGAATGAAGGTGTTTTGATTTTTATCTTGCCATCCGGATTTGTATAAAAAGTAGTTTCAGCAACGCAGTTGGGATCATGTTGGCAGCTATGGCCGCTTTGGGTCGAGTGCTGTCCATCGTTCGTGGCATCATAATCATCATGATTTTCGGCATAATGTATCACATGAAAACAGATTGCCCCGTTATCGTGATGATGATGCGGTATCGCTCCCGCCACCAGCACGATCAATATCGCTACTACAATGGATGATATGGCAATTTTCTTCTTCAATTCAATCTGATTTCCAGCAAAAGTACACGTTTATTTTCTTTTCTCCAAGTAACCCGTTAGATTTTCAATGGGTTGGGGGATAAGATTAGGGTTTAAGAACATTCGTTGTTGAAAGGGATAGAAACTATTCTTTTCAACTTTTTTGTCTATTTTTGTAAATAAAAAAGCAAGAAATGAATAAATTGACGGTAATTGTCTTCTTCATTATATTAAATAGCTATTCAGCAAATAAACCTTTTACAAGATGTTGAGACCTGAAAATTATTAAAATAAACTATTAAATCCAAGAATTATGCTTACTCTGAAAGAAGTGAAGATCAAAAAATATAAAAGTTATCTTGAAATATAGGACGTTTCAATTGAAGATAAGATAATGTAACTCTATCACACATTTTCTTTATTGGTAAAAAATGGAACAACTATATTCATAAATTTATACCCTACAATTTACCAATTCAAAATCTCCAATGTCAGCAATAGCAGCGTTACGTGGTTATAGAACCCAATCTTTTATATTCATTACATTATATCTTGTCCTCCTTGTCACAAGACCTTGTATTTAGATTAGAAGGAGAAGAAGATTTAGATGTATTGGATGGTAGTGGTCAACTTTTATATGCCATACAGTTAAAGAATTTAGGAAAACCAATTACATTATCTGATATTCTATCAGATAATAAAACTTCATTCATTAAGAGGTTTTTAGCTAAATATTCTGAAGCAATTCCCATACTGGTTTCTTATGGTGAAATAAGCCAAGAACTAAAGAATTGGGAAAAGCATAAAGACACTATTTCCGAAAGAGAGAAAACAACTCTGAAAAAATACAAAATAACAACAGATGAATGGAAATTGGTAAAAAGTAAAACCCAATTTATAGAGATTAGTGAAGAAGAGATTGTAAACGAAATAGAAAAACTGATTAAAAGCAATTTCCTTGAAGTTGATCCTATTCCTACAATAGGTTTTATGTTGAATTGGCTGCAGTTTATTGCAGAAAAGCAACAACCAATTACTACAACCTGTTTCAACGAAAGATATGACCGAAAAATATTTCAAAGACAGAACAGATAATCTCGTTCCTGCGAGTGGTGAATTTTTCTTGGTTGCCAAAATATAACCCATTGCTGTCACGTGATCGTAACAATATCGTCCATTGCTGACGGACGATTTCGATAAATTGAGTTGGGAGTGATTTCTATCCACAGGTTTTAGCACCATTATGAGATTCTTGCAAAGGCTAAATCGCAGTCGGAACGGTTGTTTTACATTAATAAATGCGCTTCTGAGTTTTGGAGCGTGGAAAAATTGAAATAAGAATGAAACAAATTCCAAACATATTATCAATAAGTAGGATTTTCCTTTCATTATTATCGCCAATTGAAGAATTAATTATTCTTTTACGTAGCCCGAAAGAAAAAATAGATTTGAATAAAAGGAGTATCTTTATAAATTGAATGAAATGAGAACCATTATGAAAACTGATGTTCCTGAATTACTGTTTCCTTCACGTAGTGATTTTCGCACATGGCTGACTGAAAATGCGAAAAAGAGCGACGGAGTATGGCTTGTGTTCGGCAAAACGAAAGAGGTTGTCACTCTGACCGCAAATGACGCTCTGGAAGAAGCATTGTGTTTTGGTTGGATAGATGGACAGATGAAAAGTATTGACAATACAAAATACCTGAAATATTTTTCAAGTCGTAAGGTAAAAAGCATTTGGTCTGATAAAAATAAGAAAACGGCGGAAATGCTTCTGAAAAAAGGATTGATGACTGAATTGGGAGAAAAAGCCGTGGAAACAGCAAAAGTAAACGGCTTATGGGATGCGCCCAAACGCGATGCCATAACCGATGAACAAGTAGAAGAGTTTGCGGAAAAGTTGGCTGGCATCTCTCCGGCGTATGAAAATTTTAATAAAATGTCGCGATCTATACGATTTACATACACGAGAAGATACCTTTCATTTAAAAGTGAGGAAGCACGACAGCGTGATTTTGAGAAAATTGTAGACCGACTGAATAAAAACCTGAAACCTATGTAAAATACCTGACACACAACGAGCGGTTTTGCGAGATGATGGTAGTAGCCTCACAAACAATTTTTTGCGAACTTCAACGTTTGTATCCCGTGGTAAGTGATGTGAAAATGATGATATTAGTAAAAATGAAAAAAATAAGACAGGCAACAAAATCAGATGTTAAAAGTATTACAGAATTATTTTACGAGACAATCCAAAACATAAACATAAGAGATTATTCCAAAGAAGAAGTTGATGATTGGTCGTCGTGGAGCCGCGATGTTGAAAAATGGGAAGAAGAAGTCGTAGAACAGTATTTTGTTCTTTATGAAATAGAAGATAAAATTGTCGGTTTTTCTTCTATAACAAAGGATGGTTATTTGGATTTTATGTTTACGCATAAAGATTTTCAAGGTAAAGGAATTGCAAAAAGAATGCTGACAGAATTGGAGAAAAAAGCAATACAACAAGGTAATGATTTTATCTACTCCGATGTGAGTATTACAGCAAAAGATTTTTTTCTTTCTCAAGGATATAAAGTTGAAAAACAACAATTAAAATGCTCAAAAGAGAAAGAGTTGATTAATTTTAGAATGACGAAACAATTAAAAGATGAGAAATAAGTATCTGATTTTATGAGCATAGACAACGGAAGTGGCGTAAAATCGTTCAACAAATTGGGCCTTGCAATCCGGTGTAAGTCGCAGATTGTTTCTACTCTATTAAAGCTTACATCTCTCGCGCTAAAAGCATGGGTAGTATTCCCACATAATAAAAAGGAATATTGAGTAATTTGAACTGTTTTCCCTTGGGGGTTCGAATGGTGTCCACTGAATACTTCCCGTTCCATACACGGACGGCAATATTTCCCGAAGACAAGTCCATAAAAGATTGGATAGACCGTAGGTGGGCGTTGGCTCCCGATTTTACCTCTATGGGGATGATCTGATTATCCTGTTGCCAAATAAAATCGACCTCAGCATTGGATCCGTTTTTGTTGCGAACCCAGAAATTGAGATGGTCGATATGGGCATTGTTACACACGACACGCAATTCTTGCGCCACGATCTGTTCGGCAATAGCTCCTTTCCAAGAGTCGAGTATATCTTTCGTTTCCAATAATTCGACTTGAAAATTGGCCGAAAAATTGACGAGCCCGGTATCTACCCAGCATAACTTTGGTGCACGTCGATAGGATACTTCAACAGGGATTTGTGCGTTGGTAACAGGATATATCAATTCCAGCAGAAATGCCCTTTCCATTATAGTGAATGCTTCCCTTATATCTTTAGAACGGTAATTGGACCCGCCGAAGTTGGTCAGTGTGATTGTCTGTCCTGCTTTTGCCCATCCCGTATTCAGTATATGACGGATAATGTGTGTCTGAGATAGTGTATCTGCATATTTTTCCACATCTTCGTTATATCCTTTCAGGAGGGTGTTGTAAATACTTCTTAAGTGTGTTTCGTTGACGAAATGTGATAAAAAGATAGGCAAAATATTTAATGAACGAGTCAAAAATATAGTCAAATTATTGTATTTGACTGATTCATAGTGTATTTCTTTGATGTTGTCCGGTGGCCTTAATCTTTATCCCGTTGCTACTTTAGCAGTAGCAATCTGTTGATTTCTTGTTTGAGTGTCTCTTGTTCTATTTTGGATTTGGTTAATTCTATTGCTTTTGTATAGTGTTGAATTGCTGTATCAATATCCACATTAGAATACAAATAGCCTAATAACTCATGGAAGTAATTGCTTTCCGGAAGATTTAATCTTTCTACCTCTTTTATTGCTTTTTCATAGCCGTAGACCTTGGAAAATGCAAATGTCCGGTTCAGGGCTGTAACAGGAGAGTACTCGATGAGTAACAGTTTGTTATATAATTGCAAGATATGTTCCCACTTGTTGTCATCTGTGGGAGTAGTATGCCAATAGGCTATGCTTGCTTCTAAGTGATACTTTGATATTTCTGTATCATCAAATGCATTGATCAAGTAGTAATTACCCCTGTCGATAAGTGATTTATCCCAAAGACTTTTATCCTGTTTGTCAAAAAGTATGGCCTCACCGTTTATGCCTGTTCTTGCTTCCAATCTCGAACTCTGGAAACACATTAAGGCAAGCAAGGCATTCAGTTGTGGGGTATTGGTTAGTTTGTTTTCAGTCAGGACTACCGCTAATCTGACGGCTTCGGTGCAAAGCTCTTTTCTGATTAGCTGGCTATTGGTCTTGGAGAAATAACCCTCGTTGAAAAGTAGGTACAACGTTTTTAGGACGGTATCCAATCTCGTTTTTATATCAGTTTCCGTTAAATCGCTGATTTCAAAGTTATCATTTCGCAAATTAGTCCTTGCTCTTTGCAGTCTCTTTTTTATGTTTTCCCTATTTGTTAAAAAAGCGTTGGCTATTTCTTCAACACTGAAACCACATAAGATTTGAAGTGCTAACGCAATTTGGGCTTCTATCGGGTTGGCGGGATTACATACGGCAAAAATCATTGCTAATTGACTGTCCGCAATGATTTGATTGTTAAATTCTAAATCCTTTTCGAAATCGGTATCTACGGGTGTTATGGCATTCCTGACTTTATTTTCAAAAACGGATTTGTGCTTGAAATAGTCTTTTATCTTGTTTCCAGCCACGGTATATAGCCATGCTGTAGGGTTATCGGGCATGCCGTAGATAGCCCAATCTTCGGATGCTTTCAAGAATGTATCGCCGGCGATATCTTCAGCAATTTCAATATGCGACAAGCTAAAATGACGGCAGAGTACAGCCGTCATCTTAGCATATTCCTGTCGGAACAAATAAGGTAATAACTCGTTATATGACTTGGATTTATCCAATGCTAATCACGTTTTAAAACCTCTCTCACTTCTATACTCCCTCCAATCTTAAAAATTGGATTCTCTTTGGCAATTTCTACCGCCTCGTCAATAGTCTCAACTTTTACGACGATATAGCCGCTAATAAATTCCTTGATTTCAGTATAAGGGCCATCAGTTACCACGTTGTCCGGTTTTACAGTTTTGGCACTTCCCAAGATTGGCAATAATGTATTACCCTTATCGGCCAGTTTATTTTGTGCTGCGATGCTTCCCAACCAATTCATTCTTTCCTGCATTTGCTCGGGTGATGGTTTGAAATCGGCGATGTCCTTTAGTCTGAAAATTAATGCGAATTCTTTCATTGTCTTATAATTTTAAAATGTACTCTAATGACGATCGAGTTTATGGAATGGGGACAACTTATAATCTTTTTTTCAGATAAATATCCGTTACTATTTCTGCACCAATTGCATATCCGGCTTAATCGTCCTGATCTTAATCCAAAGCTTCGGCTTTAAATCCTTTACTCTGGACGATGGAGATTACCTGATCTGCGGTAATTCCTTCGGATTGTACGGTCAGGATTTTATCAGGATTTTCGATATCCACATTCCATTCACGGATGCCTTCGGCATTATCCAGTCCGGGTTTTACTCTTGTGATACATCCACCACAGTTGATAGTTGTCTTGAATTGAAGTTCTTTTATTTCCATATTGTTCATTCTTTTGTAAGTTATGAATTGATATTTTTCCATTTCAACCGTAAACTGTTGGTTACCACACTCACGCTACTCAATGCCATGGCCGCTCCGGCAATCATCGGATTCAACAGGAAGCCGTTGATGGGGTAGAGGATTCCTGCCGCAATGGGAATGCCGATCGTATTATAGATAAACGCCCAGAACAGGTTTTGCTTGATGGTCGCTACGGTTTGCCTGGAGAGCCGTATTGCCTGTGGTATCTTGGTGAGGTCGGATGAGATGATGGTCATCTTGGCGACGTCCATTGCGATATCGCTTCCTTTCCCCATGGCGATACTTACATCTGAAGTGGCAAGTGCAGTACTGTCATTGATACCATCGCCGACCATCGCTACTATCTTGCCTTGCTGTTGCAGTTCCTTGATAAATTCGGCTTTGTGCTGCGGCAATACTTCCGCCTTGTAATGATGAATACCCGTCTGTTGCGCAATGGCTTTTGCCGTGGCTTCATTGTCCCCAGTCAGCATATAGAGATCGATGCCCATATCCTGCATCTGCCGGATGGCTTCTATCGATGTCTCTTTGATTTTGTCGGAAATGGCAATCACTGAAAGTGCCTGTTGGCTATTGGCGAACCAGATAACGGTCTTGGCCTGGTTGCCCCATTCATCGGCATATTGCAATAGTTCGTTGGCGATGGTGATATTGTTTTCCGTCAGTAGTTTCTTGTTGCCAGTGAGATAGGTTTCTTCGTTATGATCGGCTTTGGCCCCTTTCCCGGTGATGCTGTCAAATTTGGCCAGTGGAGTGGTGGCGGTACCTTCCAGATGTTTTACCACCGCTTCGGCCAATGGATGTTCCGATTGTTTCTCGATGCTGAACAGGATATCTTTGGTGGCATCGTCATTGTTCAGCCACCGGATATCGGTCACCTGCGGCCTTCCTTCGGTGATGGTGCCGGTTTTATCCAGTACGACGGCATTCACTTTCTTTGCCAGCTCGAGGCTCTCGGCATCTTTAATCAGAATGCCGTTCTCGGCGGCTTTTCCCACACCGACCATAATGGCGGTAGGCGTGGCCAACCCCAATGCGCAGGGGCAGGCGATAACCAACACCGTGACGGCTGCCAGTAATCCATGTACGATGCCGTTGTCGCCACCTAAAATCACCCAAAGGATAAACGTGACAATGGCAATGCCGATCACCACGGGAACGAAGATCCCTGCAATCTTGTCAACCAGTTTCTGGACGGGGGCTTTGCTTCCCTGTGCATCCTGCACCATCCTGATGATCTGGGCAAGCATCGTCTCCTTGCCGACTTTCACCGCCTTGAACCGGAAACTTCCCTTCTGGTTGATGGTGCCGGCAAATACTTTTTCGTCTTTCTCTTTCAATACGGGAACGGGTTCGCCGCTAAGCATGCTTTCATCCACATAGGAATTGCCGGATGTCACGATACCATCCACTGCGATTTTTTCTCCCGGCCTGGCAAGGATGATATCGTCCACATTCACGTTTTCGATGGCGATTTGTTCTTCTGTGCCGTTGGGTTGCATTACTATCACGGTCTTGGGTTGTAGGCCCATCAGTTTTTTGAGTGCTGTGGATGCATTGCCTTTGGCTTTCTCTTCGAGTAGCCGTCCTAACAGGATAAAAGCGATAATGACGGCTGCGGCTTCGAAATAGACGTGTGCGTGCAATCCTCTCTGATGCCAGAAATCGGGGAATAGCATATTGAAGACGCTGAACAGGTAGGCAATTCCGGTACTCAAAGCGACTAGCGTATCCATATTGGCAGAGCGGTGCTTGGCTTGTTTCCAGGCGTTGACATAAAAATCCTTTCCCAGCCAGAATACGACAGGGGTGGCGAAAAGCCACATGATCTCATTGGCATAAGGCATATCCATAAAGAACATACCGATAACGACAACCGGCAGTGCCAGTATGATTGCCCAGATGGTTTTCTTTTTGAGTTTCCGGAATGTCTCAGCGTGGATATTTTCCAATGTTTCCTGCTGCGTGGACTCGTCTTCTATCAACAGGTCATAACCGACACCTTGCACCGCTTTTTGCAGTTTTGAGATATCGGTGATATCGGGCAGGTACTCTACGGTCAGGTTACCCGTACCGAAATTGACGGACGCATAGACCACCCCCGGCTCATGCTGCACGATAGTTTGGGCACTGCTGGCGCAGGATGCACAAGACATACCCAGTACCGGAAGTGTCTGTTTTATTGATTTTGTATTGCTTGTTGCCATCGTTTTTTAATTATCTTTTCGTTACGGCATGTCACAAACAAGTTTGATGTCTGCCCAATTACATAACGAAATAGTTTTCTTTTTGTTGACAATGCAAAGGTGACAATAAAAAGAGATTATCCTGTTGTAGTTTTATGGGTTTGATTTGTAATATTTACGGGTGCGGTTTATTTTTTGCCGTGGCTTCGAGTTTTCTTTGCGATGAAAAATGTATACCCGTAAAATTCTTTATACTTGCGGTATAATTCTGCTTCGTAGCGTTGATACGCAATGAGTTTTTCGGCAGTTTTATTTCCTGCATATTTATTGAGAAAAATTTCTTCGGCTATATTTTTTGGTGCAAAGTAAAGTTCAGTCCAACAAGTTTCGGGCAAGATGAATGTCGCGACAGGGAGATATCCTGCCTTGTGCACTTTAGCTACTTGGTTGGGAATTGTATCTATTTCGGGAGACGCATTCATCCAGAAGTCATTGATTTCCGCAGGGCGTTCGTCTGTGAACCATGAACTTTCGGAAACAGCAATATATCCTCCATTTTTTAGGTACTTACGCCACTCGTTCAGTCCCCGTTCAAATCCGATATTGTAAATGGCTCCTTCCGACCAGATCAGGTCTAATTCCTCATCCTGAAAAGGAAGATTGTCCATTGAACCTACCACACCTTTTACCCTATCCTGCAAGCCTGATTGCGTTGCATTACGATTGAAGATGTTGATAAAGTCGGGGAACAAGTCAAGTGCTGTGATCTTTCCCTGTACATATTTGGCAAGCGTCATTGTCTGTCCTCCTGTTCCGCAGCCCAGATCGGCAATATGGGACTGTTCGGTCAGATTGTCAATGAAGCTAAGCGCTTTTAATGTAACATCGGGACTACCGGGGCCTTGCCGTTCCATGGAAGAGAAAAATTCGCAGATTAAATTAAAATCGAAATCGTAAATTGATTTATTTTCTTCACTCATTTCATTCAATGTATTTGGCATACAGGTGAAAGCATTATTATGTGTTCATCGCTGCATGCAGTTATAAAACTAAATTATAATAATAGAAACTACCCTCGAAAGGAATTATCCGAGAGTGAACGAAGGAACAATCTGTACAGGAAATACAGATCGTTTACTAAACCAAATCCGATTTTAATAGATTCTTTGTCATCCAACAAAGATAGGTAATATTATGGTTATCAGAAAATATATTATCTGATTAATGAGCCTTTCCTATAAACTCCAATTCTGTTTATTGATCATCTCTTTGTAATTATCATGGACCGAAAGGCAGGTATCTATTAAATAACTTTACACCTCATCCAGCGGTTTTCTCTTGATCTCCCTGATCTGTTTGAAGTGACTCGGTGTCAGTCCTGTTACCTTTTTGAACTGATTGCTGAGGTAGGCGACACTCGAATAGTTAAGTCGATCAGCAATCTCACTCAAAGACAATTCATCGTATACCAACAACTCCTTTACTTTCTCTATCTTCTGGGCGATGAAATATTTCTCGATGGTGATGCCTTCCACTTCCGAAAAGAGGTTGGACAGATAGTTGTAATCGTGATGTAATTCATTACTCAACAGTTCCGACAGGTTTGTTTTGGTTTCGTTATTATGATGATGTACAAGATCGATAATGATCGTTTTAATCTTTTCGATGATCCTGCTTTTTTTGTCATCAATCACCTCAAATCCCAACGGGACTAAAACCGATTCTATCTGCTTCCTTTCTTCGGATGTAGGTTCTTTACCGAGCGTTACTTCGCCCAGCGTGACGGTTTTCACGTCTAACCCCAGTTTTTCCAATTCCTGCCGCACCACCATGATACAGCGGTTGCAAACCATATTTTTTATGAAAAGCGAGCTCATCGTTGCTTCCCGCTTAACGCTTCAAAGAGGTCATATCAATCACGAAACGATATTTCACATCACCTTTCAATAACCGTTCGTAGGCTGTGTTGATATCCTGTATGTTGATCAGTTCGATATCGGCAGTGATATTATGTTTGCCGCAGAAATCAAGCATTTCCTGTGTCTCTTTGATGCTTCCGATAGTTGATCCGGCAAAGTTCTTACGGCCGGGGATCAGGCTGAAAGCTGCGATCGGTAGCGGATATTCGGGTGCTCCCACTAATGCCAGCGTACCGTCCACTTTGAGTAGCCGTAGGTATGTGTTTACATCGTGCTGTGCCGAAACGCAGTCCAATATAAAGTGCAGCGTATTGTAGTTGGCTCTCATCTGTTCTTTGTCTGTGGAGAGGATGATCTCGTCAGCTCCTAACCGTTTGGCGTCGGCTACTTTCGACGGGGAAGTGGTAATGACTACCACGTAGGCTCCCATCGCTTTGGCCAGCTTGACACCCATGTGACCCAATCCGCCGATACCGACAATTCCGACTTTGTGTCTCGGGCCTATATTCCAATGCTTCAAAGGAGACCATGTGGTTACTCCCGCGCAGAGCAATGGTGCGGTAGCCGCCAGATCCAGATTTTCGGGGACATGTAACACGAAATCTTCATCCACTACGATACGTTCCGAATAGCCACCGAATGTTTGTTTATTAAGATGTACGTCGTGCCCGTTGTATGTTTGAATATTTCCATTTTCGCAATACTGCTCGTTTCCGTGCCTGCATTGCTCGCATTCGCGGCAGCTATCTACCATACAGCCGACGGCGGCAAGGTCTCCAATTTTGAACTTGGTCACGCCATCACCGACTTTTGTAATCCGTCCCACAATTTCATGTCCCGGTACATTGGGATATACGGTTCCGTGCCACTCATTCCTTGCCGTATGCAAATCGGAATGACAAACGCCGCAAAATAAAATATCGATCTCCACATCCTTTGCCGTCGCTTCGCGGCGGTCGATGTTCATCTGTTGCAAATTCGCTTCGGGAGCTTCTGTCCCGAATGCTTTTACTGAAAATGTATTCATATGCTGATGTTTTTAAAAGGGTTATTCATAATGACCTCTAAGCGAATAAACATATAGTTTTTCATCTTTTATGAGGTAGACGTAGCGATGCTCTTTTGTAATTCTTCTTGACCATTTTGGTGCAAGATTGAACTTTAAGGCTTCAGGTTTACCTATTCCTTTGTATGGATCTTCCGTGATTGCCCTTGTTAGTTTTGCTATTTTTTGAAGTATAGCCTTGTTCCCTGTTTTAATCCAATAGGCGAGATCGTCATCAGCTTGCGGAAGAAAAATTATTTCCATAAACTGTCAAGTTCTTCAATTGTTACAGTTTTTCCTTTCCCGTTTTTCAAATCCTCATCACCCTGTTGTATTTTCTTTACAAACTCAGGATTGTAAGGATTTTGTTCTTTGGAAAGTTCAAATTTTATTTTCAATGCTTTCATAAAAGCCTTCAAGGCCTCGATCTGAGAAGCATCATCCGTATATGCCTTTATGTGAATTGATTTCATTTATTCCCCTTTTTATTATGTATAATTCTGTATGCTTCTTGACAATATAGCAAAGATAAAGATTTCAATCCAAATGAGCGTAGCATGGATGTTAAAATCGTTATTTATCGGATTTGAGTTTGCTATAAATTTCCAGGTCAGTAAAAATATTTCCTGTGAGTAATTCCCCTTGTCGTTCGATTCCTTCAAATTTGAATCCTAATCTTTGAGGTACTTTTTTGCTGGGTTGATTGCCAACGGCACATTTTATTTGAACCCTGTTTATACCCAACTCGTTGAAGGCGAAATCACAAAGCTTCTCAACGGATCTTGTGATAATTCCCTGTTTCTGGTATTTCTCTGAAAGCCAGTATCCGATTTCTGTCTTTTTGTTGGCTTTGTCGGTATCCTTAAAACCGATCAATCCAATGAATTGATCCTGCTTTCGGATGGTAAATTGCAGCTCAAATCTCTCTTTGGGGGCATTGACTACTGAGTCTACAAATTCCTGCGTATCGAATACTTCTTGGGTGGACGCTACAAATGGTAGCCACTTTCCTAAATATTCCCGTTGGCTATCGATGGCTTCAAAAATATCAATTGCGTCTGTTTGTTCTAATTGTCTTATTTCTATATCGTTGCCAATTTTTATTACCATATTGTTTTTATAGTTATATTATTTCAAAAAAACTTTGTTCGAGTTATTCTATACGTTTTATGATTGAATTTATACTTAACTCGATCGTCCTTTCAATGTTTATCTGTTCCAGGAATGTCTCATCGTGGGAGATTACCAGTAATGTTCCTTGATACTCGTTGATTGCCTGGGTCAGTATCTCGATGTTCTGGATGTCGAGGTTGTTGGTCGGCTCGTCCAAAACGATGATGTCAGGCGATTTGTCGGCTATGTTTAAACAGCATATCATTAACCGCATTCTTTCTCCGCCACTCAATGTCGTGCAAGGTTTGTCCCAATCTTCTTTCGTGAACAGAAAGCGGTTCAGCCTGATTTTTATTTCATGTTCGAGCAAAGTGGAACTATTAAACCGGACAGCCTGTTCGTAGATTGTCAGCTCGTTATTTATCAGCGAATAATCTTGATCGATATAAATTGATTTGTTTTCCGCGGCAATTGCAGTTCCGGTTTGGGGTATGAGGTTCCCGAGAATTATATTGATCAGGGTTGTTTTTCCCGAGCCATTAGATCCTTTTATGGCTATCCGTTCGCCACTCGTGATCTGCAGGCTCAGAGGTTCACTCCAGACATATTTTTCGTTTTCGTAACTGAAATTGATGTCGGTGGCAGTAAACAGGATTTTCCCCTGATGCAACCCTGAATCGTCGAACCCGAATTTCATCTTGTCGATCCCGGGTAGGGAAGAGCGCAACTCTTGTAATTCCTGTGAAATATTTCCTGTTTTTTCCGCATGGGCACCTTCAATTTTAGCAGTACTTTTTTCTGCACTGTTCCTTAATGTATTGGCCACTATTTTGGGTAATCCCGCATTTGCCAGGTTTTTCTTTGCGCGTGCATCCAGTTTTTGCCGGCGCTCAATGGTCTTGCGTTCTTTTTCCCTGGCCTTCTTCAGTGCTTTTTCCTTGCTTTGGATATCTTGCGCCAAAGCGCTGACTTTTATCTGTTTTTGCTCTTTGTAAAAGTCATAATTGCCACCATAGACGGTTATCCCGTGCTTGGTCAGCTCGCAGACCACGTTCAAATGGTTGAGTAGTTTCCGGTCGTGACTGACGACGAGCAAGGTGCACTTTGTATTTTCTATAAAATCATAAAGATATTGTCTCCCCGGAATATCCAGATGGTTGCTGGGTTCATCCAATAATACCAATTCGGGTTGATGGATAGAGATACCCGCCAGGAAGACCTTTGTTTTCTGTCCCCCGCTCAGTGACTCTATTTTTTGTGACAAGTCCAGGCCGCTTAACTGCCATTCGTTCAAAGCAGCAGTACAACGTTCTTCGATTGTCCAGTCGTCGTCAAGCAGTTCATAATTCTTTTTGGAAACATTCCCGTTCAGTATTTCGTGCAAAGCATCCAACTTATGGTCTATTTGCAATGCTTCGGCAATTGTGAGATGGTCATATTGGCCGAAGATCTGGGGAATATAGTAGGGTTTGGCATCCGTTTTCAATATTCCGTCGGAGGACTGCAATTCCCCTGCAATGATTTTCAATAGTGTGGTTTTTCCTGAACCGTTGTTGCCAATCAGTGCAATTTTCTCATTCGGATTAACTGTCAGGTTGATATTGCTGAACAGCAAAATTTTATCGGGATGTGTATAGGATAGGTTTTGAATTGTAAACATAATTTCTTTCATTTAGCAGATGAATAACCCGGCAAACCGTTATCACGATTTACCTCATTAAAAGATTGAAAGAAATTATTTTATTTCATACGATTAAAAATATTGATTTTCAAATGCATCGTATGGAACTCGCTTTTAATCATATCTTGTTTGATAATGATTATCATGCTCGTTTCATCGGTGTTTATTTATTGATTTGTGCTGCAAAGGTAATACTTTTTTGTAGATATCCGTTTTTATTCTTTTATGTGTGTTGGCAAATTTTATTTTACTGCCCGCAGTATTTCCCGTTTTCCGGGAGGACCGGGGAGGCGTTCCACCCCGAAGTCGGCAGATTGAAGCATCCTCCTTACAACACCTTTGGCGCAATAGGTAGTGAGCACGGCTCCCTGATTGCTGAGGGTGTACAACCGGTTGAATATTGCTTGTGTCCACATGCCAGGCTGTTTTTCCGGGGCAAAAGCATCGTAATAGATCACGTCGAAAAGCCCTTCCGGCTGGAAATCCTCCAGACTGCTTGCATCCATTTGTAACTTTTTTAGATGAAAATTGGGGGTTATCCCCACCCAATCTCCCCAAGGGCAAGAATGAAGCCGCATAAACTTCTCTTCTTGCGCAGGATCCAGCAATTTGCTGTAGTTGAACATCTCTGCATCCACAAACGATACCGGATATCGTTCAAGTGTAGTGTATTTTATTGTCTTTCCCGATTTTTTAATGTCGAGTAAGGTAAGAAAGGCGTTTAGTCCCGTGCCGAAACCTATTTCCAATAGATTGACCTCCGATTTACCGCAATGGTGTAACCCTGCTTCCAGATAAACATGGAGCGACTCCTGAATGGCTCCGTGTGTGGAATGATAATGTTCATCCAATTCCGGTACATACAATGTATGCGATCCGTCTTCCGTTATTTCTATAATATGTTGCATACGTTTCTTATGCGCTTATATATTCAGTTTCCGCTGATGTATGTTGAGTCTGACCCGATTCAGGATGAAGCAGGTAGTTATTATTCAAAATCACAACAAAAATAGAAACTATTTGTTTATTGTATCCATTGCCGGCTACTGATTTTAGTATTTGCAATGGAGTAGCGTCAGAAAAAAAATTACTACATTTGTCTACTAAAACCATCTTATGCAAAAATATCTGTATATCATCTTATTATCGGCATTGACACTGGCTTGTGGTTCCGGTACGAAGAAAAACAATGTGGAAAGGACCCGGATACTGACGGTAACGATTGAACCCCAACGTTATTTTCTCGACCAGATTGTGGGCGATGCGTTTACCATTAATACGCTTGTGCCGCCCGGAACCAGCCCGGAGACGTATGAACCGGCTCCGTCGGTAATGGTCGATATGGCAAAGAGCAATGTCTATTTTATGGTGGGTGATCTCGGTTTCGAGAATGTCTGGAGCAAACGGCTCGCAAAAAATAACCCGAACGTGACCATTATAAATTGTTCGGAAGGTATCGTGAGGATGGAAGGCTACGATCATGACCATGATCATGGCCACGCATCCGGCGATGATCACGACCATCATCATCATGCGGATGACCATGCACATGTACATTCTCATAGTGGTATAGATCCCCATGTGTGGTCGTCTCCCCAGGCAGTAAGAATTTTCTCACGCAATATGTTGGAAACAATGATGGAATTGGATCCTGATAATGCAGGGACATATAGAGCGAATTATGATATATTATTGGCAAAGATAGAAAAGACGGACAGCCTGATCCGGGATTTGTTGAAGGATGTTTCCTCTAAATCATTTATTATTTACCATCCGGCGTTGGGTTATTTTGCACGTGATTACGGTCTGAACCAGATTAGTATCGAATTCGAGGGAAAAAGTCCTTCTCCCTCACAGATCAAGGAGATTGTGGATATTGCACGCAAGGAAAAGATCAATACTATTTTTATCGAGCGTAGTTTTGATACGAAGAATACGACAGTTGTCGCCCAGGAGATCGGTGCCCAGGTGTTCGAGATTGATCCGCTCAGGTATGAGTGGGATGAGGAACTGTTGAGGATTGCCACTATTTTAGCCCGGGAAGTAAAATGAATATTTGCGTTAAGCTAAATGGGGTAAAAAATGAATAAACTGATCGACATAACAAACCTTACTGTCGGCTATGACAATAAGCCGAATGTATTGCAGGATGTTAATCTCAGCATCTATCAGGATGATTTCCTTGGCATTATCGGGCCTAATGGAGGAGGGAAGACTACTCTTCTGAGGACGATTCTGGGATTGATAAAACCTCAATCGGGCTCCATTACATTCTATAATAAAGATGAAAAGACGGTTTCACTCAATATCGGTTATCTGCCCCAAATCAACCAAATTGATAAGAAATTTCCTATCTCCGTATCGGAAGTGATCCTGTCAGGGCTGACTCCCGGGACGAATATTTTCAAGCGCTATTCTCATGCGGATAAGCAAAAAGTCAAGGAGGTCGCACAACGGCTTGGAATCGAAGAACTGTTGCAACGTGCGATCGGAGAACTTTCAGGGGGGCAACTGCAGCGGGTATTGCTTGGGAGAGCGATTATCGACAATCCGAAACTGATTATCCTGGATGAACCGAGTACCTATGTGGACAAGCTTTTCGAGACCAATTTCTATAAATTGCTGGGCGATATCAATAAAGATATAGCTATTGTACTGGTTTCGCACGATGTGGGCACGATCATTTCACTTGTGAAGAATATTGCCTGTGTGAATCAGGGGTTACATTACCATCCAGGCACTGATATATCGCAGGAGTGGTTGCTGAATGCTTATGAATCTTGTCCTATAGAAATACTCGGTCATGGCTCTTTGCCTCACCGTGTGCTGATGGAGCACGATCATCCGGAAGACGGGTCACATACACATAATTAGAGATGGGAGATACGATTTGGATTATCCTGGCCGGTTTGCTGTTGCTCGTAGGAGCTGTAGGAACTGTTGCGCCGATACTCCCGGGCCCTCCTTTGAGTTGGGGAGGATTACTGGCGTTGAAGTTCATTCCCTCTACTCAGGATGATATTTCTTGGAGAGCTATCATTATCCTGGGGATATTGACAGTTGTGGTCACCATTATCGACAACATTCTGCCGGTGTGGGGTACAAAAAGGATGGGTGGTAACAAGCAGGTAGTCTGGGGTGCCACCATCGGGTTGTTGATAGGTTTTTTCCTGGGGCCTTGGGGGATTATTTTCGGCCCGTTTATCGGTGCGTTCGCTGGAGGATTGCTTTCCGGAACACAATTCATACACGCTGTGAAACAGGCTACGGGTGCTTTTGTTGGCTATATTGCGGGGCTTGTGCTCAAATTGGTTACCGTAGGTTTACTTATCTTCTTTTTCGTGAAGACGCTTGTTGTGTAAGAGTTGGACGTGTGATCGCAGATGGCTTCTTTTATTGAACGGATTTAATTCAGCAACAACAGTAATATCGGCAGTAATATTTTCAACTTACCGGAATCGTTAGTAGTGTATTGTAAGGTAAGTTCATTACGGAGACAGATAAGCGCAGATGACAAATTGTTATAAACCGTACTTTCTGCAATACCGAGTACTTTAGCCGTTTCCTTTGCCGAGAAATTCCGGACGCAACGTAGTTCATATACCTTTTGAATAAGAGGGGGCAAGTTGTGCAGTATGTCATCAATAAGTTGTTGTAACTCAAGAAAATTTATATCTTCCTGTACATGGGTATAAGCCATAACCCGTATCTTTTGCTCAATCAACATCTCATCTGTGATTTCAAGACGCTTACATTGAATACGAATGTAATCCATGATACCGAATGAAATATGGCGCAATAACCAGTTTTTGGCAGACCCGGTATCATCACACTGTATTTTCTCAGGAGCCGTCCATACGCTTATCCAGAATTCCTGAGTCAGATCGCAGGATGCATCCTCATCGTTCAGCCGTGAAAGTACCCATCCGAAAAATAATCTACGGTAACGGTCATACAACATCCTGAA
>CALFXE010000106.1 GCA_937927845.1 uncultured Paludibacter sp.
ACGCGAATAAATTAAAAATTCAATAAAAAACTGTCTGAAAAACTAGACCATCTCAAAACAACTCCGATTTTATATATAATTTTTTACCCCATAATTTTAATAATCAAAAATAAGTTGGTTTTTATTTGGAACAACGGAAAATTTTACTTTACTTTGTACAAAGAAATAGAATCACATGAATTTCGTTGAATTTATAATTGGTGGACTTGGAGGAATGGCCGTAACAAAGTCATTACTCCTTCTTCTTATAGATCCGTCAACTATCAAAACTAATGAAATGAAGAATAAGATTGATGCTGTTTTGGAAGAAAACGGACCGGTAAAGGATTCTTCTGATGTTAGGTATATGTTAACTTGGATTTTGGATGACAAATTTGAAGTTACCACATACTCGAATAATGAAGTTAGTTTTTTACTCACCGAGCTTGAGATTCTTAAGAACCAGATGATCAAATTCTATTTGAGTAACTTAAGTGAAATTGAGGACCCTTCAATTGTAAAGTCTTGTGATATCCACACAAAACTCTCTCAATTCTCACTTCAGCTTATGAGACTTAGAATGGTTATCAAACCTGAAGTTCAATTATCTGTGAACAGACATCCCGAAACTAATATTGTTTACATTGCTAGTAAGGGGTTCTGGCTTAACGATGATGGATCTAAAGTAAGAAAGTTCACTAAGAACATTGGTCGTGCAGAGGACTTCCCAAAAGGGATTAAAGACACCAAAGCGATGAGAATTGGGGTGTCTAAGCTCAGGTCTGTTATGTTGGAGAAATACAGGGAGGCTTACTCCAAATAAGTATTATCTCTGGCATTGAAAAGGAGGAATGGCTACCCTCCTCTTTCGTACGCTCTTTTTTTTTGCCTACTTCGTTGGTCTTTTTTCTGCCCAACTTACAAAATGAAGTTCTTTGACATTTCGGTAACCAAATACAAAAGGTTACTACGATGACTTAACTGTCCATCGAAAACATATTCAAGGGTGAAAAGATATAGTTCAGTTGGAATTATAACAATCACTCATTTTTTTAAACTATTCCGCTGGTCTTTTTATCGACCCACTTTGTAATAACATATTAATTATTTAAAAATACAATTTTATGAACCAGAAAAAATTAAATGGAATGGAATCACAAGAGGTGATTCCTTCCAACAAAATCGCTTATCCTTCAAACCAAAATTCAAAACTTATAGCATCTTTAGAAGAGGTGAAAATAATAGCTGAAAAAATAGCTACAATAAAAAATAGAACACATCCCATTAAAAATCCGATTAAAATTGAAATTGGCGACAACGATATTCAAAGGCTAAAACTAAATAATAAAACAAAAATTGATTTTGCTCATAAAATAAAAGAGTACATATCTAATACATTTAAAGACATATTAGAGTTTGACCATTTTGATGAAGAGTGGAACTCGTATTTTAACATAACAGAATATGAGATGTCACGCAGATTTGGATATACTCTGCTAGAAAATGACTTAATTAAAAATAACTATGTTTATAATGGCGATCATAAATTCATAATTATTTCTAATGGGAATGGCGTTTTTTTAGGTGAAGTAAAGAACATAGATTATGAAGATGCCGTAGAAGCAATTGATATGGTTAATAATCTTTACTTGACTTATGGGTTTATATATGGTGATTTTAAAAGATTGAAGGATTTCTATTCGAATAAACATGAATATGATGTTATATCAATTAATACTGAACCATATTTTGATGATGATGAGCAAATGGAATACGCTGAGTTTCCAAGTGATCAAGAATTCCCGTGTTTTTTTGATAGGAGAGCTGCAGTCAATGCTAAAATTTCTTCTGCTGAAACGATTGGATCATCTATTAATTACGCTAATCGAGACAATTATGAATCGCTTTTATTCGCTATGGACAAAATTAAAATAGCTCTTGAAAGTTTAAAAAGTGTCTATGAGCTATCATCCAAAATTGAGCAAACAGATTTTAATGAAAATACAAAGAGTATTTTTAAATCGGCTTATAATATAATTTGCGAAATTGGGATGGAACTAATCATGTTAAATCTTTCAATAACAGAATTAAGTAAAGGTACAGCATCATTATGTAAGTACAGCGATTTTAAAAAATTTACTGAAATGGCAGAATTATCATTGAAGATTGATAATGATATAATAAAAATCATAAAAATATATGTAGAATTCGATAAAACAGTCAGTATGGTTAGATACAATTATAATGGAGATATCTTTTTACAGACATGTAACATGGCTGATATTTGTAGGGAGTTAGTTGAATTATACGATCTTAATCTTTCTCAAACAGAAAGGCTCTCAATTGAAAGAATTCTAAAAATTGAAAATTCTGTTTTTATATAGAATTGATAAAATAAACAATCATTACTAACTGTAAATCTTTAAACAGGATTTTGTATATATATCTTCAAAGATAAATACCCTTTATAGTTATTATTGGATGTTAATAATTGAAACTCAAAGTAAAAGATGAAGTTTCAGAGTTTAATAATGAAGATCTGCTGAATCAGGCTGCATAAAGAAAATTTGAGGGGTTTGATCCTGATTGTCAAACCCCCTTTTTATAAACTACTAATTCTTTAATAAAAGGAATACCCCTAATTGAGTAAATGTCATTGGGGGTATTTTTATTTGTAACCAGACAACTGCAACATGAAAAGACTAAAATTACTTGTCGTAAAAACTTGACTGTTTTATCACTCAAATTTGTCCACTTATTTATGTCTAAAATCTGAGATTAAAAGCTAAGTATCCAAGAATTGGTATTGAAGGCTCGATATATGTTGAGCACAAAAAAATAGACAAGCATCAACCTGTCTATCAATTAACTATAATTATTATAAATTTTGACTCAAAAATTACGATTGGATGTATATAAAATCCTTCTGAGTTTTTAGATTTCTAGCTTCGGCAACAGTAAGTCCAATAAATTCAGACTCTGAAAATGATATCTCGTCTGGGTAATATTCAAACAAGTCAAATGACTCTCCGTTAGAAAGTGTCACGCTTACTGACGGCATTTTATCAAACATCCCTTCCGGCATAGGTCTCGGGAAAGTCCCAATTATACATTTTCAATCGTTGGTTCTGAATTCATCATATTCTTAAGTTTTAGCCCTATACAAAGTTAATAAGTATAAATTGAATATACTGAAATATTTCTATCTTTTATAAGTACAGTCATGACTGTCCACTAAAAATTTAAGGACAGTTGTTGGTTATACAAAAGTTCTTTGAAATCGTTATTTTCAGCATTGTTAAAAAGTTCAATCATTGATGTTTTATCAAGGAGCGATATCCCTAGCACCTGTAATACTTCATAAGTTGACCGATTGATTTTCAGATCATGCTCTACAATGGCAACCAGGCAATAAGTAATGATTGCAGAACAAACTTGAATCCTAACCGCGTTTTCAGATGTTCCCCAAAAGGATTTGATTTTCAGATGTTGCTTTATCCATTTGAAAAACAGCTCAATCTGCCAGCGATTTTTATAAAGTAATGCCACTTGTTCTGCGGTTATTTCCATATTATTGGTAAGGAAAGTAAATGGTCTGCGTGTTTCTACATCATAATATCTGACTCGCCTAAAATTTTCCGGGTAATCAAGATATGAATAGAATGCATCAAGTCTTACAAGATGGTCGCTTATGATGATTTCTGGACAATTATCTCGTTTAAGGTCTTTCAGAATCTCGATTTTAAGGTTCCTTTTTGCTCTTATAACAAAATATGCAGAATGCCTTGACACATTGTATAGTCTTGAACAGTCCATATAAGCCCTATCGAAAATATAATATGCTCCATATTCATAAGGGATTACATCCATCGCATTCATGTCGTGAACAGACGCAGACGTTATATGGACAAAAGCCGGTATCTGAGTTGTGATATCATAAAGAGTATGAAGTTTAATGCCTCCTTTTGTTGAACGGAATTTTGCCCACCAAAAAACGCTTAAACACAGATCTATGGTAGTAGAATCAAATGCGTAGACTTTACCTTGAATTTCAAAGTCGGTATTCGCCCTTTTCTTTCTGGCAATATCTATAAGATAATAGGCAAATTCTTCAAATATTCTATAGTCTCTGTTCTCATTCGCTTTAGACAGATTGCTTCTGGTCACATTTTTACCGAGTCCTAAGTGATAACATTTTGATCTATGGGCGTCAATTGCAACTATCAAATCTCGCAAACTTTCCCTGTTGGTAAGTTGTCCGAACATCATGGCAAGCAGTTGGTTCCAGCAGGTAAAATGTTTTACATATCTATTTCCGTCATATTTATTGACTATTGCATCAAAAATACGTTGTGGAAGAAACTCAACTAATTGCGCGAAAACATATTTACCTGTAAACATTGCCTAAGATATTAATCTCGGCTAAATTATTAAATTCAAGTCGTCACGCAACAAAAAAGCTTATAACTTGCTAAATTATAACGATTTCAAAGAACGAAAATTAATTTTTAGTGGACACTAATGATTATTTTTTGGTAGGGTATAATAACCTTTGTGCGGTATATATACATATAGCAGAAATGTCGTTTCTATTATATGGAGTAAATTACAGGTAATTTTAAAGCCTATGAATGATTCTATCGTAAAAATATTAGAAGGAAGAGGTATAAAACCCACATCCATACGTATTTTGGTATTCAGTGAAATGTTGAAGTTTGACAGGGCATTCAGTCTGGGTGATTTGGAAAAGGTATTGTTGAGTATTGATAAATCAACCATTTCCCGCACTATCCACCTGTTTAATGACAAACTACTGATTCATAAATTTGATGACGGATCAGGCTCGATAAAATATTCGATTTGTCAAGAGAATTGTGATTGTGATGCGAATGATTACCATTTACATTTTTATTGCAATTATTGTAAGCGGGCATTTTGTCTGGAAAGCGTTCATGCTCCTAAAATCAAACTACCTGATGATATGGAAATCGAAGGTATAAATTTTGTAATAAAAGGCTATTGCGGGAAATGTGATAAAATTGCAACTTAGCTGCATGGTTTTTTGTCATATCTTTGCACAGATAAATAAAAAATTAGTGAAAAAATATATTTCCATATCGTTTGTTGCATTGTCAAGTTTAGTATTACTATTACTTGCCATAGTGCCTCATCATCATCACGAAGGATTGGTGTGCATCGTTATGGAAATATGTGAGCAGGATAATCAGGTAAATGACAAACATACAGACCACAAAGAATTACCTGATGAACATGAACAATCATGTATTGCTGAATCCGAGTATACTGCTCCTAAAGTTGATGAAGCAAGATGCAAGATAGCTTCTTGCCAAAATCATGATTTTACCCATTTATTCCCAATCTTCTTTTTAGCTGCGGATGTCTTAACTTTCGACACGGGAGTTTCACTCTCCTACTTTAAGTACGGAGAGTATATCCTATTCTATAAATCCGCAGAGGCAAACCAATTTCACGGTTTGCGGGCACCTCCTTTTTCATTTTGCTAAAGAATTTGGCTTATAACTTATAAGTCAGATTGCTTTGTACAGTTCAACATGTTCAAAGCATGATTTATTGGTATATATCAATACTCATTCAAATCAATATTTTTCACAGGGAGTAAGGCTTGTCAGACTTTGCTACTTCCACAATTAAAATAATTAGCAAAATGAAAACGTACATAATAGGTTTATTTGTTGTTATCGCAATAATATTTACCGGATGCAACTCCGGTCAAAAAAAAGACAATCAAAATTCACGGGATAAACATGAGCATGTAGATGGTGACGGACACGACCATTCAAATGAAAAAGACCACGATCATTCGGACGATGATGGGCATGACCATGCCAAAGATGGTAATCATTCCGAAGATGATGGGCACGGTCATGGAAAAGAAAGTGGAAGCATAGAAGAAATTGTCTTTTCCAAAGAGCAGGCAAAATTAGTCGGGCTTACTACTGAAGCTGTTTCTCCCGGAACTTTTTATCAAGCAATTAAAACAAGCGGTCAGATACAGGCATCACAAGGGAATGAAGTTGTCATTGCAGCAACGTCCAATGGGATTGTATCTTTTACAAATCCCTCAATCACTGATGGTACTGCAATAAATGCAGGTCAATCGGTTGTTACTATATCTGCTAAAAAACTATTAGAGGGAGATCCGGCAGCTAAAGCAAAAATCGCCTACGACATTGCCCTTAAAGAATACCAAAGGGCAGAAGGTCTTGTAAAAGATCAGATTATTTCGGCGAAAGATTTTGAACAGTCTAAACTTCGTTATGAAACTGCAAAAACTGCATACGAAGCGCAGGCTTCCAATATTACAGCATCAGGTATAAGCGTAACCTCCCCTATCAGCGGATATATAAAAAACAGATTGGTTGCACAGGGAGAATATGTTTCTGTCGGTCAACCGATAGCTACTGTTTCACAGAATAAGCGTTTGCAGTTAAGAGCAGAAGTATCGGAAAATAATTTCAAGATGCTGAAAACCATAAGCAGTGCCAATTTTAAGCCTGCTTATGATAATGTTGTTTATAAACTTTCCGATTTGAACGGACGTTTATTGTCATATGGTAAATCATCGGGAGAGCAGACGTTCTATATTCCGGTAACATTTGAATTTGACAATATCGGCGATATTATACCGGGTGCATTTACAGAAGTTTACCTGTTATCAAGCCCACAAGAAAATATAATCTCTGTTCCCGTATCTTCTGTAACGGAAGAACAGGGCTTGAACTTCGTTTATTTAAGACTGGACGAAGAAGGATATAAGAAACAGGAAGTAATACTTGGTCAAAATAATGGTGAAAGGGTACAAATACTTTCAGGACTGAAAAAAGGCGATGAAGTAGTTGTAAAAGGTGTCTATCAGGTAAAACTGGCTGCCACTTCATCAGTAATGCCTGAAGGACATTCACATTAACCCTTAACACGAATTATTATGTTGAACAAAATAATTAAATTCTCGCTAAACAACCGGATGGTTGTTTTAGTGGCATCCGTATTATTAATGTTGGCAGGAACTTATACTGCCGTTAATATGGAAGTCGATGTATTCCCGGATTTGAATGCACCGACAGTCGTTGTGATGACAGAAGCAAAGGGTATGGCACCCGAAGAAGTTGAACGTTTGGTAAGTTTTCCTGTTGAAACAGCATTGAACGGAGCGACAGATGTGCGCCGTGTGCGTTCATCTTCTACCACAGGATTTTCCATTGTATGGGTTGAATTTAATTGGGGAACGGACATCTATCGAGCCAGACAGATTGTGTCTGAAAAATTATCCGTAGTAAAAGATGATTTGCCCTCCAATGTTGGTAATCCGACATTAGGGCCACAGTCATCCATTTTGGGAGAATTAATGATAATCGGTCTTACTGCAGATTCCACTTCATTACAGGACTTACGAACATTAGCAGACTGGACAATCCGCCCCCGTTTATTATCGACAGGCGGTGTAGCACAAGTTACTGTAATAGGAGGTGAAATTAAGGAGTATCAGATTTTACTTAACCCTGAAAAGATGAAACACTACGGAATCGGGTTGAATGAAGTGATAGAAGTAGTTACTGAAATGAATCAGAATGCCGCCGGAGGTGTTTTGTATGAATATGGAAACGAGTATATCATACGTGGGGTACTTTCTACCAATAAGGTTTCAGCATTAGGTAAAGCAGTCATCAAAACCGTTAATGATATTCCCATACTTTTGGAAAACATAGCAGATGTACAAATAGGAGATAAGGCACCTAAGCTGGGTATTGCTTCAAATGATGGTAAACCTGCTGTGTTGATGACGATAACCAAACAGCCCGCGACAAGCACACTGGATTTAACAGACAAACTGGATGAATCCCTTGCAGAATTACAGCAGACATTACCTGCTGACGTGAAAATTTCCACCGATATTTTCCGCCAAGCCCGTTTCATTGACAATTCAATTAATAACGTGCAAAAATCTTTATACGAAGGAGGGATTTTTGTAGTAATCATATTGGTTATCTTTTTGATGAACGCCCGTACAACCGTTATTTCGCTTGTTACGATTCCGCTTGCATTAGTTTTTGCCATACTTTCCCTTAAATTCATGGGTTTGACTATCAATACCATGAGCTTAGGCGGTATGGCTATTGCTATCGGTTCTTTGGTCGATGATGCTATTGTGGACGTTGAAAATGTATTTAAACGGCTACGGGAAAACAGACAGAAGCCAAAAGAAGAACAAAAAACGGTATTGACCATTGTTTTTGAAGCGTCAAAAGAGGTACGTATGCCTATTCTTTACTCAACGCTTATCATTATTGCCAGTTTTGTTCCTCTGTTTTTCCTTTCAGGAATGGAAGGACGTATGCTTGCTCCTCTGGGAGTAGCATTTATCATGGCATTGATTGCCTCTACGGTTGTTGCTCTTACGCTTACACCTGTATTGTGTAGCTATTTATTAGGTAAACCCCGAAAAGGAGACAAACCCGAACGTGAGCCTTATATTGTCAGGAAAGTGAAAATTGTATATGAAAAAGCCCTAAAATGGGCACTCACTCATAAAAAATGGGTACTTGGTATAACAGGTGGTGTTCTGGTGGCTGCTGTAATCATGTTTTTTACATTAGGTAGAAGTTTTTTACCCCCATTCAACGAAGGTTCTTTTACAATTAGTGTGAGTACAATGCCGGGAATATCCCTTGCAGAATCCGATAAAATGGGGCGCATAGCCGAAAATATTCTGCTTTCTGTTCCTGAAATACAAACCGTAGGACGTAAAACTGGACGTGCAGAACTGGATGAACACGCTTTGGGCGTAAACGTATCAGAAATTGAAGCTCCGTTCATTCTTGACAAACGTTCCAAAGATGAAGTATTAGCCGAAATAAGGGAAAAATTGAAAGTATTGCCGGGTGTCAATATAGAAATCGGACAACCTATTTCACATCGTATCGATGCAATGCTATCGGGAACACGGGCTAATATTGCTATCAAACTGTTCGGAACAGATCTGAATAAAATGTTTGCTTTGGGAAATCAAATCAAGGCTTCTATTGAAGACATTGAAGGCATTGCCGATTTGAATGTGGAACAGCAGATAGAGCGTCCACAATTAAAGATAGAACCGAAAAGGGAAGTAATGGCTAAATACGGCATTACCTTACCCGAATTTGCAGAGATTGTCAATATAATGTTGGCAGGGGAAGTTGTTTCGCAGGTCTATGAAGAAAACAGGTCTTTCGACCTTACCTTGAAAGTGAATGATGACAGCCGGGAAACAGCCGACAGGATTAAGAACCTGATTGTAGATGCCAACGGACGTAAAATACCATTAGGTAATATTGCTGAAATAACTTCGACGACAGGCCCCAATACGATTAACAGAGAGAATGTCGCCCGGAAGATTGTTATTTCAGCCAATGTCGCAGGACGTGATTTAAGAGGTGTGGTAAATGATATTCAAAAGACGGTAAATGAAGAAATAACTTTGCCGGAAGGCTATCATATTGAGTATGGCGGACAGTTTGAAAGTGAACAGGCTGCTTCCCGTACCTTGCTCATCACATCAATCTTTTCTATTTTGGTGATATTCCTGTTATTGTATGCGCAATTCAAGAGCATAAACCAATCCGCCGTTATTCTTCTGAATCTCCCATTAGCTTTAATTGGTGGCGTATTTACCATATTCTTTACTACTGGGGTTATGAGTATTCCTGCTATTATTGGTTTTATATCGCTTTTCGGTATTGCCACCCGAAACGGAATGCTTTTAATATCTCGTTACAATGACTTGGTTGCAGAAGGTTATAGTAAAATGGAAAGCGTAATACACGGTTCATTAGACCGTTTGAACCCAATCCTGATGACAGCATTAACTTCCGGTCTTGCGCTTATTCCGCTTGCTTTAGGCGGTGATCTTCCGGGTAATGAAATACAAAGCCCGATGGCGCAGGTTATTCTCGGAGGATTGCTTACATCTACGCTTTTGAATGGTTTTATAATTCCTATCATGTTTCTGATGACCAACAGAAAAATGGTTGCAACAGAAGTTTTGGAAGAGAGTGAGAATGAAAATGAAGAAAACAATAAATAAGATTCAAATGAAAACGATCATAATAACCATATTGATATTGTTCACGGGCATTACCTTGAATGCTCAAACAAATATCAACTCTGTATTGACTTCGATAGAAGAAAACAATACAACATTAAAATCGCTCCGTGAAAGTGCGGATGCGCAGAAGTTAGAAAATAGAACGGGTATTTATCTTGATAATCCGGAAGTGGGCTTCAATTATCTGTGGGGAAATCCCACAGATATTGGGAACCGTACCGATTTGAGCGTATCACAGACTTTTGATATTCCTACCATAACCGGAATGAAAGGCAGGTTAGCTAATGGGAGGAATGATTTGGTGGAGTGGCAGTATAAATCCGACCGAATGAATATTCTTTTGGAAGCAAAACAGTATTGTACCGAATTGATATATTACAATGCCTTGAAAAAAGAGTTGGATTTACGTTTGCAACACGCCCAAACAATCGCTTCGGGATATAAAGAACGTATGGATAGAGGCGATGCAAATATATTGGAATATAACAAAGTAAGTCTGAATTTATCAACTGTACAAGGCGAAATATCCCGTATCGACGTTGAGCGGAATGCCTTGTTATCGCAACTGAAAAGGCTGAACGGGGGAATTGATGTAGTATTGAATGATACGCAATATAATCAGGTTGAACTCCCTTTGAATTTTGAAGACTGGTATGTTCAGGCGGAAGAAAAGAATCCTGTTCTCGCCTATGTAAAGCAGGAAATAGAAGTCAGTAAAAAACAGGTATCGTTGAGTAAAGCTATGGGGTTGCCTACTTTTTCGGCAGGTTATATGAGTGAAAAAGTAGTCGGTCAGCGCTTTCAGGGGATTTCTCTGGGTGTATCAATTCCATTGTGGGAAAATAAAAACAGGGTAAAACAAGCTAAAGCTGCTGTCAGGGCTGCCGAATCACGGCAAAAAGACAGTAAACAGCAGTTTTACAGCCAAATTCAGATATTGTACAATCGGGCATTTGGATTGAAGCTGACAGCCGATAATTACCGAAAATCACTCATCAATGTTAATAATACCGATTTGCTAAAAAGGGCACTTGATGCCGGAGAAATTTCCCTGCTTGAATACATGGTTGAAATTGGTTTGTATTATGATACGGTTAATCAGGCATTGGAAGCCGAAAGGGATTATCAAAAGGCTTTTGCTGAACTATCAGCCGTAGAACTCTAAAATGGGATGCCATGAAAAAGCAGCAAAATAAAAAGAAGGGCAATAGCATTGCCAAAAAAAAGAAATTAAGCTCAAAGGCTAAAAAATGGATTATAGTAACAAGTATTGCCGTTGGAGTAATATTAGGCGTTTTACTGTGGTACTTTGTTACCAGATGTGGGAATCCTCATTGTTTCTTTCATAATTGGCCACTAAAAGAGGTTTTATTCTTTGGGATTTTCTTTGCTCTTATGCCATTTGCGTTTTTTAATGAGGACTTGTACAAGAAGTATAAACAATAAATTATAATAATTATGAGTAATTGCAGTAGTGGTAGTTGTTCAGTAAACACTACCGGAAAAGAAGAAAATTTTTCGCAAAAGAAAGCATATATAAGGGCTGCCATTTCATTTGTCATGTTAATAGCAGGCATAATCTTTTCTACCGCAGACCTGTCTTTCTTTTCAAATAATTGGATAAGGTTGGCATGGTATATAATAGCATATATTCCGGTTGGAATACCTGTAATTATAGAAGCATGGGAAAGTATTCGCCAGAAAGATATTTTCAGCGAATATACATTAATGAGCATCGCAACTATCGGGGCATTCTTCATTGGAGAATACCCCGAAGGGGTTGCCGTGATGCTGTTCTACGCTGTGGGAGAGCTGTTTCAGGATAGTGCAGTAAACCGAGCAAAAAGAAGTATCAGTGCATTGCTTGATGTACGTCCCGAAACAGCAACAGTTATTAAGATGGATAAAACCGAAGCGGTTTCGCCGGAAAATGTAAATGTAGGTGATATAGTAGAAGTGAAGGTAGGCGAAAGAGTTCCTCTTGACGGAATTTTACTGAACGAATCGGCATCTTTTAATACTTCGGCACTAACTGGCGAGAGCGTTCCCAGAACGATACGGAAAAGTGAAGAAGTATTTGCTGGTATGATACTTACTGACAATGTATCAAGAATTGAGGTTACAAAACCGTTCGGCATGAGTGCTTTGGCTCGTATTCTTGACCTTGTTCAGAACGCAACCGAAAAGAAAGCACCTGCTGAACAGTTCATTCGTAAGTTTGCCCGAATATATACTCCGATAGTGGTCGCATTGGCAGCACTGATTGTATTGTTGCCATTAGCATATTCTGCTATCAATCCCACATTCGATTATGTCTTTTATGACTGGATTTATAGAGGGCTTGTATTCTTGGTAATATCTTGTCCGTGTGCATTGGTAATAAGTATTCCGCTTGGCTATTTTGGCGGTATAGGAGCCGCTTCGAGGAATGGTATATTGTTTAAGGGAAGCAACTATCTGGAAGCAATTACAAAAGTCAATACGGTGGTAATGGATAAAACGGGAACGCTGACACAAGGTGTTTTCAGTGTTCAGAAGATAGTCCCTGCAAACCATATTATTGAAACAGACTTAATAAGTCTCGTTGCTTCAATAGAAACGCAAAGTACGCATCCGATAGCTAAAGCGATTGTTGAATATGCCAATCAGCAGAATCTTGAAGTTATTAAACCGGAGATTGTAAATGAAATTGCAGGCTATGGGCTTCAAGCATCAATCGACAAGAAAATAGTATTGGTAGGTAATCCCAAATTATTGATTAAAAACAGTATTGAATTTCCTGTGGAGATTACTACAATACCCGAAACGATTGTTGTTTGTGCCATTGACGGGCTATATGCAGGCTACATCCTTGTGGCGGATGCACCTAAAGAAGATGCAGCCGTAGCCATAAATGCTTTAAGGGAATTAGGTATCAAAAATATCGTAATGCTTTCCGGCGACAAACAGGCTATCGTTTCAAAACTGGCAACAGAACTAAACATCGGTCAGGCTTATGGCGATTTACTTCCCGAAGGGAAAGTCGAGTATGTAGAACAATTGAAGTCTAATCCTTTAAATAACATCGCATTTGTTGGCGACGGAATAAATGATGCTCCCGTTCTTGCCATGAGTGATGTAGGTATAGCTATGGGGGGATTGGGTAGCGATGTTGCTATCGAAACAGCAGACGTTATCATACAAACAGACCAACCGAGCCGGATAGCAACTGCAATCAGGATCGGAAAAGCAACCCGCCGGATTGTCATACAAAATATAAGTTTGGCTTTCGGCGTAAAACTTATTGTGTTGATTTTGGGCGCAGGAGGGGTTGCTACTTTATGGGAAGCGGTATTTGCCGACGTGGGAGTGTCATTATTGGCAATACTAAATGCAATAAGGATTTTGCGGATGAAACTTTAAATATGTCCGTTTTATGATTTTGGGAATAAATATGTTAGTACATGACTGTCCACTAAAAATTTAAGGACAGTTGTTGGTTATACAAAAGTTCTTTGAAATCGTTATTTTCAGCATTGTTAAAAAGTTCAATCATTGATGTTTTATCAAGGAGCGATATCCCTAGCACCTGTAATACTTCATAAGTTGACCGATTGATTTTCAGATCATGCTCTACAATGGCAACCAGGCAATAAGTAATGATTGCAGAACAAACTTGAATCCTAACCGCGTTTTCAGATGTTCCCCAAAAGGATTTGATTTTCAGATGTTGCTTTATCCATTTGAAAAACAGCTCAATCTGCCAGCGATTTTTATAAAGTAATGCCACTTGTTCTGCGGTTATTTCCATATTATTGGTAAGGAAAGTAAATGGTCTGCGTGTTTCTACATCATAATATCTGACTCGCCTAAAATTTTCCGGGTAATCAAGATATGAATAGAATGCATCAAGTCTTACAAGATGGTCGCTTATGATGATTTCTGGACAATTATCTCGTTTAAGGTCTTTCAGAATCTCGATTTTAAGGTTCCTTTTTGCTCTTATAACAAAATATGCAGAATGCCTTGACACATTGTATAGTCTTGAACAGTCCATATAAGCCCTATCGAAAATATAATATGCTCCATATTCATAAGGGATTACATCCATCGCATTCATGTCGTGAACAGACGCAGACGTTATATGGACAAAAGCCGGTATCTGAGTTGTGATATCATAAAGAGTATGAAGTTTAATGCCTCCTTTTGTTGAACGGAATTTTGCCCACCAAAAAACGCTTAAACACAGATCTATGGTAGTAGAATCAAATGCGTAGACTTTACCTTGAATTTCAAAGTCGGTATTCGCCCTTTTCTTTCTGGCAATATCTATAAGATAATAGGCAAATTCTTCAAATATTCTATAGTCTCTGTTCTCATTCGCTTTAGACAGATTGCTTCTGGTCACATTTTTACCGAGTCCTAAGTGATAACATTTTGATCTATGGGCGTCAATTGCAACTATCAAATCTCGCAAACTTTCCCTGTTGGTAAGTTGTCCGAACATCATGGCAAGCAGTTGGTTCCAGCAGGTAAAATGTTTTACATATCTATTTCCGTCATATTTATTGACTATTGCATCAAAAATACGTTGTGGAAGAAACTCAACTAATTGCGCGAAAACATATTTACCTGTAAACATTGCCTAAGATATTAATCTCGGCTAAATTATTAAATTCAAGTCGTCACGCAACAAAAAAGCTTATAACTTGCTAAATTATAACGATTTCAAAGAACGAAAATTAATTTTTAGTGGACACTAATGAATGATAATATTTAATTGAAACCTAAACTGTTATTTTAATATTTTGCTTTTTGGAGGAATTAAATATTATCTCAACACAAGAACACCTGTAGTTGTGCCCTATTTAAAGCAAACTTAGGTGTTGAAAATAAATTTAAAGGGTTACTAATTTTTTCGCCATTTTTACTTTGGTTGAAGTATTTAGTTTCACATGTAAAAAATGGGCATTTTATGAATGTTTTGGTATTGTTACTATCTTTTTTTGAAGTGTTGAAAAATGTATCGGTTATTTTAAATGTTAAAATCCTTATATGACAACTCGAACAAGGATTGTCACAACATTTTTCGGAGGTTTTATCAAAATAAATTGAAAGTAGTTTGCTGTTACAAAAGTTCTCCTGAATAGTCACCCCCGTAGCCATTAAGGTGAAAAACAAGGCAAATGTAATATGAATCACTTTGTTGAACATTACCAAAATTCATTAAATTATAAATTCATTTCTCCAATTAGATTCTTTCTATTTAAATAGTGTTTTGAGTTACCTACTTCTCCAAAAGCAACTTTGCCATTTGCCAGGTTTATTCTGGCTATCGTACAACTTTGACAATCAACCGGACTTTCGGCAATACAGGGTTTGTTATCATATAAATTATAATTCTTCCGGTATGATTGCGGGGTAATATTTGGCATAAAAACATTTGCAGCAACCCGGATGGCTTTTTCCCTTCCCAATTTATCTATGGATTGCAGTGCCGTTGATGCGGCAATATTTATGTCTTTCATGATAATCCTTAGTATTGCCAGTACTTTTAATGTTAGTTCAAACCGGGCATTTAAAGGCATTAGTGTATTACGCTGGTCAAAAAGAGGTGTTTCTTTGTGTTCAATGTAGGGGCCAATACCACACATATCAATATCAATATCTTTCATAAACAGAATGTCATCTGCAATATGGCTTAAGTTTTGCCCGGGTAACCCTACCATAAACCCCGTACCAACCTGATAACCTGTTTTTTTTAATACCCGGAGAGATTCTATTCGTTTTTCAAAAATGTGTAAAGAATCATTCGGGTGAACATTATTATACAGTTCTTTATTTGAGGTTTCAAATCTTAGCAAATATCGGTTTGCGCCACTTTCAAACCATCTTGAATACGTTGATTCATCTTGTTCTCCACAAGACAGAGTGATTCCAAAGTTGTCTCCTGTAATCTTACGGATTTGTTTGAGTAATCTATCTATACGATTTAGAAATACCCTGGATTTAACTTCGCCTGACTGCAACACAATTGAACCATAATTCTCGTCAAAAGCGAATTGAGCAGCCTGGATTATTTCCCGGTCTGATAAAGAATATCTTTGAACGTTCTTATTGCTTTTTCTTATCCCACAATAAAGACAATCTTTTACACACAAATTTGAAAATTCAATCAAACCTCTTAAATATACTTTATCTCCTATTTGACATGATTTTACTTCTTTCGCCTTTTGATATAATAATTTTGCTTCGGATTGATTTGTATATAATAGTTCAATTATATCATCTTTAGAGAAATCATTGTTATGTAATATGTTTTTTATGGAAGTGTTCATATTTAATAGCTTGATATCAATTGAAAGTATGCATATTCGTTTAATTTTCAGTCAACTTCTCATCACTCTCACAGCATTAAACACCGCTATCAAGGCCACGCCCATATCGCCGAACACCGCTTCCCACATGGTGGCAATCCCAAAAATACCCAAGGCTATAAAGGCTGCTTTAACCCCCAGGGCAAAAATGATATTTTGCCACACGATATTTCTGGTTTTCCTGGCAACATCCATAGCAACGGCTACTTTTGAAGGAGAATCGGTCATTAAAACTACATCGGCAGTTTCAATTGCAGCATCTGAACCAAGCGCGCCCATAGCAATTCCCACATCTGCACGGGCAATAACCGGAGCATCATTTATCCCATCGCCCACAAAAGCAACTTTGCTGTTTTTATTCAGCATTTTTTCAATATGCTCAACTTTGTTTTCAGGTAATAGTTCGGCATAATATTCTTTGATGCCCAATTTCCGGGCAAAAATACCCGCGGCATACTTGCTGTCGCCCGTGAGCATAACTGTTTTAATTCCTTTTTTGTTTAAACGTCCGATTGCTTCAACGGAATCCTCTTTCAAACTATCTGATATAACAATGTAGCCAGCGTACTCCCTGTCAACCACAACATGCACAACCGTACCTTCAATTTCACATTTGTCATGCGCTATGTTTTCTTTATGAAGGAGCTTGTCATTCCCTGCAAATACAACTTTCTTATCAATAATTGCACGGACTCCATGCCCGGATATTTCCTCCACTTTCCCGATTCTCGAATTGTCAATATCTAACTTATGTGATTCGAGTATGGATTTTGCAATCGGGTGGTTAGAATTATATTCGGCATACGCCGCGTATTCCGATATTTCTTCCTTTGAAAAGCCATTTGAGGTGACTATTTCTGTTACTTTGAATTCACCTTTTGTAAGCGTGCCTGTTTTATCAAACACAACAGTCTTAACCTGGGTAAGAGCATCCAGAAAATTAGAACCTTTCACTAAAATCCCCCTGCGGGAAGCGCCGCCTATTCCACCGAAGTATCCGAGCGGAATGCTGATTACCAGTGCGCAGGGACATGAAATAACAAGCACAACCAACGCCCGGTAAATCCAATCGCTAAAAGTTGCACCGCTTATTAAAAGCGGAGGTACAACAGCCAGCAACAAAGCGCCAAAAACCACTACGGGCGTATAATATTTGGCAAACGTGGTGATGAACTTTTCGGTTTCAGCTTTTTTAGACGTAGCATTCTCAACCATCTCAAGGATTTTTGAAATAGAAGACTCGCCGAATTCTTTTGTTACTTCAATTGTGAGTAGCCCGCTTTTGTTAATCATTCCCGCTAAGACTGTTTCTTTCTCTTTTACAGAACGAGGAACCGATTCTCCGGTTAATGCAGAAGTGTCAACAAAAGAATTTCCTTCAATAACATTTCCATCCAAAGGAATTTTTTCACCGGGCTTAACAACAATTATTTGTCCCGGATGAACTTCATTTGGTGATACCCTTTTTATCTCGCTATTGATTTTAATGTTTGCATAGTCCGGTCTTATTTCCAACAAAGCCTTTACAGATTTTCGAGAGCGGTTAACTGCAATATCCTGGAACAGTTCGCCAACTACGTAAAATAACATAACAGCAACTGCTTCGGGCATTTCGTCAATGGCAAAAGCGCCCAGGGTGGCAATCGTCATTAAAAACTGTTCATCGAAAACTTTTCCCCGGATGATATTTTTCCCCGCCGTGGAAATCACTTTCCAGCCCACAATGAGGTAAGCCGTTACAAATACCAAATATTCTGCGATGTGAAAAGGCGTATTATGGAACTCCTCTTCAAAAATAAGTCCTGCCACTAAAAGAAGGATACCTGAAATTGCTTTAATAATTGTCCATTTGTTTTCAGCAAGTTCACTTGAAGAAACAATTGTTTTTTCATTATTATCATCTTCAATTTCAACTTCGGGTTCAATCTCTTTAATTCGGGCTTTAACCTTTTCAAGGTTTTCTGTATCAATTGTCATCGAAGCGGTGGCAAAATTGACCGTCACAAATTTTACTTCCTGGAGTTTACCGACGCCGTCTTCAATCTTTGCCGCACAGGAGGCGCAGTCCAGGTTTTTTAATTTATATTTTTTCATACCATTGTTTTTAAGCTGTTCAATTATCTCATTCACATGGTTTGGCCGTACAAATGCTTTTATTTCTTTCATAATTTTATTGTTTTAATCATCATCTCCGGTT
>CALFXE010000107.1 GCA_937927845.1 uncultured Paludibacter sp.
TTTTTGCAGCAGTTCATTTGCACGCACAATAAATGTCGGGTCTTCCTGCTCCAACGTTTCGTAATAACGCACAAAATCTATCTCATTGACCCAATCCGGAGAAAAATATTTCACAAATATTTCCCGCTCTTCGTCATCGAATATCTTCAAAGAGTCTGGATGTTGATAAATAACATCGCTGATAAAAGTGGTTTGCTGTTCGTATAATGATAGCAATTCCGCGTGATCTAATGGAGTGTTTGACATAGAAATGAATTATTGATTTTCACCATTGTATCATCTATTTTGATTCGGCTTTAGGTTTGGCCGTTTCCACTTGAAAAATGGGAATAGTAATAGAAAAAGTACTTCCTTCGCCTTGTTTGCTTTTAACCGAGATATTGCCGCCCATTTTCTCCATAATGGATTTTGTAATAAATAAACCCAGTCCGGTGCCGCTGATATTAGTCGTTTCCGGCGACGCAATGCGATAGAACTTTTCGAACAAATGAGCCTGCGCTTCTTTGCTCATACCGATGCCGGTATCGCTAATGTCCACGCGCACAAAATTACTGTTGCGAATTTCTTCGGCACTCACTGTTACCGCGCCTTCGGGTGTGTATTTAATAGAATTGCCAATGAGGTTAATCAGCACTTCCATTAACCGGTCATAATCCGCCAGCACCAAGGGAATGGGCACATACGGTTTGCGGAAATCCAGCTTTAGATGTTTTTCATCAGCGAGAAATTGCAATTGGTCAATAGTTTCGCCAATCGTTTTTACCAGATCGAGAGATTGCAATTCAACTCTCATTTTTCCAGACTCAATACGCGAGACCGAAAGTAAATCTTTGACCAGGAAAGAAAGCCGTCTGGCTGATGAATACACTTTTTCGAGATAACCGCGTGCGCGGGAATCAATCTTCCCCATATTTTCATCTAAAATCATGGACAAATAACCTTCAATAGCCGTAATCGGTGTAAACAATTCGTGTGAAGCAATGGAAACGAATTCACTTTTTATTTTGTCGTCGTCATAAAGCTTTGCCTTTTGGATAGCATTGATGGTCTGTGAGCCGATTGTCTCCAGCAGAGAAAGATCATCTTCGCTGTAAGGTTCTCCTGACTTTTTCTCACCAAGAAAGATAAGCCCCATTGGTTTTTTGCCGACAAATAAAGGAATCGCAATAGCCGCCTTTAGGAACTCCATTTGTTCTTTTGCTCGTTGTTTTAACGCGTGCTTCTTTGTAAAAGTACTTACAAGGCCAATATCCCCGGATGCTTCACGTGGTTTTTTGAGGATGGTATCTTCTTCCGCCAATTCCGCATCCAATTTGTTTTTCAGCAGCAAGCCTGGTTTCGTAAGAAAATATTGAATAGTGTCACTACTGGCATCTTGTATTAATCGTGAGGGATGTGAGTAACCAATTTGCTTGATCCGTTTAATGACAATATCCCCGTGTTCGCCAATTTGAAAAACATATATCACTGCCCGATGAAGATGCATCACTCGAACGAGGGCTTGCATTAAGAGAGTCAGGGCTTCATCAAGATTGACAATTTCGACCAGCTCTTTTGTCAAGCCAGCGGTTACTTCTTGCATGTCATATTCACGTTTGAACAAGAACCGGTCTGTTTTTACGGTGAGCCAACGGCGTAATGGTTCGGTAGAAAAGGCGACCGCACATAGCGTAAGAAAGTTGATCAGGTTTGCATAGAAACTGAAGGTTACCTTTTCACCCAATAGAGCACTCCTCAGGAAAAATGCCGAAGCGATGTATATAATAGCGATAAATATAAACAAAGTCGTGAATACAACTGTGCGACGAATGATGATGCGGATATCAAACAATTGATGGGTTAATATCGCATAAGCTACGGTTCCGATCAATGCAATAATGGAGAATGCTCCTATTTCCTGGAATGAAAAAATATTCAAGTAAAAAGGCATTATAAGATTGGTGAGGATGGCAATAACGGACATGACAAAAATGCCTAAGCCGATAATCGTGAGCTGGCTGCGAACGCGGCGCGAAGCTTGCTGGTAATATGCAAAAAATGTCAGGTATAATCCTGACCCTACGTAACCAACTATATGGACGATGTACAGCGAAAAGAGAGGGCCAAAATTGGTGACATGTTTTCCTTGATGTAAATGTTCTGAAGTATCTATCAAGGTTGTGAACAGGGTGAGCCCAATGAGGATGGCTGTTTCCAGTATCTGCCACTTCGCGTATCTATTTTTCTTAGAAGCTATTTCCGGTAGCAGCAGGTAGTAGAAAAGAATAAAACAAATGGCGAATGCAAAATTGATTCGCCCCAATACTGTCAGGAAAGAATTGTCAGGTTGCCGGTTAAAAAGAAACAGTGTTCCCAACCATCCAATGGCTGATACTGCAAACAGTGCGAAATATCGGTTCAGTAGTGCCGAGGGTTTCTTCAGGAGGACCAAGAGGGCAAGTCCTGTTAATGCGGCAGAGCAAAATAGGTAAAGGCCTAAGATGATGTAAGTCACGGCATAGCATTAATAGATGCATTAGAGCGGGAAGACATAAAATTACCCTGAACTTGGTCTCGCCATTCATCCAGTGACATATCGCTGAGCAATGACGGATCGCCGTGCGGGATAGCGTTGCGGGCGATATGGATGTAAGGAGCAGCGGTGATGGCACATCCTACTTCTCCGGCTTTGACGCTGCGGTGTTTAAAGCCGATGAAAACCTTTTCGTAGCGAACACCTAAATTTTGTGAGATCCGCTCAACCGAGCGAATGAGATTCTCAATAACAATACCTTGCTGTTCTGGGCTAACTATATCGGAATGCCCAACAGTAAGGGTTCCATGATCTTCCATATAAAGGTCAGCATTTTGGCTTCGGTCTTCTGCAATCGCT
>CALFXE010000108.1 GCA_937927845.1 uncultured Paludibacter sp.
AATCACTAATCACCAATCACCAATCACCAATCACCAATCACTAATCACCAATCACCAATCACCAATCACTAATCACCTAATACATCTGCATTAAATCTGTATCCATAGCCGGAGCGATTGGTAATAGCTCCACCATAATCGCCTAATTTTTTCCTCAATCGTGTAATGTGTACATCTACAGTACGTTCTGTTATATAAGGTGTTTCTTTCCAAACTATATTAATAATTTGTTCTCTTGAGAAGATATTTTCGGGTTTGAGTGCCAGCATAAGTAATAATTCAAACTCCTTTTTAGTCAGAGTAACTTCCTGGCCATCAATAGATACTTCTTTCAAGTTAACATTAATGCTTAGTTTTCCTATCGTTATAATATTACTATCATCATTATTATCCGACTGTTTGTTTGTGCGTTTTAATACTGCTTTAACTCTTGCTATCACCTCTTTAACTGAAAATGGCTTTGCAATATAATCATCGCCGCCAACTGAAAATCCGGTTAACATGTCATTCTCAGTATCTTTTGCAGTAAGAAATATTATTGGAACTTTAACATTCTCTTTACGAAGTATTTCTGCCATTTTAAAGCCCGACATTCCACCCATCATTATATCTAATAATATCAAATTAAACTCTTCAGCAATGGGTTTCTTTAGGGCATCTTCGGCAGAGTATACAGTCTCGACATCAAAGCCTTCACTTTTAAGATTAAACTCTAAGATTTCAGAGATATTTCTGTCGTCATCAACTAATAAAATTTTATACTGACTCATTAGCTATTTTATTTTTGCAAAGATATTTATTTTAATTAATATCATTATTCGATTTGTTCCATTTTACCTTTGTGTTTCAAAACTTTTGCTTCGATATAAAAAACAATTTCTTCAACTATATTGCTACAATGATCTCCTATTCGTTCCATCTTCCTTATTAACAGCATAAGTTTTAATCCACATAAAATCTCTTGGGGGTTCTTTTGCAGATATTCATCTAACCTTTGGAATGACTTGTGATAAATTGTATTAACTTCCTCATCTTTCGCCAATATTCTACCCGATGTCTTGGTATTTTCCGAATTCAAAGCCACAAAACTATCTGTAATCATATTGATAAGTATATCAAACATTTTTTCAATTTCTAATTCTTCAACAAGTTTTTTATCAACATTACTGCAATCTCTTTCGATGACATGCCGAGCAATTCCATCTGCAAAATCTCCTATACGTTCTAATGTGATGCTTATCTTCATAATTGACAATACCAATCTGAGATCTATGGCAACCGGACTATACAATGCAATATAGTTTTCACAATTACTTTCTATCTTCAGTTCAAACGCATTGACACGTTTCTCCATACTAACAATCTCAAATGCCAATTCTACATTGTTATTCAGCAGAGCCTGTCTTGATTTCTCAAGTTGTGAAATAACCAACCTCCACATCTGATTAATCTCATCTTTCAGGACTTTAATCTCTTGTTCATTATGTTTCATTTCTATCTGATATTTTAATTTATTATTTAATCAACCGAACCTTCCTGTAATATAATTCTGTGTAGCCTCATTATCAGGATTCAGAAATATCTTCTTTGTATTGTTATATTCAATTAATTCACCAAGCATAAAGAATCCTGTAGTATCGCTAACACGTGCTGCCTGTTGCATATTGTGAGTTACTATCACAATTGTATATTGTTGTTTCAGCTGATGAATCAGTTCTTCTATTTTAGAAGTTGATATAGGGTCTAAAGCAGATGCAGGTTCGTCCATCAGGATAATTGAAGGAGCAACTGCTAAAGCACGAGCAATACATAGTCTTTGTTGCTGCCCGCCCGACAGTTCCAAAGCTGACTTATTAAGTTTATCTTTCACCTCGTCCCAAAGTACAGCCGATTTAAGAGACTCTTCCACTCGCTGAGCAATGAAACGTCTATCGCCCATATTATTTACTTTCAAGCCATAAGCTACATTCTCAAATATTGATTTAGGAAAGGGATTAGGTTTTTGGAATACCATTCCCACCTTCTTTCTAAGTTCATCGATATTTATCGATTTGTTATAAATATCTTTGCCATCTACAATACACTGCCCCTCCATTCTGGTGTCATCAATTAGATCATTCATCCTATTAAACAATCGCAGGAATGTTGACTTTCCGCAACCAGAAGGACCAATAAATGCAGTTACGGTATTAGCTCCAATTTTCATATTAATGTTTTTAAGAGCTTGAAAATTGCCGTAATAAAAATCAATATTTTTAGTTTCTATCATTACTACTTTATTTAGATTTTATGTATTTTTTTTATTTTTCTCTAACTTCCCTCTCAAAAACGAAGCGAGTAAATTCACTATTAACACTATAACAATCAGCACTAATGCCGTTCCATATGCCATCGGACGAGAAGCTTCCAAATCAGTTCCATTGGTTGCCAACACATAAAGATGATATGGTAAAGCCATTACTTGATCAAATATCCCAGAAGGCAATTTAGGAAGAAAATATGCTGCTGCAGTAAATAAAATCGGAGCTGTTTCACCGGATACTCTCCCGACAGATAAAATTAAACCGGTAATAATATTAGGAAATGCAGTTGGTAAAACAACTCTTTTAATCGTCTGCAATTTAGTTGCTCCTAGAGCATAACTACCTGTTCTGTAACCATCGGGAACAGCTTTCAATGCTTCCTCTGTAGTACGAATAATCAACGGTAAAGTTAGCAAGCCTAATGTTAACGAACCTGCTAAAATAGAATCACCAAAATTCAGTTTATTCACAAATAACGACATTCCGAAAAGCCCGAAAACAATTGAAGGAATACTTGCAAGATTATTGGTCATAATTCTAATAAACTTTACAATCCAACTATTTCCTGCATATTCATTAGTATAAATTGCCGACATTACACCCAGTGGAAATGCAAAAATAAGACTACCAATGATTAAGTAAAATGTACCGACTATTGCAGGAAAAATACCTCCGGATGTCATACCATCTTTAGGAAAGGTGGTTAGAAACTCCCAATTGACAACCTTGATACCATTAAAAACAATGAAACCTAAGATTCCAAATAAGATTGCTACAACCAAAAGTCCGAATATCCTGAAGATTGTAAAAGCAATTATCTGATTTACCTTTTTACTCATAATTAACTCGCTTTATTATATTGCTTTTTTGAAATAAATTCGGCAGAAATGGATATTATCATTGTAAAAACAAACAATATACATCCAAGTAGGAATAAAGCCTGATAGTGAGCATCTCCTGTAGGCGCTTCACCTAATTCGGCTGCGATTGTAGCAGGAATAGTTCGTACCGATTCGAAGATAGAAACAGGTATTACAGCTGCGTTGCCCGTAACCATCATCACTGCCATTGTTTCTCCGATAGCTCTTCCAATACCTAAAACCACAGCAGCAGAAATTCCTGATTTTGCATAAGGAATAATAACCTTATAAACTGTTTGCCATTTTGTTGCACCTAAAGCTAAACTTGCTTCTCGCATAGATCTCGGAGTATTCCTCATAGCATCTTCTGCAACTGATATTATGGTTGGCAGTGACATAATAGCCAAAACAACACTGCCGGTAAATGCCGTTTCTCCAACAGGAATCTGCAATGTTTTCTGCACAAAAGGTACAATTACTACTAATCCGAAAAAGCCGTATACTACAGAAGGGATACCTGCAAGCAGTTCAATTATGGGTTTCATCAATTTTCTCTGATTTTCTCCTGCTAATTCCGATAAGTATATAGCAACGCCCAAACCTAAGGGTACTGCCATTACTAGTGCCATAATACTAACTAACAAGGTACCTAATACTAAAGGTAGTACACCGAATAATGGTGCAGGAGTTGCAGTTGGAATCCATTCTTTACCAAAGAAATAATCTTTTGCATTGATATTTTTAGATAGCAATTCCTTAACATCAGGACTTTCAGGAGCATATTGAATAGGTAAAAAAGCAATAATGCCATCTTCTTTACTAATTATTTCGTTAAGTTTTTGAGGAAGCAGTTCGTAGTTTTCACCAAATTCACTTTCAGAATACAATCTAAACACATCATCAATCCTAAAAATCTTAATATCTAAATCCTTTCCACCAACATCTCTCCAATTTGTAATTTCAGAGTCGAAAATCTCCTTCAACTTTAAAGAAGAAAGCTCTTCTACCCCATTTTGTGAATTTACAAATACTTTATAACCACGCTCAACTTCAGGAGTATGGAACAACCCTATTCCTTCTTTAAATAAAAATAAGGTGATAAGCAAAATAGTGATACTTGTAACAGCACCACTAATTGTAAATAATTTCTCTATTATCTTATCAATTATATTTCTGAACACCTTGATATTAGTCATATTATAATTATAAACGGAAATAATTCAAAAATCATTTAACTGTAACATATCCCACTTCTTCGATAATCTTTTGTCCGTCAGGTGATAGCACAAAATCTATATATGGTTTCACAATAGCCTCTGACGCTGTATTATAATAGAAATATAATGGTCGCACTACCGGATATGATTTGTTTTTAGCATTTTCAACTGTTGGTTTTGAGTATGACTTGCCATTATCAAACGAAACAGCGATAGGCTTAACCGATTTATTAAGATATGCCAATCCGACATAAGCAATTGCACCTTTAGTTTGACTAACAGATTGAATTATTGAGCCATTTGCAGGCATACTCATAATACCGGACATAAAGTTTTTATTTTCAAGCACATACTCTCTGAAAAATTCATAAGTTCCTGATGATGTTTCGCGAGAATAAGGTATAATTTTTATATTAGCACCACCTAACTCATTCCAATTTTTTATTTTGCCTGTAAATATTCCTTCCAATTGCTCTCTGGTTAATTTGTTTACATTATTACCGGGATTCACAATAATGGCTAATGCATCATACGCTATTATAACTTCTTCCACATTCTGTCCTGTATTCTGGAGCTTTTGCCTTTCTGAAAATTTAATTTTTCTTGAAGCTTGTGCAATATCAGTAGTACCTTCCAATAGAGCAGAAATACCCACACCGCTTCCGCCGCCTGTAACAGTAATTGTTGCTGATTTTTTATGATTCATGAAAATCTGAGCTGTTTTTTCCGATATAGGAAGTACTGTTTCAGAACCTTTTATTTTCTGGGAATTCACCGAGAACAAAATGCCACATATGGCTAAAGAGAATAAAATAAATCGTTTCATTTTTTATTATTTAAATTGTTATGCAAAATAATTGTTATCTTGTTACATTTCCTTTGAAATTATATTACAATTTGGTTAAGTTTTTAGAACTTATATTGTAATCGTAATGTAAAAACATTATCATCAATGTCTTGATTGTAAGCTGTTAAATTAGTAGATCTTTCATTGGTAATCCACTCATAATAAGCCGTAGCATTCATATTTTCATTAATTTTCCAATTCAGTCCACAACCAAAAGTTTGGTATGCGATGTCTCCTTTTGCAGATCCGTCTAATCCAACTTCATCTTTATAAATCTTATTATTAGGATCATAAAAATCATACTTGGCAACAACCGACAATGGTAATAATCCTAAATCTTGTTCAACAGTAATATACCCACCTCTGAAATTTCTAATATAAGTATCGTTAGTTGGTAATGCAGAATAATTAGGACTTTTAGATGAATTTTTATCTCCTGTCTGTGTACCAAGAATATATTCACTATATATATAAGTAGCTCCTAAAACAGTTGAGATTTTAAATTGTGCATCTACACCATAATACTCTCTTTTAGCAAATTTGCCAATATTTCCTGAGTAATTATTGAGTATACCGTACTTGTAAACATTTGATGTTCCTTGATATACGCCACCATTATAATATGAGATTCCGGCATTCAGTACAGACTTATCTGTCAACTTTTTATTCAATGATAAATGTCCGATGTAATCTTTTCGATTATCGATATCCATTTTAATACCGTTGCCGGCAATTGCTGCAAGCTCAAGTTTAAACATACTCCATGGACTTTGATCTGCCTGAAGTGTTAGCATTGCACCTAAATCACGTTCTTCGGGAAATAATGTTGTAACTACAGTTGATCTTTCAGGAGATAATCTTCTGGACGAAGAATGAGAGATCTCGAATCCGAAAGGACGATTAAAGACACCTGTTTTGATGGAGCTTTTTCCAAGTGCAGGCATTTTAACCAAAAGATATGCATCTTTCAGACCAACTCCTTTTTCAGTTAAATCAATTTGGAAAACTCCCGAAGCAATTTTTTTCTCGTATTCGAATTTTAATCTACCACGCCTTACTCCAATGCGATTGAAGTCGTGATTCTTGTCCGAATTACCTCCACCGACTTTCAGAGAAGCATCTTTTTCTCCATATTGATACTGAGCTTGAAGATAACCGGAAATTTTAAAGTCTTGATGTTGCGAAAAAATCTCTGTTACTGAAGTAACACAACATAGTAAAATAATTATTGTTTTCATAAAGTAATATTTAAAAATTCAATGCAAAATAACAAATGATATGTTGCATGCTTATTTCAAACATATTACATTACGATTACAAATTTCAGGGTAATCTTAAAAATAGTGTAGAAATGACATTTGAGGAATCTAAATTTTTGAGAAAAACTTAGAGGTTAGATTGAATTTAATGCATAGGTTAGATTTGCTCTAATATTATTACTCCAGAATAGTAAGGTTCTTCATTAAACTTTTAATTACTCCCACTTCAAAGTCTGAATTCAGATCTTGTTCTTTTTTAGTAGCGAATTTTATCCCTGTTACATAAGGTTTGTGTATTCTGCAAAGAATAATGTATGGCTTTTTAATCAAGGAAAAATACGACACATCTACTTCTCCGAGCTTTTCTGAATCCGGTTTTAGAGTAAAGAAATAAGCCGATGAATTTTCATCATAAGTATCCTCCATCATAAACTTATGTTTAAAGAATTCATAGTCTAATGGATTTACATCAATTGATGGATTATCAGCCTTATATCCTTTCAGCATCAATTTATCATTTCTTCGCAAGTTATCTAACTCTTCGAAAGGAATAATCTTTACCAAGGCTTTAATATCTCGATATATGCTGTTACAATCACTGATTTCTATGGCTGCCTTATCTTCAGATGAGACTTTTGCATGCAAGCGACCTCTCAAAATCAATTCAATATGCTGCTCAGGGAAAGAATAGGTGTAATTATAAGGTTTAAACATATATTCCACATCATCATAATCTTGTTTCTTAGCTTCATTAGCCGTCATAACCTGATTTATTTCAATTGTAGCTTGCTTCCCCATGTAAATTATATGAGAAGTAAATAAGTCAGGTCGCTCACGAGAAAATCCGGTAAGTTGTACAAAACTTTCACCTTCACCAATCATGTTAGTTATATTAACCTCATATCGTTCGTGATTCTTCTTAAAGTCTCGTATAATTCCTTTTCTTAAATTAACTATATTAAGACCCTGCGCTGTGGTATCAATAGTCAACGTAGAATTTAATTGCAGATCCCCTTGAGATTTAAGTTGATAAGTATACTGCCATCCCTTTGCAAACTCAGCAGGTTTAGCATCAGCATAAAAACCTAACTTCATTCCTATTGAAGGAAAATCATAACTTTTTGTTTTGCTATCAGCATACACAAAGCTGGTAGTCAAACTTAAAAAAAGTAAAAAAAATCTATACATCTTCATAGCTTTTTAATCATATTTTAAGTAACTAATTGTATCCCATTCTCCAAACTCCATGATTCGCAGAAATGTATCAAATTCATAAAGGGCTAAAATTTTCCCACCCAATACAGCCATATATCTACCATCAGGAGATATTGTTATATCATCAAAAGTATTACGATGATAATAAAGTAGATCATCTTTAAATGCTGGTGGATAGACTAAACTATAAGATTTCTTACCTTCAACGGCAGCTTTTATTTTATAATCCTTTAAATCAATTATTGTAAAACCTTTACCTCCATATACTATCAGATAATTGTTTGCATAATCAATTTTTTTCTTCCAACATCCATCAACTAATCCGGGGCTCACAAAATGACGAGGTCCAAATGATTCATCTTTAGTAAAATAAGTAAATTTTTCGGAACGATTTAAAAATATGGAATCGGATATGGGAAAACAGTTTCTTGCAAACATTAGAGGTGTACTGTTATAGCCTGATTGATAAATAGTCTGCTGTGTTTTAAAATTATACATAAAAGAAGAAGTCTTGTCACCCTTCTTTTTCGCAGGAAACCATAGTTCCACATAATTTGCACTTAAAGGCATAAAAGTACCGTTCTTAACTACCGGAACATCGTAAGTTTCCATTTCTCCGGTTTTAGCATCTATAAGAAATACCTTTTTTAACATTACATCTCCAATTATAAGTTTCTTAGCAGCCTGATCAAATGTTGTATTGAGGAAATTTACATTATATCCCTTTAATGTTTTTCCCTCATTCTTAAAAGATACATTGATGTCTGCAATTTTCTTAAAGTCTTTAAAATAATTGTGGTGATATAAAGCCGTTTTCGTAAATAACACTGAATCATCAATATACAAGTGTTCTCTAAATAACTCCTTATCAATACTATAAACATCTACCGACTTCCGCTTATCTATATTAAAAACGCGAATACTTTCATCGTATCGTAATAAAATGGTATTCATATCCTTAAAGTATATATTTTGATATGACCAACTAACCATATAATCAGACACATATATCTTTGGTTGTGCATTAACATGAATACAAGGAATCGAAGCAACTATTAAAAGTGCTACTATCAATAACTTTTTCAACCTATTCTTCATAATGTAATTTTTCAATATTAGCATAATAATTAGAATTTTAATAAAGATTAAACAATCACATGATTTAATTGTTCGTTTTCATACTTACCAAATTTATAATTATGCTGTTTTTATTTTTTATAGATTAATTATCTTAATCATCATCATTATCATACACATTACCGTAAGCATAAGTACCTCCATTTGCATTCGTAACGTGTAAGTATCTACCCTCATCTGCACCGGTGTACAGAAAGTAATAATAGTTGTCGGACGTAACGAACATAACACCTTGTGCTCCCTGCCGGGTGGTGTAAGCAGAATGGATTATTTGTCTACTTTCAATTAACGACCAAGCCCTTATATCTCCCTCAATGTATTCACTAATGGAAGAAGTTGTAAATTCAAATTTCATCTTCACTCCTTTCTGTAAGTTATACGTACCGGCTTTGCTACCACGCGATGATGCATTAAAATACTCAACAGATTGATAATTAATTTTTGTACGAGGACCGGTATATATCCTTGGACAATCTACTTCCTTACCGTTCAAATCTATGCAAAACGTTCTGCCGTTGAGTGATACACTGGCTTTACCATTATCAAAACGATTAGCTGCCTCATACCGAGGTGGTATGATTTCTCTACCTGTTTTATCAACAAAGCCAGTCCGGTTATTAAGTGTAACACGCATTGCTCCACCGTAGAATTCTCCTTCTACCCCATCGTATTTAGGCGCTACGATCTCTTTGCCCGTCTTGTCTATAAGTCCTATTTTACCATTTTGCTTTACCAGTATTTTGTCTTTTTCTATTGTTATTCCATCATATTTAGGTGCTACGATCTCTTTGCCTGTCATATCTATAAGCCCTACCTTTCCATCTTGTTTTACCAGTATCCCGTCTCTTTGTATTGCTACCTCATCGTATTTAGGTGCTACGATCTCTTTGCCTGTCTTATCTATAAGTCCTACCTTTCCATCTTGTTTCACCAGTATCCCGTCTCTTTGTATTGCTAGCTCATCGTAATTAGGTTCTACGATCTCTTTACCTGCCATGTCTATAATTCCTTTTTTATTATTGAGTTGCATTACAGCCAACTCCTCCTGAAATGCATATATTATGTCATATTTAGGTGCCAAAATCTCTTGACCAATTGTGTCTATCAACCCCATTTTTCCGTTTTGCAGCACTATTGCTACTCCATTTGGATAAAAATTGCTTCCTTTTTCATATTGCGGAGGTAAATCAAATGTGGTTTTACCGGTTATGTCTATATAGCTCCTACCCAAAAGTGCCATACGAACTCCTAAGCCAGAAAATTCCCCTTCCAGCAACGGTGGTACTACCTCTACTAAATTAGTATCTAAGACTCCCCATTTCTCATCTAATGCTACATCAGCACTACCATCATCAAGTAAATCTATCCAATCATACCAACGAGTTCTTATGTTGCCCAGAGTATCTACAAGGGCATGTTTATGATTTGATACCACTATTGTGATTCCTTTTTTAAATTCTAAAGGTCTTTCGCTTATCGTTGGTATTATTTCTTCGCCACGTGTGTTTACAGCTCCATATTTATCATATAACTCTACATAGGCAATATTATACTGATTAAAAGATTCTATCTTGTTATACCATTTGGTTATATGTCCAAGAGTATCCATAAGTGCATAATCTTTATCTCGCATTACCTTTGTCCATCCTTTATTAAATCTTATGTCACGATAGCTAGACCAATTATCAATATTTTCATATTCTCCAATAGTTTTATTTGAATCTACAAGACTTATCACGTAGAATTTAGCATCTTTATAAAGTTTTACTATTGCTATAGTCGCATTTTGATATAGTATCATATCAACATCTGTGTAGGACAACACTTCTTTACCGGTTTTATCTATGATAATCTTCTTTCCACTTTTTTTGTGTTCCACTGTCGCAAAGTTTCCTGAGAACTGCCATGCACGTGTATATTGTGGCTTAATAACGACTTTTCCCGCAGCGTTCTTATAGCCGTACTTGTCACCTCTATAAAACCTCGTTAACTCCTGTGCTTGTAATACTATCACTCCAAACAGCAATAGGCAGATTGTAATAATTGTTTGTTTTGCTTTCATATGTAAATAATGTGCTAATCCCGATAATCGGGACAAGTTATGTAAATGTGCTAATCCCGATAAATCGGGACAAGTTATGCTAATATATAAATCAACGCTCGGAACATCAGTGGTTTATATTAATATAATAATCTGATTCTTATTCGCATAAGTGAAATAATTACTTAAATCATTTAATGCTCATTTTATAACTTATCACTTTTTTTAGATGATATTAGTGTTGTAATCATAATTTTAATAAAGATTAAACAATTATGTGTGTTAATTGTTCAAACTGACACTCTTACTTCATATCCATAATCATTATTGACAATAAAAGTAAGATTTAATTAACACTTCAATCGCACAAAAAAGGCTGCAAGAGATGAAAATATTATCTTCAAATCTTACAGCCTATAACTATTTATATGAAACCACTATGACAACAGACCAATACATTGCCACATTAGCACATTCTCACATTAGCATAACTTGTCCCGATTTATCGGGATTAGCATATTGGCATATTAGCACATTAGCATATTAGCACATTTCTTTTAAAACAAGCTCCAAGCTACTGTCAAACCTGCCATTACAATTGACACCATGCTCATAAGCTTAATAAGGATATTTAAAGATGGACCTGATGTATCTTTAAACGGATCACCTACTGTATCACCAACAACTGTAGCTTTATGATTATCAGAACCTTTACCACCAAAGTTGCCTTCTTCGATATATTTCTTTGCATTATCCCATGCACCTCCTGAATTTGCCATAAACACTGCCAATACGAAACCTGCACCAAGTCCGCCGATTAACAACCCAAGCACACCTGCAACACCGAAAATCACACCCATTGCCACAGGGACAATAATTGCAAGCAGAGAAGGAAGCATCATTTCACGTTGAGCACCTTTTGTTGAAATCTCAACACAACGCGCATAATCCGGTTCAGCCTTACCTTCCATAATACCTTTAATTTCACGGAATTGGCGACGAACTTCTTCCACCATACTTTGAGCTGCACGTCCTACTGCATTCATAGTCAGACCGCAGAACAAGAAAGCCATCATAGCTCCCACGAATACACCTACCAACACAAGCGGATTCATCAAAGTGACATTATAATAATTCATAAAGTCGGCAAAAGTGGCTTCGGCAGTTTGAATCATATCACCATTTGCCATTTCTAACACAGTATCTCCAACACGCACCAAAGCAATTTTAATTTCTTCTACATAAGATGCTAATAATGCAAGTGCAGTAAGTGCAGCCGAACCGATAGCAAAACCTTTACCTGTTGCAGCAGTAGTATTCCCAAGAGCATCCAAAGCATCTGTACGTTTACGCACTTCCGGATCCAAGCCACTCATTTCGGCATTTCCACCGGCATTATCAGCAATCGGACCATAAGCATCAGTCGCCAAAGTAATTCCAAGAGTTGAAAGCATACCGACAGCAGCGACACCAATACCGTATAGTCCTATACTCAAATTACCACTTGACAGGAAGTTAGCTGTATCAAACTGGATTGCTGAAAGATAAGCTAAAATAATAGCTATACTTATGGTAATAACAGGGATAGCAGTAGAAATCATACCTAATCCAAGGCCTGAAATAATAACTGTTGCAGGTCCCGTTTTAGCACTTTCAGCAACTTTTTGAGTTGGTTTATATCCATGTGAGGTATAATATTCAGTCGACTGTCCGATTATAATACCGGCAACAAGTCCGACTATTACCGAGAATGAAATACCTACCCAGTTTTCAATCTGCAAAGCATATAAAATTACGAAAGTGAAAATTGCAATCAGCAAAGAGCTTATATTCACACCGCGACCAAGAGCAGAAAGCAGTTGTTTCATTTTTGCACCTTCTTTAGTTTTCACCAAGAATATTCCTATTATTGAAAGAATTACACCTACAGCAGCAATACTCATAGGAGCAAGCACAGCTTTCAACTGCATAGTTTGATTAAATGCAAAAGCAGAAGCACCCAATGCAGCAGTTGCTAAAATAGAACCTGCATAAGATTCGTAAAGGTCGGCACCCATACCTGCAACATCACCTACGTTATCACCCACATTATCAGCAATAGTAGCAGGATTACGCGGATCATCTTCAGGAATACCGGCTTCAACTTTACCAACTAAGTCGGCACCAACATCAGCAGCTTTAGTATAAATACCACCACCCACACGAGCAAAAAGTGCCTGAGTAGAAGCACCCATACCAAAAGTAAGCATAGTAGTAGTGATATAAATCAATTTATTATGATCGCCTACATCAGCAAATTTATCTAAAATAAGATACCAAACAGAGATATCGAGCAAAGCAAGTCCTACTACTGTCAAACCCATAACAGCACCGGAACGGAAAGCTACTTTCAGACCACTGTTTAATGAATTTTTTGCAGCGTTGGCAGTACGAGCCGAAGCATAAGTAGCAGTTTTCATTCCGAAGAAACCTGCAAGTCCGGAGAAGAAACCACCTGTTAAGAACGCAAAAGGCACCCAGCTGTTTTGTAAATTAAAATAAGCCATCACGCCAAAAATGACTGCCAGCACAATAAACACGATGATTACCACCTTGTATTGTTGTCTTAAATAAGCCATTGCACCTTTTCTTACGTGTAAAGCAATTTTTTTCATTGTATCAGTTCCTTCACTTTCTTTCATCATCTGCTTGAAAAAATAGAATGCGAAGCCCAGAGCCACAATGGAGGCAAAAAGCACGAAATAAATAATGTTATTTTCCATGATTTAAAAAACTATTTGATTAAAAAATTATAATGATTAATTGTTTGTTAATAAATTTAATTCGTTAAATATCAAATTCAGAACGTAATAACTGAATATATTCTTTTAAGATAGCGAGAGAATACTGACCGGCATGTTGATTGATAAAACCAACAAAAGACAGAGAACCATTATTTTCAGCAACATCAGAAATCACACGCACAACAGTCAGCGGAACACCATAATCATCGCAAACCTGAGCAACAGCCGCACCTTCCATTTCGGCACATACCACAGACGGTAGATTACGTAAAAGTGCATCTTTCATATCTTTCGAAGAAATAAATAAATCGCCACTTGCTATATCACCCACAATCAATTTTGGGTTTACAATATTCTGATCGGCTAAAGTCTTTCTGAATATCTTATCTTTTTTAAGAAACAGATGTACAGCTTCTACCATCATTTTCTGATCTTCGCTATTTATTTCATAAGATGTTTTACCGGTGAGAGGTATTTCAAAACGTCTCATAAGCGGACGAGCATCCATGTCGTGCTGAAATAAACGTTGAGCAATAACTATATCGCCTACATTGACTTCAGGAGCTATACCGCCTGCAACACCGGTGAAAACAATTCTGTCGACCTTAAACTCAAGTATCAAGTTGGTTACAGTTGTAGCCGATGCAACCTTGCCCCAGCGAGAAAACACCACAACCACCTCTTGTCCGAATAATGAACCTATATAATAAATTCTACTACCACGTTCAACTATTTCCTTATTTTCAACAGCAGCAATGATTAAATCTAATTCCTCAGGCATTGCGCCAATAATTCCTAATCTCATTATGATAAAATTTTATTTATTCGTTGATATAATGTAGGATGAGAATAATTAAAGAAAACATAGAGCGGATGTGGAGTCAGATTACTTAATGATTTTGCCGAAAGCTTTTTAAGGGCTGAAACCAATTCATTACCACAACCATGTGATTTTGCAAAATTATCTGCCTGATACTCATATTTTCGCGACAAAACATTACCTGATAAATCTAATAACATTGAAACAGGAGCATACAAAGTAAAGAAAGCAATAGCATTAAGGTGAAACACAGCCTTATCGCCACCAAGAGCCTGAGCAAGAACATCGCTACTTAACATCCATCCTAATAAATAAAAAAGCAATAAGCTAAAAGGAAGTGAAAAAAGATAATTCTTTAGTACATGTTTATTTTTATAGTGACCAATCTCATGAGCTAACACAGCCACTATTTCGTCATTATTCATTTGCTCCATTAAAGTATCAAACAAAACTATACGCTTTTTCGGACCAAGTCCTGTAAAATATGCATTTGCTTTAGTCGAGCGTTTTGATCCATCGATTACATAAATATTTTTAAGTTTAAAATCAACTTTTGATACAAAATTTTCAATAGCAGTCCGCAGTTCACCTTCAGGTAATGGAGTTTGTTTGTTAAATAAAGGCACTATCAACTCAGAGTAGAACATACCCATTATCAGACTGATTAATGTAACAACACCAAAGGCGAGCAACCAAAAATACTGAGGCGTAAGAGAATAAATCCAAATGATTAAAAATAATATAGAACCTCCCAGAATAATACTTAAAGCTATGGATTTTAGTCTGTCTGTAACAAACAGTTTAGGAGTTATTTTATTAAATTCAAATCTTTCTTCAATTACAAAAGTATGATACCAGTCAAATGGAATACTGATTATATCATTGATTAAAAAGAGTATACCGAAAAATACAAGAGATTGCGCTATCTCATTTGAAATATAAATTTGTACAAGCTTGTCTAACCAACCAAATCCACCAAACAAGTACATACAAAGAACTAATACAAAGCTAAATGCACTTGTAAGATTTCCAAATTTAGTATTGGTACGAAAATAATCCTGTTGTTTAGCATATTTCTCTTCATCATAAATACCTGAAAGAATAGCGGGAATAGACTTACGTGAGCTTTTAATATTCAGCAGTGCCAAACATCTTTCGATGCCAAATTCGACAATTAATATCGCAATAATTACAATAAAGAGTGTTTGTGCCATTAAATATTAGCTTTTATAGTAACTGTTTTTAAATATTTTGCGACACAAAAGTATAAAAAATGTGCATAATAAAGAAATGTTTTGACAATTTAAAATCTAATAAACTATCTTTGTGATTTAATAAACTAATTATCAATATGCGATTTTACACAGCAGCCTTTATTTTATTTACATTTATCATATTATTACCTGATTTGTTTTTCTATTTAAAGCTGAAAAAACATAAGGTAAAGCTCTATTTTAAGATTCTGAATTTCATTCCGACATTATTCTTTTTGATATTGTTTGTTGTGATGAAATTTGCTAATACACAAGAATATAACGCATCAACATTTCAGTTTTTCATGTGGTGCAGTTTTGTGTTTTTGATTATTTACATCCCTAAGTTAGTCTATATAATTTTCCACTTCATAAATTATTTGGTCAATTTATTTCTAAAAGAGAAGATATATTTAATAAGATATGCAGGTATTATCACTTGTATGTTCTTAGTTGTATTATTTTTACATGGAGCTTTTATAAATCTCAAAAGTGTTGAAGTTAAGTCGGTTGCACTAAATATTGAAAATCTTCCTGAATCTTTTGAAGATTATAAGATTGTACAGATTTCAGACATACATCTTGGTAGCTGGGGTAATAATAGATCTTATTTTAAGCCTGTAATATATCAAGTCAACCGACAAGAAGCTGATATTCTTGTGTTTACCGGCGATATTGTAAATAACTTTCAAGAAGAAATGTTGGGTTGGGACGAATATTTTCATCAACTAAAAGCAAAAGACGGCAAGTATGCCATTTTAGGCAATCATGATTATGGCGACTATTCACAATGGAAAAGTAATGAAGAAAAATCAGCAAATTTGACTGCAATCGAACAACATATCAAAGATTTTGGCTTTGAATTATTAAAAAACGAAATGGTTCAATTGAAAAGAGATAGCAGTATAATCGAATTAATTGGAGTTGAAAATTGGGGAAAACCGCCATTTCCACAGTATGGAAATCTTACAAAAGCATTAGAAAAAGCAGACACAACCATACTGAAAATTCTTTTATCGCACGACCCATCTCACTGGAGGGCTGAGGTTTTAGGTAAGGAAAAGATATTTCTAACTCTTTCAGGGCATACTCATGCGGCACAAATGGCTTTTAAAATGTATGGTAAATTACGCTCTCCTTCTTCATTAATTTACAATGAATGGGATGGATTATACAATGAAAATAATCAGTATTTATATATCAATAAAGGATTAGGATTTATTGGAGTTCCTATGCGATTGGGAGCTGCTCGTCCGGAAGTTACGATTATTACTTTACACAGAAGAAAATAAAAACAAATAAAATGAAACTTAAGCCACATCCGGGTATATATGGTATTATCACTGTGTTAATCTTGTGGCAAGCATTGGCTTATTATGTTGATAATGAGGCTGCTTTTCCTTCAGTAACAGCACTATTGGAAAAGTTGTTCCACATGCTGTTAAGTGCCGATTTCTATACTGCACTTGGAATTACTATTGTTCGTGGATTGATAGGATTTGCAATAGCAATAGTAACAACTTCAATATTAGCTGCCATAGCACTGCACAATTCATTTTTCAAATTATTTTTCCAACCGATAAATGTGATAATGCGCTCAATACCTGTAATATCTCTTGTGCTGATAGCTCTATTGATTATTGCTCCACCAAATCTACCTGTTTTCATTGCGTTTATTACCATGTTCTCAATTTTGTATCAAAACATATTGAGCGGTTTGGAACATACTGATATAAAGCTTGTTGAAAAGGCTAAAGTATTAAGAAAAAGCAACTTTCAGCGTTTCAGGTTAATTTATTTCCCATCTGCAAGACAGTTAATTTTTGCGGGAATCGCTACTGCAATGGGTTTTGGATGGAGAGCAGTGATTATTGGAGAAGTGTTGGCAGCCCCTTTTAGGGGAATAGGTACAAACATGAAAAAGGCTCAGGCAATTATAGATGTAAAAGAATTATTGGCATGGACTGTAGTAGCTGTTGCGGTTAGTTTTCTTTTCGATTTTATTTTAAAACAAATATCAAAGATTAGCGATAAACCTAGGAGCATAAAAATAAAGAAGTTACATACAGAAATATCAAGTGTAAATACAGATTTTAAACTCTTAGATATTTCAGATTTAGATATACGGCTAAACAATAAAACCATCATAAAAGATTTTTCAAAAACATTATCTAACCACAAGATAAACTTATTAAAAGGTTATTCAGGATCAGGAAAATCAACTATTATGAACTTTATAGCAGGTCTTATAAAAGAAGATAACGGAAGTATAAATTGCAATATCTCTCATCCTGTGGTGTCATATTTATTTCAGGATAAAAGACTGATACCTTGGTTAAATATTGAACAAAATCTTGCTTTTTCATTATCATCATTTCCTACTATCTATCAAAATGATTATGATAAGATTGAGTTGCTATTAAATATGTTGGAGCTGACTGAACACAGGTACAAATATCCTGAAGAATTAAGTGGTGGTGAAGCCCAAAGAGTTGCATTAGCTGTCGCACTAATGATTAATTGTGATATTTTGCTGTTAGACGAGCCTTTGACAGGTATGGAGTTAACTTTAAGGACAAAAATTATGGAGATGATTTTACAGTGGACTGAGAGTTACAAGCCAATAATAATATGGGCAACACATGATGATATTCAGGAATATTTGACATCAGGTTATAGTGAAATAGTCTTAAACTAACACTCAAAAAGATGGTAATGTTACATAAGATACAAGAATTTATAGAAAGCAATAAGCTTTTGGAGCTTAACGATAAGCCTGTTATTGTCGGACTTAGCGGTGGCTCAGACTCGGTTGTATTACTTGATATTTTGAAAAATTTGGGATATAATTGTATAGCGGCACATTGTAATTTTCATTTGAGAAGTGATGAGTCCAATAGAGATGAGCTGTTCGTTCGCAATCTTGCAGAGCATAAGCAAATTAAGCTATTAACCATTGACTTTCAAACTATTGAGTATGCTGAGGCAAATAATATCTCAATTGAAATGGCTGCTCGCGATTTGCGTTACGATTGGTTTGAAAAGTTACGTACTGAGTTTGATGCACAAGCAATAGCAACCGGTCATCATCTTGATGATAATTTCGAGACTGTTTTACTCAATTTCACAAGAGGTACAGGCATAAAAGGTATGACCGGTATACCTGTAAGAAATGGTAATATTGTAAGACCTCTGCTAAATACTTCACGTGCAGATATAAAACAATATATAGAAGAAAATAATTTGCAGTTTGTCGAAGATTCTACGAATAATTCAATTGATATAATCAGAAATAAATTCAGACATATTATTATTCCTGCCCTTGAAGAAATTAATCCTTCTTTTAAAAACACTTGTTCGCAAACAATACAGAACTTAAAAGGTGCATATAATATTTTTAACAACGAAATAAGAAGGATACAAGATAAAGTCTGTACATATCAGCAAGACACATTAATAATCAGCATTAAACATCTTTTAGAAGAACAGGAAATCAATACTGTATTATATGAGATTTTAAAAGATTATGATTTTAATTCAACTCATATCAGACAAATTACAGACAGTCTTAATTCCGAATCAGGCAAGATATTTTCATCAAAAACACATACTCTACTCAAAGACCGGGAAAATCTTATTGTCAAAGCAATATCAAACAATTCCGACTTAGAATTTAATAACATAAAACTTAAAAGTGAATTTTTCAAAAAAGACAGCTCATTTGTTTTATCAAGGGATAATAACATCATACATCTTGATGCTAAAAAAATAAATTACCCACTTACAATTCGTAGATGGGAGGCTGCCGATTACTTTTATCCTTTGGGAATGAAAGGAAAGAAAAAAATAAGTGATTTTCTTATAGACCTGAAAATCAATAGATTTAACAAAGAAAGTACACTCGTTGTTTTATCTGAAAATAAGATAGTTTGGGTAGTAGGTTATAGAATTGACGATAGATTTAAGGTTACAGAAAACACAACAGATATAATGGAATTGAAAATAGAATCATAAATTATTGCATATTATAGTAATTATCACTACTTTTGCACCCGCAAATAAAAAAATAACAAACCGCGCGTTGTGGGTGAAAATCCGATTATTTACTGCATAATAGTTTGCAGATTGCTTATCAGAGGGTACACGTTTCAAAACGAATGAAATAAACGCCGGATGACTGCTCAAAACGTGTACTAAAACAACTTTATGACATTTAACGAACTGAATCTGAGAGAAGAAATTCTTTCAGCAATTGGCGAACTTGGATACGAGTTCCCTATGCCTGTGCAAGAAAAAGTAATACCTTTTATGCTTGAACAAAACAATGACTTGGTGGCGCTTGCACAAACAGGAACAGGTAAAACAGCCGCATTTGGCTTACCTATTCTTAATATGATAGATGCTAAACTTAAACAAGTACAAGCATTAGTATTGGCTCCAACACGAGAATTATGTATACAAATCTCGAATGATTTAAAAAACTACTCTAAATATCTTCATACCAGAGTTGTTCCTGTTTATGGAGGCGAAGACATCCGCAAACAACTATCACAATTAGATCAGACACCACAAATAATTGTTGCCACACCAGGCAGATTGATAGATTTGATTGACAGAGGAAAAATCAAATTGAACAATATCAACTACTTAGTATTAGATGAGGCTGATGAAATGCTTAATATGGGTTTCAAAGAAGATATAGAGACAATCTTAAAAGAAACACCTGCAACCCGTCGAACTACATTATTTTCGGCAACTATGCCTAATGAGATTGCTCAGATAGCAAAAAGCTATATGAAAGATTTCGAGGAAATAACAATAGGAAGCAAAAATTCCGGTTCTGAAAACGTTTCACATATTTATTATGTTGCACAGGCAAAGCACCGTTATTTAGTTTTAAAACGAATAGTAGATTTAAATCCTGATATATACGGTATAGTCTTTTGCAGAACTCGTCAGGAGACAAAAGATGTAGCCGAGCGTTTGATGAAGGACGGATATAATGCAGATGCACTGCACGGTGATTTGTCGCAAGCACAGCGAGACACAGTGATGCAAAAATTTCGCATCCGTAATATTCAATTGCTTGTTGCCACTGATGTAGCAGCAAGAGGTTTGGATGTAAGCGACTTAACGCATGTAATCAATTATAATCTTCCCGAAGATGTTGAGATATACACACATAGAAGCGGACGTACAGGTAGAGCAAACAAAAAAGGCGTTTCAGTATCTATTATCCATTCAAGAGAAAGAAATAAAATAAGGGATATTGAAAGAATGGTTAAGAAAAAGTTTGAGCAAGAAATGATACCTAATGGTTTGGAAGTCTGCAAAAAACAACTTTTCCATATGATAGATAAAATGCAACATGTAGAAGTCAATGAAGAACAAATTGAACCATACATGGCGCAGATAATGAAACAATTGGAGTATCTTGATAAAAGTGAATTGTTGAAAAGATTTGTATCGCTTGAGTTTAATCGTTTTTTAAACTATTACAAAGATTCAGAAGATTTAAACTATCAAGAACCTCGTGAAAGAAGAGATAGAAACGACAGATACGGACAATCAGACGAAAGGAATGATAGAGGTGATAGAGATAGAGGTGGTGATAGAGGTGACAGAGAAAGAGGCAAAGGCAGACGTGGTGAAAAAATGCGCTTGAAAGTCAATGTAGGAAGCAGAGACGGTATAAATCCTCCCAGATTATTAGGAATTATCAATGAAGTTGTGGGAGATAAAACCATAAGTGTAGGTGATATTGAAGTAACAAATAAGTACACATTTTTTGATATTTTCCACGATCAAGTAGATAAAATTATTAACGCATTTGCCAAACAGAAAGACATTGAATTAGGCATTGCTCGTGAAAGTAGAAATTATGCAGAAAACAACAGAAGTCATTCAGATTATGGACGAAGAAGCAGAGATAATTCCTCACGCAGCAGTTCGGGTAGAAGGTCGAACTACAATGATGATTATAAAAAATATGACAGAGATAGAAAGTCAAATTCCTCTTCAGGCAGAAAAAGTGATGGAGTTAAAAAAAGTTCAATAACAGAAAAGCCATGGAGAAATAAAAAATCATAGTATATTTGTAGCCGTTTTCAATTATATTCACACATTAGTAAATTTATAAATTTAAGTCGTATGAAACAATTAACAGTTGTAGTTCTTCTCTTTATCAGTTTAAGTATGTTTTCACAAACAAACATACAATTACATTATGATTTCGGTGCAAATAGAAATTATCTTACCAGCACTATTGAGCGTTTTAAGCCGGATGCAAACGGCAGTTTATTCTATTTTATTGACTTCAATTATAGTGCAAACGGTCCAATTGAAGCCTATATGGAAATTGCCCGTGAATTAAAATTTTGGGATGCACCATTTTCGGCTCATATTGAGTATAATGGCGGATTACATTCACAAAGCTTTACTGGTTTCAATATAAACAATGCGTATCTAATTGGTGGAACTTACAGTTTAAACAGTAAAGATTTTACTAAAGGTATTTCATTGTCGGCAATGTATAAATATATACAAAAAAATGCTGAACCTAATAATTTTCAATTGACGGCAGTATGGTATCTTCATATGTTAAACAGAAAGGTATCATTTACAGGTTTTGCAGATTTCTGGAGAGAGAAAACCTTCTTGGGAACAGAATTTATTTTCTTATCTGAACCACAAATCTGGTATAATATAACAGATAAAATATCAGCGGGAAGCGAAATAGAGTTCGGTTATAATTTTGGAGGAGTAAAGGGATTTAATGTATGCCCTACTTTAGCAGTGAAATATAATTTATAACCTTATTTGAAATATAATCATTGTTAAATAATTTTTGCAAACTCAGTAATAATTTTGTAAAGTAAAAACATATGTTTGAAAAAATCTTCCAATTAAAAAAGAATGGTACCACTGTCCGTACAGAAGTTATAGCAGGTATCACCACATTTCTTACAATGGCATATATACTTGCTGTAAATCCGAGTATATTATCATCAACAGGGATGGATGCCAACGCTTTATTTACCACAACAGCAATTTCAGCAATAATTGCAACTTTAGTAATGGCATTTTGGGCAAAGCTACCATTTGCATTAGCTCCGGGAATGGGATTAAATGCATTTTTTGCGTTCTCCGTTGTTTTGGGTATGGGTCACACTTGGCAGTTTGCTTTAACGGCGGTGTTGATTGAAGGAATTATATTCATTATTCTTACTGCTTTCAATGTTCGTGAAGCTATTGCCAACTCGATACCAAAATCAGTAAGAACCGCTATCAGTGCGGGGATAGGTTTATTCATCGCCTTTATCGGATTGCAAAATGCAGGGATAATCGTAAGACACGAAGCAACATTGGTAAGTTTAGGTAATATAACCACCGGCACAGCATTATTAGGTGTTATCGGTTTGATAATCACATCAGTATTAGTTGTAAAAAAAGTAAAAGGCGATTTATTGATAGGAATAATACTCACAGCATTAATAGGGATACCATTAGGCCTGACTCAGCTTAAAGGATTTGCAAGTATACCACCATCGATAGAACCGACTTTCTTTAAATTTGAATTTGCACATATCTTTTCATTCGACATGCTCATTGTAGTATTTACATTCCTGTTTGTCGATATTTTTGACACTTTAGGCACTTTAGTTGGTGTATCTACAAAAGCAAACATGCTTGATAAAGACGGAAAAGTTCCCAATATCAGTAAAGCATTTATGGCTGATGCGATTGGTACGACAGCAGGTGCAATTTTAGGAACGAGTACGGTTACAACATATGTTGAAAGTGCAGCAGGAGTATCAGAAGGAGGAAGAACCGGTATGACAGCAATGATTACAGCAATATGTTTTGCAGTAGCATTATTCTTCTCACCGATATTTTTAGCAATTCCCGGAGCAGCAACAGCACCAGCATTAATTTTAGTGGGTTTATATATGCTTAGCCCGATAAAAGAATTAGATTTCAGTGATTTATCAGAAACAATTCCGGCTTTTATATGTATAATTGCTATGCCATTGGCATATAGTATTGCGGAAGGAATCACGCTGGGAGTACTCAGTTATGTGATAATTAATATATTATCAGGAAAGTTTAAGAAACTAAGTATAGGAATGTATATTTTGGCAGTATTGTTTATTTTGAAATATATATTTATATAGAAAACTGATACTGAAAGTTGTTATAAGATTATACTAATCAAAGAACAATAATAATTTCGTATCGTATACCACAAGAAAGGCATAGATGAAAATCATCTATGTCTTTTTCGTTTTTTTCAGGTCTACATCCATTAGCAATCATATGAAAGGTAGCAGTAGCATCAGGTTTAATTCTTATATCTTGTTTTTCTCCATAACTATCATCTTCAATTCTATCAAAATATCTGGTTTTTACTCTGAATTTTGTTCTTTTAGATGATGTATTTTTTATTTGCAATTCGTAATTACATGAATTACTTTTGTATTTCATCAAAGCAATTCTATATTCATAGGAAGAAGATCGTCCATCAGTAAAGGCAACAGAAATTTTCTGCCATTCAGTAAATTCACCAAATGTACCATCAGCTGGAGGTAATATCCATGGATTTTGTTGAGCTTTAATTAATGAAAAGCAACAAATCATCATAAAAGAAAATAATAATAACCTTCGCATAATTGTCTTAAAATATTAAATACGTATTCTACACAAACTTACAACATTCTTTGTAATAATTTAGTTCAGTTAGGAAAAAAATTTATCATTTATGTATCCAACCTTGTTATAGATGATCACTTATTAACTAAAACGCAATAGCTATATTTATCTGAATTAGTTTCGATTTAATCTGACAGTTAAGGGCAAAATACTTAAATTTGTAATATCACAAACAAAATAAGTTTCACCCTTAAAAACTGTCAGAAATGAATACAGAGACAAAGTTAATCAAAAACAAATTAGGTCTGCTAAATTTAGCAGAAGAATTAGGAAATGTATCAAGAGCATGTAAGTATTTAGGTTACAGTCGCGACACATTTTACCGTTACAAAGATTTATTTGAAACAGGCGGCGAGTTAGGTTTGCAGGAAATCAGCCGTCGCAAACCGATAGTAAAGAATCGCATAGAACTTCAAATAGAGCAAAGAGTTGTTTCGTTTGCCACAGAGAATCCGGCCTTTGGTCAGGTTCGGGTATCGAACGAGTTGAAAAAAGAAGGCATATTTATATCACCGGCAGGAGTTCGTTGTGTATGGCTTCGCAATGATCTGGAAACCTTTAAGAAGCGACTGAAAGCACTTGAAGCCAAAGCAGCACAGGAAGGTTTGGTGCTCACCGAAGCACAGGTGGTGGCCTTAGAGAAGGCTAAGGAAGAAAAAGTATCCAAAGGAGAAATTGAAACCTATCATCCAGGTTATCTCGGTGCTCAGGATACGTACTATGTGGGTAATATCAAAGGTGTTGGTCGTATTTATCAGCAGACTTTTATCGACACCTATGCTAAGGTGGCTACCGTTAAGCAGCTCTACGATCGCAAAGTGGCATTGGTGGCTGCAGATATGCTTAATGACAGGGTAATCCCCATGTATGACCAGTATGGTATTCCTCTTATGAGAATACTTACAGACAGAGGAACTGAATACTGTGGCGCAAGAGAGCACCATGAATATCAACTTTATCTGGCCATTGAGGATATTGACCACACCAAAACAAAAGCTAAAAGTCCTCAAACAAACGGCATTTGTGAACGCTTCCACAGAACCATGCAGGAAGAGTTCTATGCTACTGCGTTTCGTAAGAAGATTTACAAATCCGTTGAAGAACTTCAAACGGATGTGGATATATGGCTGCAGTATTACAATAATGAGCGCCCTCATTCCGGTAGATACTGTTTTGGTAAAACACCTATGCAAACATGGAGAGAATCCGTGCATCTTGCAAAAGAAAAGTTGTTAGATACTCTGAATGAAAATTTTGTATCTTTGCAACCGTCGGGTGAAGTGGAAACAGGCTCTGCTGGGGAGCAACCTGCAAGTAATAGCCTGACTGACTGGAATGGTCGAGGGGACGTAAAAATCCCCTCTTACCCTTTGACTATTCCTGGCATGTATGACTTAAAAAACCCAATGTTGAATCATTAAAAAAATGCCCGACTGTCAGATGAAGTCTTAGCTAATACAATTTATCATTATTTAGCGGTCGTTTGCCGACAGTTTCAGCTTTTTTATTGTGTTGTTTTCCAATAGTGATTTTATTTGTGAAATAGCAACTTTATTGAGCTGAATAAGTCTTTCGGCTTGCGATAGTCCTTGCCGAATAAGCAATGCATTTATACTCTCCATATTACTCAATACCACAAGTTGCTCCAATGTAGCATAATCTCTTATATTTCCACTATTATCCGGATTATTATCCCGCCATTCTTTTGCAGTTATTCCAAATAGGGCAACATTAAGCAAATCAGCTTCGTTAGCATAAACAAAACTTGCTTGTTGTTTCGTGATTGCTTTTGGTATCAGGTTTTCTTTAATAGCATCAGTATGGATTTGATAGTTTACTTTGGCGAGCGTCCGCTGCAAGTTCCATTCTAATTTTAGGCGTTCGTTTTCTTCACTTTTTAAACGCTGGAACTCTTTTACAAGATAAATCTTGAATTGAGGACTAATCCACATTCCAAATTCAAACGCAATGTCAGGGTGTGCATAAGTTCCTCCATAACGTCCTGCTGTAGCTTTTAATCCTATTGCATTGGTTTTCTCGACCCATTCTTTAACGCTTAGTTTGTAACTATTTAAACCTGCCTGACTTTTAATTATGGCGAATTCGCCATAATTAAAATTTGGATTGTAAACCGATTCCCAAATACCAAGGTATTCAACTGTGTTACGATTTCGTAACCAATCGGAGATAAAGAAATCACCATCTTTAGCTCTCAACATATCAGTTAGCGATATATACTCTTGTTCTTTATTAAAAATAATAGTAATTTCCTTTCCTTCAACCTCTATTTTTCTGTTTCTTATCATAGTCTTATTTATTTAAGTTGCAAATGTACTAAAACATTAATTAATATTTTTACCTATATCATCTAAAAAACTGTTCTTCTTGCTCCTTTATAATTATTGAATTAAATTAGTTCAGTGAGGAAAAAATTTATAAATAAAAAAAGGACAACAAACTCAACATCTGTTATCCTTCCATAAAAATTTAATAAAAAGTACTATACTTTTTTACTAATAATTCTTATGCTTCTTCAAACTTAATTACTTCTACAGGGCAGTTATCTGCTGACTCTCTGATTTCTGCATCATAATCGGCGTAAGGTACACCTTCTTTTGCAATACATATATCAACGATTTCAAACACTTCAGGGCAAATACTTTCACACACGCCGCATGAAGTACAATCCTCTTCTACCCAAACTTTTACTATTGCCATACTTTAAAATTTTGAATGATTTTTTAATATAATAAAACGGTGTGCAAGATAGCTCTTTTTAATTATATACGCAATATAAATATTTAAAATATTGTAATTTAGTCCTCTTCAAAATAAGCAAGGATATATTTATCGAATGATACAACCTAACCTATTTCAACAACTCCCCTACTTTTTCCCAGTTAACTACATTCCAAAATGCTTTTGTGTAATCAAGGCGTTTTGATTGATATTTCAGATAATAAGCATGCTCCCACACATCTAAAGCTAAAATGATTTTTCCTTTGTTATCAGAAAATGACATTAAAGGATTATCCTGATTGGCTGTTGAGACAATTTTTAGCTGTCCGTTCGGTTCTTTAATCAGCCATGCCCAGCCTGAACCAAATCTGCTCGCTGCCGCAGCTTCAAAGGATTCTTTGAATTTTTCGACAGAACCGAAATTAGCTTTCAAAGCTTTCTCTACATCAGCAGTCATCTTACTCTTTGAAGGTGGAGTCAAAAATTCCCAAAAAAGCATATGATTATAATATCCCCCACCATTATTTCTTACAGCAGTCTGAATATCAGAAGGTAATTCTTCAAAATTTTGAAATATCTCAACTATATTCTTTTTAAATAATTCAGGATATTTACTTAATGCAGCGTTTAGATTTTTGATGTATGCAGCATGATGGTTATTGTAATGGATATACATGGTCGTACTATCGATATACGGCTCTAAATCAGCATAACCATAGTTCAACTTCGGCAAACTGTACTGTGCATTCACTGCTAAACTTGTCAGAATAGCGATGATAACTAAATTAATTTTCTTCATACGTATATTAATTGATAATTGATAATTGATAATTGATAATGTGCCAACATAGTCTATGGTCTATGGTCTATGGTCTATTGTCTAATGACTCCAAACTATTGACTATTGACTATTGACTATTGACTATTGACTATTGACTATTGACTATT
>CALFXE010000109.1 GCA_937927845.1 uncultured Paludibacter sp.
GATATTTTTTTATGAAATTGCAGACAACGGAAAAAGTATTGGCGAAGTGCGGGCTTAATTTGAACGAATGTTCAAGTTCAGACCAAGCGGAGCCAATATTTTTTCAATGAAACTAAATTACAAAAAAATGTGGAATTGAAAAATATTGGCGGATAAATATGTGAAATTTTTCAATTCAACACTTCACCCCGCATTTTGCCAATACAATGTTATCTGCAGTTTTTTTTAAATTATTTTTTCTGATTTAATTAAATCATAAATTTTTGCAAATTCCATTTTATCAAAAAGTGAAAATAATTCATCAAAAGGTAAAGAATGGAAAGGAGCATCATATCCTGAAATTTGGATTGTTCTCTCTTTATAATCTGTATAAGTGTATGTTGCAATTTTCATATTTTTTCCAACACTTACAACATATAGATAATCATTAAGAATTTTGATTAAATGTTCTTTTATTATATTTTTTTGAAGCTTGTCAAAATCAGAATTTTTTATTTCTTGAATTACATTTTCTATGTGTGTTACGTTTAAGTTAAACTGAAAACATACATCAAAGAAGAACATTGAATGATCATAAATTTCTTTATCATTTTGCTCAATTAGATTTCTCATATCCTTATGGATCTCTTTGTATGCTTTGAAAAAATGTACTAAATTATATTCCGCGTCTAATTTGAATTTTTCTTGAAATTTAGGAATAATTGATATTTTTTGTGATTCAAGTCTATATTTTAAATTTTCCATTCTTTCCTTAACGAAGGAAATATTTTGAAACTGAATTGATTTTTTATTTGTTTTTTGCATTTCAATTAATGTAGCATAATAAATTATGAATGCAATTATTGTTGCAATTGGTGTCAAAACCTCATTAAGTGTTGAAGTCTTAAAATCTGAGAAAAAGTGAGCTTTATTCAACAGAAATACAGCAGTGCTCAATCCTAAAATTATAATTGATGGAATACTTAAATTTGTGAGAACTTTCATTTGGATTTATGTTCGTATAAAATTGCAGATAACGGAAAAAGTATTGGCGAAGTGCGGGCTTTCGAAGAACCGAAAGTTCAATGAAAACCAAACGTAGCCGATATTTTTTTCGTGGAACTAAGTTATAAAAAAATGTGGAATGAAAAAATAGCGGCGGCAAAAAAATACAAAAAGTTCAGCTTTGCACTTCCTCCCGCATTTTGCCAATACCATGTTATATGCAGTGCTTTTTGTTCAGGAAGTTTGGAATTATGCAGGAGTAGGTGTGGGAAATTTATTCTTTTTTGGCGGTGGGAAAAAGAGGGAGGGGAAAAGCTCTTTTGCAGTCTTTGGTTTTGTGGCTGGTGGAGCGGACTGCAAATGTGCTTTTTCCTTTGCGGTGGACTTTACTCCTTATTTTGTGTTGGCGGACGGAAGAAATTAAATGGCAGATAGAAGTTTTATAGTTGTGGTCGTAAGTTATGTAATAGAGGTTGCGAGTTTTACGAATGAGGATGTAAGTTTTATGTTGGCGGTCGTGAGTTTTATAGTATAGATTGCGAGTTTTATAATGGCGGACGCAAGTTTTGCATTGGAGGTTGGTAGTTTTATAAATGCGGATACTAGTTTTACAAATGCAGTAGGTAGTTTTATAAAAACGGAAAAGAGTTACTGTTTTTGACTTCAGCAACTCTTTATTTTGATTTTAAGGTTTTTTGAATTTGATTCCGCTTACTTGTTTGTACTGAGGTGAGGTTGCACCAAAGATGGCTTTTACATATTTTTTGACATCAGAAGCAATATCAACCAACCCTGTATCGTCAGAATAAAGTACTGTATCTCTCGAAATTCTCGCATTGCTGTAAGCGACTTCTGCATTAATGACGTTTGTATTTGCGGTTTGTAAATTTCCGTGGAATGTTGTGAGTGAAGCAACCGTTAGCTCAGTTTCATTGGGTGCATAGGACGGAACAGAAGATACTAAATCTATCAATGCTGAAAAGTTTTCGGTAAGCATATCATAACTTTGGCGAGAAACCGAAACGGTATTTGGTGCTGTTCCTCCTTCTGTTGGTGGTGTTTCCGAAACTGTTCCCGATCTTCTTCCTTGCAATTTGTTATTGATGGTTTTAGCATCTGCAATGGTTTGATCCGTTGCATCTGTTACGGAAAGATAATTGAAGACTTTTGTTGCTAAAGATTTTAATGGCTCAAAAGCCAATTGACGATCTCCGGTAACAGTATCGAAAGCATTTTTTGCAGTGATTACAGAGGAAAGTTCTGTTTGTGCTGATGTAAGTAGCGTGTTTAATGAGGTTAATTGTAAAGCTGTTTTTGACGGATTGTAGGTAGCTCCGTAAGCGGTGCAATACGCAATGAGGTCGGCAAAGTTTGCCACATTTTTAGCGTGTCCTACTTCTGAGGTTGATGACATGTTCGTGAGTTTTGTGGTTAATAATTTATTCCAAATTTAGAAGAAAAAGGGTTATATCACAACCGTGAAATAACCCTTTTAGTTTCTGAAATTAATTAATGTTTTATTAAAGTTTGGGTGTGTACAACTTGCCCATCTTTAATAACTCTTGCATAATAGGTTCCTGATAGTTGGCTTTGTAAACTAAATTGCATTGAAGTAGTGTTTACAACTTCGCGACCGAAAATATCGGTAATAATTATAGTAGGATTATTATTTCCCTTATTTGTGACAGGATTATCCGGACAAGGAGCCGGAATCAGATTATAAGTATTGTCTGTGTTGGAAGTAATCATATAGCTTTCACAAGGAGGAAAACTGATGGTTTCTAACAATGTTATTGTCCCACATGAATTGGGAATTTTTACTTCTACAACCTGATTCGGATCAGCATTGCTTATATAACATGAAAATCCTGTAGAGGTGTAGGTTCGCGGAAGTCTTCTCCACGTTACCTCTGAAGGGCTAATGCCCTGTTCTTCTAAAGTAGCATTGCTATCACTGCTCTTGAGATACGCCATAAAGGAATTATCCTCAGAGGCATATATGTATACTCTTGGTTTGCCTATCCATATTGTTTTGGTTAGGGTTACTTGACCACATTTACCTGTTGTATCTCCTAAAGTAACGTTCAAAATTATGCTCCCATTATAATTATTTGTATTAGTAAGAGTGATTGTTGAAGTACCATTTCCAGAAAAAGTTATTCCATAACCTCCCGAAACAGACCAATTATAGAAATCCGCACCTGCTGGAACAGAATAAGAAAAATCCCCTGTCGAACAGAGAACACTTTCGCCAGAAATTTGTGCATTAACACACATAAATGCACAGCTTGCTGTATAAGCAGAGTTATTAAGTTCTCCCGCTAACCAATCTCCATTTCTTTTAGTTAACTGAAGGTGTGATTCATTTCCGTTTTGAGAGTTAATTCCATTATATCCAGTAATAAAGTTTGCAAAAGGTGTATTTAGAGGTGATGCAGGAGGATTAGCTCCGTTATATGAAAATTTATAATCTGCATCCGACAAATTTACATTACCACTTCCAATATCAAGTGCACTAGGACCCGGAACAAGCGTAAAATTGAATACCCCAGAAATACTACCAACCGGAGGATTAAGGTCACCAGTATATCCTTTCAAATCTACAAAACCACCTGGATAATAATCAAATGGTAAAATTCCGCTAGGTTGATTAACATTCTTGTTCACAATATTTACGGTAATTTTCGGACCAATCCACAGAATTTTTTTGGTATAGGAAATTTTGTTATGATATAAAATAGTTCCTTGATTGTACGAAATCGAATTGCAATAAATATCTGCACTATAAGTGGAGTGTCCTGGAACCAACCCAAGAATGCCTGTACCAATCATGCCTCCATTTCCTATAAGTACTCCCCCAAGTATACCTCCTATTGGGTTGTAAACTAAACTAAGTAAGTCTCCCCAAAAAGACAATCCCTTGTAATAGTTATAGCCAAGGAGTTTGTCTCCCGCATTAAAATTTTCTGTATTACCGCATTCACTTGCATTACTTATTGCAATGTTTCTAATATTTTCATTAATTGGGTATCCTTTAGTTCGTAATTCGGTTTGAAAAGAATTATACAAAGAATTGTCAAGTGTGTAGCTGGTTGTCATTCTATTTTTAAGAAGCTGACGAGTTGCAGGTTGGTCTAAGATGCTAAAATATACCGACCAAGGAGTGCCACCAAGAATAGGAACAATAACTTGACCAGTAAAGAGTGGAATTATAGATCCTGCATACATATTTCTCACATGTCTATAAGCTGCTTGATATGAAAGAGGAATATTGGCTCCTTGTTGCGGACCATCTTGGTTAACAAATAAGCGAGTTTGGTGTTGCAAACCATTCTGTTCCATATTACGAAGCGCATAACGTGCCACTAATCCTCCCATACTCTGACCAATCACTACATTTTTCTCTGTGCTTCCGTTTTGTGCTTTTTGTTGATTCACCCACTTGATGACTTCTTCCAAAACATAAGCGTTATTTTGAATATAATCCATCCCATTTTGCCATTTGATGAATATAATGTCATAAACTTGATCGCCCGAAACATCAGGATTATTTCCAGTTAACAAACTATATAGATTAGAACTTCCAGAATTAAAAACTTTACTTTTAAAACTTTTAAAATCTGCCTGACCATTTAAGTTTTCAGGATTTAGGATTTTGTCCATATCAAATCCTGTTACTACAATCAAAGGTTTTCGAATGCCGTTATTCCCTGCATCATCAATAATCAGATTAGCTTTTCCTTGAATAGTATTTGGATAAGAATCAGAAGCTGTAATGGTTTTGCTATAATAGTAGGTCGATACTATCGGACCAGAACCACCCGGAACTTTTGCTTGAGAAGGATTGTCCAGATTTGTTATCTGCAACCCCTGATTAATCTGTATCTTATTTTGTGTAAGAAGCGTTTGCCCGCTTGTAAGAGTTAACTTGTAAGTCCAAGTCTTAATCCCTTCCGAGTTATATGTTGCGGAAACCAATTGATCGTTAGGTAAAATTTTAAAACCTGCTCCATCACCAAAATCAATTTCAATTTTTTGGATTTCCGATGTAGTATTGGTATAAAAAGTATTTTGTGAAAGTTTCACTTTTACATTATATCCCGTATATGTATTTATAGGTGATGCAATGGCGAAAACCTTATTTTCTACATATGGATTTTTCCCTGCTACGTCATAAAATTTCCCACCTGTGTACTGTATTTTCCCACTGCTGAGTGCATCGTCTGCAAAAGCACCATATTTAAAATATAAGCCACTAAGTGCTATGTAATCTGTAGAACGAACCTGTTGCCAATTGTTTTCAAAAGTCTCAGGCATTACAAATCCTGCAGAAACATCACGAATTCGACTCATGAGAAGCGTATTATAGATTTCCTTTAGATTGCCGCTGCTGACATAGGTGGAATCTGTAAGTGCACCATTGAATGCGGGAACATTTGTAAATTCCATCCCATAATCCAATAATATTCCATCAGGAACACGGGATTTGTCTAAAGGCGAAAAAATGGTATTTGCCTGTGCTGCCCAATCGGTACTGACCTCTTGCTGCGCAGAAAACATGGCTGTAATGTAAAAAGCCATGAGGATTAAAAACCTGTTTAGATTTTTCATAAATTTGAATGTTTAAAAGTTAAAATAATTTTGATGTTTGCTTTTAAATTTTTTTTGAAGATGGTTTGCCGACCATCTTCTTTTCTTATTTTTAGGATGTATCTATTTTCATAACTGTATATTATTAAAAATTAGGGGGCATAATGCAAATCAAATCTTCCCTCTCTGACCTCTATTTTTTCTCCATTTGCATTAACGGCATCAAACCAAAATGTACCTGATATAATGAATTTGGATGTATCTAAACGAGTTATTTTTATCTCTCCAGTGACAATATCAGATGTTGAGTAGAAGGTTGTTTTATAATCCCAATAGTTGGCATACATATTAACAGCACTATCATCATTCAAATTTTCCGCAAGTGAATAAGTTTTTCCTTGTTCTAAAGTAATGTTATGAGAACCAATAGCGACTGTTTTGGAATTTGTATAATCTTCTATTCCTAATCCGAAATGATAGCCCCCATCAATGAATTGATAGAAAGCGGCGAGAACGGGACCATTTTGAGGTTTTTGTCCTCTTGGGAGCAATACTTTACCATTTACAAGGCAGCCTGCGGTATTAGCACCAGTTTGCGTAGTTGCAGGTAACTGATCCACCGGAATAGTGGTATCATCATCGCTTGAAGAGCGATGGCAATTAAAGAGCATTAATAAAAGTACGAATAAAATTGTTTGTTTCATTACATTAAAATTTTAGTTGTGGAAAGTTAAAAACAGTTTTCGAGAAAAAACTTAATTGTGATTAAGAAATGAGGGTGATTATATATATATTCTTTTCAAAATGCTTAGAAATTAAAATTGAATAATGTTCCTAGTGAATATATGCTTTTATATGAATTGAAATTGGAACCTGTATACAGACCCAATGCAAATTTGTTGTTTGTGAATGCCATTGCTTTTATCCTTACAGGAAAACCAATGAAGTTTTTGGGCGTTTGGTCGGATGTTGTTCCAAAACCAATATATCCAAAGCCTAACTGTGGCTCAATTACTAGAAAATTATTTACAAAATATCGTCTTGAATAAAGTGCATCTGCTTCAAAGTAACCTTGTCCGTTATATGTTTTCTTATTTTGAATTGTAACTCCTAAACCTACTGAACAATATATGGAAATAATATTTTTGTTGAAATGTTTTGAAAATTCTGCATTCCCGTTGAAACCAATTAATTTATCGGATTTAAAATCTGTATAAAGCCCGATTGGTGAGAAAGAAATGCTGTATTTCGTTTGTGCATTTACAATATTTAATATGCAGATTAAAAGAATGACTATTAATTTTTTCATAGTATTATATTTTTAATTATGGAAAATTAAGAACAGTCTTTGAACAAAAAAATAATTATGATTAAGAAAAACAAAAATCGGCTCATAAATGAGCCGATTTTTTTTCTCTATTAATTTCTGATTTTATTTTAGAAAAAAATTCAGGTGTTACTCCGAGATATGTAGATATGATTTTGTCTTTTACTCTACGATTTATTTCAGGGAAATCGAAGAAGAATTTTTCTATCCTTTCTCTTTCATTTAATGTATTCATAAATTGAAAGTGTCTCAAATTTTTATTAATAAAATTTTCTAATACTTTGGAGTATAACCCTGTCATAATGTGAGATTGTTCTAACATTTTATAAAAATTTTCTCTTGTAATATAAAATAGAAGACAGTCTTCTAAACATTGAATATTTTCATTATTAGTGTCTTGTTTGGAAAACGAGATAAGATTTGTACAAAATTCATTTTCCGAAATGAATGTTCGGGTAATTTCTTTCCCAAAAATGTTGAAATAATAGATTCTAATAATACCTTTTACGACAAAAAATAATTTATCACAATCTTCATCATCATTTACTATAATTATATTTTTTCTAAATTTTTTAGTAGTGAAACTTTCGGCAATAAGTTTCTTCTCAAATTCGGGAACATTCTTACCAAACGATATTCTTTCATAGATTTTATCAAGAGACATCATAATATGTTTTTAAAACTCAAATTTATAAAAAAAACTAAAGAGCGAGGAAAAATCAGCTCTTTTGCAAAATAAGGTGTTGGATTTAGCGTTGGCTTTTTGCGAATGTGCTGATTAGCATTGGAAAAAAAGCGGCTGGAAAAAAGAATAAATTTTGAGTTGGAAGTGGTATAATTTTCTGCGATTAGTTTTTAAGTTTTGTTCTAATTTAGAAAAATTTTAATTTTTATAACCGCTCTGATAGCATTGCATATAACGGGAAACGTATTGCTGAAGTGCGGGGCTTTTACACCTGAAATTTCTACTAAAAACTGCACGAAGCAAAAAATGTTTTCCGCTGACTAAATTAATAAAAAAATGGAGGCGGAAACATTTTTTGCGACTAAATTTCACAAAATTTTCAACGCAAGAGCCTTCAGTCCCGCATTTTAGCAATACGATGTTATGTGATGTGGCAATTTTCCATAATTTTTTATTCAGTTAGATTCAGTTTTCAGAAGTTTCATTCAGCAAAGTTTTTAAAATTCAGCGTTATTTTTAAAAGTCAATCGCGAATTTATTCACACAGTTAAAATTTCAGAACGCTAAAATTCAAAAATTTTTTCGGAAAGATTTTGCGTAGGATTTTCATTCAGAATTTTTTCACCAGAGTGATTTTGACGCGTTAAATTGTTTTCATGCACATTTTCCGTTAGTGATATGGTGTCAGAAATCAGTTTTTTTTAAGTCAAGTCCGCAATTTATTCAGTCAGTAAAGCAGAAAATGAATTCAGACCTTGTTTTCACGCATTTTTGGTCTGGATTCAGTTTCTTTTTTATTCATTCAAAATCGTGGAGTTTATTTCGGAGCGTGATTTTTGATGCCATATCACATAACGGGAAAAGTATTGCTGAAGTGCGGGCTTTTACAAACTGAAAGTTCAATTACCACAACACTGAACAAAAACTTTTTTTCTTTTGCTAAAATACGAAAAAGAGTGAAAGAAAAAAGTTTTTGTGGGGTAAATGTAACTGAGGTTTCAACCTTGATTTTAACCCCGCATTTTAGCAATACTATGTTATATGCAGTGCTTTTTGTTCAGTATGTTTGGGAATATGCAGGAGTAGGTGCGGGAAATTTATTCTTTTTTGGCGGAGGGGAAAAGAGGGAAAGGAAAAGCTCTTTTGCAGTCTTTGGTTTTGGTGCTGGTGGAGCGGACTGCAAATGTGCTTTTTCTTTTGCGGTGGACTTTATTACTCTCTTTGTAAACAAACATTGAAGAATGTAAAATCACATCGCAATAATTGAACTCCGCAATGCTTCAATATAAAATTACAACGCAAAAATATTATTCAACATCACAAGAATATTAAATTGCAACGTGATAATTTAACTCCACATCGTGCCAATATAAAACTATATCGTAAAAAAATAAAGTTACATTGCAAGAATGTAACTTTACATCGGAAGAATATTAAAAATTCTCGGTCGAATATTATTTTCTGCTTGTGAATTGAATATTTGACACGTTAGCATATTCGGGAGAGGTGGCTCCGTATAGACTTTTCACGTATTTTTTCACATTTTGGGCAATAGAATATAAGCCTGTTCCGTCTGCATATAAAAGATTGTCTCTTTCTATGAGTTTTGTGTTGAGTTCGGCTTCGGTTTGGTCAACGGACTGGGTGGAACTTACTAATGAATCTTTGTAAGCATTGAGATTTACCAACTTTAAATCGTCTTCGTTGGGAGCATAGCTTGGGATAGTTGCCAACAACTGCAACAAAATTCCAAAATTCTCGGCTTGTTGGGTGTAAGATTGTCGTGAAGTGGAAACGGTTGGTGCAGGATTTCCGTTTTCATCGGGTGGAGTGGTGGTCTTTTTTTGTCCGCCTTGGATTACCCGGTTTAAGGATTTTGCTTGGTCGATTGTTCCCTGTGGAAGTCCCAAGATTTCTAAATGATTGATAATTTTTGTACTGGTAGATTTCAGATTTTCAAAAGCAGATTGGCGTACTGTGATTGCATTTTTGTTGGAGTGTCGTTTATCTTCGACTTCGGAAAGTTTTGTAGAAGCGGTTGTATAAAGGGTTTGCAGATTAGCAACTTTAAGATTGTCAACTGGTGGATTGTAATTGCTGAAAGTGATTACTTGTTCTGTGAGTTTTTGTAGGTTCGCTACATTTTTAGCGTGTCCTACTTCGGAAGTACTTGGCATATCATTGAGTTTTTTGGTTAAACATTAAAACAAATATACTATTTATTTGATTTCGTTGATAAAAACTCAAAAAGTATGCAGGTTATTTCATTCTTGTATCTTCATACTTAGCTCTTTCTGTTTTGAGAGAAACAAGCCAATCCAAATACATATCTTCGGGCATACTTCTGTAGCCGATTTCGTGAATGTGAGTGTATTCTTTGTTCATCAAGTCGAAAAGTTCTTTGGCTTTTGGATTGTTGAGAGCCGTTTCTATATCTTCTGTGTTTTGCTCTTTCATTAGTTTTTGAAACTGTTTTTTGTGGGTTTCTGCTTGTAAAAGAAGTGCATTTGCAAGGAAAGGATATACTTTTATGGCTCTTTCTGCACACTGTAAAGGAAAACTTCCGTCGTTATCCGGAAAACTTCTGTTGTAAGCGTTACCTAAATCGACTAAAAGAAGTGCAAGACTTTCCTTATTGTTGAGAGCTTTCATAAAAACGCCGTTTTGTATGGCATTTAAATGAATGAAACCCGAAGCCATTAACCAAGAATCTTGCGGAAATATTCCACTTGTGAGTTCAGTATTATACCAACCGATTGATTTTATGTTGTGTTTTATATAGATATGATTGGGTGCAAGTGCAAGATTTGCTGTAATACCTAATTCTTCTGCTAAAATTTTGTATAAATAGGGCATTGAGTTGCAGTTGCCTTTTTGGGTGTTGAGCAATTTTGAGACGAAAAGGTTTGAATATTCTTGGTGTCCGAAAACGTCTTCGAAATCGTATTGGAAGGGTTTAAACTTTATAGTGTCATTATTTCTTATTACAGGTGTGGTTTCGCTCATTAAACTGAAAATAGATGAGTATTTGCTTACTTTTTCAGCATCTTTCTCTGAATAATCAAGTTTTCTATTATTCATTATTGTTTTACAAAAATTAGCAAAAAATTTAATTTTACCATTAAATTCTTCCTGGTCAAGCTTCCCTTGATAATAGGCATCTTCTACAGAAAACACTGCTTCTTTGAAACTGTATTGTTGCTTATCTAATAGCATATTATCCAATGTTTGGTAGGCAGAGGTATAGAATGTGTTTTCTTGAGAATAAGAAAATGTAAAAATGCTTAATATAAGAATGAGTAATGTTTTTTTCATGTTTAATATTTGGGGTGATTCCAATCTTCAAAATTTCTTAAAACTTGAATGTTATTTTTATCATTTTCATATTTTTTAGCATATTCGAGCATTTTTGATATTACTTTTTCGTGAGAAGAAATGTTAATATGTTGTACTTCTACATCATCAACTTTCCCATTAGAATAAATTATCTGAAAATTATAAGAAAAGCCATCACCAGTTGGGTATTCAGGATAAAAATCTTTTCTATCATTTACAGGAATTGAATTAATAAGAGTGTTCAAATTTTCAACTTCTTCATTATTCAATTTGTATATGACTGTTTTAGGTTGAGCATAATCCAAATAGTATTGTTTTTCAGCCACTTCAAGACTGTCTTTTTGTGCTTTTGAATAGCCATTTTTTGATGATGGCGGTGGTGGTAACGGTGTTGATTTTTTTGAACCAACTCTTTTTAGAATTAATAATTTATTTGTATTGTCAAAATCTAAATTAATAGCACCATGTAAAGCATTTCCAAAAGTTGTTGAAAAAGAAACAACCCTATCATTCTTTTGAGAGCAACTATAAAAAACAAGAATAATTATTACAAAGATTATATTTTTCATTTCATTTTTTTTGGATTAATAGTTCCTGTGCCAAGATTACGTTTATAATAAGAATTATCCTGATTTCGATAATGATATAACCAAAGACTCGATTTTCCATCATTGGGAGCATAGTACATATAATGCTTAGGGTATGTTGTATTACCAGTTCTTTTATAATACTCTATATCTTTTTCACGAGAAGAATTATAATCACCTCCTTGAAATTCAACATTGGGAGAAGGCATATTTACATTTTTATGCGAATGAACAGAAAATAGTAATTTAGACATTGATTGATATGAAAAATTTGAAGGAGTAAAACCTCCCTCATGACCTGTATATACTGTATAGGAAACACCACCACCAACTTTAAATGCATCTAACCCCCATTCAACATTTGAATTTTTTGCAGCAAACATAAATACATTTGCAGCATCATTTGCATTTGTTGTTCTTCCGAAATTAATTCCATTTGGGAATCTTTTTTCTGCTAATCCGAAATTTGTAGCTAAACTACTAATGATACTTCCACTTTCTGAATTTGCTTTATTTACCTTGGCGTAATCTGTTCCTTCAACACCCTCTCCGCTAATTTGCTTTTGGGCATTTCCGTTTGAATCTAATACAGCATTTCCATTTGAATCACTTTTTGCAACATACAACCTATCAAACTCATCATTTGTCTTTTGAATTAGGGTTACATTACCATTTTGGTCAAGACCATAATCATCTTCTAACATACCTGTCGGATCCGTATATCTTAAAGGGTTATTAAACCCATACCGATAAGGTGTCCAATCTGAATATTCTTCACTCAAAGGGTCGGGAGAAATCCATCTTCCGTGCGTATCTCCAAGCGGTTGTCTATCGGGATTGGATAAATCTTCTTCAATAAAGCCGATTATTTTTTTCTGTTTTCTGTTGTATCTGACAGAACCAATTGAAACAATAGAATCTCTGTCGTGAAACTCTAAATATTTCCCTTTGCTTAAAGTTGCAATCTTTGGATAAAAACCTTGTTTTGCAAAAGGATTTCCGATAGCGATATTTTTTCTTCGTCTTTCGGCTTCTTTTGGAGTCAAAGAATCTCTGGTTTTCAGAACTTCGTCCATATAAGGACGATTACGCTCTTCCTTTGTCAGCTTTACTGGATTAACCCATTCTTTCTCGATATTCTTTTTGGTTTTCAGATTGCTCTTACTTTTTTGTTGGGCTTGCAAAAGCCCAACAAAAAAGATAAAAGCAAAAAATAGAAGTTTTTTCATAGTTTTATTTTGTGTTGGCTAAAGTTATAAATATTCTTTCGGAATTGTATATGTTTTTGGTGCTTCTTTTTTCGGCTGTATGGTTTTTGGAACAGGATTTTTCTTGGCTTCTTTTTGCCTTTGTAATTCCAAAGCTCTTAAACGTTCTGCAATTTCTTTGTTTTTCTGTTTGTTTTCTCCTTTTTGTAAAGAACCGAGCCAAGTTGAATATTCTTCTGAGGTCATTGTGGAATATCCTGCTTTCTCTATTTTTTCGTGTCCGTGTTTTATTTCCAACATTTGTCCAACCAAATGAGGGTTTTTCTTAATGTTTTCAAAATCCTCTGTATTCTGTGGATTTAAACCTAGTCTTTTGGTAGCTTGTAAAAATCTTGTCTGGTCAGTGTTGGATTTCCAAGCGGAAGCGTTTACATTGTTTGGATTAAGTTCCAACGCTTTTTCTAAAACTTTCGCTACAAACTCATCATATCCAAATTTATGAATGTAACCACTCGCCAAATCCACAAAAGTTTGTGAAAGCAATTCTTTTTCAGAAAGATTCTTCATATAAATTCCACTTTGCAAACCTTCGGATTTGATATAACCAGAATTGAGTACGAAAGTATCGGTTGAAAACATTCCATTAGTGAGTTCTATACTTTGCATTTCTCCGTCCGAATCCTCAAAACGAATGTAAGAATGATTTGGGGACATTACAAGATTTGCTTTTGCTCCCAATTGTTCCGCTAAAATCAAATAGAGTAGTGGCATTGAATGACATTGCCCCGAATTTGTTTTCATCAGTTTTGAAACAAACATTTTGGAATAATCTTTTGTTCCGAAATAATCGTCAAAATCATATTTCATTGCTTTGTGAACGACTTGCCCATTTTGTTTGGTATCCTGTGAAAAGTATTTGAAGATTTCTACGTTTTTGGAAGGACTGTCATCATCATCAATTTTCTTTTTTGTGATTTCTGAACGAATGATTTTCGTTGCTTTCTGAATATAGTTTTGAAATGTATTTTGGAAATTCTTATCGTTGTTATAAAAAGCATTTTCCACTAAAAAAGTTGCATCAGCAATCGAGTAATTTTCAGGATTTAATTTTGAAAGATTTTCGAAAGCAGAGTAGTAGGCTTTTGTTTGTGCATTGTCTGCAAAAGAATTTAAAGAATAAATTTTTGTGTAATCATTTCCAAGTTGTTCAAGAATTTTCTTTTGGTTTTGCTGTTTTATTTGAGCATTGATTTCTCTTTGTGTTTCTTGAATTAGAGCTTCATTCTGTTTCCTTAGTTTATCGTCAATTGGTTTTGAGAAATTTTGATTGGTTAAAATTCTGTCATTGGAATTTTGTATTCCGATTTTCGGAGGTTCATAAAGAGAAATTGGATTTGGATTCTCCATTGTTGGGAGATTCGGAATCTGTGCAAATAGAGAAATATTCACAAAGATTGCAAAAGTCAAATAGTTTAATTTCTGTTTCAAGGTTTCAATTTGTTTGGAAGTTATCTATTTCATTGACGGGGTTTAAAGCGATGGAAAAATCAGCTCTTTTGCAAAATAAGTTGTTGGTTTAGCATTGGCTTTTTGCAAATGTGCTGATAAGCGTTGGCAAAAAAGGTGCTGGAAAAAGAATAAATTTTGCGTTGGGAATGGTTTATTTTCATCGTTAAATAATTTAGTGTTTTTCTGATGTTCGTTTTTATGCGGCATTTTTGGGAGCATTGCATATAACGGTTTGGGTATTTGTGAAGGCACGGCTTTGAAAACCGTCAGCCGAATATACGCACAAAAGTTGATAGATGCACAACTGTTCAATTACTTCCGTCAGCCGTGCTTTTGCAAATACCTTGTTAGCGGTTCGGGCTTTTGTTAATGCCAAAAGGTCAATACCGAAGTATTAACCTTTGTCTTGAAAATATTTCACATTGACTTATTTCTTTATACTCAGCATTCCTTGTGTTCCAAAGTTGGTGTAAAGCCCTGTCATTATTTGCTCGTGGTGTTCATTATATTTTTTAATATGTTCTGCCATACCAATAAAGTCAACAGGCGTGCGGAATGGTTTTTCGCCTTTGGGTTTTTCAAGAAGTTCAGCATAAGCGTCTGCCACTTTTTGAGGGTCTTGTTGCGGATTGTTCTTTAGAACATTCTCAAAATTTTGAAGTGCTATTTCAGGCACTTTTGCAAAATCGCCATAAGCGGCTTCTCTACTTTTGTCGCTTGGTTTTATTAGATTTTCGTTAAATGAAGTTGGGTATCCCCCAGGCTCTACAATACAATTTTCAATTCCGAAACCAGAAAGCTCTACCCTGTAATTTTCTGCCAGTGCTTCCAATGCCCATTTTGAAGCCTGATAAGCTCCATAAAACGGTAAAGCTATTCTGCCCAATAAGCTGGAAGTATAAACAATCAAACCGTCCTTCTTTTCACGGAAATAGGGAACAACAGCCCTGTTCATACGTTGAACGCCAAAAACATTAATGTCAAATACTTTTTGAAAATCGGCAGGTGTAAAAAACTCCTGCATTCCAAGAACTCCGGTACCTGCATTGTTTATCAAAACATCTAAGCCATTAAGGTCTGCAATAGCTTTTTGCACTCCGTTGTTTACGCTTGTATCGTCAGTAACATCAATTTCTATAATTTTTGCTCCTGCTTTACTCAGTTCGTCCGCAATTGATTTGTTTTTTCCATTGATGTCCCGCATAGAAGCGGCAACCGACTGACCTTTATGCAATAGTGCTAATACAATTAATTTTCCGAAGCCACCACTTGCGCCTGTTATTAAAATTTTCTTTGTCATAATCTATTTGAATTTGTTGATGCAAATTTCCAAATAGGTTATGGGTTGGTTATGGTGAGAAGTTCCGATTATTTGGTGAGAAGTTCAGTTTTTGAATTTAGTTCACGAAATTGTTTCGGGGTCTTACCTTCATAGCTCTTGAAAAATTTGGTGAAGTTAGAAGGGTCAAAAGTTAATGTCTGTGCGATATGTGAGATTGTGTTGTTGGTTGTAAGCAAAAGTTCTTTAGAAATTTCCATAAGCCGCTCTTCATAAATATCGCAGGGCGATTTCCCTAATACTTCTTGAATTGTATTGCTCAAATGTTTGGGACTTACAAATAGCAATTCCGCTAAATCCTTTATCTCAAAAGTTTTGTCAGCCATACCGTTTTTAAGGTCGGTCAAATGTTTGTCAAGCTCGTGAAGATACTGGGCTACTATTTCCTTTTGTCTTACAGATGATTTATCTTTTTCTGTTGTCATTCCGTTATCGTTATTGTTGTTTGGGTGTCTTTTTAGCCTGACCGCTAACGGGAAAGGGCTTGGCGAAGGCGGGGATAAGATAGACGGAAATTCCAACTAAACCCGAACCGAGCAAAAACCATTTTCGTTTTTTCAAAATTACAAAAAATAAAAAAACGAAATGGTTTTTTGCGGCTAAAAGTGTTGAAATCTTCTAAATGATAACTCTCAACCCCGCTTTTGCCAAACCCATGTTGTGCGCAGTATTTTTAGTTCGGCGACTTGGATTTAACTCGTTAAATTCATGTCAGAGAATTAAAAATCAAGCACGACACCTGTTTTCACGCAAAAGTTTCCATAGAATTTTAGTTAACGTTTCAATAAATTTTCCGCACATTTTATTCAATCAGTTAAACGCAAAATTTGTAAAAGTCAAGCAGGATTTTTTAAGTCAGCGCTATTTTTGGGATAAATTTTAAGTTTTTTTGGAGCAACTTTTAGTCAGCGTTTTGGAAAAGTCAGCGCAATTTTTGGATACTCAAATCCGTAAGTTTTTCTCAAAGGTTTTTTCAGGATTTAGGAAAATCAGCGCAAAGAAATTCAAATTTTAGTCAGTTTTAGGAAAGTTAAAATCAGGTCAAAATTTAATTTTTCAGACCGAAATTTCTATTGATGATTGCCCTTCAAATATTGCGCACAACGGAAAAAGTATTGGCGAAGTGCGGGCTAAAATGAACTGAAAGTTCAATTTCA
>CALFXE010000110.1 GCA_937927845.1 uncultured Paludibacter sp.
GGGCGACAACTGCACCATGCCGTTGGGCGTAGTAGCACCAGGAAATGTCTCGCCGCCCCAAGGCCGTTTGTCGCGCAGATGGGTGAAGCCCAAATCTTTGGGGGTCCACAGGGTGGTGGTACCCAGTCGGGTATCCACGCGGTCGGTGATACTGCCCGCCGAAGCGGAGAAAATAGAAAGGAAAATGAATAATGAAAAGTGGAAAATGAAAAATGAAGGATTGGATTTCATATTCTTACGCTTTATAATTATGATTATGACTGGAGCTCCTTTTAATAATAGGTAATACATGACGAAGAAATTGCCATTTATTTGATTCGAAACTGATCAAGGGAAAGGGAAGCACGCACAAAAGAGGTAAGCTGACATTAGGCTATTCCAAGCAGTTCAATCTCGAATATCAATGTTGATCCTCCTGGTATGCCCGGTTGTGAAAATTTTCCATATCCCATCTCAGCCGGAATGTATATCTCCCATTTGTCACCGATGCACATCTGCTGGATCGCAATAATCCAACCCTCTATCAGTTCCTTCAGTCGGAATGCGATAGGTGTCCCTCCGCGACTGCTGTCGAATTTCTTACCGTCGATCGTCCAGCCGGTGTAGTGGACGGTGACTATGCTTCGAGGTGTCGGGTGCTTTCCGTCATTCTTCCCCTCTGTTATCACTTTGTAATATATTCCTTTCGGGAGAACTTTTACGCTTTCTTCCTTTGCCTTTGTTTCCAACCACTCCCTGTTGGTTTGTATGTAATCCTGTTTGCTCATAATTGCCGTGTGTTAAAACTATTCCATACCGCTATCAAGTTGTCCGATTGCTCTTGTAATCTCATTCTCACTATGTCTTGACTTTTTGATCGGTTAGCCACTTTGACTACAAATTTAATATCATTTATCTGATTCGAAATTGATTGATCTAACGGGGAGCACACACTTTAGTTGCTATCTTTATCGCTTTGTTTAGCATTACTCTTAGTTGGTAGTTTAATTCGCAGCTTATAAAATTTGATATATGTATCTATTTTCTCCGCTTTCTTAATTAGAATCTCTTCTGAAAACTCATCTTCACCCACTTTATGTGGATAGATGATCAAACAATTAATGATAGTTGATTCATCGTTGTCAATCTTTGTGATTTTCTTCCTCAAAGCGGTGTTACGAGCATACCCTGATAATTGTCTTACATTATTATGGTTAACTTCTTCTTCCCATATTGGGATGTATTTTGCATCAATAATCACCTTTTCATCATACTTCACAAAATCTATTTCATTACCATATGTGGAGACATGATGGTAGATTAGATTTTTATACGCTGATTTTAGTTTACTGTAAACATATAGTTCAAATAGCAAAGACATATCAATCCAAAACGGCGGTAGCGATTTTTCAGACTCCTTATCTATTTGCTCTATATCGTAACTAAATCTCTTTAAAATTAATTGGGCAACCTTTAAAGCCTCTCTGTATTCTTTGTATAGTGGATTTATTTTGAACTGCTTAATCGTTTGCAGTGGTAGGTCGTCATTAATGGCGCTCATTGTACCAAGACAATAGGTTGTCATATTTTTCAGATCCACAGAACAGCTTATATCATTGTATACGTTGATAAACTTATTTATAAACTTCAGTGTCTTTTTGAGTATCCTATTCTCGATACAATCAATAGAGTAATTTTGATATCTGCATATTGTTCTATCACTTCTAGCAGTACTATAATTACGCTTTAAGGTTTGGTTGAGTAAAACCTTGCCTTTAATCTTGCAGGCAAGATTCTCTTCTCGTTGAATATAGTTGAACTTAAATCCCTTCTTGACAATCTGTTCTGTTAGTTTCAGAAAGTGAACTACTAACATTGGTGTAAGAATAGATTGAGCAGTGTCAATCTTTATGGGTGCAGCATTAAAGTCGATACTGTATATTCTACCTAATTTTGATGACACGTCTCTGCAATCATTATCAAAACAGTGCATAAACATTGTCATAAAATCGAGATTGTTGATTTTGGGTCTTACATACAAAAAACACTCCTTCTCTTTAACCCATTTCAGCCCTATATAATACTTTGCTCGAATCTTTGTTTGTTTTCGGTCGCACCAATCGACACCTAATAACTTTTCTGGGTTATTAGGGTCATAATCATCTGAGTTCAGTATATCGATAAGAGCTTTTCTCTTATTACAATCAACAGCCAACTGTTCAGAATCTCTTTGCTCCTGTATCTCTATATTGACGTTACTTTGCATCAGATGGTTGCTGATTATTGATTGACAAATCTTCTATTGAAGTGTATTTTTTAGTTTTACTATCTTTCTGTAAATTCAATATACCATCATTTGCATATTCGCGAAAGAGAGGTTTTATCTCATATTCAAGCTTCATACTAAGCTCGGCTATGTCCTTAGCCATAAAATAGCTATGACCAATCATAAGATCATCCGAGTTGAATTCAGGACTTATCGCCTCCATTATTTTCATAACATCGTTATAGAGTTTCCTGGCAGATTCTCGTACTGACTCATAAGTAAAAGTTCCCTCAATAACGCTAAACTTAGATGGAATAGTAACAAATCCGAATCTTCGACGGATAGCATAGTCAATATAGCCAACGCTCCTGTCGGCAGTATTCATTGTTCCTATGATATAAAGATTTGATGGCACGCCAAACTCTTGCTGTGAGTATGGTAGTTTTGCAGTAAGCTCATTATCTTGGTCAATGCGTTTGTCTGATTCCAATAAAGTAATTAACTCGCCTAATATCTTAGAAATATTCCCCCTGTTTATTTCATCAATAAGAAGGACAAACCTTTGTTTTTCATCTTCTTCTAACGTTCCTCTT
>CALFXE010000111.1 GCA_937927845.1 uncultured Paludibacter sp.
CGTAGGAAGCAAAGTTTTGTAACCAGTAAGCTTGCTTACTGGTTTATGATGACCACACCACCATACGGAGCTGCCGTAGGTAGCGATACCATGTTAGGATAAGGGTTGGCTTCCTCCGGAAGCTTTGTCCTTTGGGTTATGCCGTGTTCCAGCCAGCAGGCTGGCTGGTTACTAAGCTTCGCTGCCTCTGGCAGCAAGTATGTGCAACTTTTAACCTCCCCGTCATTGCGAGCGAAGCAACCTCCTGACCAACCGCACGCTATTGTTTTAACTTAAATTTTATGAAGTATGTAATCATTCCAATTTTCCGCCCAAAAACAGCACAATCTTTGGTATACCCACCCCGATAGATTTAATTATAACCAGTTTGCTTATATAAATACAAAGAGCAAACACAAAACTATTTATTATGGCTGTTTTTTATAACAAGGTGCAACGGAAGAATCCTTCCAACCCTACCGCAACTCCCAAATGGTACCCGGCACTTCGTAACACCGGCATGCTCAAAGAAAAAGACGTGGCCCGTCAGATAGCCGACGAAACCACGCTGAACCCGAAAGAAGCCGAGATGGCGCTTTCACAGTTACACAAGATTATGATTCGGGCACTGCACAACGGGCAGTCCATCCAGCTGGGCGACTGGGGATCATTTCACCTTACCCTGAGTGCTGAAGGCAGCGAAACCGAAGCGGATGTAAGTGCTACGAAAGTCAGGAAAGTCAACATCCGGTTCTCTCCCGGCAAGGAACTGAAGGAATCGGTTGCCAAAGTTGAATTCCGACAGGCCAGTACACTGAGCAAATAAACCATTCGTATCTTATCTCTGATGAACCGGGCGGCTTACCTCGATAAGCCGCCCGGTTTTTTGTTGCTTGCCCATCTTATCGATGCGAGTTGCCCATCTTGTCGATGCGAGTTGCCCAACTTGTTGATGCGAGTTGCCCGACTCGTTGGCGTAAGTTGCCCAACTCGAATGAACCAGTTGCCCATCTGTCTTCAGCAAAGTACTGTTCTCGCAGAACGCAAGTCCTGTTTTGCCTGCAACGGCTCCAAATCGGGGCATCTGCCATTTTTGGTAGGTTGTCATGACCTGACAAAATTTCCTGTCACTTAAATAATCTAAATTGTTTTTGTTTGGCATGGTTAAATTGTTTTTACTACTGCTAATAATTGTGATAAAACCGGCCCTTGCAGCGGGATATAATACATTTTTATTTGGCTAATATGCAGGTAAGTGATTAAAAATGAAAGAAAATAGCAGGTGTGAGTTAAATTTATTAAAAAATATTTTTAGCTTTGTAATCTGAAAATGCTACGGATGAAATGTTAACCGGATGGTCTGATGCTGATGCGCGCAAGGTGTACTTTCTCTGGGGTTGTGCGTTTAGTTGTGGATCGTAGGTGATTTTGGAGAAAAGTTTAAGATGTTTCAGTTTATAGTATGTGTATTAATCATACTTGAAGAGGTTTGTTATTGACGTATATTTTAATGAATTAGAACTGATAATGAAGTGGAAACATGAACAATGAGTTGGAGATACAGGAAATGGAGTTGGATATATATAGGTGTTATGCGTGAGTGTAGGATGATTTTTTTATAATAAGCACTAATGATGGCCGGCAAAATATAATATGAAGAAAGAAAAGAAACACCCAAACGCATAACACGCACTAAGTGTAACCCATTCGGGTATATACACTTAGTGCTTCACGTTAGGTGCAAGCGTAAAAAAAAGACTTTTTCGCATTCAAGAATCCTTTATGACAAAATATCGACTATCGTTTTTCACGACAAAACATGAGAGAAGAAGAAAATACTTTGTTTACTAAACGTAAAAAAAATGGAAATCAATTGGACTCAAATAAAAAAAGAAATTATTGCCGAAATACAGGAAATTATTTCATCGGATAGTCGTATTAACTTGAATGAAATTGTTGATCTTTTCATTAAAGTAATCTCATTCTCAGTTGAAAATAATGATTTAAATGGGTTACAGACAAGAATGCCGAATGCCTTACAAAAGATCTTTATAGAGAATTTGTCAAGGCTCGATAAAAATGCATTCTTCCCCGAAATTGGTGTAATTGAGCCATATTTAAGAAAAGTACTATTTCTAACTGATAAGAGTGAATATAATAGAATTTGCTCAGAATCAAAAGGCAATGGATTAAAAGCTATTATTTCGATTTTGGATTTAAACCCCAATAATGTTTCCACAAAATGGACAACCCTTTCACAAAATCAGTCAACTCACTTTGCGGAACATTTTATTAAAGCGTATAATCTTCGAAATCTTGAAGCGCATAATTGTACAGAATGGACTAATTCTAAACTTTATGATGAATTAAGAAGTGTCCTTGTTTTTTATATATACACAACTTTTAAATACCAACGGGAATTGAAAATTGCTATTAATCCGTTCGATGTTTCTTCATATTTAGTTAAGGAGATCCAAAAGATTAAAGTATTACAATCACGATTTGTACATATTGAGGGAAAAGAAAAAATGGCAGAAATTGATTTGTATGCCAAAGAATTATTTGAGAATAGCAATGAAAATGAAGATAGTGATGACGACACACAGATAACCCGTGAAGGGACTATTGATTATCTAAGAAAAACTGTCAAAGAACGGAAATTAGTTATATTAGGGGATGTAGGAATGGGCAAAAGCACAACACTACTTTACCTACATCTTTTAGATGCTCAGGAATCATTGAAAAACAGTAAAAAGCCAATCCCAATTTATATAGAATTAAAAAATTTTACAGAAAAGGATATTTTAGTAGAAAAAATAATTTCAAAATTAAATCTTGACTCTGAGATTGCACAAGAACTTTTATCGAAAGGTCGTCTAAATATATTTTTAGACGGTTTAAATGAAATTGAAAACAAAATTAAGAGTTTAATTTTCAAACAGATTAGTAATCTCATCAACGATTATCCAAATAATTTCTATCTAATAACTAGTAGGCCACAACATTACAATCGCGAATTTGACAATCAAATAAACAACTTAAAATTACCAGTCTTTATACTTCAAAAGATGGGAGATAAACAGATTATTGAGTTTTTAAGTAAAAATGGCAGTCAAGTAAAAGAATATCTATTAAAGGAAATAAATGAGAATGAAAGATTAAAGAAGATAATCCAAACACCGCTAATGCTTACAATGTTGATAGCTGTTGTTCTAAAAGAAGGAAAGATTCCGAGTGAAAAGGGCAAAATTATAAGAGCATTTATGATTAGTTTGTATGAAAGAGAACAAAAGCAGATTATTGATTTTGACATAGATTTATTTCATTTATTATTATGTTATCTTGGTTTTCAAACACGTGATTTAACTGGGTCTAATTCTGGTTTAGATCGTGATGAATTCATAATACCATTATTAGAACAAAGGAAAGAACAACTTGGGACACCTGTCAATTTGTTAGATTTTTTAAAGAAAGCTGTCGACTTAAATATTCTAGTAAATGACAATAATCAATTTAGTTTTAGTCATGAATTATATCAGGAGTACTACGCTGCTGAATATCTTCATAAATTAATGAAATAAGACCAAGATGGATCAAATTATTATTGATAAATATAAAAGTAATCCTGCATGGTCGGAAATTGTGAAAATTTATTCTGACTTGTTTGATGATTCAAATCAAAGGAATTCGTTTATTAACGAAATCGGTGAAATTGACACATTCATTGCAGCTCAATGCATAACCTCATCTTTTCAAACTGATTTAGCATTAGAAGATGAAATAATCGCAAAAGCAGAATTAAAATTGAAAGAATTCAAGATAAATGGCATTATCGAACCAAGTGCTTATTATGCAATGATTGAACTTCAAAAATCCGAAAATATACTTGGATTATTTTCAAACTGTAAATCAAACCAATTACCATTTTTAAAATCCAGTATACAATATCTTTTAGATTCAAACAAAAATAAATCATCAATTATAGTAGAGGAAGTTATAGAATGTAATCCATCATGTTATTTGAAAGCAATAAATGATTATTACTTTTCTGCAAATGATTTATTAGATGAAACTACATACAAGAATATTTCAAAAAAAATATTGATAGATCCGTCAATAAAACCAACACATATTATAAATTTTCTTAGGTTGAGAATCGATGTAGATTTATTTATCGAAGAAGAAATCTTAAATGCTTTTTTATCAAGAATATCAGATTATAACGATATCGTTTTTTTTATTAGCAAATTTAATGTGACATTTGATTTAAAAAACTATCTGTCAAAAAAAACTGCGAGCTCAATATCTATAAAAGAATGTTTCATGATTTTTAATCTCATAAGGGGTAATGAACAATCTTATAAACATGAGATTATTTCGTTCATTGAGAAAATTATAAAAAATACGGATCAAAATCTACAGATATTAGCACTAATACTTATCATCTATTATAAAAAAACAAACCAGTTTAGAAGTTCATTGACAACTGACCAAATGGCAACATTGTTATTTTTGTCAACTTATGACTTTGAGAAATTTAATGATATTGACTTTTTTTATAGCGCAATCCATACAATAAAACAAAAACGAACTGAAAATATATCTGAAAATAAGATAAGTTCATATTATGGTAAGAAAATTAAAACGAAGGTGCTTTCAAAATGGAGATATCATTATATCCTTAACAAAATTGATGATATTGGTAAACCTATTCTACTTCCTTTTCAAGAGACCTCTGAATTGATAAATATCGATGATGAAATAAACGTAATAATAATTTATGTGGATAAAGAGAATCAAAGACTATATGCTTCTCAACGACAAATAAATCAAGAAACTAAACAATTATATTTTGACAGGAGACATATAAATACAATAAAAATTGGCGATAGTATCATTTGTAAAGTTGAATATATACGAAACGATATTAAGAATGGTATCAGGTTGACTCCTAAGGGTGGAGGGAATGGATCAATAAGATGTATTTTGGATAAAAGTTTTCAAAACATAGAGAGATTAGCTAAGGTTGAAGAATTTACTGTAAAGAAAATAATTAATCCATCTCTGGTAATTGTGTCTCAAGTATAATATCGACATCGTTAAAACAGAAAAAGGAATTAAACGCCTAGTACCTAACACTTAGACTTCCTACGGTCGGCACGACCCTGCAAAGAAGCATCAGTTGAACCCTATTCCCTCTTTGCAGG
>CALFXE010000112.1 GCA_937927845.1 uncultured Paludibacter sp.
GATATTTCAGAGCAGGTATGGACGAAACGAAAGCGAAAGTGAGAGAGGCTGCGGAGATTGAGGAAAAATGTTGGGAAAAGGTCGCAACGACGGGTGTATCAGTGGCAGAAAACAGTCCGAATGCAAAATGCATGTTTACCGAGAAATTGCCGGAATACATGAATAAGTTAGAACAATGGATGCAAACCGAGAAGCCATACATTCGCAAGGATTTTAAGCTGTTAGATGCAATGGAAATACTTCCGTTGAATCGCAGTTACCTTTCACGCTTATTTAACGAAGGTTATAGCGAAAGTTTCTATCAATTTGTGATGCGCTACCGCATTGCAGAAAGCAAGCATTTACTGTTGACACGATACGATTTGAATATCTCGTCTATTGCCAATTTATCAGGTTTCAGTTCGCCATCAGTATTCTGCAGGGCATTCGTACAAGCAACTAATTATAGTCCTATGCAATGGAGGGAAAGGGAGATGGTACGCTGATGACGCTGATTGATACGGATGTATCCGTAAAATACCTTAAGCTCCGCAGGAGCGTTATCATGCATAACCGTATGCAAGGCGTAGCCGTAGCTTACGGATAGAGGATACATTTTCCCAACTCTGAGCCCTGAAAGGGCGAGATAATAATAATGCCGCCTCTGCGAGGCTTGAGCATCAAAGGATATATCCATACCGTAAGCTGCGCTTTGCTTGCATACGGTTATGCACATCTTACACCTGCGGTGCAAAAATGACTCTGCGGATAATATTAATTAATAATTATCTTTCTTTTCTTCAAAATAAGATTGAGCATGTAAGCAAGCCGGACAAGCTTTCGGTGCATTTTTTCCTGTATGAACATATCCACAGTTGCGACATTGCCATTCGATTTCTTCTTCGCGTTCGAAGTATTTACCATCTTCAACACGTGTAAGCAACTGACGGTAACGTCTTTCGTGTTCCGCTTCTACCTCAGCAATTTTTCTGAAAGCGATTGCGATAGCTTTAAAACCTTCCTGTTCAGCAATATCAGCAAACATAGGATAGTCTTTCGACCATTCTTCGTGCTCTCCCATAGCTGCTGCCAAAAGATTTTCAGCAGTCGTACCAACAACACCTGCCGGATATGAAGCATTGATTTCAACCATACCACCCTCTAAAAATTTAAAGAAACGCTTAGCATGTTCCTTTTCTTGTTCCGCAGTTTCTAAAAACACTCCTGCAATTTGTTCGTAACCTTCTTTTTTTGCCGTGCTTGCAAACATCGTATAACGCATACGAGCCTGACTCTCACCTGCAAATGCAATTAATAGATTTTTTTCTGTCTGTGTTCCTTTTAATGATGCCATTTTTTATTGTTTTATTTTATTAAAAATTATTTTAAGTATCAAGATGGTAAGCAAATTTAACAGCTTTTTCGTTCCGGCAAAGATAAGTTTTTTCTATTTGAACTATTCAAAAAAATAGCTTGTTTTACTTCATTTTTGATAATTTGTAATCATTCTAAATTCATCAACTGCTTAAAAAAACTTACCTTTGCAATTAAATTTAAAATTAGATGATTAGTTATCTTCAAATAGAAAAACTTACCAAATCATTTGGTGACTTACTGTTATTCAGTGATATTTCTTTCGGTATATCTGATAAACAGCGGATTGCGTTAATCGCAAAAAATGGTACAGGTAAGACAACTTTACTCAATATAATTGCAGGAATAGAAGATTATGATTCAGGAAATATTACATTCCGTAGAGATTTAAGAGTAGCATATCTACATCAATCACCTACATTTCCAACCGGAATTTCTGTTATAGATGCATGTTTGCAGTCTGATAATGAAACCGTTAAGACAATAGCTGAATATGAGCATTGTATGTTATCCGACAATCATGACAAGCTTCCTGAAATCATGAATAAAATGGACATGCTGAATGCTTGGGATTATGAGGCAAGGATAAAACAAGTGCTTGGTAAACTGAAGATTACAGACTTTGAACAAAAGATTGAAGAATTATCCGGCGGACAGTTAAAGCGAGTTGCATTAGCTAATGTGCTTATCGGTGAGCCTGACTTATTAATATTAGATGAGCCAACCAATCATTTAGATTTAGAAATGGTTGAATGGCTTGAAGATTTTCTTAAACGATCTTCAATGTCGCTTTTGATGGTTACGCACGACAGATATTTTCTCGATAGAGTCTGCACGGATATCCTTGAAATAGACCAAAAACAACTATTTCAATACTCAGGTAATTATAGTTATTATTTAGAGAAAAGGCAAGAGCGCATAGACACGTTCAACACTGAAACAGAAAGAGCTAACAATCTATATCGCAAAGAATTAGACTGGATGAGACGACAACCGCAGGCACGTGCCACAAAGTCTAAATCAAGAATCGATAGATTTTATGATATAGAGGAAAGAGCCAAACAGAAAATGAACCAAGATAAAGTTCAGTTAGACGTAAAAGCCTCGTATTTAGGCTCTAAAATATTCGAAGCTAAGTATATATCCAAATCATATGGCGATTTTAAGATACTTGATCAATTCTATTATAACTTTGCTCGATATGAAAAAATGGGTATTATCGGTAAAAATGGAACCGGCAAAACTACTTTTCTGAAAATGCTTTTAGGTGAAGTAAAGCCCGATAGTGGTTCATTTGATATAGGCGAAACTGTAGTTTTCGGCTATTATAGTCAGGATGGTCTCCAATTCGATGAACAAATGAAGGTTATTGATGTAGTCCGAGATATTGCAGAAGAAGTAAATCTTGGAAATGGCAAAAAGATGTCGGCTTCACAATTTCTTCAGCACTTCCTGTTTACACCTGAAACTCAGTATAATTACGTATATAAACTCAGTGGAGGTGAAAAAAGACGTTTGCACCTATGTACCGTTTTAATGAAAAATCCGAACTTTTTAGTATTGGATGAGCCAACCAACGATCTCGATATAGTAACATTAAACATATTAGAAGACTATCTTCAATCTTTTAAAGGATGTGTTATTGTAGTTAGCCACGACAGATATTTCATGGATAAAGTTGTAGATCATCTTTTAGTTTTCAAAGGCAACGCAGAAATAAAAGATTTTCCGGGCAACTATTCTGATTATAGAGAGTGGGAAGAAATAAACGAGACACTCATATCTGATAATGAAAAAACAAGTAAAACAACAAAAGACGATAAACAAACAGGGCAAAACGTACAAAGCAACAAAAACATAGAAAATACTGCTAAACGTAAAATGAGTTTCAAGGAGAAACAAGAATTTGAAAGTTTAGAACGAGAAATACCTGATTTAGAGAAAGAAAAGGTAGCAATTGAAGAAGCATTATCATCGGGACAATTAAACAACGAAGAAATAACGACAATGTCTAAACGTTTTTCAGAATTGATAGAAATAATTGATGAAAAAACAATGCGTTGGCTCGAATTAAGTGAAATATAAATTATCTGATACACAGGCATATATTCATGAAAGTATATTTAGGATTAGGTAGTAATATTGGAGATAAGAAAGGAAATATCGATTACGCAATTCGTAAAATTGACGAATTACTTGGTACGGTAAAACGTAAATCAGGCTATTTTGAATCATTACCTTGGGGATTTGAATCGAAAAATGACTTTATTAATGTTGCAATTATGATTGAAACAGATTTAGATCCTTTAGAATTACTTTATCAATTACAACAGATAGAAATTGATATGGGCAGAGAAGAAAAAACCTCAAATGGCGAATATACAGACAGAATTATAGATATTGATATATTACTTTACGAAGATTTGGTGATAGATTTACCCGAATTGAAAGTCCCGCACCCTCTGATGGAGGAACGGGACTTTGTTATGAAACCATTAAAAGAAATACTGGGTTGATTTAGACTTTTTAAAGATCATTCATCAAATTGATGATATTCTTTCAGAATTTCCCAGGCTTTTTCAAAATCTTTTTCAAAAACATTAACAACAATTCCGAAATTCTGTTCCGGCAACATAGGTAAAATCTCAGCAATCATTGAATTAGAGATGGAACTGGAGATATTATTCCTTGATAATACTGATTGATCAAGCATAGCCTCTTCCATCCTCTCGTAACTTTTTAATTTAATAATTTTATCGTTCATATCATTTGGTATTTAGAGGTTAAACTTGCTACAAATATAACAAAACATTTCATAAAAAAGTTTTTTCTATACAAATATTTTCATCACACCCATATATTTTTTAAATTTGCAAACTAAAGTAAAAAATTAATGAAATTAGAAGGACTTCCAGACCATTTTGTATACTCACCTGCTACTATTGAATTTATGACTGTAGTTGCAGAAACATGTCTGTTTTTAGAAAAATCAATAGAGTTATCACGTAAGGAATTTGTTGAAAAAGGTGTAAATATCCTTTCATTATTATACTTAAAAACTTCAATATTAGAAATTCCGGAGCGTAGTTATGATGATGAAACAGAGAGGTTTGTTACCGAAGATGATTATAATTATATCAAAAGTCAGATAGAAGTATTATTAGGAGACAAGGACACATATTTAGAGACTTTTCATCCTGATATGGTATTCAGCGACACTCCTATTGCAGCTTTCATTTCTGAAAACATGGCAGATATATATCAAGAATTGAAGGACTTAGCAGCAAACTATCAATTAGGTGAGACAGAAATAATGAATGATGCAATTGCAACATGTCTTGAAGCATTCGGAGAACATTGGGGACAAAAACTTCTAAACGCTTTACGGGCAATACACAATATCAAATATTCAAATCAGGATGAAGACAGTGAAGATGAATCAACTCATTATCATAAAGATATTGATAGAAATGATTATATAGATTTTTTACGGGACGATGATTTTTAGTGATAATACTTATGTTGAAACCTATTATAAACAAAGAAGAAATAAATAAGTTACCTTTAGAAGCTTTCAATGGCAAAATTACTATTGTAGATAGTCAAGAAAAAGTAACAGAAGCGATGAATATCCTTCAAAAACAAACAGTAGTAGGTATAGATACTGAGACAAAACCATCATTCCGTAAAGGTACAATTAACAAAATAGCACTACTGCAAATCGCCACTGAGGATCATTGCATGTTATTTAGATTAAATAAAATTCCATTTCCTGAAGAATTAGTTGATTTTTTATCGGACAAAAAGATTAAGAAAATTGGATTGGCTCTTAAAGATGACTTAAATGGTTTAAACAAGCATTATAAATTCAATCCGGAAAATATTATCGACTTACAATCTATAGTCAAAAGTTATGGGATATTCGAACTTAGCTTGCAGAAAATATATGCTATTTTATTCGAGAAGAGAATATCAAAGAGCCAGCGTTTAACAAATTGGGAGAACGACACTTTAACAGAACATCAGCAAATTTATGCAGCTACTGATGCGTGGAGTACTTTATTGATATACAACCGATTAATGCAAGAAAAGAAACTAACAAAAAAAGAAATTGAAGTTATAGAACAAAGCATTGCAAATGACATAAAAAGTCACGATTTATGATAAAAGTACATTTAAAATCCAAAAAAGAAGAAAGCCTGTTGCGATTTCATCCTTGGGTATTTTCGGGAGCTATACAATATATAGAAGGAAAAATCACTGAGGGCGATGTTGTATCCGTTTATGCTTCAGACAAAAGATTTTTGGGGATCGGACATTATCAGATAGGAAGTATAGCTGTCAGAATTTTATCATTTACCGAAACAAGCATCGACGATGATTTTTGGCAAGAAAAAATCAATAAAGCATATAGGGTAAGAGCTGCACTGGGACTTATCAGCAATAATAACAACACATATAGATTAGTTCATGGAGAAGGAGACAGTTTATCGGGATTAATCGTTGATGTATACGGAGACACAGCGGTTTTACAGGCACATTCAGTCGGGATGCATTTTGCACGTCAAACAATTGCAGAAGTAATAGTGAAAAGTATACCTGAAATTGAGAACGTTTACTACAAATCAGATAACACCCTGCCGTTTAAAGCAGATATAGAGCCGGAAAATACATTTTTAGTAGGAGAAAAAACCACAGAACACCATACAATTGAGAATGGAATAAAATTTCATATCGATTGGTTAAGAGGACAGAAAACAGGCTTTTTCATCGACCAGCGAGAGAACCGTGTATTACTTGAGGCATATGCAAAAAATAAAAAAGTGCTGAATATGTTTTGCTATACCGGAGGTTTTTCAGCTTATGCATTAAGAGGCGGTGCTTCGGAAGTCCATTCAGTTGACAGTTCAGCTAAAGCTATTGAGCTAACCGACAAGAATATAGCATTAAATTTTCCAAATGATAATCGTCATATTTCTTTTGTTGATGATGCATTCAGATTTTTAAATGCCAACAAGAGCGAATACGACCTTATTATACTCGATCCACCTGCATTTGCGAAACACCGAGATGCAGTGAGGAATGCATTGAAAGGTTATAAACGATTAAATGCTAAAGGGATAGAACAAGTTAAGCCGGGAGGAATTATTCTTACTTTCTCATGTTCGCAAGTTATAACAAAAGAACAGTTTCGCTTAGCAGTTTTTAGTGCAGCAGCAGAAACCGGACGAAATGTAAAAATACTTCATCAACTGACTCAACCGGCGGATCACCCTATAAATATCTATCATCCTGAAGGTGAATATTTAAAAGGATTAGTATTATATGTGGAGTAAACTGAATCTACATTAACGTTTTTTAATAGATTTTTTTTGTAATGTAAAAACAAATCCATATATTTGCAGCCCAAACATTTATTTACAAACACTAAAAACAATTGCCTATTGAATAAAATTACGCTTATAATCCAAAATTAAGCAGTAATGAAAACACTGAATCAAGTAGCTGACGAAATGTTAGTTAAGTTATATGAGGAAGGAAATAATGAGGCATTTGAAGTTCTATTAAACCGTCACAAGTCAAAAGTATATTTCTATATTTTCAAGATTATACGTGACAAAGAACTCACAGAAGATATATTCCAGGATACCTTTGTTAAAGCAATAATGAGTATTCAGCAAGGTCGTTATGTAGAAACAGGCAAATTTATTGGCTGGATAACCCGTATTGCCCATAATCTAATTATCGATCACTTCAGAAAAGAAAAGAACGAGAATACATTTTCGTCGGACGATTACGAATTCGATATAATCAGCAACAATTCTAAAATTGCAGATTTGAGTATGGAAGATGTACTTTCAAACGAGCAAGTGCTGTTAGATGTTGTAAAAATGGTAGATTTCCTGCCTCCATTACAAAAAGAGGTAGTGCGTATGCGATTCTTTGAAGATTTAAGTTTCAAAGAAATAGCTGAAAAGACAGAAGTAAGCATCAACACTGCATTAGGCAGAATGCGTTATGCTTTGCTCAATATGAGAAAATTAGCAATTGAGAAAGATATTTATTTAGAAATAAAATAATTCAATTAAACTATTGTAGTTCAGGCTTAATTTGAGCAAGCCAATTGTCAATCCTCTCGTCAGACAGGTCGTATTCATTATCCTCGTCGAGGGGAAGCCCCACAAACACGCCATCAATTTCGGCAGTCGACATATCATAATTATAACCTTCGGTTGAAACACTGCCGATGATATTACATCCTTTGTCTTTAATAGCCTCATATATAATTCCCATACTATCGACAAAAGAATCGGAATAAGAATAAGAATCTCCGAGAGCAAATAGAGCGATTGTTTTACCCGACAAATCGAAACGCTTTAATTTAGGTAGAAAGCCATCCCAATCATCAGGCAAATCTCCAATTCCCCAAGTCGATGATCCCATAATTATATTAGAAAAATCCTTCAGACTCTCAACATTCATATCAGCCACATCAAATAAAACCACATCAGTCTCAGTGATTTTTGCAGCTATTCTTTCTGCTATATTCTTAGCGTTAGAAGTTGTAGAGCCATAAACTATTGCTATTGGTTGCATATATTTTAATTTACTATTAATGATTAAACAAATTGGGTATAGAAAAGTTTTATTTTACAAAGATAATAAAGAAGTGGATTTAGGGATAAAACATTAGATAAATTGTTTATATAAAAATTATTTATATATTTGTATCTTTAATAAGTCCCATATATTAAACACCTTATTTTCCAAGTAACACTATAATTAGCTTCATAGACTAATAGACTGATTACTACGAAAGTAAATATTTGCAATGAAATAGTAGAAACACAAAATAATATTAATTTCCTAAATTAAAATCTTATGTATAAGTTCAATTATTTAATTGCATCTTTGATCGTTGCATTAGTTATAATTTGTACAAATACCACTGAATTACAAGCACAAGATGCACCTGTTACACAAACAGTATCAGGTGTTGTGGTTGACAATTTGGGTGAACCGTTAGTTGGGGTATCAATCATTGTAAAAGGGACAAACACAAACACAGTGTCAAATTTAGAAGGAAAGTATTCAATAAAAGTCCCGGAAAACACAGTTCTACGATTTTTATACATTGGTCATATAGCCCAAGAGATTGCTGTTAATCAGCAAGAAACAATAAATGTTACGATGATAGATCAATTCTCTCAAGGACTTCAAATGGCGAAAGCAATTGAACTAACAGAAAAGCAAAATGAAATAGTGGAAGCAGACAATAGTTTCGCATTTAAAATGTTTAAGGAAGTTTCAAAACGGGAAGGTCATAACACATTTTTCTCTCCACTGAGCCTTGATATGGCAATGGGAATGCTTTATAATGGCGCTTCAGGAAATACCAGAAATGAGATTATTAGAGCTCTTGGCATACAAGATTTCTCTGCAACTGAGATGAATGAATATTATCAGAAAATATCACAAGCTTTGTTGACAGTTGATCCAACTACAGATATTACCGTTGCTAATTCTATCTGGTATCGCAATAATTTTTCAGTAAAAAAACAATTTATTGAAATTGGGAAAGGATACTTTGATGCAAATATACAGGCACTTAGCTTTAATGATTCTCAATCTGCCAACATTATAAATAATTGGTGTGCCGAAAAGACGAATAATAGAATACAAAATCTTATCGGAAACACAATACCTAATGATATGATGATGTATTTAGTTAACGCTCTCTATTTCAAAGGTCAATGGCAGGCAGACATAAAATTTGATAGGGAAAAGACAAAGTTGGACAATTTCACAAAAACCAACGGACAAAAGATAAAAGTAAATTTGATGGAAAAGACTTCTTCTTTAAAGCATTTCAGTGATGAGCATTTGCAGTGCGTTGAAATGGATTATGGAAACCGAGCATTTAGCATGATAGTCATCTTACCTCAACAAGATAAGGATATCAATCAACTTATTAGCTATTTAGATAATAAAAAATTACATGATGCAGTGCAAGGCATGCATCGGAAATCAGTGTGGCTGAAACTACCACGCTTTAAGACAGAATGTGATTTCTCACTTACCCAACCAATAATGGATTTAGGAATGAGTCGTATATTTAAAGGAGGTTTTAAAAATATCTCTAATGACGACCTGTGGGTATCCGACATTATACAAAAAACGTTTGTGGAGGTAAATGAAGAGGGCACCGAAGCTGCAGCAGCAACAACTATAACCATGGTAGGTGCAGCAGGTCGTGCAAAAAAGATTGAGCCTGTTCGCTTTTTTGCAGATCGTCCGTTTTTATATATAATCAGAGAGAAAAGTACCGGGGTTATATTGTTTATTGGACGTATGGATGAACCTAAAGAATAAAAATAAGCCAATGAAATCATTTCTATCCAAACTTCCTCGTGTTTTTGTTGTGCCTCTATTTGTTGTTGCCGGAATCGCAGTGGGATTGGGTGCTTATACCATTTATATGTCGCGTGCACATTCTTATCTGTCGGACGACCCATCTGCCTGCATCAACTGCCACATAATGACGCCGTATTATCAGTCGTGGATGCATAGCTCGCATCATCAGTGGACTACCTGCAACGATTGTCATGTACCTCAGGATAATATTTTAAAAGGCTATGCTTTTAAGGCAATGGACGGACTTTATCATTCTGCTGTATTTACTATAAAGGGTGAACCACAGGTTATTCGACCTCGTGAGCCAAGCAATAATGTGATAATGGATAATTGTATTCGTTGTCACACTCAATTAAATCAGGATTTTGTAAAAACAGGAATGATAACATATACTCAGGCACGAGACGGTGAGGGAAAAGCTTGCTGGGATTGTCATCGTAATGTGCCACATACTGTTATCAGTAATATAGCATCATCGCCAAACGCTATTGTACCGCTACCAAAATCGCCGGTGCCGGAATGGCTGAAAAAGGCAATGGGGGAGTGAATGGGAGAATGTGCTAATATGCAAATGTGCTAATATGCCAATGTGGTAATGTGATATAAACCATTTACTATTTGACCATTGACTATAGACTATAGACAAATATGATAATATAGTAATTAAGATTTCAGATAACTAAAACAATAAATAATTATGTTTAATAAATTAGCAGATTCAATTAGACAAAAGCCTGTAATAGGTTGGGTTATTTTCACTGTAGTGATGGTTGCTGTGTTTTTGCTCGGACTTTTAGCTGCTTCGATTACCGAACGAAGGGCTGAAATTGCTACTTTACATGCCAACAAAGTAATTGAGATTACAGGTATCAATCCTAAAAGTGATGAATGGGGAATCAATTATCCTCGTGAATACAACACATGGCTGAAAACTAAAGAGATGAATTTTAAAAGCAAGCATTTAGGCAATATGCCTGAAGATGTGCTTGAAGGTCGCCCCGAAATGGTGGTTCTTTGGGCAGGTTATGCTTTTGCTCGCGATTATTCCGCTCCTCGCGGTCATATGCATGCTATCGAAGATGTTTCACACACTTTACGTACAGGTACTCCCGGCGACGGCATTAACGATATGCAGCCTGCAACATGCTGGACATGTAAAAGTCCGGATGTCCCACGTATGATGCACGAAGTTGGTATAACTGAATTCTACAAACAACCATGGAGTGAGTTTGGCGCTGAAATCGTAAATCCTATAGGATGTGCTGATTGCCACGATCCAAAAACCATGCATCTCACTATCACACGTCCCGGATTGATAGAGGCGTTCCAACGACAAGGCAGAGATATTACTCAAGCTACACCCCAAGAAATGCGTTCACTTGTTTGTGCTCAATGTCATGTCGAGTATTACTTTAAAGGTGATGATAAATATCTCACTTTCCCATGGGATGGCGGTATGACAGTCGAAGCTATGGAGGCTTACTATGACAATGCCGAGTATGCCGACTGGACACATTCTTTGAGTCGTACTCCAATGCTGAAAGCACAACATCCTGATTATGAGATATTTTTACTTGGCACACATGCTAAGCGTGGATTAAGCTGTGCCGATTGTCATATGCCTTATGTTTCTGAAGGTGGAATAAAATATTCAAACCATCAGATTATGAGTCCGTTGAAAAACATTTCATCTACATGCCAGACTTGTCATCGTGATACGGAGGACAATCTTCGCAACTATGTATATGAGTATCAGGATAAGGCTTTGGAAATACGCGACAGAGTTGAAAAAGAATTAAGTAAAGCACATATCATGGCTAAAACAGCTTGGGATAAGGGTGTAGTTGAGACAAAAATGAAAGATGCTTTAAAACTAATCCGTCAGGCTCAATGGCGTTGGGATTTTGCAGTTGCTTCACATGGTGCATCTTTTCATGCTCCCGTTGAAACACAACGTATTTTAGCTCACAGTCTTGATAGAAGCATGCTGGCACAACTTGAATTGCAGAAAATATTGTTTTCATTGGGTGTTACTGATTTTACTATGCCTGATATTTCTTCAAAAGCTAAAGCTCAGGAATATATCGGTTTAGATATGAAAAAACTTCGTTCCGAAAAAGACCAATGGATTAAAACTACTATCCCTGCATGGCTCGAGAAAGCCCGTGCAGAAGGTAAATACACCATGAATTAAATAAATTTCATGGATAGAGATAAAGCAAAACATACAATATGGCAACACCCATGGGGATATCCTGAGAGTGTTGCCATTGTTATCGGTATCGTTATAGTGGGATTTTTACTGCAACTGACCATTGGTAGTTTTAATTTTTATTTTCTGACGTCTCCGGTGAACCTGATTATCGTGAGTATCATAGTACTACTATGCTCGCTTAGTACTTTTTTCTTCAAGAACAAGTTTGTACAATGGTTTTCGGGGGTTTCATTTTCCGTTACGCTTATATTGACTTTACTTGCGCTTTGTATAATTATGGGGTTGACTCCGCAAAACCCACAACTTACTCCTCACGAAACACATAATGTGTTTATCAGATTGGGCTTCGACCAGATGACACACTCGTGGGCGTTTATATTAGTGTATTTTGCTACCGTACTTTCACTTGGCAGTCTGATTGCCCGTCGCCTTAGAGTTTTCAATATTCGCGATTATGGTTTCTACATGAATCACTTGGGTTTGTGGGTGGTATTTGTAGCAACCGGTTTTGGCTATGCCGATATGGAGCGTTACATCATGCATGTTAGCGAAGGGAGTACCGAATGGCGTGTTTACGATCATGAAGGCAATGTAAAGGAATTACCCATAGCTATTCAACTGAATGATTTCGACATGGAAGAATATCCACCTAAACTGACTGTTATTAATAGGCAAACCGGAGAACCACAGCCTGTTGGTAAAGCCGATTATTATCAGATAGACACAAAAAGTCGTGATGGAATATTATTCGGATGGAATATTCATTTAGAGGAATACATTCATCAGGCAGTGCGCAGCAGCGATAGCACCTATAAAGAAGTGCCTATGCCAGGCGCAACACCCGCAGCTCGTATAATTGCAACAAACAAGAAAACAGGTGAGCAAAAATCCGGTTGGGTATGTGGTGGTAATCAAGCACAGTTATATATGACTTTGCCGATTGAAGAAAATTTCACTATAGTGATGACTCAAACAGAGCCAAAACGCTTTATATCTGATGTAGTGGTTTACACTCCGGATGGTACGACAGCAGAAGCTTTAATCGAAGTAAACAAACCGCTGCAAATCGGTAGCTGGTCGGTATATCAGTATGGATACGACAATGCTGCCGGAAGATTATCGTCTTACAGCAGTTTCGAGTTAGTTTACGACCCTTGGAAAAACGGTGTCTATTTAGGTTTCTTACTTATTGCGCTCGGTACTGTTGCTATGATTTGGAACGGCAAGGCAATTCGTAAAAAATATGAGCAAAAGAACAAATTGAAGCAAAATTGATATGATTGACTGGAATAATTTTTTGTGGTTTGCATTACCCGCTTCTGCATGTTGGTTAACAGCAGGCAGTTTGATATACAGTAAAAAATCTAAGCTGAAAGCCTTATCACACATTATCATGCTTGCAGGTATTGCTATTTTTTCAGCCTTTATAATAGGCTTTTGGATTAGTAGTGAAAGACCGCCTATGCGTACTATGGGTGAAACACGTCTGTGGTACTCATTCTTCCTTGCTCTCGTAGGATATATTGCTTTTTTAAGATGGAAATATGCATGGTTACTTTCATTTTCATCAGTCGTGGCTGTAGTTTTTGTAATGATAAATATTTTAAAACCTGAAATTCACTCTAAAAATCTGATGCCGGCATTGCAAAGTCCGTGGTTTGTACCACATGTGGTTTCATATATTCTTTCATACGCCATGCTTGGTGCAGCAACTATCGCATCTATTATTCAACTCAGGATTATAGGAAAAGGTAAAAATTCAGATAAAGCTATTTTCGAACTAACCGACAATTTAGTGTATGTCGGTTTTGGTTTCTTAGTCTTAGGAATGTTGATGGGAGCTGTGTGGGCAAAAGAAGCATGGGGACATTATTGGGAATGGGATCCAAAAGAAACATGGGCGTTTATTACTACATTAGGATATTTAGCTTATATACATATTAGATTGCAACATAAAAAACACGAACGTTTGGCTTTGTGGCTATTACCGCTATCATTTATCTTACTTTTGATTACTTGGATAGGCGTAAACTATCTACCATCTGCACAAGGAAGTGTTCATGTATATTGATTCACACTTTTATGCAATCGTTTGCAATTATATTTATTAATCTTTTATTCAAATTATTTTGGCATAATTAATTTATCATCTACTTTTGATAAAAATTGTGAGATATGAGTTTTATACCTTATTATCACTAATTTAATTTATTGAAAACGTTAAATTGATAGTATTATGCAGATAAGATTTGAATTAAATCATAAGGTTCATTTTGGTCAGACTGTTTGTGTTTATGGCTCGATACCGGAGCTGGGAGGAGGATATGAATCTAATGCTTATGCAATGAATTGCATTGATGCTACTCTTTGGGTGTTAGATATTAAGACTGATGATGCAATCAATGAATTTGAATATTCTTATATAGTCAGAGATGATAAATCCAATATAATTGAGAAGGGAAACAAACGTATAGCTTCATTCTCAGGTTCTAAAGTGTTGGTTTTAAAAGACTCTTGGGATTTCCATCCTCAACAAAACTTTCTTTACACTTCTGCATTTACTGATATTTTCTTCTCACACGCAGTTTCTACAGAGAAACCAAAGCTCTATAAAAACACTTTTCTAATAAAAGCCAACTGTCCGTATGTTCAGAAAAACCAATCATTAGTGCTATGCGGCGAGTCTGATATTATGGGTAATTGGAATGTTAATCATGCTCTTCGTTTCGAATATAAAGGTGATGGTCAGTGGTTGCTGACCTTATCAGCAAATAAAATCAAATCGCCTTTACAATATAAATTAGCTATGGTTGACAATTCTACCGGTGATATTATTCATTGGGAAGAAAGGCACAATCGCGAATTACATCCGGTTAAAAAAATATCAGAAGAGAAGGAATTGTATGTAATTTCTATTGATTATGCATATAAATGGATTAATTGGAAAGCTGCCGGCGTATCTATTCCTGTGTTTTCCATCCGTACAGAAAAGAGTGCCGGAGTTGGTGATTTTGCTGATATAAAATTATTAGCTGATTGGGCTGCTGCTACCGGGCAAAAGGTTATACAGATTCTTCCGATTAACGACACTACCATTTCTCGAAAATGGACAGATTCATATCCTTACAATGCCATTTCTATATATGCTTTACATCCCCTTTACTTTGCAGTGAGTTCATATTCTCTGAAAAACAAATCGATGCAAAAACATTTCAGCACAAAGATAGCAAAGCTAAATTCATATGATAAAGTTGATTATGAAGCTGTTATCAGTTTAAAAGAATGTTTTATTGATACTCTATATTTCGAAATAGGACAATCAACATTACAATCTGATGAATTTAAAGATTTCTTTCAAAAAAATGAATATTGGTTATTTCCATATGCTTGTTTTTCGGTGTTGCGCGACTTAAATAAAACAGCTAACTATAACGATTGGAAGTTGTTTAAGAAATACGACAAAAAGAAACTTGAAAAGTATTTTCAGGAAAATAATATTATTGATGACAGCATAAATCGAATTTATTTCACACAGTATCAGCTACATATTCAGCTTTTAGATGCAGCAAATTATGTACACGACAAAGGACTGATACTTAAAGGAGATATTCCTATCGGTATAAGTCATGATAGTGTGGAAGCATGGACAGAACCGCATTTATTCAATCTTGACGTACAAACCGGTGCACCGCCTGATGACTTTTCAGTTAACGGTCAGAACTGGGGATTCCCAACATATAATTGGGATGCTATTGCAAAAGAAGACTACAGATGGTGGAAAAATCGTTTCAGGAAGATGGCTGACTATTTCGATGCATATCGTATCGACCATATATTGGGCTTCTTCCGTATTTGGGAAATACCGTCTCACTCTGTACAGGGACTGCTTGGTTACTTCTCCCCTGCCCTTCCTTTTAGTATAGATGAAATCCAAAGAGAGGGTTTACATTTCGATAATTATCGCATGACAAGACCATTTATTCATGAAAGCTTTTTACATGAGATTTTTGGTGAATATAAAGATGAGGTTATCGGAAGGTTTCTGCAACCAATTACATGGCAACGCTTTGAGTTAAAAGAATTTTGCAATACACAACAAAAAATAAAAGTAATTTTTGAAGCTACCTCAGATTATAAAAGTAACAGAATTAGTAGTGGCTTATATTCTCTCTGCAATGAAGTCTTATTTGTAAGAGATAACAAAGAACCTGAAAAGCTGCATCCTCGTATTTCGGCTCAACATACATATTCGTATAAATACCTGAATGATGTTGAAAAAGAATCTTTTAATCGACTGTATGAACATTTCTTTTTTCAAAGACATAATGAATTTTGGGCTAATCAAGCAATGCAAAAACTACCTCCTTTAATCGCATCGACAAAGATGTTAGTTTGTGGAGAAGATTTAGGAATGATTCCGGATTGTGTTCCACACGTTATGAAAGCATTGCAGATATTAAGTTTGGAAATCCAACGAATGCCTAAATCTTATAATATGCTTTTCGAAAACCTTGCTGAATTGCCATATCTATCAGTGTGCACTACTTCAACACATGATATGTCGCCTATCCGCAGCTGGTGGGAAGAAAACAGATCAAATACTCAACGTTATTATAATGATATCCTTTGGAAAGAAGGAGAAGCTCCTATCGAATGTTCGACAGAAATAGCAGAGTTGATATTAAAAAATCATCTTTATTCTCCGGCTATGCTGACTATATTTCCATTGCAAGACTGGTTAGCAATAAGCAACGAACTTCGTTACCCAAATCCTATTGACGAGCGTATAAATATTCCGGCAGTATCACAACATTATTGGAGATACAGGATGCATTTAACTGTAGAACAGCTAATTGCTGAAACTAAATTTAACGATCAACTTTTACGTCTTGTTAAAGACTCTTGGAGGTAATCTATTATGAAAAAACCAAATCTAACCATAAAAGACATAGCTAAGGCACTGAATATATCGGCATCAACTGTATCAAGGGCGTTAAACAACAATCCTGATATCAGCACCGAGACCATTAAATTAGTGCAAAGCTATGCAAAAGAGCATAAGTATGTTCCCAACACTTTAGCTTTAAGTCTGCGACTACAACGCTCTAATATCATTGGAGTTATTATCCCTGAGATTGCAAACCATTTTTTCTCTTCCGTACTATCAGGCATGGAAACAGTTGCAGATGAAGAAGATTATCATGTAATTGTCTGTCAATCATACGAAAATTACGAAAAAGAAAAGAAAAATGTTCAGGCACTTATAAACTCACGTGTTTGCGGCGTATTGGTTTCAATGGCAAAAACCACAACTATATATGATCATTTCCAAGAATTGATAGATAATAATATCCCGGTAGTGTTTTTCGACAGGATATGTACAGGTATAGATTCTGAAAAGGTTGTCGTAGATGACTATAGCGGAACGTTTGCGGCAGTAGAACATATGATACAGACAGGCTGTAGGAGGGTAGCATTTTTTCACGCTCCTTTGAATCTCGAAATTTCAAAAAACAGAAAGAATGGTTATATAGATGCTATGATGAAATATGGTTTGCCTGTAGATAGTACAACTATCAGAGAAGCTGATACTAAACAACTTGGCTATAGAGAAGCCATAGATTTATTACAGTCGAAAAATCGACCTGATGCTTTTATGGCTATGAATGACAATACGGCATCAGGCATTTTATTGGCAACAAAGCAACTTGGATTGAAAGTACCTGAAGAGGTTTCAATATTTGGTTTTTCAAATTCAAATATCTCACAAGATACCGACCCAATGCTTTCAACAGTTGAGCAACATCCGCAAAAAGTAGGAGAAGAAGCTATGAGATTAATACTCGAAAGGGTAAAAGATGAACCACGAAGCACAGCAAAAAACAAGTATGTAAAAACAAGTTTAGTGTTGAGAGAAACTACAAGAAAATTGCCTTAATTGCTCAAATAAGAAAACTCATTCCTTTATTATATAATTCTAAATTTAACATAACATATTATGACTCAAAAACCTTCATTAGCATTTTGGCAAATTTGGAACCTCAGTTTTGGTTTTTTCGGAGTGCAGATAGCTTATGCACTGCAAAGTGCTAATATCAGCCGAATTTTCGCAACTCTGGGAGCCGACCCTCATAATCTTAGTTTCTTCTGGATTCTACCTCCTTTAATGGGACTTATTGTTCAACCTATAGTTGGTTCGTTGAGCGACAAAACATGGATACCCAAACTGGGTCGCAGAATACCATATTTATTTATAGGAGCTATAGGTGCAGTAATCGTTATGGCAATGCTTCCCAATGCCGGCAGTTTTAATTTTACGGTGACGGGTGCATTATTATTCGGACTGATTGCTTTGATGTTTCTCGATACCACTATTAATATGGCTATGCAACCATTTAAAATGTTGGTGGGAGATATGGTGAATGAGAAACAGAAAACTTTTGCTTATTCGGTACAGAGTTTTTTGGTAAATGCGGGAAGTATAATAGGTTTCCTTTTTCCTTTCTTTTTTGCTTATATCGGAATAGCTAATATTGCTCCTGATGGTGTCGTTCCTGATTCCGTAATTTATTCTTTCTATGCAGGTGCTGCTATCCTTATTTTATGTGTTCTGTACACTATGTGGAAAGTGAAAGAAATGCCGCCGAAAGAATATGCTCGTTTTCATGGTATTGAAGAAACCAATGTCGTAAAAGAAAAGAGTAATTTTATTGTACTGCTGAAAAAAGCACCAAAGGTTTTCTGGACTGTCGGATTAGTGCAATTCTTTGCTTGGACTGCATTTTTATTTATGTGGACATACACTAATGGTGCAATAGCCGAAAATGTATGGGGCGTTGACACCTCATTTGCCGGTCATGCCAAACTACCTGAATATCAAGAAGCTGGTAATTGGGTAGGTATTTTATTTGCAGTGCAGGCTGTTGGTGCAGTTATATGGGCATGGGTCATACCAATGTTTAAATCGCAAAAGTTAGCTTATTCAACTAGTTTATTGATTGGTGCAGCCGGATTTATTGCAGCATTGTTTGTACACGACAAATATTTATTATTCATACCATATGCAATGATTGGAACTGCATGGGCTGCTACACTTGCCTTACCTTTTGCTATTCTCACAAATGCACTATCAGGTAAGAATTTAGGAGCATATCTCGGATTGTTTAACGGAACCATTTGCATTCCTCAAATTGCAGCCGCACTTTTAGGAGGAGTTATACTTTCATTAGTAGGTTCACATCAAATTTACATGTTAGTAGTTGCAGGAGGTTCGTTAATATTAGGAGCCTTAGCAGTATCTTTTGTGAATGTAAGAGGTAAGATTGGAGTATAGAGTATAGAGTTTAGAGTTTAGTGATTGGTGATTGGTGATTGGTAAATAGTTTGGCGTTTGGAGTATAGAGTATAGAGTTAAGACACTCAGAACTACAAACTCAAAACTGTTGACAATAGACAATAGACCACATTAACATATTAGCATATTAGCACATTAACATATTAGCACATTATTTCAGTATGAAAACAACAATTAAATCTTTATTTTTTCTTTCGCTGTTATTTGTTTCATGTACAGCAAAAACGCCTACAACTCAACAAGATTGTACGGTACAACATCTCGATTGGACTCGTGATGCAGTTATTTACGAGGTGAATGTTCGTCAGTATACACCTGAAGGTACATTTGCTGCATTTCAGCAGTATTTGCCACAACTCAAAGAATTAGGTGTAGATGTTCTATGGTTTATGCCAATTCATCGAATTTCTGAAACCAACAGAAAAGGAACTCTCGGCAGTTATTATTCTATTGACGATTACAAAAGTATAAACCCTGAATTTGGCACTCATAATGATTTTAAAATATTAGTTGAGGAAGCTCATAAAGCAGGTTTTAAAGTTATAATCGATTGGGTAGCTAACCATACCGGATGGGATAATCACTGGTATAAGAATAATCCTGAATGGTATGCAGTTGACAGTCTGGGTAATCACTATTCGCCATACGACTGGACTGATGTTGCACAATTAGACTTTACAAATACCGATATGAGAGATGCCATGCTCGATGCAATGAAATATTGGGTAAGTGATTTCAATATTGATGGTTTCCGCTGCGATTTTGCAGGCGATGTTCCTACTGATTTCTGGGAAAATGCAAGAGTAGAACTCGATAAAATCAAACCTGTATTTATGCTTGCTGAATCCGAAAAATCAGAATTATTAAATCATGCTTTCGATGCCGATTATGCTTGGGAGTTTATGCACATAATGAATGAGATTGCAAAAGGTAACAAAAATGCAAATCATATAGATGAATATCTTCAAAAGATTGATACACTTATTTGTCCCGATGCTTATAAACTAAATCTGATAACCAACCACGATGAAAACTCATGGAATGGAACAGAATACGAGCGTTTAGGTGCAGGTGTAGAGGCTTTTGCAGTTCTTACATATACTCTTAACGGTATACCTTTAATATATACCGGACAGGAAATTGGTTTAAAGAAACGTCTTGAATTTTTTGAAAAAGATGCAATACCTTCATTTGAAAGAAATGAGACTTTTGAGTTTTATCAACGTTTGAACCATTTAAAGCATCAATATAAAGTATTAAGTGCCGGAATAGCCGGCGGAAAGGTTGAAAGAATCAATACAAATGCTGATGATAAAGTATTTTGCTTTGAAAGAGCTAATAAAAACGAGGATATTGTAGTTGTTCTTAATCTCTCAAATGAAGATGTAGCTATTGAATTTAGCGATTACACTTTAAGCGGCAATTATGTTGATTATTTTAAAAACACGGAAAATGCAACAATTACACAATCATTGCAACCATGGGAATATCAAGTATTAATTAAATCTAAGAAGTAAGAACAAAAAGTATAAGATTATAAATGGTTCATGCAAACGTTTGCACTGTTTTTTAAATCTTTATACCGTAAAAATTCAATTTGTAAGTTTCTAATGGCATATATTTGCATTGTTAATTGCATAATTCAATAAACATATTCAGCTACTTACAAAAAAGCAAATCAAATACTTAAATAAATAATTAAAATCTTTTTACCACATGGAATATTTCAAAAAGAAAGTTAGATCACGTTTTCTGGTGGTTTGTGCAATGTTACTTTCGGTTGGTTTTTCACTACAAGCGCAACGTGTTTCAATAACAGGTGTTGTGAAAGATTCGTCTACAGGTGAAGAATTAATTGGAGTAAACATTTCCGAAAAGGGAACTACAAATGGTACAATAACTGATATTGATGGAAAATTTCAATTGCAGGTTGCATCAAATTCAGTTCTTGATATACGTTTTGTTGGTTATAAATCACAGGAAGTTAGTGTGTCGGGCAAGACATCATTCATTATAAATCTCGTTGAAGATGCCATTGCGTTGCAGGAAGTAGTTGCGATAGGTTATGGTTCGCAAACAAAAAAAGAGCTTACAGGTTCTATTACCAGTATTAAAGCTGAAGACTTTAATAAAGGGATAGTTTCCAATCCTATGGGCTTACTTCAAGGTAAAGTAGCAGGTTTGACTATCATCAAAAATGGTGGTGATGACCCTGCGCAAAACAGCTACAATGTACAATTGCGTGGTGTGGGTAGTTTGGCTGGTAGTGCAGAGCCTCTATATGTGATTGATGGTGTTCCCGGCGGCAATCTTTCTACCGTTCTTCCTTCTGATATCGAATCAATTGATGTTTTGAAAGATGGTTCGGCTGCTGCTATTTATGGTACACGTGCCAATGCTGGGGTTATTCTTATCACTACTAAAAGAGGTGCTAAAGACGGCAAATTTACTGCTGAATATAATGGAACACTTTCTACCGGCTTCATTGCAAATAAGCCCAGGGTATTAACTGCAACAGAATATCGTGATAAATTAGTTGCGAATGGTATGCGTACCGGTGATTATGGACACGATACCGACTGGGTAGGTGCCATTACACGTACTCCTGTAAATCATACGCATAGTGTGTCTTTAGCAGGTGGTACTACCGATTTCAACTACCGTGCATCTGTTGGTTATAAAGGAATGCAAGGCTTAGTCCTCAAATCAGATTATGAAGAAGTGAATGCGCGCTTTGCAGCTAATCAAAAAGCATTGAATAAAAAACTGAATATTGCCTATGATTTTTCTTATACTTCTGATTCGAAAAACTGGGCTAATTACGATAACTTCAACCAAGCTATCCGTTTCAATCCTACTGCTCCAATTACATCTGAAGATGCTAAATATGAAGAATATGGTGGATATTATGAGTCGGATAACTTCTATACCCGTAATCCTGTTTCTGATATTATGCAAACTACTAACAACCAAAAAGATCAATTCTTCTTGGGTAGTGTAAGAGCTACATTGGATATTGTATATGGTTGGAAATTCTCAACTTTCTATTCATTACAAAATAAATCTACTTGGGTAGGAACATATAAGAACAACACCTTGAAAGATGTTGCAGGTAAAGGTGGTGTAGCCAATCAATCGCAAGCTTATGATATGCAACAAGTGGTTGAAAACACTTTACAATACATCGATCAATTCGATAGTCATAGTCTTCAAATCTTATTAGGACAAGGCTATCAAACAAATGAATATCAAGGATTTAATGCTTACAACTCTATATTTCCATTGGAGAGAATCCTTTATAATAACTTAGGATTAGGTCAAGGAATTTTATCCGGAGAAAACGCAAAAGCTAATATGGGAAGCTATAAATACAAAGATAAATTAGCTTCTTTCTTTGCTCGTGCGATGTATAATTACGATGGTCGCTATTTTGTAAATGCAAGTGCTCGTTTAGAAGGCTCTTCTAAATTTGGCAAATTAGCCAACCCTGTGCTTGGTCCTTGGGGTATTTTCCCTGCTATCAGTGCAAGTTGGAATATCAATGAAGAAGAGTTCATGCAGAATGTGAATATTTTTGATGATTTGAAATTGCGTGCAGGTTATGGTGTAACAGGTAATATGCCGGGCGACCATTATCTATACGCTATGCTTGTAGGTCCGGGAAGTGATTATGTATTTAGCGATGGAAAATTTATTCAACCTTGGGGTCCTACTTCCAATATCAACGAAAAAATTCATTGGGAAGAAAAGCATGAATATAACATGGGGATAGACTTCTCCGTTTTGAATAATAGATTGTATGGTTCTTTAGATGGATATTTCCGTAATACTACCGACTTATTATACGAATATGATGTTCCAAGTCCTCCCTATCCTTATGGAAGAATGTGGGATAATTATGGACAAATCCATAACTATGGTGTGGAACTTCAATTGAATGGTGAAATTATGAAGACCAAAGATTTAGATTGGTCTGCCGGATTCAATGCTGCTTGGAATCGTAATATTGTAGCACGTATTACAGGTACTCAATATGGTGAAGAAGGCGTGAAAGGTTTCTTGAATGTGGGTTATATTTCTTCAGGTGATGGAGAAACCGGCAGTTATGTGATGAGATTAACTGAAGGAGGTGCTATTGGTAACTTTTGGGGATACAAATACTATGGTATAAACTCTAAAGGTGAATGGGTATTTGAAACACCTAAGGGCGGTTATACTACTAATCCTCAAGATGCGGATAAACAAATTATCGGTAATGCTCAGCCTTTCTTGACTTTAGGTTTGAATACGGCATTGCGTTATAAAGAGTTTGATTTTACATTAAACTTTCGGGGACAAATCGGCGGCAAGATATTTAACGAAACTCGATACTTCTACGAGAACACCAGAGGTACTGAAAATGTATTATTATCATCTTTCAAAGGAGAAGCTAATAAGTTAACAGTATGGCAAACCAGTGGTACAGAAAATGCATCCAAAAGACGATTCTCTGATTTCTATCTTGAAGATGCAAGCTATCTGAAATTGAATGATTTGACAGTAGGATATAATCCTGTTTTAAAAGGTGAAATAAGTCAATATGTCTCTAATTTTAGAGTGTATTTAACTGCTCAAAATATTTTCACTTTAACCGGATATAAAGGAAGTGACCCTGCAAGTGTAAGTATGTCCGGTTTAACTCCGGGTTTCGATGGCAGGTCATATTATCCTACACAACATTCTGTTAATTTAGGTTTGTCATTCAACTTTTAATTCTAACTCCAAAAATCGATAGAAATGAAAAAAAATAAGATATATATATTAGTAGCGGTATTTGGGGTGATGCTCTCAACTGCTTGTACCGACTTAGAAAGAGAAATTTATACGGATATACAGATAGATGAATACTATCAGACTCCTGGTCAATTCGCTACTTTAATTGCTAATGCCTATTCCCAGTTAGCCGGTGAATATGGATATGTGTATAGAGAAGGCTATTGGAGTATGCAAGAATATACTTCTGATGAGGTGGTTGTGCCAACACGCGGTACCGACTGGTACGATGGCGGTGTTCCGCAAATGATGCATAAACACACATGGGAAGCTGATACGCGCGACATCAATAATGGATGGAGCTTTGCTTATGGTGGCTCATCTAAATGTAATGATGTGCTTAGCAAAATCAAATCTATTAAAGGAGAAGATGAGTCTGAATATGATGCTGTAACTATAGCCGGTATTGCTGAAACTAAGGTTTTAAGAGCATTTTATCACCTATTAGCTATGGACTTATACGGTAATGTAGCTATAGATGATGGTGAGCGTGAGATTAAACAATACAGCAGAAAAGATGTTTTTGAGTGGATCGAAAGTGAAATAAAAGATAATCTTGATAATCTTGATAATTCAGTGCGCTATGGCTCTATGACCCGACCTGTTGCTCATACTATTTTGGCTAAATTATATATGAATGCTGAAGTATATACTGGAACAGAACGTTGGAGTGATGCTATAGAGCAATTAGATGCTATTATCAATGGTGGTTATGGTTATCAAATCAATGATGATTACTTTAAAACCTTTAAAAAAGATAATACAGGTGATATGGAGATTATTTTCCCAATTGTGTTTGATGCTGTATATGCCAAAGGTAATATGTTCCATCTGATAACTATGCACTACACCATGCAAAAAGTATATGGCTTTACCACTGAAACTTGGAATGGACCCTGCACTTTGAAATCATTCTATGATAAATATGATGATTCAGATAAAAGAAAAGATCAATGGTTTGTTGGTCCGATTCAGAAAGATGGTGTAACATTAACCTATACCAATGAAGCTTTGGGTGAGGTTCCTGCTATAATTGTTCCGGAAGTTACAACAATTGAGGACCCAACTGCATCTAATGTGTTTGAAGGTGCTCGTTTCATCAAATTTGAAATTGAACCCGGTATTGAACATCATGCAAACAGCGATTTTCCTATCTATCGTTATGCTGATATTTTGTTGATGAAAGCAGAGGCTTTATTGCGTAAAGATGGATCTGTTGGTAGTTTCTTAAATGATGCTGAGTTTCAAAAATTACGCACACGTGCGGGTTTAGCACCTTATACTGCTGCTCAAATTACTTTAGATGAATTGTTGAATGAGCGCGGTCGTGAATTAGCATGGGAAGGTCATCGTCGTCAAGATTTAATTCGCTTTGGCAAATTCACTACAGGCATGTGGGAGTTTATGGAAGCCAGAACAAAAAATCGCGAGATTTTCCCAATTCCACAGTGGGTATTAGATGCTAACCCAGGAGTTTATACTCAAAACAATTGGCAATAAACTATCAATTAAATAATAATATAAATAACAATTTAAAATTACAATTTTATGAAAAAGCTAAGTTTTTTAATTTTAAGTCTTTTTGCATTCTCATTTGTATTCGTAGCTTGTGATCCTGAGGATAAGCCTAATGTAGATGATATTGTAGAAGACGGTTTTTATGTAGTAGGTGAAGCTACTGCTGTAGCAAATTTAACTGCTGAAGGTGCAAATAAAGCTATTATGGCTGTGGGTTTTAACGAAGTGTTACAATCCAAAGACGGAGTAACTGACGAAGAGAAAGTGTCTGCGGCTTGTCAACGTGCAGGTATGTACGAAAAATACATCGTACTTGAAGGAGGTAAACCTTTCTCTTTAGTGCTGAAAGAAGGTAAAGAGGAAACAAAGTATGGTGCTACTTTAGAAGCTGTTGAATTAGGTGGTGTAGATGAGCAACCTAACATTACAGTGCAAAAAGGTGTATTAGCTGAAAATACTACTATGCAAGTATCAGAAACTGGTTTGTATCACATTGTACTCGATTTGAATCTAAACAACGATTTGCCAAATAAACTTATCTTAGTTGCACCAGTAACATTGGGTGTGCGCGGAGATATGAACAGTTGGGGATTCTCAGAAATGGCTTCATCCGAGATTAATAAAAATACAATCACCTATACAATTGAAGACCAAGAACTTCCCGTTGGTGGAAAATTCAAATTTGCTTATGGAGGTGGTTGGAAAATTCAATTAGACGAAGAGGGTTTGGTTAAAGCCAATACAAACTTAGGTAAAGATTTGAAACCTGGAGCTGGAAATATTGCAGTTGAAGCCGCAGGTCTATACAAAATCACTTTGACATACACTTTGGCACAAGGTGATATAAATAGCAGTTTTAGCTATACAGCCGAATTAACCCAAGCTTCTTCTATGCCTGAAAATATGTATATGACTGGTACTGATTTCGGAGGCTGGACATGGGGATCTGAAGGGATTGTTAGTCTTGTTCCTGTGCATAGTGCTGCTGGTTCTTTCTGGACTATAAAATATTTGAAAGCTGGAAATGGTATGAAATTCAGTGAAATCAATATTAAGGATGATTGGAGTAAATCTTTCGCAGGTCTGGGTGAAAATATTGGATTTTCATTTGATGGTGAAGGTAATGCTGTAGTTGCAGAAGATGGTATCTATATGATTTATGTTGATTCCAAAAACAACAAATTGGCAATTGAACCTGCAAAAGTTTATTTGACAGGAGAAGCTCTTACTGGAGGATGGGGAAATGAAGCTGCTGAATTCTTATTTACTGCTGAAGGAAATCAATTGGCTTCTCCTTTATTTACAAGTGGAGGAAACTTGCGTATTTTCGCAGCAAGTTCAGTTGCTACAACAGATTGGTGGACACGCGAATTTAACGTGTTCGATGGTAAAATCGAATATCGTGGAGCAGGTGACGATCAAGCTGCCGTTGCAGTTACTGCTGGTCAAAAAGTTACACTTGACTTCAATGCCGGAACCGGAACAATCCAATAAACATTTGTAAGTTATCTTATAAAAGTAATAAACTGATACAAGGGTGTTCTCATAGCAGAGCGCCCTTGTTGTTTGTTTATCAGACCTTATCGCTAAAGCAAAAGCAGTCGAGAACAATCAATGTCTTGGTGTATTCTATTGGGAACCACAATCATACCGTAACTGGAAAGGCTACACCAAAGGAGCTTTCGACAACTCAGGTAAACCTACTGTGGCATTGGAGGCATTTGCTAATTAAATCAATAAGCCTGACCAATTGCTCTAAAAAATGCGTCTTTGTAAGTTTCGCCTATAGGGATTTTTTTAGTGCCGATAAAAATCCTGTTTCTTTCTACACTTTCAATTTTATTTTTAGCTACAATGTAGGAGCGGTGTACTCGTAAAAAAGAGTCTTTTGGTAACAACTCTTCTATCTCTTTCATTGCCATTAGGGTGATAACCGACTTGGTTGATTTTTGAGTGTATATTTTCACATAGCTTTTCAACCCTTCCACATATAGAATATCATTAAAAAGCAGATGCACCATTTTATATTCTGATTTAACAAAAATGCCATCAGTACGGTGCTCTTGCACTTGACTAACTGAGTTTTTAGCCTCAAAAGCTTCATGCCAGGTAAGGGCTTTTTTAGCAGCTTCTAAAAAGTTAGAATATGAAATTGGTTTGAGCAGATAATCTATGGCATTTACGCGATACCCTTCGAGTGCATACTCCTTAAACGCTGTTGTAAAGATGATTTTGGTCTTATCATCAATAAAACATGCCAACTCCATACCGCTGATATGTGGCATTTGAATATCTAAAAAAACGAGATGGGGCTGAACGTCCGTGAGTGCCTGCATAGCTGATTTAGCAGATGAGTATTTGCCGGTCAATTTTAAAAATGGGGTATTTTCAACATAAGATTCGAGTAGATTTAGAGCTAAAGGTTCATCATCCACAATCCAACAATTTAATATCTGACTCATACGCAAATGTTTTATGATGGGTTAATTATCAGCTCTGTAGTATATACATGTTTTTCAACTTCTTGATACCAACTGTATCGATGAGAGTAGATTAATTCGAGGCGTTTTCGTACTTGCCGCAAGCCAATACCACTGCCACTTCTATCATCCTCGCTTTTTGGGAAAAAACTGTTGCGACAGAGGAAATAAATAGTACCATCTTCTTTTTCAGTTAGCTCTATTTCAACAAATGAAGGCTCATCATTGCTCACACCATGTTTGAAAGCATTTTCAACAAGGGAGATAAGGATGAGCGGTGCTATCTTCGACATCTTTTCTTCCTGAATATTTATTGAAGTTGAAACTGTTACATTGTCGGTCATGCGTAAATGCATTAAATCAATATAATTTCTGATAAAATTCACTTCATCGCGTAGCAAAACATATTTTTTATCATTTTCATATAACATATAGCGCAACAACTCGCTCAGTTCCATGATGGAAGCAGATGTTTTGTCTGAATTTATTATCGAAAGCGCGTAAATATTATTGAGTGTATTGAGCAGAAAGTGAGGATTCATCTGATTCTTTAAACTTTTAAGTTCTGCCTCTACCATGGCGCTTTCTAACTCCATTTGGCGCGATTGCATCCGCGAAATCTGTTCCGTTGATTTCATTACAGTACTCAATACTGCGACAAAAGTAAGCGATGAGATATCTCTAAATATAAAAAAGATAACAGGTATTTCATGCTTTTCTTTAGGTACGGCAGCAGCAGCATTACCTATCATAAATTCTATTTGATGCCAGAAATGCAGTAACAAGGCAAACCCTACAATAACCAAAATATTGACAAGAAAGAAATAGGTTCTTTTACGTCTGAAGAGTAATTTATCAACTAAATAGAAGTAATTCAGATAAAAAACTAATAAAAATGAAATGAAGATTGGAAGAAAACCAAAAAACATTCTCCAATGAATTACGCCATCGCGCTGAATAAAAACAGCAGGCACAGCAAACACAATGCACCAGATGAGCACATGAATGAAAATTATTCCACGGCGTTGCAGCCAAGTATCTTTTTGCTTTTCCATATTGAGTACAAATGTATTGTTTTACATTAAACAATGCAATTTATTCGTAACGAATTGCTTCTATTGGGTCAAGTCCTGCTGCTTTTTTTGCAGGATACCATCCGAAGAAGATACCGATGGCGGTACAAACAGCAAACGAAACAACCACACTCCATGATTCAACGAACACAGGCCAATTGGCAAAAGTTTTCACAACATAAGAAGCTCCGAATCCTAATATAATACCAATTATGCCTCCCGTAATACTGATTAGAATAGCTTCAATCAGGAATTGCCACAAAATATCTGAACCGCGAGCACCCACGCTCATGCGGAGTCCGATTTCTTTGGTACGTTCTGTTACCGATACATACATAATATTCATAATACCAATACCGCCCACCACAAGACTTATCCCTGCCACGCAAGCCAATAGGACAGTCATTAAATCGGTGGTAGAAGTGAGCATACTACTCAGCTCTTCCTGTGAGCGTATTTCGAAATCGTATTTCTCCGGATTGGAAATATTGTGATTAACAGCTAAAATATTGGATATACTCTCCACAGCTTTGGATGTTAAATCTTCCGTTTCGGCAGAACAATAGATACCTTGCAAATAATCTATGGCTAAGATTCGTTTTTGGACTGCCGTATATGGTGCTAACACAACAGCATCTTGGTCCATACCCATAGTATTGTAACCTTTACTTTCGAGTAAGCCAATCACCTCGAAAGGAATAGAGTTGAAGCGAATGATTTTACCTATAGGGTCTTCACCATTTGGAAATAAATTATCAGCAATGGTTTTACCAATAACGCAAACTTTGTTGTTTTGCTGAATGTCGCTATCGGTAAACATATAGCCGCTTTTTACTTTTAACTGTCTGATAGAAAGATAAGAAGTGGCTACTCCATTAATACTCGAAGGATAGTTGTTGTTTTGATAAATAAATTGTCCGCTACTATTCACATTGGGTGAAACGGCGTTTATAAATTCCGCTTTACTTGCAATATCTTGATAATCTTTGTTTTTGAGTGTTTGAATATTTGACGCACCCATACGCACTCCACCTTTACTGTCAACATCGTAGGGCATAATCATAATCATATTGGATCCCATTTCTGAAATTTGAGATTGAATGCTTCTTTTTGAACCTTGCCCGATAGCGAGCATGGCAATTACTGATGCAACTCCTATGATAATTCCCAGCATGGTGAGGATGGCGCGCATCTTGTTTTTCCTAATTGCACGAAGCGCAATTTTAAATAAATTGGTGATATTCATTATTTTTCCTCCTCTTCTTTCGGTAAATTTTTTAATGCTTCGGCAGCCGACAGGATATTTGAATTGTAGCTATCCTGTATAATACGACCATCGCGCAAAACAATATTTCTTTCGCAATAGGACGAAATTTCATCGTTATGTGTAACGAAAATAATAGTTTTTCCTTCCTTATGTAGATCCTGTAAAATTTTCAAAATACTAAATGACGTGCGGGTATCAAGATTTCCGGTAGCCTCGTCAGCTAAAATCACTGCAGGATTGTTGACTAAAGCACGCGCTATTGCCACACGTTGCATCTGTCCACCACTCATTTGATTACTTTTATGGTACATTCTGTCGCCCAGTTCAACCGTTTCCAATGCGTACATAGCACGTTTTTTTCTATCTTCGGATGATACCGAGCTGTTGTACATCAACGGTAGTTCCACATTTTCAATAGCAGTGGTGTTTGCCAATAAATTATAGCTTTGAAATACAAACCCTATTTTGTTGTTGCGTATTCTGGCTCGCTGATTTTTATTCATAGATTGCACCGAAGCACCATCTAATAGGTAAGTGCCGTCGGTAGGTGTATCCAAACAACCTAAAATATTAAGTAAGGTACTCTTTCCACTACCTGATTTACCCATAATGGTTACAAACTGTCCCTCTTGAATAGAAAAAGTAACACCCTTTAAAGCTTGAACCGTTTCTTCACCTACTTGAAAGTGACGTTTTATATCTTTTAATTCAATGATTGTTTTCATTTTACGGTGTTTTAAATTAATTTTTAGCGCGGTCCGCCGCCACTTCTTCCTTTGGGTGGTTGTGGCATAAACGGGCTACTTGAACCGTTGCCAACTGTATCACTTTTTGTATCACTTGCCTTAGAACTACTAACAACTTCACCTTTCAGCACTACATTTTCACCTTCTGAAAGCCCGGAAATCACTTCGGTAAGTGTGCCGGTTTTACTTCCAATTTGAATTAATTTAGAATTCATGTTGACACCGTCTAATACCCATACTTCGACATTACCATTTGTATTTGACTTTCTCGTTTCATTTTGGGGTGAGAACGAAAGTGCTTCTGAAGGAATGGTGAGTACATTATTTTTTTCTAATGTATAAATGGAGACAGTTGCTGTCAGCCCTGGTTTAAGTTTCAAATCAGGATTGGGTGCATTGATAACTACTTCGTAAGTAACCACATTATTGGTTGTTGTAGCTGATTGGCGCACCTCTGTTACATCACCATTAAAATATTCGGTTGGATAGGCATCCACTGTAAATGTGGCACGTTGTCCCTCTCTCACATTACCTATATCGGCTTCATCCACATTAGCAATCACGCGCATTTTCGTCAAGTCGTTAGCGATATTGAAAAGCGTAGGCGTAGAGAAACTGGCTGCTACGGTTTGCCCCTCTTCCACTTCGCGACTTAACACTACACCGTCAATAGGAGAGTAAATTTTAGCATAACTTAAATTAGTTTTAGCAGTTTGATACGAGTTGCGGCTCACGTCGTAGTTATTTTTAGCAGTCTGATAACTGTATTCAGCAGATTCAAATTCAGAGCTACTTACCAACTGTTTTTCGTATAGTGTTTTGTAGCGTTCATAGTTTTTTTGCTGATAATCTAATTGGCTTTTTGCGGAAGCCATAGAACTTTGTGCAGAAGCAAGGCTTGCTGCCAATACGGTTTGATCTAATTCTGCAAGCAAATCGCCTTTTTTTACAATGCTGTTGAAATCAACATATATTTTTTCAACACGACCACTTACCTGTGTACCTACATCCACTTTTGAGATAGGCTCCAACGAACCTGTGCAAGTTACTAAGTTCGAAATATCTTGTCGGCTAACTTGTGCTGTTACCCATTTATTTTCTGTTTCTTTTTTAGATTTGCAGGAGTGCAACAATATGCATGTGGCGATAACTACGCTCAAACCCGTTAATAGATAGATAATTGCTTTATTTGACTTCATAATATTTATTATTTTATTTAGAAATTATATTAATCCTTGATAATAATCGAGCACTTTTCTATTCATTAGCGCTGTGTATTTTGCTTGCAATAGTTGTTGCTGAGCACTTATAAGATTGTTTTTTTCGGTGAGTAATTCAATGGTGTTTTTTAGTCCCAGACGGAATTGCTCATCCATTAAATCATAGCTGGTTTGACTGCTGTTCACCTTTTCTTCGGCAGCAAGATATTGAGCTTGCGAATTGAGTGCGTTCAGATAAGCTGTTTCGATATTAGAATAGAGTTCTTTTCGAATGCTTTGTTCTGTCAGCTTGGCTGATTCTACACTAAACTGTGCTTTAGCGATTGCCGTTTTTGTTTCACGATTACTGTAAATCGGTATACTCAACGACAAACCAAGAGAATTGTTCCAGTTATTTTTTAATTGCGGGACGAAACCTAAACTGCTTAAAGTATAATTGTTTCCAGTAGCAGAAGAAGCTTGCAGACTAAGCTTTGGCAAGTATCCGGCTTTTGCTTTTCCTATACTCAATTCGGAATACTCGGTATTAAGGGATGCGTTTTTAACTTGCGGCATAACATTTATCGCTGTTTCAAAGATAGTGTTTCTATCCGGGAGCAGACTCATAACTTCCTTATCGTCGGGTTCTGTTAATGCGATATTGATTGATTGCAAATTATCTAACTCTAATAGCTGTTTGAGTTGCAATTTATAATTTTCAAGTGTTACCTGAGCATTAGTAAGCTGGTAATTATCAGAAGCATATTGCGACATCCATTGTGCTACATCGCTTTTTGAAACTGCACCAACTTCTAATTTTATTTGATTACTTTCCAATTGAGCTGCACTTAACTTCACCGCATTTTCATAGGTTTTCTGTGCTTCATTAGCATATAAAATTTGCAGGTAATTTTGAATAATCGAAAGTTTAATGTTGTTTTTACTCTCTTCAATACTGAGTTGGGCTATTTCATTACTAATATCTGCCTGCTTGATATTGGTCGACTTTACGCCACCGTCAAATATTTGCCATGAAGCATTGATTCCATAACTTCCCGAAGCAGATAGATCGGATGAAGCTGCACTATTACTATTAGCAAATGGGGAAACACCCAAATTTTGACCAATTGAAGCTGACACAGAAGGAAAGAGAGCTGCCCGAGCTTGTTTGCTATCCTCGACAGCACTTTCTTTACTTACTTCGGCTGTTTTAACTTGAATGTTATTCTCAATTGCATAGTCGATGCAAGCCTGCAAATCCCAAATCTGGGGTAGTGGTTGGTTTTGAGCTGTAAGATTACCAACTAATAGCAGTAAGCCCAATACCAACCGAATTTTACTTGATAAATAGTTTCGTTTCATTTTTCTCATTTTTTTCTTAAAAACTCATGCAAAGTTAGTGGTGTGGGTAAGCGCCTGCAAAAACTTTGTACGAACTGCAAAAATGTGTGTACAAAGAACATTTATTTTTGTACGAACCGCTAATTTTTCAGTCTCAATGCGACTCAATTATATGCTGAAGATATTCTCATTTAGCTATATGTAAGAGGGATCTTACCTACAGTAGCAGTAAAATTATCAGACTATAAACGCCATCATATCTTCGCAAACGTTTGCATAAGATTAGTGCATTTCAAGACTATTGCGATGCAAACGTTTGCGCTAAATATCTTTCATAAAATCAGGTATTTATGTACCAGCTTATATACATTTATCTATTTTTGCACTACGAATATTTTTAAAAATACGAAAAACATGAAAAGATCGAGTATTTTAATTTTTAATTTTTTAATGGTTGTCATTGCCTTTTCGCAGGTTGTTACAACAAATCCTTCTGTCATCACTTCAGATTATACCGGTGTTATAGAAGTTACTTTTGATGCAACTAAAGGTACTGGCGGACTATCCGGTTTCACCGGTGATGTATATGCACACACAGGTGTAATCACCGACGAAAGTGTAAGTGATTCCAACTGGAAACATGCTCCTGAATGGGGAGATAATAGTGCAAAATACAAGCTTACTTCCATGGGTAATAATAAATGGAAGCTGTTGATTACTCCAAATATGCAGGAGTACTACAGTTTATCTTCTAATGAGGTAGTTAGAAAATTGGCTTTTGTTTTCCGTAGTGCTGATAAAACCAAAGAAGGAAAAGATACGGGTGGAAAAGATATTTTTGTAACTGTAAACGAAGCGGGTCTGAATGTGGGTTTCACACTTCCTACAAGTAACCAAACTGTAAATCGTAACGGCAGTCTAACCTTCAGAATGGAATCTAATCTATCTGCTAAATTAGAGTTTCTTGTTAATAATCAAGTTATTAGAACATTGTCAAATGTTAAAGTTTTAAATGAGAACTATCAATTTACTAATTTTTCAGACTATTTAGTAGTTGCAAGGGCTACCTCCGGAAGCAATATCGCTTATGATACTTTGAGGGTGTGTGTTCCAAAAAATGTAGAAACTGCAAGTCGTCCGACAGGTGTGAAAGATGGCATCAATTATAATAGTAGTTCAAGCGTTACTTTGGTGATGTATGCTCCTAATAAAACACGCGTAAATGTGATAGGTGATTTTAGTGATTGGGCGCAAATGAATGAATATCAGATGAAAAAGGATGGCGACTATTGGCATTATACCTTCACTGATCTAACACCTGGAAAGCTCTACAAATATCAGTATTTGGTGGATAATACTTTGGCCGTCAGCGATGCTTATACCGAATTAGTATTCGACCCATGGAATGATGGTTGGATATCTACATCAACTTATCCTGATATGCCTTCGTACCCTCAGAAAGCAAGTGGTTTGGTAGCTACTTTCCAAACTGATAAGCCTGTTTATCAATGGGAAGTTCCTAATTTCACCATGCATCCTCACGAGAACATGGTAATCTACGAATTGTTACTTCGTGATTTTACAGTTGATAAGACCTTACAAGGTACTTTAGATAATCTTAGTTATTTGAAAAATCTGGGTGTAACGGCTATAGAATTGATGCCTATTCAAGAGTTTGATGGTAATAATAGCTGGGGCTACAATCCCAACCATTTCTTTGCGCCTGATAAAGCTTATGGCTCGCCCGAAACGTATAAACGCTTCATCGATGCTTGTCATAAAGAAGGCATGGCGGTTATAGTCGATGTGGTTTTCAATCATGCTACAGGCAATCATCCTTTTGCAAAACTATATTGGAATTCAACTACAAATAAAACTTCTGCGGATAATCCTTGGTTTAATGTTGACGCACCGCACCCATACAGCGTTTTCCATGATTTCAATCATGAATTTACCGGCACTCGTGAGTATTTCAAACGGGTACTTCAATATTGGATTCAAGAGTATAAAATTGATGGTTATCGTTTGGATTTAACCAAAGGATTTACGCAGAAAAAGAGTAGTGAAAGCACAGCTTCAAACAAAGATCAATCGCGTATAGATATTCTTACCGATTATTATAATGCAACAAAAGCTGTGAAGTCGGATGTGATGTTTATCTTGGAGCATTTTTGTGATTATAGCGAAGAATTGGTTCTGGCTAATAACGGTATGTATCTGTGGAGAAATATCAATAATCAATTTTCTGAAGCTGCTATGGGTTATCAGCCCGGCAGTGATTTTTCAGGTTTAAATTCCACGCCTAAACGCTGGGTGGGTTTTGCTGAAAGTCATGATGAGGAGCGAAATTTCTATAAAGCTAAAATGTGGGGTGACGGTATTGTCAAGACTGATTCTATAGCGCGCATCAAGCGTGTTCCTTTGAATATTGCTTTCACTACTCTGATGCCCGGACCTAAAATGATATGGCAGTTTGGTGAAATAGGCTATGATATCTCTATTGATCAAAATGGTAGGACAGGCGAAAAACCTAATCCTTTTGAATGGTTGAATTTACCTCATCGCAAGCAAGCTTATGATGATGCTTCCAAAATTTTGAATATGCGCAAACAATATCCAAATGCCTTTATTAATGGCACTTATCAGCTGAATGTAGGTTCTTCTGATTGGAATGCAGGCAAAAGAATAGCTTTGTCTCACAATGATTTGAATATGGTTACGATAGGTAATTTTAAAGCTTCTGATGGTATCACTTCTAATCCAAATTTCCCAAAAACTGGCATGTGGTATGAGTTAATTTCAGGTGAGGAACTTAATGTTACTAATACAAATATGACTATTAGTTTGCAAGGTGGTGAGTTAAAAATCTATACTGATAGAAAAATCAGTATCCCTAACGGTATAAAACCTGTAAATCCGGATGTTTTGACTTCTGTTTATCCTACCTTCACCAAAGATAAAATATTTATTAAAACCAATAGAACAATCAATAATATAGCAATTTATAATTTACATGGTGCTTTAGTAAAACAAGACAATGCAGTAACTGAAACTAATTTAGCAAACTTAACATCAGGAACTTACATCGTTAAAATCAATACTAATTCAGGCAATTCTATTCATAGAGTAATAAAACAATAGTGACCATAAAAAACATAAAAATTTGTTTTGTATTTAGATTATTTGTTTCTTTGTCATGATTAAAAAATGAATGTACTTGTAACCCTATTAGGGTGCTACAGCCATTAAGACAGTTACATTTATCAAATGTTTTCTAACAGTAAAAACAGTAAATTATGTCTAACAAAGCAAAAACGCAAGTTTACCAAAAATTTGGTACCGGTCCGGTTTTTTTCACAGCTATTTCTACAATTTTAGGTGCAATCTTATTCCTGCGATTTGGTTTTGCGGTATATAGCGTAGGCTTTGTCGGCGTGGTGCTTATCATTTTATTAGGACATACTGTTACAATTCCAACTGCTTTAGCTCTGTCGGAAATTGCTACCAACAAACGTGTTGAAGGTGGTGGTGAATACTTTGTTATTTCTCGGTCGTTCGGACTTAATATCGGGGCAACTATCGGATTAGTTCTTTATTTGTCACAAGCTATCAGTGTTGCATTCTATATCATTACATTTACAGAAGCTTTCTCATTCTTATTTGATTATATCAGAGATCAATTCGGTCTTATACTCCCTCGACAGATTATTAGTATACCAGTAATAATGGTTATCGCTTTTATGATTATACAAAAGGGTGCCAATATGGGTATGAAAACTTTATATGTGATTATAGTACTTTTGATATTATCACTCATTATGTTTTTCTTAGGATCTCCTACTGAAGCTGCCGGAGTATCTGCCTTTTCTGAAAATTCAGGCTTTAGAAATCTTGATAATTTCTTTGTGGTTTTTGCAATTGTCTTTCCTGCATTTACAGGTATGACAGCCGGAGTGGGATTGTCGGGTGACTTGAAAGATCCGGGGAAATCTATTCCTGTAGGTACAATAGCGGCAACGGTAACCGGTATGATTGTCTATGTGTTTGTGGCATTTAAATTAGCTAATTCAGCAACAATGGTGGAACTTGGAAACGACCAATTGATTATGGGCAAGATTGCAATTTGGGGTTTTATTATAGTGCCATTAGGTTTAGCTGCTGCAACTATTTCATCTGCTATTGGTTCAGCTATGGTTGCACCACGAACATTGCAGGCTTTAGCAATGGACGAATCATTTCCTTCATCTAAGTTAAACTCATGGCTAAGTAAAAGTAGAACTAAAGATAATGAACCGGTCAACGCATCTATCGTAACTTGTGTAATTGCATTTATCTTCGTACTAATAGGCGATGTGAATATAGTAGCACAAATAATATCAATGTTTTTCATGGTTACATACGGTTCGCTATGCCTAATTTCGTTTTTAAATCACTTCGGTTCTTCGCCTTCTTATCGCCCCTCTTTTAAATCAAAATGGATTTTTTCATTAATCGGATTCTTGGCTTCTATCTGGATAATGTTCCAAATAAGTGCATTATACAGCATACTCGCATTTGTAGTATTAACTATAGTTTATATCTACATCGACACAGTTCACAAAAATAGAAAGGGCTTTGAATCTATCTTCGCCAATTCTCTTTTCCAATTAAACCGCAATTTGCAGGTTTTTATTCAGCGACAAAGAATTGATCATCTTGAAAAAGAATGGAGACCAAGTGCTATTTGTATCTCTAAAAATTCATTCAAATATGATAATGCTTTCAGACTCTTAAATTGGTTATCATATAAATTTGGGTTTGGTACTTATCTGCATTTTATAAAAGATTATTATTCTAAAGAAACAAACGAACAGGCTAAACGCGAATTAGACAAAATCATAGAAAATATAGATTCAGCAAAGGGGTTGTATGTCAACACTATTGTGTCACCTTCAAATACATCTGCAATTGTTCAATCAATTCAGTTACCGGGTGTTGCCGGCATGGAAAATAATATGGTAATTTTTGATTATGACAAAGAAAGTCCGGATGAATTAGATGTGATAATTGATAATTATAGTGTAGTAAAAGATGGAAATTTCGATACATGTATTTTTGCAGTAAGTAGAAAACCTGTATATTATAAAAATGGGATTCATGTATGGATACAAACATTTGATGACTTAAATATGAATATGATGATATTAATGAGTTTTATCATCTTAGGACATCCTGATTGGAAAAAGAGTAGCATAAAAATTCATTACCTATGTGACGATAATGAAAAAGACACGGTTTATCAGTGGCTTGATGAGCTGATCAGCAGCGGAAGAATGCCGATTTTCAAACATAATATTGAGATTGTAAACAGAAAAGATAGTGATGATATAAAACAAATTATTGCTGAATACTCATCAGAAGCCGGACTGACTGTAATCGGTTTTACTCCCGAAGAGGTAATTCAGGAAGGACGTACTCTGTTTGAAGGTTATGATGAACTTGGAAATGTGTTGTTTGTTAATTCATCTACAGCAAAAGTTATTGATTGATTAAGGCAGTCAACATGCTGCTATTTGAAACGTTCTTGAATCTCATCCTGAGTCAATATTGTCATTATCAGCTTACCATCAGGAGTATGGTTATGTGAAGGGCATGCAAATAATCGCTCTACGAGATCTCTCATTTCATCCTTGCTTAGACTTTGTACATATTGAATTGCCATATTTTCAGCAAGAGATAAAGAAATTTTATCAATGATTATCTCACGGGCATCTCCTGTCGAATTTTTGACACGCTCAATAATATCATTTAACAAAGACTGAATAGATGATGTTGATTTCAATTGAGATGGAATACCTTTTATTTGATATTGTTGATCTTCATCTACTTCAAAATCAAAGCCGACAAATGTTAGTTCTTCTTTTATCTGTTCAAGAAACAACCTATCCTCAGGCATCAACCGGAATGTTTCGGGAAATATAAGTTGCTGCGAATTGCCTTTTTTGTTTTCTATTTCATTCAGGAACTGATCAAATAAAATCCGTATATGAGCACGCCTTTGGTCAATCATTAACATTCCTGATTTCACAGAAGTTATTATATATTTGTTTTTCAACTGAAAATATTCTCCTGTATCAGCCTTGTCATCATTCATCTTCGATGGAAAAATGGTTGCTGTAAGAGTCTCCTCTTTTGACTGTTCAAAACCTCTATAAAGTTCTTCCCATTCCATTTGTGGTCGTTTGTAGGTTGTTGTACCAAATGGATTATATGATGGATTAAAAGAAACTTTAGGCGGTTGAATATTTAAATTTTCTCGCTGTAGGGGAATATCTATTGCTCCTTCATTTTCAAAATCGATGGAAGGCAATATATTGAATTTTCCTAAGGATTCTTTAATAGATGCAGACAAAATCGACCATATTGCCTGTTCATTTTCAAATTTTATTTCAGTTTTAGTCGGATGTATATTAATATCTATTGTCTGAGGATCTACCTCGAAATAGATAAAATACGCAGGATTATCGGTTGGCTGAATCAGCTGGTTATAAGCGAGCATCACCGCCTTATGAAAATATGGATGGCGCATATACCTGCCATTTACAAAAAAATACTGATGTGCTTGTTTTTGTGCAAACTCCGGTCGCCCCACATACCCTTTAATCTTAACTAAGTTCGTATCGGTTTCAACACCTAACAACTGCTGATTAAGTTTCTTTTTCTGTCCACCAAATACATTATCTATCCTGATTTTGATATTTGATTCAGGTAATCTAAAAATCTCATTATCACCATCAAAGAAAGAAAATTCAATATTGGGATATACTAATACAATACGATAAAACTCTTGTAACAAATGGTTTTTTTCAACATTATCAGATTTCAAAAATCGTCTTCTTGCGGGTACATTAAAAAATAGATTTTTAACTTGAAACATAGTGCCTTTATTGCACTGAACTACTTCTTGTTTAAATAGTCTGCTCCCTGCAATTTCTATTAATGTACCTAATTCATCTTCTTCTCGCCTCGTTCTTAACTCCACCTGAGCAATTGCAGCAATCGAAGCAAGAGCTTCACCTCGAAAGCCCATAGTACTTATGGAAAACAAATCATTTGCATCTTTGATTTTGGACGTGGCATGGCGTTCAAATGCAATTCTCGCATCTGTCTCGCTCATTCCTTTACCATTGTCGGAAATCTGAATGAGAGTGCGACCGGCATCTTTTATAAGGATTTGTATAACAGTTGCACCGGCATCAATGGCGTTTTCTACCAACTCCTTCAATACAGAAGCCGGACGTTGAATTACCTCGCCGGCAGCAATCTGGTTGGCAACTGAATCGGGCAATAAATGTATAATATCACTCATTTAGTGATGCAATATGATTAAACAATTTTTTTAATTTAAAAAACTTATTATGAGTTGCAGTCTGACCTATTTCAGTAAAAAATATGCTATCATAAAGAGTATCATTAAGATAATTATTAAGCGAATGTTTGACTGTCGTGATTGTTTGCGTCTATAATCTTTGTTTTTATCAGCCATTTCGCGAAATGCCCCTCTATGAAGATATTTTGGTTGATATTTTTCACTTTCTTCTATATTATCTGAACCTGACGTTTGCTTTTCTCTATCTTTCTTAGCTTCCTTTGCCGGATCATAATATATTGGTCTGTATTTATATACCAAAGGCTTATGTAATTTAAAGAATCCCATGTTTGAATAATATGTTAATGTGACAATATATTAATGTGCTAATATGCTAATGTGCTAATATGTTAATTAATATAGATTACTGAAATTCGCCATCAAACATTACTGTAACATCATTAACAAACTGACGAATTCTTGCCTCTTCATCTTTTTTGCAGATTAGCAGAACATTATCCGACTCTGCAATCAAATAACCTGACAATCCTTCTATGACAGCTAATTTATCTTGAGGCAAAGCGACAATATTATCAGTACTTTCATAAAAAACAGTTTTACATTTCAGCGCAACATTCTGATTTTCATCTTTATTCGACATTTCATATAATGAACCCCAAGTCCCTAAATCAGTCCAACCAATATCAGCACATAACACATAAACATTATCTGCTTTTTCCATTACTCCGTAATCAATAGAAATATTGATGCAGGTTGGATATATTTCATTGATAAAATTTTGTTCGTCTTGCGTATTAAAAAGGTTCTTACCTGCACTAAATTTAGACGCAACATCCGGTAAAAGTCTTTCAAAAGCATTATCAATAGTACTCAGACTCCATAAAAATATACCTGAATTCCAATAAAACTCACCGGTTTCAAAAAACACTTTAGCAAGCTCCGCATTGGGTTTTTCGGTGAAAGTTTTCACTTTTCTTAGATTACCTTCTCCATCATTTATCTGAATATAACCATATCCGGTCTCCGGTCTGCTTGGCTTTATACCAATCGTAAGTAACGAATCATTATTTTCAACAAACTCAAGTCCTTCTTTAAGTACATCGATAAATTCGTTTTCTTTGAGAATAAGATGATCTGACGGAGCAACAATAATATTTGCTTTATCGGTTATTGCTTTAATGCGATTCATTGCATATGCAATACAAGGTGCTGTATTCCTTCGGTGAGGTTCTAATAACACTTGATTCTCATTCAGTTCAGGGAGTTGCTCTAAAATGGTATCTTTATAAATCACATTAGATACAACTAAAATATTCTCTGCAGGTATAATTTTACGAAATCTATCATATGTCAACTGTAAAAGAGATCGTCCGGTTCCAAAAAAATCGAGAAATTGCTTGGGTCTGTTTGTTCTGCTAAAAGGCCAAAAGCGACTGCCAACGCCACCTGCCATTATTACACAATAGTTTTGACTCATAATCTGACTATGTTTTTCTTAAATCGTTTTTTATGTTTTTTTTGACAGCACTAAGATAGTGAGATTATTTTGTTTTTAAAATGTTTTTTTTATGTTTCTAAAAATGTTTTAATTTTCAGTTATTTAAGAGTTGATAATATGTGTTTATTCTAACATCACGTTACATCAGGGAAGTAATTTTATAGAATAAGTGAGGGTAAGTCTTTTAATACAACAAATGGAATAAGATTCCTATATGCTTTTTATATCACTAATATTTTGAATTCTTTCGACAACTTATTTTTCAATTTTATGCTTAGCACATACAATCCGGATACAACGGAAGCATTTAAAGTATATTCAGTGCCTGTAATCGGTTTGTGAAGAATTTCATTACCTGACATGTTATACATCTTTAGTTCGGATAAGGGGGAATCATTGACAAGAGATTTGACAAATAAGCTTTCTCCTTTATTCAATATCCTGGTGGAAATAGAGATTAAATCATTATTAGGCTCTTTATTAGATTTAATAGACAAACCGATTTCATTATCTGCAGCTTCCTCTAACTTACTCATTATATATGCTCCGTGTACAACCTTTCCTGCTTCATTGGGGTGTAAACCATCACCCAAATATGTTGCATGATTTTCCACTGTTATACCGGACTCGTTATAACAGTCGAAATAAGGTATTGATTTCTCGTTACATATCTCTTTTATTATTTCCATTTTCTTTAGATTGTTTGCATTCTGTCCGTTCCTTGTCGATTGCAAGGCTAAAGCCACATATATTTTGGCATTAGGAAATTTTATTTTCATCGTATCAAGACACCATCTTAACGCACCAGCCATCTTATAAATATCAACTTTATTTAAATCACTCCCCTGCAATGCAGATGCAGCATCTCCCATATTAATAACTTCATCATTTGTACCATAAGAGAATATTATAACATCAGGAGTTGGTGCTGCTTTACTATCTAAATCAATAAAATATTTCTGCAAATGTACTATAGCGCAATTGTTAATCCGTTGTTGATTTTCTAAAACGTTTCCGTCTGCGGGTGCAGAAGTGCGTATCCCTGCAAAATCTTTATCATAATAATTTTGTGTCCGTATAGTTTGTCCGGCTACAGTTCTTTCTCGCTTGTACCAAACAGCCGCCGATATTGCCCCATTATATAAGTTCCCAAATCGCAGATTCTTATATATCTGATGTGCCCAACTATTTGCCGCCACAGTTATACTATTACCAAAAGTTGCCAGATTTTTACCTTCATATGCAGAAGTCGTAATTCTATATTCCGTTTTTTTAGAATTTACATTCGTATCGCCTATCTTTCCACCCGATACAGATGCTTGAATATAATATTCTCCTCTTGGCAATCCTGCAGGAATGGTGAAATTAGTTTTAGCTTTACTTTGTGTGACGGCAGCTTCCACCGCTTCAACTATTGTATTATCATTACTATCAACAAGTGAAATCAATAATTTCTCATTATCATCAATTAAAATGGTATTAACAGTAGCGGTAATTGTTTCCACTTTATCATCACCTTGACCTTCAGCACTAAGAGCCACTGATACTATTTTTGGTTTTGCATAAAAAGCTCCTGTCCCCATCTTTGCATATTCAATATCCATATTGCAACGATGAGTTGATTCTGCTCCCAAACGTAGAATATTAGTTCCTGTCATCGAAGTGGTTGGTACATCCTCAAAAATAGGTTCTTCAATATCGTCTATGTAAACATCATATATAGAGTTATCAGGATAAAGAACAAAACGATACACATGCCATTCAGAAGTATTTATTTTGTATTTATCCTTGTCCTCGTGAGCTAATGCACCTGTAAGACTGATGTATCCCGTATTTTCATCGCCGTACTTGACATGAATAGCCAGATTCTTGCTATTCAACCTGGCTGATATTTGATTAGACTCAAAACTACTGCTTGCGTCAGGAAAACTTGCTTTATTGATGGGATTTACACGTACTTTTACTGCAAAACTATATGCTGTATTGGATGACAAAGTAAGCGTTTCCGGTATTAAGAATGCATAATTATTGGATGCTGCTGTATTTGTCTTAGTAATATTTACATATCCTATTTTTTGAGTTACCGTGATGCCTGTTCCTGCTTGAGATGTTTTCCATGCTAAATTGTAATTGGCTCCTTCGTTGACATTCCATTTAGCCATGGATTTATCAAGGATGTTCCATGTTTCGGCAGCAAACAGCTTACACGTCAAAATAATTAATGCTAAAATAAAAGAAGTTTTTTTCATATGTTTTTTTTAATTTTTGTTTTTTGCGAAAAATTACCAATCATCTGTTCTGAATGGAGAAGCGGGAATACCATCGATTCCGAAGATGCTTGGTTCTGCGTAATTTTTAAAAGCATACCTTACGGCAACTGGATTCGGAACATCTTCGGAGCAAACGGATACACGGTGCGAAGTCATTTCTACTTCGGCATTCGCAGGATAAAAGACCTTATCTTCACCTGCAATTTCGAAACTTTTCAATTGAGTTCTCATCGGGCTCAGTCCACGTGGCGCGCTATCGAATTTGACGTAAATTTTAGAATCGATCATTTCCATCGATTTATATGTTGCGGGTTTGTAACCAAAACCTTTCAACCTGTATGTATCGCCCAAGGCCCAATAAGCAAGACGGTCGCCGACTGCTTTTTTGTTTTCGGGATGAATACAAACCAAATTTCCGACATCCATCGTTGTTACCATACCTGAACGCGGAATGTCACGCATATTCAGCATTTGCGCTTCCCTTATTTTCGGAGCATCATCACCATCGGGATTTTCGTATCTGTATGGCGCAATTTGTACATAATAAAACGGCAATTCCCCCATATCCCAACGGCCGCGTAAATCACTGACAAAAGCCGACATCAGTTTCCTGTATTCATCGGAATTGTGGCGGTTGCTTTCTCCCTGATACCAAAGAAAACCCTTTATGGCAAAATTGGTCAACGGTGCTACCTGAAGATTGAATAATGCACAAGCTGTTGTAGACGGATTTTTAATATCTTCGCCTGTGGTTAAATGAGTCAAATCGATGGCAGGAAATTGCTCTTCCAATATTTCCCTGCTCATCCACGCTTCAACCGTCGAACCTCCCCACGCGGAAACTACAATTCCGATAGGAACATCCAACACTTCCTGTATGGTACGGGCAAAAAAATAAGCCACGGCGCTTGTGTTAGCAACATTTTCGGGAAAATTTTCGCTCCATTCTCCCGTACAATTCTCTTGCGGTTTGTCTGCCGAATGGCGGATACGTTTCCTGTTAGCGGTGTACATTCTTATCGGTTGAGAAGGCTTTGCCCTGACAATCACATCATTTGAACCCGCTATGGGCTGACGGTCTGAACCTTGCATCCGCATTTCCATATTCGATTGCCCCGAACAAAACCAAACCTCGCCAATCAGTATATTAGTTAATTTGAGTTTGTTGCCATCATCGAAGGTTATTTCGTAAGGGCCTCCTGCCGCCGGCGTTGCTACTTCCACCAGCCATTTTCCATCTTGACCGGTCGTTGCTTGGTATACTTTTTTATTCCACGAAACGCTTATTTTTACTTTTTTATCGGGTTCCGCTTTTCCCCACAGTTTTACATTGCTTTGCTGTTGCAACACCATATTGCTTCCTAATATCGAAGGTAATTGTACTTCTGCGGAAACAAACAAAGCTGATGCAAAAAACAAAAACAGAAAAGTTGTTTTTAGAATTGTATTCATTTTGACTATTAGAGTTTTTATTAAATAACTGTTTAGTACATGATTATGCAACGCCCTATGAAATTGAAGAACGTGAAAAACAAGCCCTTATTTGACAACATATTACCTCCATGACTTTGGCAATAGTCGAAGCTGAACAAGGGACAGTCTCCTTATATTAACGGTTATACATCACTTTTCTCCCGCTTACCTTACCCGATTGGTAAAGTTCTTTTATAATATAAGTGGTAATATAGCCTGTCGAAGCTCCTTTATTCAGCAATTCGATAGGATTACTACCCAGTCTGATACCCTGCAAATTGTAATATTCCGTCGAAACAACAGGATCATCTGCAGAAATAACATCAATAACTTTGTTCGATGTCGTTGTTTTCCGTCCTAAGAATAGTTCGGTAATCTGCACAGAATTATTGTTGGCAGTATCCCAGCAATCGGTTGAGTTGGCATAGAATTTCAGATACCTATAAGTCGCTTCCGTGAGAGGAATATTGGGAGTCATGATATCTGCTGCCACGTTATAACCCGTTACGGCGACATCTGTGTCAATAACGGTAAAATCTTCGCCGTCGTTGCTTCCCAGAATTTGACTGAATTTCCTCCATCTGAGTCCTATAACGTTGTTTTTATGGCGTATCCTGAAGTAATTAACTGTCTTGGGTTCTTTCATATCTACGATGAAATGGAGATAACCGCCGTTTTCTACAGGGGGATTAGTAACATTTAAGTGTGTTTTTCCCGGCTTAACCAAAGCCAAAAAAGTAGTTTCAACGCCATCTAATGCACCTTCAGTCGAGTTGCCTGCCTCATTGTGCAGTTCGGCCGGATGATGGGTCAAAGTCCAGCCTATGCGGAGATAGTCATCAGTAGGTTCCGGTTCCTCGGCCTTTCCCAAATAGATTTCAGACATCTGCACGGAGTTATTGTTGGCAGTATCCCAGCAATCGGTCGAGTTGGCATAGAATTTTAGATACCTGTAAGTCGCCTCCGGGAAAAAGATATTGGGAGTCATAATGCTTGCCGCCACGCTATAACCCGTTACGGCGACATCAGTATCAATAATAGTAAAATTTTCGCCGTCGTTGCTTCCCAGAATCTGACTGAATTTCCTCCATCTGAGTCCTATAGTGTTATTTTTATGTCGTATCCTGAAATAATTAACGTTCTTAGGCTCTTTCATGTCTATGATGAAATGGAGATAACCGCCGTTTTCTACAGGGGGATTGGAGACACCGCCCTGCATTTTTCCCGGCTTAACCAGGCTAAAAAAGGTCTGGGCATCACTATCCAGCGCACCATCAATCAAGTTGCCTTCTTCTTCGAACAGTTTGAACGGATCGCAGGACAAAGTCCAACCCGTTCGGAGATAATCTTCATCATTTTCCGTCGCCGGTGCCGGAAAATACCGCATTTCGCCTTCGAGACGCGGATAGCTTTCCCATATTTCGGGATTGGCGTCCAACCGCGTATCGCCTGTTTCGAAAAGCCGGTCATTCAATTTTTGCTGCATTGTTGCGAGAATAGTCTGGTACGAATCATCGCCGGAAAGATCGGTCATGCAAGCAGGATCGGTCTCCAGATTGAACAGTTCATATTCTTTACGCTTGGCAACTGCTGCGTTAAAATAAGGCACAACAGATGGATCAGCATAATTATCAGTCAAATAGGTTTTCGATGGTGAACCGTCTATATCAAAATAAGCTTTGTGCATTGCATTGAGCACGCCGTTCGCGGTCATCGACTGTGGATCACCCGCAGGCCAGCGTTCAGGGTGTAAATTCCATGCTAGCAGGTAGTTTTCCCAACGGACAATTCGTATCGGATACCCTAAATTGTCGTAGCGCGCCGAAGAGTGGCGTTCGCGTCCAGAATAAATCGCATCGGAGGTATATTCCGCAGAGTTGCCGTCCATAAGTGGCAGCAAACTTTGGCCACTCAGTTCGGGCTTCACCGCCAAGCCTGCCGCATCCATCAAAGTCGGGAAGATATCCACACCGCTGACCAACGCATCTATAACCTGCGACGGCTGAATCTTCTCGCCCCAGCAGATCGCCAGCGGAACATGAACTCCCGCATCGTAACAGTTGGATTTGGCTCGCGGGAATGCCATACCATTGTCGGCGGTAACAATAATAATGGTATTGTCGAATTCCCCGATCCGCACCAATTCGTCGATGCATTGCGTCAGATGGCTGTCGAACCATTCGATTTCGACAGCGTAGTTGAGCATGTCGCTTCTGACGGAGGTAACATCCGGCAGGTATTCAGGGACAGTTGCCTGCGTAAGTGGCTTCCCGTCTATCGACCATGAATCTGTTTGGTATGCACGGTGAGGTTCGTTGGTTCCCACCCAAAAACAGAAAGGCTGCCCTTTCTCGCGTTCATTCAAGAATTTTTTAAAGTTACCGGCATAATCTATTTTTGAAATGCCCGAATAGGGCGGAGTCAATGTAACTCCATTATAGACCGGACCCGCCGGATTGTGTGGTCTGCCCGAAACCTGCCAGTTGCCCGGTCCCCAACCTTTCCCTGTGTAACCGATATGGTAACCGCCCTCTGCCTTGAGCACTTCAGGGAAACAAGCGTATTTTGCTGGAAAAGAACTCGCGTGAGTTCCTGCTTCCTCTATCTGCCACGGATACAGCCCTGTGAGTATACTTGCACGCGAGGGACTGCTGCCAGGCGAAGTGACGTAGAAATTATTAAACAATGCCCCTGCCGCCGCTACACGGTCGAATCCCGGCGTGAAAACCATAGTACTTCCATAAGCCGAAGCATGCGGATAGGATTGGTCGTCGGAAATAACGAACAAGATGTTGGCAGGCTTCGTATCCTGCGTGGATGATTGAGTGGTATTATCTGCTGACAGCGTGCTATTCGTAACCAACGGAATAGCAAGCAATGGAATAAGATTATTTTTTTTCATAAATATATAAATTTACGTGAGCTCGATTCTAAATCAAGCGAAAATTGACTTTCGAACGAACTATATCACAATAAGTTTCGTTGTTTTTCTATAGGAATCGTTCTTTAGTTCTACAATATATATCCCTGTAGGAATTTGAACAGAAAAAGCTGCCTCTTCTTCCAAAATATTTTTGTCCATTAATAAGGTTCCTCGTAAATCAAAAACACTTAGTTTGCCGAAAGCGAAATTATTTACTGTTAAATAATCACCACTTTCTAATATATTCGGAATGATCTTAATGTCGTTGGTATTCACTTGTGCAACCTCCGAATTAGTATCCTTTTTATAAACCTCAAATTGATATAAACGTACTGCATTGTATGTACGTGAACGTGGAATTTCTAATTTCACATAGCGTGCGGTGACCGGAATAACAATATCCGTTTTGACATTATCGTTTCTACGACCATTTGTGTCTACAACTTTTGCCCAAACCGTATTTCTATCTTCTGTTTTCGAGATTAAACTTAAATTGGGCGCAGTTGTCGCTACATATATATTGTAACCATCAATATTATAGCTTTGCGCCTCGAAGTTTCCCGCGTCGTAAAGCGCAAATTTCTCTATTTCGTATTCGTTTTCAAGGTCGATAATTACATATTTCAGCGAATCATTTTCGCTTGCCCGGTTGAAATACCATCTGTTAGCCTGATTGGTTATATCACCATCTAACAAATGCAAAGGCTGACAATAATATTCGTTTGCATCATAAAAGCCAAGTACTGTTTTTCCCACACTTACAATATTCTCTCTATCCACTGCACGCGAAAATGTACCGTAAATATCAAAACCATATATACGGATTGCATTTTCAGCATTTCCATTATCCGTGCGAGTACCTCTTGATGCTACAAATTTAATATAACGTGCTTCCTCCGGTATATCAAGAATATCTTCTTTTACATCTATATTTTGTTGATTGGTTCTATGAATAACTTCCTTCCAATCATTATCCTCCGTACCCGTAACACTTGTATATATCCAATATTCAGGGACATTACCATTCCCGTCTTCATAAGGAGCTACATCACGAAATACTGTTTTCTCAATATTATAATAATCGCTCAGTTCGAATATTACCCACGGATTTTTACTTTTATCTTCACACCATTTTCGAGGAGTTAAATAACTGTAGAGTAAATTAAAAGCACTCTCCGAATCTTTCGTCTGTCCGCTACTTGAGTGAATGCGTACTTTTTTTTTACCAATTCCATGCGCAGGATAATAAGCAAGTCCTTTCCCTTGTTGATAATCGGGAACCGGGTCTCCATCAGCAGGATTAGCAGGATCGTAAATGGCAACACCCACTTTTGAGTCAGCACAGCCATAGTACAAATACCACTTCTTTTTATAATAAACTAATCCTTCAATAAACACTGTTCCATTAGCATACTGTCCGCTTTTTTCAAAATTTTCCATTGGACGGAAGAAAGGCACATCTGTACGTTCAAGCAATTTACATGGGTCATTTAAATCGAAAAGCATTTGTCCCGCACTATAAGTTCCTCTGTTGAAACGGGGGTCAGCATCAGCATTTGTGGCATTTCTACCATTGTACAGCATTAAAATGCCCTTATCGGTAATCACCGCAGGAGGACCGCACTCTACCAATGAACTGTCGAAATAACCTCTTCGGGTATTGGCTAAGGACAGTAAATTTCCGTTTGCATCCTCGATGGGAGTCCAGTTTACCAAATCGTCGGAAACAGCTGCACATGTGCGGTTTTCGCCCCAATACATAAAGTACAGCCAATTCTTTCCATTGTATTGCACATCCATTCTGGCAATAATTTGTTCGTCACCTTTTAATTTGGTAACAATGGATGATGCTTTAGTCCACGTATTAAGATATTTTCCATTGTAAGCCTGTGCGAAAATAGCACCATGTCTCGTCCATGTGAGTAAATCGGTCGAAGTAGCCACGCACAAGCGGGCAGTAGAACGATCCCAACCGGTGTAGAACATAACAAACATCCCATCTTCAGTAACAGCCACACGTGGATCTTCGCAACCACCCGGCCATTCATAAGTCTTACTGAAACTATCGTTATCAGGATAGAATACAGGAGCCGAACGTTTGGTCATAGTTACTCCATCAGTAGTTTCAGCCAAGGCTATTCGTGAAACACGCTTGCCGATACCTGTAGCCGAATTATCTTCTGCTCGATAAAGCACGCATATTTTACCGTCTTTCACCACTGCCGCAGGATTGAATGTGTCGCTTTCTTCCCAATTTACATTAGCCTGATTCATAGGGCAAAAGAACTCCGAATCAACATTAGGTACAATTACCGGATTTTTACCTTCAGGACGTACAAAACCACCTAACACCCAATCGGAAAGTCTATTGGCAATACAAATGTAATATTCTGCCGTTACGGGACTTATGTTTATACCCTCGATTTCTCCATTGGATACATATGCTTTTACAAAATATTTTCCTTTCGGCAATGTTGTAGGAATTGTGAGGTTTGCTTCTGCTTTATCATTCGAAACAATAGCCTGTACACCATCAACTACAACTTCGTCGTCATCGTTCACCAATTCAATTGTTATCTTCTTACCATCTTCAATTAGCATTGTATTGACAGTAGCAGTAATAGTCTTCTCAGTGTTCTCCACATGGCTGTTAGAGCTCAAGTTAACCGAAATAATTTTGAATGTTGAGAAAAAATCGCCAGTTCCCATTTTCACGTATTCAACATCAATATTGCAACGATGATAAGACTCTGCCCCGAAGTATATTCCATTTTGGTCGCCGGTAGATACTATCCCTACATTTTCAAAAATAGGATCTTCCACTCCAACAACATAAACATCATAATTCGAATGCCCGGCATGGAAAACCAAACGATAAATCTGCCATTCTGAGGTGTTTAGCTTGTATGCATTAGTAGCGTTGGGTGTAGTGCTAACCGATCCGCTTCCGTCATCACCATATCTGAGATAAATAGGTGCAGCTGTGTTTTTACTTCCTAACCTAAGCGCAATCTGATTTGCTTCGAAATAGGTAGTATTATCTGGAAAAGTAGTTTTGTTTATTTGGTTAACACGCGCTTTGACTTCAATACTGTAAGCTCGCTCAGGTTGCAAGTTGGCAAGTGCTATAAAGGGTCTTAACCATGCCCATCTGGCACTTGAACCTGTATTTGTTTTTACAAAATTTACATATCCGGTTTGCTGTGTTACCACACTACCGGCTGAACCCCCTTGCACTCTTTCCCAAGCACGGTTGTTTTCGGCGCCATCATTTTGATTGTATGAAGCCATCGACTTGTTCAATATATCCCATGTCTGAGAAAACAACAAATTACCGGATAACAGGATTAATATGAAAAGAAAACTTGTCTTTTTCATGACTCTTACTTTACAATTATCTTCGATGTTTTAATCTGATTTTCATTTATGGATACCTTCACTAGATACAAACCTGGAGTTATAGGTGCATAAATATTACAATACGATGTATCTACCGTTTTAGAAGATATTCTGCTTCCTGATAAATCTATGACTTCTACCGCTAGCTTACCGGTATTTTCCGTATGAATTGTTATTTCTTCTCCTCTTTTTACATCTGAAGGATATATGAAGATTTCGTTATATTCTGAGGGAATAAACGCATTTACATCATCTTCTTTAGCATAACCGATATTGGCATCTAAGCGACCTCCTGCTTCAAAAAACATATACCATTTGCCATTATCATCCTGAATAAAATCAGGAGCGGCAATGCGAGTTGCTTTTGGTGCTCCTCCACTAATACTGAACATCGCATCAGTGCTTTTTAAGTATTCTCCCCAATGAACTTCCATGTCAAAGCTTTCACCAACTTCTACCACTAACAAATGGTTTGTAACACCATGCACAAATACGAAATAACGTCCATCTTTTTCCATCAAGAAAGGTCCTGAAACATTGTTTCCATACGCACCTGTACCTCCACCGTCATAATTCGGTTTGATATCTGTCCCCGGTATTTTTTTATAATTTAAATCGGGTGAAATCAATGGTTTTGTTACAGGAGTCCAGTTTATTCCATCGGTAGAGTGCGCCCAGTATATTTTACGGATTTGATTTTCTTGATTCATCAATAATATTACATATTTGTTTCCCAAACCGGGTATTTCGTGTTCGAATGCCTTGGCATAACTTGCCTCCGCACCGATTGGGGTAAACTGATAGGCAAAGAAAATGTAGGAACCAAAAGTCCAGTTAATTAAATCATCGCTTGTAGCGTAGTGCGACACTTCGTTAGGACCATGGAAATACATAATGAATTTGTTCTGTACTTCGTTCCACATTACCTGACAACCCGATATATGTTTTTCGTAACCACTATTAACAATACTGCTTTGTGCGCCCGCCCAAGCAAAGTCCATAACCGTACCCGGTGTCATTCCCGGCGTGCCGTCATATTCAGTCCAAGGACCATCCAAGGTAGGAGCGGTAGAAAGATACATGCCGCCTGGATTGTCGTGTGGAGAATAATAAAGATAATAACGGTCTATCGGAGTGCCTCCGTTTTTAAATTTACCGTCAACCGTATATTTTTTTGAATCAACAATAGACGGGAAGATAAATTCTTTCTTTTCGGTCGTGTATTTATAATCCGCAATATCTTTGACATAACCGACAGGTTTCACTTGTGGAAGCATTTTGGTATCGAGTGGCGACACGCCCACCACAACGTATTGCCTGCTTTTAGATCTGATTGTCTGATCTCCAATTTTGTCATCTGGTGCAGCAACTGTTATGACATATTTTCCAAGAGGAACCGTTACAGGAATAGTCAAGTCGGTAGTACCTCTATTAGTATTTATCACAATTTCTATAGGATCGATTATTTCAGTGCCTTCTTCATTGCAGAACGAAGCTGTCAATTTTTCACCATTGAGAATGTTTATCGTATTCACTGTTATTCGGATAGTGCGCGCATTATTTTCCACATGGCTATCGGAAGATAAATCCATTGCTGTTATTTTCGGTTTATCGCCGGTAACAAGGTCACCTGTTCCCATCCGGACATACTCAATGTCCATATTGCAACGCTGCCACGATTCACCACCTATTTTAACATTATTGTTACCGCTCTTATTAAATAAGGGTGCATCTTCAAAAATGAGTTCATCATTGACATAAACATCGTATTTTGTATTATCGGCATTGAAAACCATACGATACACATGCCATTCGGAAGTCTTCAATGGAAATCTTGTTGTATAACTTGGACTTACTCCAGTTCCGTCCGCGATAGGCGAAGCGATATACCCGGTGTTCTCATCACCGTGTATAAGGCAAATAGACATTAATTTGTTATTTAATAAGAATCCTATCTGATTAGCTTCATAGCCGCCGTTACCATCGGGATACAACTCTTTGTTGATGGCTTGTGTACGCGCCTTTACTTCATAAGTATAAGCGGTGTTAGCCGATATGCTTACTGCCGGCGAGATTAAAAATCCGTAAAAATTGCTTCCACCTGCCATAGTCTTAACGATATTCACATAACCGGTTTGCTGCGTTACGAAATTAGTGGGGACATTTCCACCTTTCTCCAAACTCCAAGACGGAGAAACATTCCATGCCTTTACCGAAAAATCTCTATCGAGGATATCCCAAGCTTGCACCGACAACGGATCTTTGATTTCGTATGGAACGGTTTGTGGTATTATATCTACTCCATTAATCTGATTTTTTGCTGCAACTTTAATAAAATACACTCCTTCAGCGATATTTGCCGGAATAACAATATTAGTTGCAGCCATATTGTCTTCTACAGCAACCTCTACGGGGACTACTATTTCACTATCGTTTTTGTCAATAAGTGAAAATAATAGTTTTTCGCCATTATCAAATGAGGCTGTGTAGGCTGTTATAGAAACCGTCGTTTCTGTTCCTTGTACATGACTGTCACGTGACAATAAAATGGAAGAAATATGTGCTTTTGAAAAGAAATCTCCTGCTCCTACTTTCACATATTCAATATCCACATTGCAACGATGCTGTGATTCGGCTCCAATATAAATTCCATTATAGTCGCTGTTGGTACCGCCTAATGCCCCCTCAAAAATCGGGGCTTCTACACCGCCCACGTAGACATCGTATTTCAAATCGGTGCGAAGAACGATGCGATAAATCTGCCATTCCGATGTATTCATCTTGTAAGCATTGGCAAAGTTCGATGTAACGCCAACGGATCCGTTTTCGGCATCGCCATACCGGAGATAGATAGGCGTAGTGGCTTTGTTTGCCAACCGAAGCGATAACTGGTTTGCCTCGAAATAAGTACCATCAGGATAAGCGGTTTTGTCAATAGGATTGACACGTGCTTTAATTTCAATGCTGTAGGCTCGACCATCCGTGATGTTGGCAAGTGCTGTAGCCGGCCTAAGCCATGCCCATCTGGCACTTGATCCTGTATTAGTTTTAGTGAAGTTTACATAACCACTTTTCTGTGACAAGACACTATTGGCTGAGCCACCTTCTGCTACCGCCCAATCTACACCCAAATCGGACATCGATTTATCTAAAATATCCCATGTTTGTGCAAATAAGGAATTACAAAGAAACAGGATGAATGCGAGAAAAAAATTTATCTTTTTCATGAATTTATATTTGAACTTTCACGGAGTTATTTGAATTTACTCCGTGAATAATTTGTTAATCAACTATTAGTTTTACTTTACCAAGATCTTAAATTCTTTCGACATATTATTATCTAAACGAACACTGAGTAAATATATCCCGACAGTAGCCGGTGCACCAAGCGTAAACGTTTGATTTGAAATACTCTTACGGCTTATCTCATTTCCTGTAAGAGTATAAAGTACTACTTCCGATATAAGAGTACCTTCTGTACAAGAGGTAATCATCAAATCTTGACCGCTATTCAGCAAATTACCCGAAATGGATATTGATTCTGTATAAATCATTTTTTTAATCGCAGAACTCGTATCTTCTTCTTTAGCATAAGCGATATTAGCACCAAGACGGCTTCCTGCTTCAAAAAACATATACCATTTACCCGTATCATCTTGAATAAAATCAGGAGAAGCAATACGCGGAACGGCTACCTTTTTCCCGTTGTTATCGGTATCAATCAGTACATCGGCTGCTTTCATATATTCACCCCAATGAATTTCCATATCAAAACTTTCTCCTACCTCAACAACCATCATATTGCCGGCACTACCATGACAGAAAACAAAATAACGCCCATCTTTCACAAAGAGAGCCGGAGCTGCTACATTATTTCCAAACCCACCCTGATAGCTTGGTTTATGGTCGGTACCCGGAACTTTCTTATAATCTAAATCGGGCGCAATCAAAGGTTTTCTTACCGGTGTCCAATTCAATCCATCGACAGAGTGTGCCCAGTAGATTCTGCGAATTTGATTTTCCTGTACCATCGCCATTATAATGTATTTATTGTTCAGACCCGGTATTTCGTGTTCAAAGACTTTAGCATAGCTTGTTTCTTTGCCGCCTGCTGCAAATTGTGTTGCAGTCAGAATACTCGCTCCAAAAGTCCAATCCTTGAGATTATCGCTCGTGGCATAATGCGTGGTAGAATTCGGACCATGGAAATACATAATATATTTGCTTATTTCATCATTCCATATTACCTGGCAAGCCGAAATATGATCGGCTGTATTAATATTGCTTCCTACAACAGCCTTTGCCCAATTCAGATCTATAACCATATTCTGCTCTATCCATGGACCATCAAGCGTTGGAGCCGTAGAGAGATACATACCACCCGGATTTTCGTGTGGTGCATAAAAAAGATAATATCTTGCAATCGGTTCTTGCCCATTCAGGAATTTTTCATCAACAGTAAATTTTTTCGTATCGACTATAGAAGGAAAAATAAACTCGTTCGATGAATTTTTATAAATATAGTCGTTCATCTCAATAACAAAACCAACAGGTTTTACCTGAGGAAACATTTTGGTTTCGAGAGGAGATACATCGGTCACAAAATACTCGAAACTTTTCGACTCTACCTCAACATCGCCAATTCTTCCACCAGGTGCAGAAACCTTGAGTTTATATTTGCCTTGTGGAATCGAGGCCGGAATAGTAAAATTAGCTTGTGCTATGTTGTTAGTTACCGTAAATTCTATTGGGTTCACTACAATCACTTTATTCTCATCTACAAGCGACACTTCAAGCTTTTGATCATCATCCATCAAAACCGTATAAGCCTGTACAGAGATAGTGCGTTCATTGCCTTCCACATGACTATCCGAACTTATCGAAATTGTAGATATTCGCGACTGAGAATTAAAATCACCCGTACCCATTTTGGCATATTCCACATCAATATTGCAACGGTTACGTATATTCGCCCCAAAGCGAAGGATACTGGTTTGACTATCCATACCTATGGTAGATACACCTTCAAACGCCAATTTCCCATCTATATAAACATCATATTGAGTATTGTCGGCAGAAAGGACAAAGCGATAAAGATGCCATTCGGAAACATCAAAATAATACAAATCATCTTCATAAGGATCGATAGTAGCTTCGATATAAGCGTATCCTGTACCTTTTTCATTATCTTCGTCCGCATCAAATCTGAGATAAAGATCCATAACCTTTTTATTGATACGTGCCGAAATTAGATTAGATTCATACCCTACTCCTGATTCATCTGGAAACAGAGTTTTGTCTATTCTGTTTATGCGCGCCTTAAACTCAACGGTATAAGGTGTATTTGTAGTTACCGCTACATTCTGACTGTTTATTAACACAGAATGACTTAACCCTCCTACTCCTGTTTTAGTCAGATTCACAAAGCCACTTCCTTGCGTAATAGAGAAATCATTAGCTCCTATGTTGGTGCCTTTGTAATATGTCCAAGACTTATTGGTGGTATTACCGCCGTCTTGATTCCATGTTGCCATCGATTTGTCGATAACATCCCATATTTCTTCTACTGCAAAAAGTTGATTTGTGAATAGAATGATTAGTACGAGAATATAATTCAGTTTTTTCATATTTAAATTATTTCTTTTTTGATTTTCTACTGTTTTATTATCCACGGGACGATTTAAAGTCATCCCGCAGATAATTTGTTAACTTAAACTCTCATCAATCCTATTCAACAAAAATTTTAAAACCTTTCGATATGTTGTTGTCTAATCGAACATTAAGTATGTACATACCGGAAACAGTAGGAGCTTGAAGCTCAAGGGCGTTGCCGGAAACAGATTTATGATACACTTCATTTCCTGTAAGACTGTAGATGGTCACTTCCGACAAAGAAGCTATATTAGCAACAGTTTTAACCGATAAAGTTTGTCCCTGACTTACTACATTCCTTGAAACTGATATTAAATCTGTATAATCTACAGAGTATATTCCTACAGTAGTATCAATTTCTATTTCATATGCAATAGTTTTTGCTGCTACATTCACATCACCAATTTGATTATCTGGTACAGCAACTTTAACAAAGTATTGTCCTGATGGAGTATCCTCGGGAATTTCAATATTAGCAGTTGCGACATTGTCTGTTACAGTAGCCTCTACTGCAGCTACTATTTCAGTATCATTTTCATCAACAAGTGAGAATAAAAGTATTTCATTGTTGTCGATTAATGATGTGTTGGCAGTTACCGTTATAGTTGACGAATTACCGATTACATGACTGTTATGTGATAAAGCGACAGTTGTAATTCTTGGTTTAGAAAAGAAATCACCTATTCCCAATTTAGCATATTCAATATCGAGATTACAACGATGTTGAGACTCAGCACCAAAATACACTCCATTTTGGTCTCCATTAGTTCCTCCTTTTTGACCCTCGAAGATAGGTTCTTCTATACCATCGATATAAACGTCATATTTTAAATCTGCATGCAAAACAATACGGTACACCTGCCATTCAGATGTGTTTATATTATATGCATTCGAACCATTGGATATGGTACTGATGGATCCAGTTTCCGCGTCACCATATCTGAGATAAATAGGCGTAGTGGCTGTATTAGCAAATCGAAGTGCAATTTGATTTGCCTCGAAGTAAGTGCCATCAGGGAAAGTGGTTTTATCTATTTCGTTGACACGTGCTTTAACCTCAAGACTGTATGACTGGTCTTCTATTAAATTAGCAAGTGCAGTGGCAGGTCTCAACCAAGCCCATCTGGCACTGGCTCCTGTATTTGTTTTTGTAAAGTTAACGAAATTGTCTCCCAAAGTCATAACGCTAGCAGCAGATCCGCCTTGAGCTAATGCCCAAGCTCGATTCGTGTCAGATCCATCATCCTGATTCCAAGTTAGCATCGATTTGTCAAGTATATTCCACTGTGAAGGTGCTACAACAGTGTTGAAATCACCTGTCCCCATTTTAGCATATTCAAGATCAATATCGCAACGTGCTCGTTCGGAGGCTGATCCCATACGAAGAATATTAGTTCCACTCATGGCAGTTGTTGGAGCATCTTTGAAAATCAACTCTCCATCAATGAATAGATCAAATTTTGTAGCATCTTCAGAAAGTATAAATCGATAAACTCTCCATTCTGAAATATCCACAGCCACCCGGTTTTCTACTTCATTAGGAAAAGTTGACTCCAATGTAACATATCCATTATTACTCTCATCATAAGCGAGATAAAGATTAGGAGCACGATTGTTGATTCTTGCTGAAAGCAAATTTAGCTCCCAACCACCAGTTCCTGCTACATCCGGAAACGCTTCTTTATCTATCGGATTTATGCGTACTTTATATTCAAATGTATAAGCTGTATTCGATGCTACTGTTAGTGCTGCACAATTTATCATAGCACTGTTTTGTGTAGCTTCTGCATGTGTTTTTGTAAGATTCACAAAACCTTCTTCTTGAGTAAGCGAGTACCCGGTTGGTACTTTCTTTAGGTTATTACCTATGTACGATGTCCAAGCTTTATTAGTAGGAAGACCCTCATCTTCATTCCATGGATCCATCACTTTGTCCATCAGATCCCACGTTCCTGTGGCAAATAAATTACCGACTGCAAAAATCAATACGAGAATAAAGTTAATTTTTTTCATGACATTTGTTTTTTAAATTAATAATTTGTTTTTTAAGTTTAACATTAATAAGTCAAATCTTCACACTTGACATATAAAGCGGTTCATTATCAAGTGCTTTGATCTCTATCAAAGGGTGTTTTGTGTGGATTTTTATTTTCCTAATTATATATCTTTTGTAATTAAACTATTACTTTAATTCATGAGAAGCGAGGACTTGAAGCATTTAGAGATGGTGATCCACCTTCAACATAGGGCCATCCTTTAGCATCCCATTTTACTTGATTTAAAAGTAAAACTCTACATTGGGGATTGTCGACATCCACACCGTGCAAAAATATCCAATCGTTATTGCTTTTGTCTTGCACTATTTGAGAGCAATGTCCATTACCTACAAACCGCTCATTAGAACCTATTACCCGTGTATAATTACCATCCAACATCCTTTTGTCATCTTTATTGGTATAAGGACCGAATAGCGATTTTGATCTACCAACCACTAATTGATACGTACTCTCAATACCTTTACAACAAGAGCCTACAGACGCAAACATATAGTAATAATCGTCTCTTTTGTGAATATATGTACCTTCAAAAAGGCTTCCTGCGATCTGCCATATTTTAGCATCTGGCTTTAAGGATAAGCCATCATCGGTTAATTCTGTAGCATATATTCCTCTAAAGCTTCCCCAAAATAAATACTTCTTTCCTTCATCTTCAATATAGAAAGGATCAATAGAGTTTTTAATACCGATTTCATCGCTTCTGAACAACTTCCCTTTATCCATAAAGGGTCCTTCAGGATTATCCGATACGGCAACTCCAATACCACATGTCCATTCTTCTCCCAACACCGACATCGAATAATACAATACATACCTGCCATTGATATAGTTGATTTCCGGTGCACTGATACTACCTTCCGGTTCAAGTTTAGGACGCGACTCATCAGTAAAAGCAGTACCAATAAATTGCCAGTCAATCAAATTTGATGATTTGTAGATTGGAACATTACGGATATCTTCAGTGCCATACAAATAAAATGTACCGTCGAGTGTTTTCATTATTGTAGGATCCGGTGTGCTTATCGACAACACCGGATTATAATACTCATTCGTAATCGCTCCGGAATTTGAACATCCAAAGCTTACAAATTGAAAAAATAAGATTATGTATGACAATATCCTTTTCATGAACTTCAATTTTAGTCTACTTCATCTTCGTCAGCTACAGCTTCCTGCCAAGTTTCCCATTTAGGAGTTGACGGATCATAACCATCATATCCATAATTTTGAGCTAATTTACCCTTTCTGTTAGCCGTTATAGATTCATTAAAGAGTGGCCAATAAATATTTTTCTTATCCATTGTATATTTAATGGTGTTTATTGTTCCACCTTGAATAGTTATAGTTGGTCCGTTATACATTTTACCGCATTTAGTAACGCGCTGATACCAATAACTACCTCCGTTTGGATCTGTGCCTTCCTGTTTGTCAAAATTATCTATGCTATAAGTATTACCCCATTCATCGGGCATACCACTACGTGCAAGACATAAAGAAACACGAGTTAACTCTACGTTACGCCATTCTTCCCAATATAATTCGCGTGCACGTTCATCCATTATATCACCAATAGTAATACTATTGTATAATTCGGAACATTTTGCTCTTTTCCTTATTTCATTTACATCAGAAGTACCGTCTTTCCCTTGATAAAATTTCGCTTCTGCACGTAATAGATAAGCTTCAGCCAAACGATAAAGATACCAATCGCCATTACCACCATTAGTAGCACCATAAAAATTAACTGTAGCTTTATTTGCTTCAGCTATAACATCATCCATATAAAATTTATAAAGTGGAACATCAAACCAACGACGAATAGTGTCTTTGCACAATAAATTACCATAGTCATCATAAAGTGAAAGCGGTTTCCCAAATTCAGAAGACTCTTTATTACTTACTTTAATATCTGTCATTTTAACCCAGTTGCCATGTGCCGAGCTGTGACGCAAATCGGTGTTATCCATCCTGCCGTTAACCTGCCACATTGTATGCTGTTGATAATAAGTAGGACGCACCGTTCCGATACCGCGTCCAAAAGCACGTGAATAATCATATTGAATATTGTAGTTAGCATTAGTTCGAGCTAATTCAGCTATTGCCTGTTTACCATCTTTAGTTTTTGGTGAACCTACGCCTGTGTTATGGTAATAAGGGTTTATCATACGCATTGTATGAAATGGCGTAAAACCTTCTTCGTCAGATCCACGATTAACAATGCCTAAAATAACTTCTTTATTTGCGGCTATAAGCTTATTCTCGGCACGGTGCATATCCCATATTACATTACGGGTAATAGGCCATGTTTCAGGCTCTCCTCCGTCATTGAATGTTCCAAAGCTATCTCCTTGAATTAACGAGTATTCAGAATTATTAATCAGTTCATCTAACTGAGCCTCTGCTTTACCGTACTCTCCTACAGCCAAATATAATTTTGAAAGCAACATACGGCAAGCACCCTTACTTACCATTCCTATCTGTGCCATATTCTTTTGATCGGGAACCCATTCTGCAGCAAATTCCATGTCCTTGGTTATCAGCTCCAAAATGGCATCACGCTTTGTACTGCGGTAATTTTGTTTCGGCACTTCTGTAACTTTCGTAAGCAACGGAACATCACCGTATTGGAACACTAATGCATAATAGCGAAAAGCACGATGGAAATACGCTCTACCTTTATAAGCATTTTTAGTTGCTTCATCTAATTCTTCTATTCCATCAATATATTGAATGATGGTATTCGCCTGCATTATTACATAATAACTCTCATGCCAAAAATGCCAACCGGAATGTGTCTGATCCAATGAAACATATAAATCATTTTTTCCAGTGCTATTGTTGCGAGTACCAATACTTGTAGGTGTAAGCTGATTTGCGACATCACATAGCATTTTTGCTTTATCAGTTGCACCGGCAACCATCAAGTCGGAAAATATATATTCTGAAGCGATTGGTTCTATAGTACCTTTGGCAGAAGTATAATATAATTTCAAATGACGATCACAAAATGCCAACACAGACTTTAATCCTGACTCGGTAGAGAAAGTCTCAGCCGGTTCGTAGATCGATACGGGTTCAGGTTTCAGAAAATCATCCGAACACCCGCTTAATAATGCACTGATGCCCAAAAATAAAGAAAGGCATATATAATTTACTTTTTTAATTATCGTTTTCATACGTTTAAATTTTATTTTTGGTAATGTTTTAAAAAGTTATATTCAATCCTAAAGAATATGTACGTGCAGCATACGTTCCAGTTTCCGGATCACCATATTCCCATTCCTGTGTCCAGTTAGCAACATTGCGTACAGAACCAAATATCTTAAGACGTTCAATCTCAAATTTCGATGTCCACACTTTAGGTAGTGTATACCCTATGGATATATTCTCTAAACGAATGAATGAACGGTTTATAAGTTTTCCCGGTGAAGTTGCCCCTGTCGGACCTACTGCACCAATTCTACCATATTCATTAGTCGAATTCTCAAGTGTCCAATAATCTTTTTTAGATACATTCACATATCCCGCAGTCATATTTTCAGATGTATTATCATTATTCATGTAACTTGTTGACAAACTCTTATGTCCCATATAAGAATAAAGATTAAACGAGAAGGTAAGGTCTTTCCATAAGGTAAAATCATTGCGCAAAGACCAATGAATGGGTGGTGCTGTCTGTCCTAAAATTTCCTTATCGTTATCATTATATACAGCGGTAACAGAACCATCAGCATTTATCACGTCATCTTCAGTATACAGATTAGCAACTTTAGGATCGCCGGGAACTTGTCCGTATCTTGCAGCTTCTTCCCACTCATCTTTCTGCCAGATTCCGGTAACACGATAATCCCAAATTGCAGAAATAGGCTGTCCGATGAACCAACCGTTTGTTTCATCATTTAATTCTTTTCCATTTTCATACTCGTAATAAAGATGCTTTATTTCGTTCTTGTTATAAGAAAAGCCGAGTGTAGTATTCCATTTGAAATTTTTCTTATCGATATTAAGTGTGTTCAGTGAAAACTCGATTCCATTATTATTCACTTGCCCCAAATTAGTAGTAATATTGCTAAAACCGGTTATCTCAGGTATACGTTGTGTCATAATCATATCATGTGTTTGCATTAAATAATATTCAATGCTTCCTGACAAACGACCTTTGAGAAATCCAAAATCGAGTCCTATATTCCATGATGATGTTTTTTCCCATTGTAAATTGGGGTTTGCCATTCTATCCACCATTAAGTAGCGATAGAGACTCAAATTTCCACTTGAATCAAGGTATCCATGCATTTTCCCTGCCCCTGCTGAAAGGTTTGCAAGTGCCAAATATGGACTGGAAAGTGAGCGGTTACCATTCTTTCCATACGAGAAACGTAATTTACCATAATTCATGATATTACTCCAATTGTAGAATTTCTCATTTGTAAATGTCCATGCTGTAGCTATCGATGGGAATGTAGCATAAGGATTAGATGAACCAAAAGCTGAATATCCATCTCTACGTACCGAAGTAGTAATCATATAACGACTATCGTAAGAATAGAATAAGCGAGCTAAAAGAGCATTGGCTGTTTCATAGCTATCGGAAGAAGAAAAAGAGCTATCTTCTTTTGTTCCGTTTTGTGTATTATGAAATCCTAAAGCATCCGATGGTTGAATATTACGTGCTACTATGTTGTCGCTCCAATGTTGAAGGATCTCAGCTTCTTGTACAAGTGTTAGAACTACATGATGTTTCTTGTCAAAGGTATAATCCCAAGCGAGTGTATTATTGTGAGACCAATTGAAACGCTTTGCTTGTTGGCGGTCAACTCCGCGAGATGTAGGATCCGAATACGGAAGAGCTGCAGACGTGAATTTACGATTGTAATAGAATTGATAACGAGGTGATCCATTAAATGAATACGTAATATTAAACGGAAGTTTAAGTTTCGCATTTAACACACTATTCAAAATAGTATAACCACTCTCTTGTTCTGCATATTGTTTCTGGAAATCAAAGTTATAACCTCTTCTGGTAGAAGCCAGATCATCCAGAGGATATTGGATAGGATTACCATCCGCATCGGCATAATCCCCAAAAGGGCTGTTACTTAAAGTACTTCCTACATCTATCCCGATATTATCATCTGAACGATCCTGAAAATTCAAATTTACACCAACTTCAAGCCATCTTGTAACATCAAAATCTACTTTTAAATTACCACGTATTGCTTGATATTGATCAGTTTTTACTACTCCCTGATTATCCAAATAACCCATCGAAAAATAGTAATTTGCCTTATCTCCGGCACCGCTTACACTAACATTGTAGTCCTGATTGAATCCTGTTCTAAAAACATGATTTGCCCAATCAACAGTTTTTCCAGACAGGAAATTATCTAAGGCATTACCTTTAATATCAAGTCGTTTAGCCCAAATGCTCAAATCAGATTCATCAGGATTATTTACCGAATATGCTCTCCAGTCTTCTAAAGACACACCCGAAAGCTTGTTAGGATTTGTATAATATTCGGAGTATGTGATACCTTGTTGGTAGTTTTCGTATTCGCCGGTCAGATAATTTACACCATAAGTATTTGTTTCATAAAAGTCTTGACGGTGCTGCATATATTCTTCAGGATTCCATCTTTTTTGGAATGAAGCCTTCTGTGTTAATCCGAAATTAGTTGTCAGATTTATTACCGGCTTTCCTTTTTTCCCTTTTTTAGTAGTGATTATGATAACTCCGTTTGCCGCCTTAGCTCCATAAATAGCTGCAGCAGAAGCATCTTTTAGTATGTCTATTTGTCCTATATCATCAGGATTAATCTCCGAAAGCTCTCCATAAAATATCATGCCGTCAAGCACAAGTAATGGACTGTTGTGACCTCCCGCAGTGTAAACCGAACGTTGTCCGCGTATTTCCAAACTACCACCTCCCTTAGCAGATGTATCAAATCCCACTTTCAACCCGGGAGTCCCACGCAGGATATCCTGAATTGTCTTAGGGTTTTCATTCGCTAAATTGTCCGGACGAATTTGAGTAATAGAGCCTGTCAAGTCTTTTTTCCTCATTGTTCCATATCCAATAACAACAACTTCATCTAAATTCAACGCATTCTCTTCTAATCTAATCACATAGCGCGAATTTGTTGTTATCGAAACCTCTTTCGTTGCATAACCTACATAGGATATAACAATTGTACCATTCTCAGGAACATTTAATTTAAATGCACCATCAATATCTGTTATAGTTCCTAAAGTGGTGCCTTTCACAGTAATAGTTACTCCTATTAAAGGTTCTTCTTTAGTATCTAAAATGACACCCGAGATGTTTTTATTTCTCGTTTGTGCATTTACATAAATAAATAGAAACATGCTGAAAAATAACAGCAAATAAGTCTTTAATTTCACATTCATACATCTAGTTTTAAGTATAACTTATTATTTTAATTATCACATTTCTGATTACTATATCATTTAATGAGTAATTGTAATCATTAAACTTTTTTTATTTAACTTTTAAACATTATCCTTTAATTTGGGAATATTGCCATCATAACTTCTCTTGTGGTTTTTCCTTTGTGTTTCATCAACCGCTTTCCCGTAAGTTTTGTCCATAAATCAATGGTATCTTCATCTATTATATCATCCAACCTGACTTTCCAATCAGGGAAAAATCCTTTTAATGCTAATTGCTGAACCTTAATAAAATCTACATCATCAGGTGTCAAATCTTCAAAGTACATCAAGGTCGCTCTATTATTGAGGAGTTTTTCCTGAAGTACGTTCATAGGAATATCTCTCACACTTAGTGCTTTATCTATCGATAATACTGCTGCTATACCTGCTGCTTCTCCAAGTGCCATCCAACAAGGCTCCATGCGTAAAGTCGAAAAGCCGACATGACTACCTGATACGGCAACAGGAAAAAGTAAGTTATCCAACTCTTTAGGAACCATTACCCCGTATGGAACTGTGTATACAGCCGTAGGATGACTAAAGAAACCATCTAAGTGTACACGTCCGGGTTCACGTTTGCGAACTGCATGTGAGTCTAAAGCATAATGGCTTGCGGTAACGGATGTGGTATAAACGGGTGGACGATCCTCGTCTTTTATAGGAAGAGCATCATTAGCTGTAAAAAAATGGATACCTTCAAGACGTCTTCCTTCACGAACATACACCTGACGTGGGAAGCCATTATTATCCTGATATTCATCTTTAGCAAAACCCCATTCTTTACATGCCTCACGAAATTGTATAGGTAAGCCTTCATCATTTTGAGCAAACCATAATAATCCCATGGTGTAAGATTTAAGCCTTTCAGCAAAACGATCTCGCCAAGCCCATCCAGAAGTAGGCCAAGCCCAATTTTCTTCAGGCAAGTCAGTCGAGATTAACGCAAGATGTTGATTGTTTGCATCTACTTTCATATTTGGTAACTGTACCATACTACTCAATTTCCACATCCCCCAAGGATCTCCGGGTACAGAGGTACGTTCTCCATTTAAAATCCTCTGTCTGTTCTCTTCTATCTTCTCCACATCTACTCGACTGAAGCGTATATCTGTATTCCGTCCGGTCAGCACATCATCAATAAGAGATACAAATTCTTCTCTATTATAATGCTCAGGTTGTATTGCCAACATGCGATTGTCGGGATTATTTGTCAGACATAAGCGATAATTGTATGCTTGTATAGCGTTATCTCCCTGATAGGTTGTTCCACATTCATCCGGACCATGTTTCCACCAACGATATATTTTACCCGCACATGGTTCATTATACTCCTCCGCACCCTCGCGTCCTAATTTATACGGAACACCTGCCGCTGCACCTAAATCACCCTCATAAGTAGCGTCAATAAATACTTTTGCTTTATAATACTCTTCGTCTCCCGTCTGTCGGTTGAGTACACGAATAGACTCAATCTGGTTTACATTTTTAACCACATAACGAGGTTCGGAATCAAATTGTCTTTGCGTTAGAATAACAATTTTTCCAGAACTTACCTGATTTATCATTTTCTCAAATGATTTGGCAGCGACATGCGGCTCAAAATGGTATCCGTTACTACTATGTTGTACTTGCGGAGATTCCTCTCCGTATTGCTCTATATAATATGCCTTATTCAACGCTACGAATTGCTCAAACAGTCCGGTTGTTGCCCCCCTTGTACCAATATCGGTTGCCCCAAGACCATTGACAGGAAGTCCGCCAATGTGCTCTGTCCTCTCAAGTATAAGACAGCTCTTTCCTTCACGAGCAACTGCAATTGCAGTCGTAATTCCGGCAGGAGTACCCCCTACAACAACTACATCATAATCGTCTGCATGAATAGTACACGCAAAAGAAAGTAGCACAAAAGATAGGATCTGCAATCGTTTCATTAAAATTACTTTATATATCAGCTTTATTTGAGCTTAACCTTAAATATTTGTTTGTCTGTATTAAACCCTTTAATTATTAAATTATATTCATTTTCTTGAAGTTTGCTCATACTTGTTTCTATTTGAATTTGTTCACTCTCACCTGGCAATAAACACATAAAGTTGTTAGAATAGAACGAAGGACGCACTGGGTTGCCCCTGCTGTCAAGCCATTGTATCTGCGTGAAAAAAGAGAGTGATTTTCCTGTATTTTTCAAATTGAGTTTAATAAAATGCTTTCCATCTTCAACAACTGTAGTATATTTCACTGATATATTGGTCTTTGTCAATTTATTTATATCCTGAAAACCGGCAGTTGCAGGTCCGGTAAGCGTTTTGCGACCCTCATATTTATTATTCGAACGCCAATAAAAATTACTTCCCACCTGTTTATTTTTCTCATCAAGCAATCTTAATTTAATAAATTGTATGGATGTTGTATTCTCCGGAAATTCAATTTTGAAAATATCGTTTAATACTCCATCTCCCGGTATATCTATCGATGCCTGTTTAGCAAATATTTTCTTCATATTCAAATCATACACCTCTGCCATCACCTTATAATTCCTGAATGATTCATAATAATCATTTACTACAGATACTGTATTTTTCAGATAATCGAACTGAGGATGTAGAGGTTCACAAGCATTTTGCGCAGCATACAATGCTGATGTAGGTTCAAGCGACCAATCCCACATTCGTCCACATATTTGACGAATAGGAGAATTATGATACCAATACAAGAATCCTGATGTATATCGATCACCAAAATTCAGTTTATTGTAATTCCATACCTCCCATATACTTTTATAATTGAGTGATCCGACAAATTGTCCTTTCATTGCAAACTCATCTATACTGTTGGATAATCCGTATTCATTAGTCATGTCGGTATACATCGATGACATAAGATGAAAGCCATTTCCATCGGAATAATCCCAAACTTCTTTATTGATAGGCCATAAATCTTTCTCATCCATCATTTCACGTAGACATTCAACTGTAGGAATACATGGCGCACCATATTCAGGGTTAAACCCATCAACACGACTTCCTCTGTCCGATGCCGTATTTTCATAATGTGTCATAATATTTACTTGCTTGTAAGGACTCCCATCGTGTATTCCTTCACTTTCTGATTCCATTTGGTACCCTCGAGTTCCATCTAAATAATGAATTAGCGATTTTGTGTAAGGCATCTCACTACTTTCGTTAGAAGATACATAGTATGCTAAGCTTGCATGATTGCGAATTCTTTTTACCGTAGAATTGACGTTTGCTAAATACAAACCCATGTCAACAGGATGGTGTGTATCACCAGTCATCCAGAACTCTTGCCAAACCAATATCCCAAATTCATCACATAGCTGGAAGAAATAATCAGACTCTGTAATTCCTCCTCCCCAAAAACGAATCAAGTTAATTCCTGATTGAGCTGAATATCTTAATTCGGCGTATGTTCGTTCATCTGAGGTACGAAGCATGTTTTCCGGTAACCAGTTAGTTCCTCTGATAAATATTGGCTTCCCATTTACATAGAATGTTCTCGACTTATCCGGAGTGTTTGTTGTAGACGTTATTTCCCTTATTCCAAAACGAGTGAATATAGAATCGGTTATTATCCCATCTACTTCCGTTTTGAATACCAAGTTATATAATTCTTGCTGCCCTTTATTTATGGGCCACCACAATCGAGGATTATTTATAATGAGCTGAGGGTATTCCTCCGGAGAAAATACAACCTCTTTTACTTCCTCTCTGAACATTGATATTTCTTTCTCGAAATAGATATTCTCACCTATTATTTCACCTATAACCTTTACTCTTTGACGTCTGTTTTGCGGCAGGTAATTCGGCAATGCTACTTCTACCGAAATAGTTTGTTGTGATACATCATAATTTGGCTTTGCCAATTCTGATTTCACAAAAGGGTGACGTAAAACTGTTTTTCCTGTAGTAAAAATTGAGATGTCTTTCCATATTCCGGTATTTCTATCTCTTATACCATCAAGGAAAGTAAAATCCCAGCCAACAGTCATCAATTGCGTAACATTCTTACCTATATCACCATTTCCTCCGTTTTGGAATTCTTCAGTTGCACCAAAAGCTTTTCCACCTTTCGGCTTTAAAGTGCCGGGAGCATCAACAGGATAAACTTTTATAGCGAGAATATTTTGTTTGTCGTAAACAACATTATCAGTAATATTTAGTTGGTTCTGAATAAACATGCCGGATATATTTGCTATCATATTTCCGTTGAGCCAAACTTCTGCACGATAATTAATCCCATCAATCTGCATCCATACTTTTTTATCTTTAAATTGGTTTTCATCTAAATTAAACTCTGTGCGAAACCAATACGTATAAAAGTCTCTTCCTGCATAATATAAGTCAGGAATTAAATTTGACTCCAATTTATTATTCAATCCATAATATGGTTCCGGATATATTTTATTATAAACAAGAGAGTTCAAAACCGTACCCGGAACAATAGCAGGCAACCAATCTTCCGTATTTGTATTAAGGGTTGAAATATCTTCTGTACGAACACTTAGTTCATCTGCTTTTTTCATTTTCCAGACAAAATTTCCTTCATGCCCATCAACTGAATTTAAAACATAATCATAGCAACGTTCTTTTATTGCTTCTTGTGCATAAAAAGAAATTGTTACAAATAAAACTATAAAGATTGAAAACGATCTGTTCATTATAAATTATATATCTTTTAGCAATGACATCTTCATTGTAGTATGCAAATATAGGTTGAGCTTTAAAAAAGCTTGTTCTCGTTTTCGCCAAAATCAATCTCTTTATAGAGTATTGTTGATAAGGATACTTTTGGCAGCGACAAAGACGTTTCAACGATTAGAGAGTGAAGACTCAACATTGTTTTGCATCTAATTAAAAATGTTCTTATATCATAACTTTAAAGGTGACTTCAGCAAATGCAGAAGTGCGTTTTTATTCAATTCTGTAAATGTATTTTTTACCTTTTTAATCTGTTTCTGTTTGGAGGATTAAAGCATATGCACTCCACAGCATAGCAGCTAATCCATGCGTATCGCCAATCCATCTTCGACGATCTCTATAATACTCATAACTGTATCCAACTCCCGTACCCTCGCATACTTCTGTAATATCAAAATTTCGATCGAGAAAGCTAACAAGGGCTAACCATCCTTTACGTGCCACTGTACCATATTTCTCTTCTTCGAGCCAACCATTCTTTACTCCCGAAATCATAGCATAGGTGAACATCGCAGACCCTGAACTTTCAGCCCACATATCAGCAGTGTTCGGATGGTCAATAAGCTGTGACCACATGCCATCCGGCCTCTGGTACTTAGCTAATTCTTTCATCATCTTAATGTAAGCATTCATAATTTTTTGTTTGTGCTTATGATCAGCGGGCAATAATTTTAGAACTTCTACCATACCGGCAGCCATCCATCCATTGCCACGTGCCCAATAAAAGGGAGCATTGGGAGCATGGTAGAACAATCCGTTATCTCTTTGTATCTCATCAAGATAAAGCACCATTTCATCAATTGTACGCTCTCTATATTTTTCATCACCTGTAGCATGATATGCCTGTGCCTGTAGAGCTGTAATCATAAACATATCATCAATCCAAAGTCGGGTTTGCCACGAATATCCCTTATCATACCAGTCTTTTTGAGTTTGAGTAGCATTGGATGGCAATGTCCATTGGCCATCAGCATATTTCATCCCTAAATCATAATATTTGGATTCTTGCTTTCGTTGATATATTTGAAGCGGAACTGCTCCGAAAACATAATAATCCACAATATTACTTGCAGAAGGTCGTAAACTCGGTTGAAATTTTATGTCAGTCGTAAACAGTGGATCAAATTTTTTGACCACACCATTGTATAAATTATCATTCTTTGCTGCGTCGGCAAACCATAATGCTCCTAACCAAGCACAAACATCAGGATAAGTAACATGGTCGGGGGTATTTGTGGAATAGATATTTCCCCAGAATGAATAATTAACTTTATTAGTCCTCTTTGTCGAATAATCAACTGTAATAAATCTATTTGTAAGTTTCTGACCTATTTCTATTGGACTGTATCCTTTCGGAAAATCAACTAAGTTGTAGTTAGTTGTATCTTTATCTGTATCATTATTACCATTAGGATTACCATTGCCGTTACCAGATGGATCTCCTGAAAGTTCTTCTGCACAGCACGTGAACGTAACTGAACATAACATCAAAAAGACGGTCAGCATAAAAGATTTGCAATTTCTCATCTGTTTTTTTATTAAAGCCAATTTCTTTTACTTACCGCTACTCAATGCATAAGCACACCAAATAAGAGCCGCTTGTCCATGTAGGTCTCCAAGCAATTTCCGGCGATTTAGATAGTGTTGGTAATCATTTTTTGTTCCTGTACCTTCACATACGTTACGCAGATTATAATTCTCATCAAGATAAGTCAAAGAAGCCAGCCATGCTTTACGAGCAGCTTCCCCGTAGACTTTTTTATCAAGCCAGCCATTTTTTACACCTGTAACCATTGCATAAGTAAACATTGCCGTAGAAGAAGTTTCTTTCCAAGAATTAGGATCGTCAATAAGCTGATGCCACATACCATCATAGCTTTGATAACGTAACAAAGTCTGCATCATTTTTTTATATGCTTCTTCAATTCTTCCTCTATTAGGATTGTTTTTAGGCATCATTCTCAGCATTTCAGCCATACCTACAGCCATCCATCCATTACCACGTCCCCAAAAAAACGGAGCATCAGGTGCATGGTAAAACAATCCATTTGGACGTTGTATACTATCTAAATACAGCACCATTTCATCAACTGCACGATCCATATATTTTTTGTCGCCTGTAACCAAATAAGCTTGTGCTTGAACAGCTGTAATCATAAACATATCATCAATCCATAGACGGGTTTGCCATGAGTAGCCCAAGTCATGCCATCTTTTCTCGTCTCCTCTCGGATCGTCGGGAAGTATCCATTGTTTATCTGCATATTGTAACCCTAAATCAAGATATTTAGAATCTTTTTTGCGTTTATATATTTCTAACGGTACGGCACCAAAAACATACCAGTCAACCACATTGTGCGGTTTAGGACGGAATTCGGGCAACATATTCTTTTGCGTAGTAAACAAAGGCTCAAACCTATCTACCAATTGATTATATAAATTGTCGTTTTTGGTAGCAGTCGTAAACCACAATGATCCTAACCACGCACACACGTCGGGATAAGTAACAAAAGTCACTTTATGTTTTGAATTAATATCTCCCCAGTGCGAGTGTGGTGTTTGAAGATATCTTTCTACAAGTTTGATCCCTACTTCTTTAGGTTGTGATCCCTCAGGGAATTTCTTTAAATCGTAACTCTGAGATTGTGCATTAAAAACAACCAAAGGTAAAAATAGAATTACTACAACTAAAAAATGAATTTTTCTTTTCATGAATAAAAAAATTTGATTATACTGAATTATTTAATATATTATTTTGCATATAGGTAAAATTATCTAACAACTACTTTAAATGTCTCTGTATTGTTTTCTGTTTGTACTATATAAACACCATGTTTTAAGTCAACTGCTGTATTAACTGCATCTTTCACATCAACGATTTTTACTCCATTGATACTATAAACAGAATAAGTATCGACATTTTCAACAATTAATTTTCCATTAGCAACATGCCAAATTGCTTTTTTGGGTGATTTTTTAAAATCAATGCTACCTGTTTTATCTACATGGTAAGTAATTGTATATGTTTTCACTGTAGTTCCATCAAGCGCTGTAACAGTTATAGTAGAAATACCATAACCGGAACTTACATCGACCATTCCCGTACCGGCTACAATAGCATCTTGTACGTTGGCGGTTGCATTGATAGTAACAACTCGAGTATCTTTAGATAAGGTGACGGTGTAATCTGTTTTTTCAGGTGAAAAGTCCAGGTTACCTGTACTCATGGAGATACAAAAAAGATTTGCGTCTGAAGCATGCTCAGGAGTTATTTTTATTAGGCGGAAATAATCTGTTTTAAACCATCCCCATTGTTTAGCACCTATTGTACCATCTCCTTTTACAGAGCCTGTACGAATTCCTATTTTCAACGGATCATTTTTGTCGATAGTAGTATAAACAATCATTTCAGATAAATCCTTATCAGCGAGTGGATTTGGATATCCTGCAAAAGTTGCGATTTCTCCTTCAGTTTGGTTATTTACATAGTCAGTATCCTTTTTGAAATACTGTACATTTTGATTGGCAAACAAACGCTGGCTTGTTGGTAGTTTTGTTCCTGATAAAAGGCACTGTACTTTATAAGTTCCGGCTTCAAGGTTATCAATAGTTTGAGAGAACTCTAAAAATTCAGGGAATACAGCAGAACTTGAAATCCAAGCTCCATAGGTACCGTGATGATTTTCAAAATCCTTATTAATTCCTTGCGACGAACCTTCTAAAGCCTCTATATTGCATTCCCATCCATAGAACTTTGTGTATCCCTGATTGGTAGCAGCATCTTTGGGTTTCCATGTTGTTGCAGTCATCGGCACGTCCTTAGCCATGTATTCAAAATCATTGTTTACAATCAGATTAGTACAATCTACATCATCTGCTGCATGGAAGTTTATATTATATATCTTAGTTGCTGAACCATCTGCAGAAACTACAGTGACAGCAGTACTTCCTGCACTTACATTAACAGTTTTAGAGAACGTAGCTTTATTTCTATATAAAGGTTCGGCAGATTGAGTTATATTGCTTATTCCAATCGGCAAGTAACAGTTATATTCGGTTATTTCTGGATTAAAAGCAGGAATCAGAATTCCTTGATTATACGACAGAGACTTTAACCCTGCAAGTGAATTTTTTTCGGTTTCATACAATGCAACAGTGCACCACATCAAAGCAGCTTGCCCATGTCGATCCCCTGTGACACGTCTCCTTGCTAAGTAGTATTCTTTAGTATAGCCCACATTTGTTCCTTCACACACGTCGCGCAACTGAAATGAATCAGTCAAATAACCAAGTAACGCGAGCCATGCTTTCCGTACAACGGGAGCATATTCTTTTTCATCTAACCAACCATTTCTGACACCTGTAATCATGGCATATGTAAACATTGCAGAACCTGAAGTTTCTGTCCAAGAATCCGGCTCATTAATGAGTTGATTCCATAGCCCTTCTTCATTTTGATATGATTTCAGAGTCGACATCATATCACGATACCCTGCTAAAACTTTTGTTCTATTTGGGTTATTTTCAGGCAAATATGCTAATAAATCAGCCATACCTACAGCCATCCATCCATTGCCACGTCCCCAGAAAAATGGAGCTTGCGGAGAATGATAAAACAAACCGTTCGGGCGTTGCAAAGAGTCTAAGTAGGCAATCATTTCATGGGCTGCACGATTAATATATTTTTCGTCGTTTGAGGCAAGATAAGCTTGTGTTTGAATTGCAGTAATCATAAACATATCGTCGATCCAAAAACGTGTCTGCCATGATAATCCTTTATCGAGAAGATTCTGATATTTTACTCTATTTTCATTACTCGGATTAGCCGGCATTGTCCATTGTCGATCTGCAAAATGAATCCCTACATCGTAATAAGTTTGTTTTCCTGTCTGTAAATACAATTGCAATGGAACTATACCAAATACGGTGTTATCTACATGATTGGGTGTCTGCATAGCTCCTGAATTTTCTCCCAGCAGAGGGATAAAACGCTTTTCTAACAGATTGAGCATCTCATTATCTTTAGTTGCACCGGCAAATCTAAGTGAGCCAAACCATGAACAAGTTTCAGGATAATTAATAGGAGTAGTGCTTTCAGCAGCATTATTATATAGCTGAATGATTTTCGAAGCTATAAACTCAGGTTCACTACCGTTAGGGAAATTTTTAAACTCCTCCGGTATTCCTGCATATACTGACAGGCAAATTATCATCAAAACATGTAATAGTATTGTTTTTTTTATCATGGTTAGAAATACTTTATCGAATAAATTGTAGAAATAAACTTGTTTATGAAAAATTTTGCAGTCCAACAGTTTAGAAGTACTGTTGGACTGTTTATATAATTATGGATGTCCCAGCCTCGTTATCTTAATTCACAACAACTTTGAATGCACTTGAATTCAGTGTCCGTACGATATAAATACCTTTCATCAAATCAACTGACATCTCAGCATTATCGACTTCTGCTACTTTTACACCGTTGATATTATACACTACATAAGCTCCCAGCCCATGTACAGTTAATGTGCCGTTGTTCACGTGGTAGTTGAATTTCTGTTCCGGATTACTAATGCCTGCCGGTATATTATCTACCTTCGTTAATCGGAAATAATCCACTTTAAACCAACCCCAAGCAGGATTAGCACTCGGAGCAATGGTGCCATCCCCTTTTGTTCCACCGGTACGAATTCCAATTTTCAAGGGCTCTCCGGCTTCAATAGTAGTGTAAACTACCATTTCGCTTAGAGTTTTGTCAGCCGGCGTGTCTTCGTAACCGGCAAAAGTTGCAATCTCACCTTCTGTTTGATTATATTCGTAATCTGTTTCACTTTTGAAATACTGCACATTTTGGTTAGCAAACAAGCGCTGACTGGTTGGCCTTTTTGTTCCAGACAAAAGGCACTGAACTTTGTAATTTCCAGCTTCAAGACCGGTGATGATTTGAGAAAACTCCCAAAGGTCTGGAAACACACCATTATTTCCAATCCAACATCCATACGTTCCATGCTGGTTTTCAACATCCTTATTGAACCCCTGTGAGTCACCACCTAAAACGCTCAAATCACACTCCCAACCATAGAATGTAGTATATCCATGATTGTCATTTGCAGATTTTGGTTTCCAAGTATTCCATGTATGAGGTACATCCTCTGCAACATATTCAAAATCGTTGTTCACAATCAAATGCGTAAGATCAACATCTTCCGCAAACATTCTAAATCCTGTTAAACAGGAAACAGTAAGTAATGATAATAAAAGTAAGTTTCTTTTTCTCATGATGATAAAAATTAAAGTGTTTATAAATAAAATAGCATAAAATAATCTTCTCAATTTAGCGACTTTCACCTGAAGGTAGCACCAAAGCTTCGCCCCAACTCACCGGTTTTCCAAAATAAGGCGTTCCATCTTCAGCCCAAGAAAACTTTTGTATAAATGTGTAACGATTTGACCAACCACTTTCATTGAATGCTTTAACGTGATATACAATCCAGTCTTCCGTTTCGTCAGGCGATTTAGTAAAGCTACAATGTCCTACACCGTTAACACCATTAGTTGGATTCACTGTATCGTCATTACGTGAAAAAACCTCATTTGGTAATTTTTTCCAGTTCGATGCAACGAGCGGATTGGATAGGGTGTCGCTAAGTTCCAAACAACCTAATCTATACTGCTTTGTCCAAGAACCGTTAGCTGAATACACTACGAAGAATTTACCCTTTTCCTTATTTTTCAGAAAAGCAGGACCTTCGTTTACCTTCCCCGAATGAAGTTCCCAAGATTTATCAGGCTTCGATATAGCTACTCTCGACGACGATATGGTATACGGATTCTCCATTTTCGCGATATATAGCCATTGGTCTCCACTTCCTACAGGATTTCCCGACCATATTGCGTACAACTGTCCATTTAATTTAAATACACCCATATCGATAGCATAATTCGTATTTTCAGTTGTAGCCACTATACCTTCCTTGTAATTATCACCGGTATAAAGCATACCTAAATCTTCCCATGCACCTTGTGGATCATTGGTTTTTGCTCTTAACACGCCGGTTCTCTGATATGTATATGACCCACCTGTTTCACTTGTAGGACGTCCGGCAGCATAATAAATATACCAACGTCCGTCTACATAATGTAATTCGGGTGCCCATACATTGGTAGGATTCCATACTTTATTACCGGCTTTATCTGTAGGAGCACTCCAAACAGCACTCGTAGTTGGAAAACTCGTCAATTTATCCGATTTGGCTATATTAATACCGTTACCCTGAGCTTTACAGAAATAATAATAATCACCATGTTTTATAATCCATGGGTCAGGGATACCTGCGATAGGATTAGTAAATGTAAGTTCTGTCTGGGTAATTTTAAGTTCAACCGGATTTATGCCTTTTGTAACAAACTTCACTATACCTGATCGTTTATCCGTAGTATTTTCATCATAACTGATTTTCACAGTCATATTTCCGTTACCTTGTGTTTTGTCTGATGTGAGCCAAGTTTCCTGTGGCTGGACAGTCCAAGATACATTGGACACAACATGGATATTGATACTTCCTGAGGAATTAGTTACTGTTCTGTCGGATGTATTTATCCTCAAACTCGGATTTTTATTATCAAGCTCTTTTTTATCATCTTCACAAGATCCCAAGATCAAAACTAATAAGAAAATCAAAATAGAAGATATTTTCTTCATTTCAGAGAATCATTTAAAATTATTATTATTTGTTTGCTTCATGCAATATTTTTTATTCAAAGTTCAACAGTTTAGATAACTTCTGCGGAAACTATATCACGTGTTTCATAAATAAAAAACATTACAATTTCTAATTCACATGCAAATATAAACCAAGTATAAAAACAAAACATTCTCATTCTCGCCAAACTTGCCCTCTTAAATGCAGTTTCTTTAAGGACAATTTTGGCAACAATAAATACACTTTTTTATATGAGAAATTATGTATATAAGATAATATTAGCTTTCTTTGTATAAGTTAATTGCAATTTCCAGTTACTACATTCATGAGAAACATTCTAAAAATATTAATTCTTGTAAGCTCAATTATTCATCTAAATGCTTATAACATCCGCAATGTCAATAGCAGAAATGGACTGTCTAATAGTGCTGTTATCTATTTACTACAAGATAATGAGCGGTATTTATGGATAGGCACCTACGATGGTTTGAATAAATATAATGGTACGGACGTAGAGGTTTACAAGCCAAGCATTAATAACAAACACAGCATATCCGGTAATGTAATCAGAAAAATTGTAGAATCAAAAAATGATTACTTGTGGATATTAACAAAAGCAGGATTAGATAAATACTCAAAGAAAAACGACAGAGTGGAAGCCTGTTTCTCAGAATTTAGAGAAGATAGTTTTATGGCGGTCGACAGCAAAGGTAATATTTTTGTTATGACATTAGCGGGAGAGATATACTGGTATGATTTTGTAGAAGACAAATTTAATAAAGCTGACATTCCTAATCCCGAACTATACAAAAATAGTGGAACGTTTATAATCGACTCAAACGATAAAATTTGGATTGCAAATAATGGAGTAATTAAACAGTTTGCAATAAGCTATTCTGACAATTCCAAACCCTTATTAATTCCACTTGATAATTTTAAGCATCACGAATATATCATTTATGTTTTTTACGATAAAGGAAATTTAATTTTTATCGATAGAAAGAGAGATTTATATGTTGTAAGTCCTCATGGAATGGAACATGTAAAAAACATTGCTCCTGTGATCTCTGAATATGGAGATATTGCTTCTATCATATTCGATGGTCAGGATATACTTATTGCATTTAGAGTAAGTGGATTGGTTAGTCTAAATCACAAAAAAGAATATAGAGTTGAAAAACTACCCTTAAATATCGGCGTTTTTGCATTATTAAAAGATGACACGCAAGACATAATATGGGTTGGTACGGACGGGCAGGGTGTGTATGCTTTTATAAAGGAAGAATACGTTTTTGAGGGAATCAATTTAAACATGCTGCCTATCAAAAAACAAAGGCCAATACGTGCATTTTACACTGATAGTCATAATGACTTGTGGCTTGGCACAAAAGGTAATGGAATAATCAAAATAAAAGATTATGACAATACTTTAAACAATCGAGCTGACATTGAACATTTAACAACGGAAAACTATTTAAGCGATGATGCTGTTTTTGCTTTTGAGATGAGTCATCATAACAATGTCCTTTGGATAGGTTCAAATGGGCCTTATCTTGATTATTATTCATACGACGATAAAAAAGTTCATCGTCTTAAAAACAACAATCCCATAAGTTTCTTCGGTGTACACAGCTTATTGGAAACATCCGACTCCACTCTCTGGGTAGCCTCATTACATTATTTATTAAAAGTAAATATTCAAAAACGGAAAAATGAATTAGAAGTCAAAGATATTAAAAGATATGAATTTGACAGGGATAATAGAGGTCAACGTTTTAATCAGATTTTTTCAATTAAACAAGAAAACGATTCAATCATATGGCTTGGAATGCGGGGAAGCGGTGCCATCCGATTTAATTATATTACAGGCAATTACAACCTTATTTCATTTGAAGAGAAAGGTATTGCCCCAATGAATGATGTATTAAGTATTTGTATCTCAAAAAACGGAAACAAATGGTTCGGATCCAGCTATGGCATAACTAAGGTCAAAGAACTTCCGAATGGTGAATTTGATTATCAGAACTTTAACGAGAGTGATGGATTACCTAACAATACAATTCATGGGATACTTGAAAATCATGAAGGAAAGCTATGGCTAAGTACTAATGCAGGAGTTGTGTTGTTTGATCCGGAAGAAAACACATTTAGAAGTTTTGATGAAAAGACCGGTCTGAAGGTTATAGAGTTCAGCGACAATGCTTACTATAAAGATGAGCAGAAATCAACTTGCTTTTTTGGTGGAATTGATGGAGTTGTATGGATTAGACAAGAGGATAAAATAAACAAAAGATTTGTACCTCCTGTATATTTTACACGTCTTCGAATTTTTAATGAGGAGTTTAATATTAATGATTTTCTTGTTGGAAAAGGAGAAAACAAATATTTGCAACTCAAATACAAACAGGATTTTTTTACTGTTTCGTTTATAGCAAACGACTTTATTAATGGAATGCATGGAAAGTTTTCATATCAATTGGGTAATTTTAGTGAAACTTGGATGAATGCAAATAATAGAGAAGCACAATTTACCAATATTCCTCCTGGAAAATATGTGTTGAGAGTAAAATATAATGGTGCAAATACTGCTGAGAGTCAAATGGCAAGCTTAAATATCACAATACTACCACCTTGGTATCTAAGTATATATGCAAAAGTAGTATATGGTATGTCTATAATCTGTTTGCTACTGCTATTATATAATTACATAAGAAGAAAGTACGAACGAAAGAAAAAGAAAATAGAGCAGTATTTAGATCAGAAGTATAAAGAAGAAGCATATGAGAACAAACTCCGTTTTTTCACAAACATAACACATGAATTTTGCACACCTTTAACTTTGATATATACACCAAGTGAGCGTATACTTAACTATAGAGGTAGTGATTCTTTCATTAGAAAGTACGCAGCTACTATTAAATCGAATGCTGAAAAATTAAATAATTTAGTGCAAGAAATAATTGATTTCCACCGTATAGAAACAGGGAATAAAGTCTGTAAAATTGAGAGTTGTAATATAAACAATATATGCTATGAAATAGTAGAATCATTTAGGGACTTAGTCGAAGAAAATCATATAAATTTCAGTCTCAACATAGCTTCTACTATAATATGGAACTTAGATCAAAACTGCATATCAAAAATATTAAATAATTTAATCTCCAATGCATTAAAATATACGCATAAGTATGGATCCATAAGTGTTACGGTTTATACTGAAAAGGATGAGTTAGTTTTGAAAGTATATAATACGGGTAAAGGTATTTATGAATCAGACATCCCTTATGTGTTTAACCGATATTCTGTATTAGATAATGTTGAATCTAATTCTATTACAGGACTTTCTTCCAGAAATGGATTAGGACTGGCAATATGTAAGAGCATGGCAGAAATGCTTGGAGGAAGTATAGAAGTAAATAGTGAAGTTGGAAAATATGCTGAATTTATAGTAAAAGTACCGGCAATTGATTTATCAAAATCAGAATTAGCCTTGACTGACAAAAGTATTGTCGAAATAAACAGTTCAAATATTGCTAACAAGACTACCCTTCTTACACAAGACGATTATAAAAATGAAATAAAAGAACAATTCTCTGAAAACAAGAAAGACTTGCCAACTATACTCATCATAGATGACAATGAAGAAATACTTGTTTTATTAAATGAGATACTCTCTAATGAATATAAGATTATAATAGCCAAAGATGGCAATGAAGGATTTAACAAATTAATAAATATATCACCCGATCTTATTATAACCGACATCATGATGCCTAACTTAGATGGAATATCATTAACAAAGAAAATAAAGGAAGATCAGTATGCTATGCATATTCCTCTCGTAATCCTTTCAGCTAAAACAGCAATTAATGATAAGATAATGGGAATAGAGTCCGGAGCGGATGCATATATAAGCAAGCCTTTTGACACGCAATATCTAAAAACTGTTATTAAGCAATTAATCGAAAAAAATAAAAGTCTCAAAGAATATTATAATAGTTCGGTGAGCAGTTATGATTACCTTAACAGCCAAATATTAACTCATGATGACCGCGAATTTATCATGTCTGCTACAGGAATTATAGAAGAAAATATAAATAATTCTGAATTCTCACCTGAAGATTTGGCAGATAAACTGCAAGTTAGTATGAGAAGTCTTTATCGAAAGTTCAAAGATTTAGAACTTCTGTCTCCTAAAGACTTTATAAAAGAACAACGTATAACATACGCAGCAAAATTAATAATAAAAACAAATCTTACTATTCAAGAGATAATGTACAACACTGGTTTTACAACAAGATCTCATTTTTATAAAGAATTTACAAAACGTTACAATCAATCCCCAAAAGAGTATAGGCAAAATCATAATGATGACTCTAACATCTGAAATAATCCATTTTCCATACATAATTTAAGTCATCATAAATAAAAAAGTTATTCCTAAAGTACACAATAGGCAAAAATGAGGTCGGTTTTAGAGCTATGTCTAACTACTTTTGTCAAAAATAATTTGGAGACTACCGGTATACTCCGATAACTCATCATGAAATATTAACGACACATTCTTCCATGCAAATATCTGAAATATATTTGGTTAAGGTTGAATAGTAAATAATTTAAATTGTTCTTTATAAAAAATCAATCTATATATTAATTAATAATTGTAATAACATAATGAAGATTATGAAAAAAACTAAATTAAACTTCCTTCTTTTCGCATTATTACTTGCTGGAATATCTTTCACAAGTTGCGATGATAACAATGGGAATATCTTCAATGAAGATGAAGAGACAGAAATCAGAGTAGAAAGTGTAGAGTGGAAAAGCGATCTTAAAAACGGGTATGAAGTCGCACTTGGCGATAACTCCTTAAATGTTGCAAACAGAATGAATATCTTACCGAAAAATGCAACAAATCAGATACAAGCATTTTCTTCTTCAAACACTGAAGTTGCAACTATTACATCTCAAGGACAGGTTACGCCAATGTCTTACGGCACTACTATTATAACAGTGACCGTTGACGAAAAAACAGATCAATTTGAATTGCAAGTTGTTGAACAGAAGGTAATAGCTGTTTCCTCTATATCAATTACAGTAAAAGATATAGAAATTAGAGTTAATTCTACTGAAGATTTATCGACCAAGTTTGCTGTTATCCCCGGTATTGCAACAAACAAAGCTGTAAGTTATGAGTCTATGGACCCAACTATAGTTTCGGTTGACGCAGTCGGAATAATTACAGGACTTCAAGCAGGAACGGCAACAGTCATTGTTAAGTCTGTAGATAATCCTTCTGCTACAGGAGAATTTAACATTACGGTGAAGGAAGCTCCCGCCTTTATAGGAGACTATCCTCGTGACAATTGGGAAATGACAGCTTCGCATACCCTTTTCGTAGAAGGAACTAATTCGTTGGAAAGTCCATTCGATGAAGATACATCTACTTGGTTTGCTTTAGTAAGACCAGGAAAAACTTATGGTGGTGTCTCTGTACCCAGTGGAGACGGTATTTATTTTATCGTTGATATGAAAGTAGCACAAGACGTTGACTATTTCAGAATACGTCACAGAAATACAACCCAGCTTTTCATTCGTTACCATAAGATTCAGGAAATATCCGGAAGTAATGATGGCATGGCTTTTACTTCTATAGCTACAAATGTGGCAATTCCAAATGTTGATCTTGCAGATAATATAGAATCTCCTAATATTGAGATTCCTCTATCCAAGTACAGATATATAAAATTTTATTGTAAAGACAGTGACTGTTTCTATACCGGTTCGGGAAATCAAGGCTCTTCTGCACAATTATCTGAACTTTATTTGGGTGTAGATTATTAAAAAGGTAAAATTGATTATCCTCTTATACACAATAAAATATATCTTATGTGTGTATAAGAGGATGATCTTCTATTAATACAAAAATTAAGGGATATGAGATATGTATTCAACACATTATTCATATTAGGAGTAACATGCTATATCTTTTTTTCGTGTAGCGAAAAGGGTGATGAAAATATTGATACTCCCAAGCCACCAACAGAACCAACCTTTGTTGTTACACCAATAGACAAGTTGAATCAGGGTATCTCTGTTACCAATTCACACGCCGACGTTACTTCTCGATCGTCTTTAAAGATGAACTTCAGAAGCTATGTCGATTTGAATGAAACTTCGCTGGGAGTAGCGACACCTCATTATCCTCGAGTTAAAAAAATGAATAATGGTAATTACATCATGTTTGTCCAAAATGGTCAACATGCGATTAGTTGTAATTACACAATTAGTCAAAATCTTAAACTCTGGGCTCCTAAAGGCAAGATATTTACTAACGACAAGTCGTATTATTACGCTACTACCGATGCTGTCGTACTATCTAATGGTGATATTCTGGCCGTAGCTTCGTACCGTTCAACAGACGATTATAAAAATAATACTTTGGAAGCGGGAATAGTCATAAAACGTAGTTCTAATAATGGAACAAGCTGGAGTGAACAGGTCAGAATTTATCAGGGAGTTAATTGGGAACCGTATCTTTTAGAAATATCACCGGGCGTGGTTCATTGCTATTTTACCGATAGTAATCGTACTGGAGTTCAATCAAAAGATACAGGAACAGCAATGATTATTTCCACTGATAATGGGAAGACATGGAATCCCTCGTTTGGTCTTACCCCATATTTTGTGATACGCTCAAAGCATACCATAGACGGAAAGACATATTTCAATGATCAGATGCCATCCGTAATCAAACTCAATGGTAATCAAAAACTGGCAGCTGCCGTTGAAACCACGAATGGTGCAAATGAATATTATATATCGTTTGCATACTCAGGTGATAATGGTGAATGGATATATCTCAACGCAGATCAAGCCGGTCCCACAGATCGAAATACCAAAGCTTTCTATGGAGCTGCACCATATTTAGTACAGTTCAAATCAGGAGAAACAGTCCTTTCCTACAACCGATCTTCTAAATTTAATCTGAAAATGGGTAATTCCGAAGCACGTAATTTTGGTGACTCGTATATTCCCTTTTCTGGTGGAGGCTACTGGGGTTCATTGCAAATAATGAATGACCATATACTTATAGGCTCAATGCCCAATACTTCAAAAGGCACGATAATGCTATCTCAATTTATTCTTAATCACCGCATTACAGCAACGTCACGAAATGTCGTGGTAGATGGTTCTAATTCGGAATGGGACAATACGGACCATGCACTCTTCGTTGGTGAAAAATCACAGGCACAAGGGACTCTTAGATGTGCATTCGATAATGATAATGTTTATTTTCTATTAGAAATACTCGACAATTACATAACAAAAGAAGATTACGCCACCATATATCTAAGTCAGGTTACAGATAATGATAAGCTTACTAATGGAACTTGTAGAATAAAAGTTTCGCATGAAAGCATAGTAGATTCAGAAGTATATAATGGTACTAATTGGATAAGTTCTGATTTTGGCGTATTTGTGAAAACAAAGTTTGAAAATAGCAGGAATGATAAAGGTGGTTATATTGCTGAAGTGGCTGTTCCCCGTTCTCAGTTAAACATTAGCGAATCCGGCGCAATCCTTGTCAATTTTGCATTATTCGACGGTGATGGTGGTGAAGATGCAATTGCAAACACATCTTCGACAAGCACTGCTAAATGGATACCAATAATTGGATTATAAAAAGGTGTAGTCAAATAACCAAGCAATCATACAGACCTTAGTCAAAACTATAATTCCAACCTATTCCTCCCCATATAATACTCTTTGGTTCTGCTATTTGCACATCCTTATCAAATCTAATCTGAAAATCTAATGAGCTTTTCTTAGATAGTTTGTATTCTGTACCTCCAACTAAGCGGTATGAATCCATGAAAAAACCTTGTTTACCGTTTATGGGAGTGAAAATTTCACCGGAGATATATGGTGTGAAAGGTGATTTGCGGATATTATATTCAATTGCTAATCTATTACGCCATACATATTTTGGGTTAAATCCATAGTCACCTCTCATTTCATCCCTAAGTGTAGCCTGTCCGCGAGTTCGTAATTTCAGAGCAATCCTGTCAATTCTATATTGTCCTACAAATCCAGCAGTAAATCTATGACGGTATTCATATCTCTCATTAGAATTTCTACGATACATTAAAATATAATCTAATTCAGCTTTCAACAGCCTTCTTGCTATGGTAAAATCTGCACTTACTGATGTTGATGAGCGGCTAACGGAACTAAGTTGACGATCCATTCTTAGTTCCTGTTCTAAACTTAATGATGTAAAAGTACCAATATTCTTAGATACACTTACAGAGCCTATACCTCCAAAATCATCTGTTTGAGAGTGAACAATTGAAGGCGTTATTAATAACGACATCAGCAATAATACAAATTCTACTTTTTTAAGCATCAGGGAAATTTTTTAATTTGGTTATTGTATCGATTGTGTTAGGTTCTTTTTGTGTCGGGTTGTAATAAACCTTTATAAAAGCTACATCTTTCAAGAAATCAATATGACCAATTTCAAATTTTACAATATCTAATCCGGTGCGTTTCTGTAAATCTGCCATCAACAGATCCTCTTTATCCGGAGTGATTAGATGTATCTTTTCATATAAAATTATCTTGGTTGCTGTTTGCTTAAATATCCTTGTGCTTTCCATTGCAGCAATAGCACCTACAAACATTAAATTAGCTACAAGTAGTTCTGTGATTGACAAAGCTTTAGACAGTCCGTTTATAACTGATATTGCTATGATTATAAATAAATAAGTCATTTCCCTGATAGACACTTGTTCAGTTCTATATCTTATGATGCCAAAAATGGCAAACAGACCCAAAGCCATTCCAACTTGCAGTTTAACACTGTCAAGCAAGTATATCAATAGAAACACAGCCACAGAAAACAATACAAATGTGAAGTAGAAATCTTTTCTCCCGCTTTTCTTATAATAGAAATATTTTACTAAGAACCAGCATACTAATATGTTAAATAAGAAACGTATTACCATCTCTAATAAAGACTGTGCTTCAAAGATTGGAATACCTAAGAAATCAGGACCTGTAAATCCTTCAACAACGCCATAATCAGTTGCTATATCCGGGTCAAATTCCGGAAAATCCGATTGAATCATAATGAAAATGTTTTAAATAATATTTTTTAATAATGCCTTCTATACTTTATTTATATAGCTTAAACAGACAGTTGTTCTATTCCTGTAAGCTTATTTATATATCTAAGTTTCTGCTTGAATCTGTTAGTCTTTATATTGTCGTGCGTTAAAACCATACCAAGACAGTATTTACTCATGCCTTTTGGCAATACGGATAAATCCAACAGCCATTCTTTAAAATCTGAAGTGTTATTACCATCTTGTTTCAACTCTACTATAACTAAATTTTTAACATGAACACATTCTGAGGAATTAACTAAACGATATTGTAAATTAATATCTAATGTTACCCGTTCCGTTTCTTTTTTATCAACCAAAGTAATTCTACTGAAAAAGTTTTGCAAACTTGGTGATAATTCATCAGGATTGAAAGGCGTTTTAGATGTAATCAAATCTTTTTCAGCCTCCTCTAATAAAATATGTTCAAATTTCCGACTATCTATTTGAATTCGCTTCTTCTTAGTTCGTCTCTTATTGTTTTTTGTTTTAATTTCTAAAAAAGACACACCCGAACTCAAGTAAGATCTCATACGGATTTTTTGTCTGTTCAATTTACCATTATGATGTATCGTATACATATGATAATCCTCCGTATCGAAATATATACTCGAATAAGGTAAAGTCCTATGTCCGCTAATCTCAACCACACGATAATTCTCTGTTGCCTTTTGTAGCAGATACTCCAACTTATCTAACGGTACCATAAATTTTGTATCAATACGATTCATAAGTTTGACCTTATCCATCTCCTCTAAAGATATAGGATCAAACTTAGATAGAATTTCTGAAATATTCTTTTCAGGCTCAAGAGATTTTTCTAAAGATGATATGCTAATAAATGTATTCAAATTGCTTAGTGGAATAAAGGCGACCGTTTGGAAGATAATTATAATGAGCTTTTTTTGTTCCGTCCGGATTATACTCTATTTTCCTGATTCGTTGTACTTTATTTCGGTCGTCGTATAACACTTCTTTTATACAACGGTTATTACTGTCATATTCATAAGTATTACGATATTTCAACCCGTTTTTAGCATATTCTATCTCTTCGATTTTATATCCCTTGTCGTTATATTTAATTTCAGCATCTAAAGTTTTATCTTTACCTCGAGCGTCTGTCTTATATTCTTTAATTGTTAATTTCTTTTTAATTTCTCGTTTTGAATTATCAGTGTTTATTTGTTGAGCATAAGTCAAGTTAACAACACTAAATAAAAGTGTTATAATGAGAAGGATATATTTGTTCTTTAATTTTTTCATACGTGAATAATTTACTAATATGCTAATGTGCTAATGTGTTTTAATTGAGAGCCGTTTATGATCTTAAGAATGCATAAATTGTTTTTATAACCACCGTTTTATCATTGTCAGTTACAGTAACTTCTATAATACCTTTTGAATCAGGACTACCTATAAAAGATCTTTCTACGCTAGTTCCTAAAATATATGTTTCTCTCGTAAAGGCATCTTCACTAAGAGCATATACTTCGAATGCTCCTGCCGGTACTTTTTCAAAGATAAAAACTCCATCTTCACCTGTTCTGACATCATCGAATGGTTGTTCTACACCTTTCTTCCTAATATATATTCTTTCTCCGGCAACACCGATTGTATCTTGTCTCAATGTTATTGTACCGGAATTATTGCTACTATAATATCTTGCTTTTAACTGACCTTTAATCTGATGTCTGCCAAGCATTTTACCGGAATGTATAAATATCTTATTTGCTTCTGCAATTCCTCCCTTGCTTATTGTTACTGTCTGTTCTACAGCTTCTTTTGGTCCGTCGGGATATTCACTATACGCAAACACAGAGTATGTACCTTTAGTCAAATATTTAAACTTGTAGAATCCATCAGATCCGGTACGCATATCATCGCTATATGGTTTTTCATCACCATATTGAATGTACACACGAACTTCTGATGCAGGAATAGTATCAGTTTTAAAAGTATAATCGCCGTCGGGATGTAAAACATGGTATACATAACCTTGTACAGAGCCGGTTCCTCCCTCGCCTTCTTCACTTAAACAAGAAATAAAGAAAAAAGAGATTAAAGAAATAATTAATAATTGTTTTGTTCTCACAATAGGATTGATATTAAATAAGGATTAAATAAATAAATCACAAATAAAAAACTAATATTTTTTTACAACCGCCAAAGATAGTTTTTTAAAAGAAACCAACAAAATTTTTGAGATTATTTAATCTTTGTAAATATAGAAATAGATTAAGCCAACTAAACCTGAACCGCCAACTATGTTCCCTAAGGTTGCAGGTATTAAATTGTGGATAAAAAAATCGTACCATGTGACAGAAGCTCCATTGAAAATAGCAGCGGGTATAAAAAACATATTTGCTATGCTGTGCTCAAAGCCTATTGCAACAAAAGCCATAACCGGAAACCAGATGCCTAATATTTTACCGGTGATATCTTTTGATGCGTAGGCTAACCACATTGCCAAAGCTACTAACCAGTTGGCTCCGATTCCTTTTAAGAAAACTTGTAAAAAACTTGCTGATGTTTTTGAATCTGCAATATTATATATGGTTTCTAACCATGGTGATGATGAAAATATACCGGTAAGTGTAACCATAAAATAAGCTACGAAAATTGCTCCGATAAAATTCCCTGCATATACTAAAGTCCAGTTTCTTAATAGTAAGCCTACAGATATTTTTTTGCTCATAAGAGGCGGTATGAAATAAGCTGTGTTTCCTGTAAATAAATCAGCTCCGGCAATAGCACATAACATAAGACCGATTGGGAAGGCTGCTCCCATTAAAAATTTTTGTATTCCTGGATTTGATTCTGCTATTCCGGGCACTCCTCCCCCAATTATAATTGCAAGCAACCCGCCGATAGCAATATAAGCACCTGCTAAAAATGCTAATACCAATGTTTTAGGAACAGACGTATATGCCTTAGATTTGGCAACATCGTTTACTATCTCAACTATTTGTTTGGGAGTATTATAGCTCATTATATGTTAAATTCTTATGGGATAACGTGAAAAGCAGATGAATAGTTTGATTATATCAATTTACTATAACTTCTTTAATATAAAGTTGAAAAATATCCTTTGCTTTTATTAACTGCTCAGCGGTATTTTGTTCTACATCTTCTAATTGATATTCCCAACCTAACGATTTATACTTGTGTTTGCCTAATTTGTGATATGGCTGTATTTCTATTTTTTGCACATTATCCATTGGTTGCAAAAACTGTCCTAATTTATGAAGGTCGTTTTCATTATCAGTATAACCGGGCACTAAAACATATCTTGCCCATGTAGGTTTATTAATTTCTTGCAGATAATTGGCAAATTTTAATGTGGGAAGATTGGTCATACCTGTTATTTTCTTATGTGCTTCATCATTAATTTCTTTGAAATCAAGAAGTACCAAATCTGTGTATCTTAGTAATTCTTTTACTGAATCATTTAAATAACTGCCATTAGTATCTAAACAAGTATTGAAACCCTCATCTTTTAACAGCTTAAAATATGGAATTATTGCTTTTGCCTGCATTAAAGGCTCGCCTCCCGACATTGTAATCCCACCCTTTTTACCAAAGAAAGGTCTCTGACTTCGTGCTAATTTCATCAGCTCTTCATAGTCGTATAGTTTTGATTCTCCTGTAATATCTATGGTGTCGGGATTAGCACAATACAGACATTTGAAATTGCAACCCTGTAAAAATAATACCATTCGAACACCGGGACCATCAAAGGTCCCAAGTGATTCTACTGAATGTATTTTAATCATTTAATGATGAATGAATTTGTACTTGTTCTGATATTACATTGCCTCAAAGAAGCTTCTTGAGATAACTTCCAATTGTTGAGCGCGTGTCAATCTTACAAAATTTACAGCATATCCTGAAACTCGAATTGTTAATTGAGGATATTCTTCCGGTCGCTCCATCGCGTCTTCCAACATTTCTCTATTTAAAACATTCACATTTAAGTGATGGGCATTTTTTGCGAAATAACCGTCCATTATACTTACTAAGTTCTCGCGCCTTTGTTCTTCAGTCGGACCTAATGTCTTAGGTACAATTGAAAAAGTGTTCGAGATACCATCCATAGAGTGTTCGTAATCTAATTTTGATACCGAACTCAATGAAGCTAAAGCACCGTGTGTATCGCGACCATGCATTGGGTTGGCACCGGGAGCAAATGGAACTCCTTTAGCGCGTCCATCGGGTGTAGCTCCGGTTTTCTGGCCGTAAACTACATTCGAGGTAATTGTCAATATACTTAATGTAGGCTCCGCATTTTTGTATGTTGGCAAATCTTGAAGTAATGAATTGAAGTAAATCGGAATTTCTCTCGCGAAAATATCAACTCTATCATCATCATTACCATAATATGGGAAAACGCCCTCAATTTTGAAATCTTTGGATAAGCCGTTCTCATCACGCACAACCGTTACTTTAGCATGCTTAATTGCTGAAAGCGAATCAGCAACAATACTCAAACCTGCTGCTCCATATGCAAGATTAATACGTGGATTGGTATCGATAAATGCCATCTGAGCTTTCTCATAATAGTATTTATCGTGCATATAGTGAATAATATTCATTGCATCGGCATAAACACGTGATACTTCAGCCATAGTCAGTTTGAAATTATTCATAACTTCATCAAAATCAAGCATATCACTTTTTAATGAAGGAATGCCTTTTACTACTTGCTTGCCGCTTATTTCGCATCGTCCGCCATTGATTGCAAGTAAAAGTGTCTTTGCAAGATTACAGCGAGCACCAAAAAACTGAATTTGCTTGCCAATTTCCTGATATGATACGCAACAGGCAATACCATAGTCATCGCTACATCTGCTACTTTGCATTAAATCATCATTCTCATATTGTATTGATGATGTATCGATAGAGACTTTCGCACAAAATTCTTTGAAGTTCTCAGGTAATCTTTGCGACCAAAGCACTGTCATATTTGGTTCCGGCGACGGACCAAGATTATATAATGTCTGTAAAAACCGGAATGAAGTCTTTGTTACTTTATGTCGACCATCAGCCATTGTTCCTCCAATAGATTCTGTCACCCATGTTGGGTCGCCTGCAAATATTTCATTATATGCTGCCATACGTAAATGGCGAACCATACGCAATTTCATTACAAACTGGTCGATTAACTCCTGAGCATATTCTTCGGTAATCTTTCCTTCTGCTATATCTTTTTCGATATAAATATCAAGGAAAGATGACACATTTCCTAATGACATTGCTGCTCCATCTTGCTCTTTTACAGCGGCTAAGTAAGCCATATACACCCACTGAACAGCTTCCTGAGCATTTTCAGCAGGACGTGTAAGATCTAATCCGTAAATCTCGCCTAATGTTTCAACATCTTTTAAGGCTTTGATTTGTTCCGCAACTTCTTCACGCAATCTTATGCGATCGTCTGTCATCGGACCGTTATAGATAAGCAAGTCATTTTGTTTGCCTTCGATTAATTTTGTTGTGCCGTAAAGAGCTAAACGTCTATAATCACCGATAATTCTTCCCCGAGCATAATTATCAGGCAAACCAGTTAAAATACCCAGCGAACGGAATGTCCTAATTTCTTGATTGTAAACATCAAACACTCCATCGTTATGAGTCTTGGCGTATTTAGTGAAAATCTCTTTTACCACAGGTGAAATCTCAACGCCATTTTCAGAACATGCTTTCTCTACGACTGATATACCGCCGTAGGGTTTCATAGCACGTCTGAGTAATTCGTCTGTTTGCAAACCAACAATAATCTCTTTGTCACGTGCAATGTATCCTGCTGCATGTGAAGTAATTGTAGAAACTAATTCGTTGTCGATCGATCTTACGCCGTTATTTGCTCGTTCTTCTTTTATTGCATCCAAACAAATTTTCCAAAGTTCTTTTGTTGTTACTGACGCACCATATAAAAAGGAATCGTCGCCATCATAGGGAGAGATATTTTTAGTTACAAAATCTCGAACATTAATCTCTTTTTCCCAAATACCTGATTTAAATGTAGCCATTGAAAACTAAACTAAAAAATTATTATTTATTGTCTATAGTCTATGGTCAATAAGTTTTGAGTTCTGAGTTAAAGCTAACTATTGACTCACAACTCTCCACACTCCATACTCTAAACTCCTCACTCCATACTCTAAACTATTTACTATCAAAAAACATGTTGTAAAACATATATTTCTGAAATTCGCTGCAAAGATAATACAAAAAAGCACATATACAGCATAATTAAAGAAATATTTCCATAATTCTTTTTTGTATAGAGTTTATCAATAAAAGTATTGATTTTTTCAACAGAACAGAATAGCGATCAATTATGTTTTAAGTACACAAGAACAAGAATATTAATTTTTAAAAAATATCATTATGAAATTTGAACTTCCAAAACTTCCGTATGAAACAGGTGCATTAGAACCTGTAATTGGTAAACAAACTGTTGAATTGCATTATGGAAAACATTTCCAGGCATATATTACCAATTTAAACAATCTTATTGCCGGTACAAAATATGAAAATATGGATTTGGTAGATATAGTTAAGCAAAGTGACGGACCATTGTTCAACAATGCAGGTCAGGCTTTGAATCACAATATTTACTTTTTATCATTTTCTCCTAATGGAGGAGGTGCACCATCGGGTAAATTAGCTGATGCAATTAACAGAGACTTTGGTGATTTTGAGAATTTCAAGAAAGAATTTGGTGCAGCAGCAGTGTCTGTTTTTGGTTCAGGTTGGGCTTGGCTTGCAAAAGATGCAAATGGTAAATTGACGATTGAAAAAGAACCTAATGGCAGTAATCCTGTTGTGAAGGGCTTAGAGCCTCTTCTCGGTTTTGATGTATGGGAACATGCGTACTATCTTGATTATCAAAATCGCAGACCTGATCATGTTAATGCATTGTGGAATATAATAGATTGGAAAGCTGTTGAAGCAAGGTATTAATAATGTGCTAATGTGCTAATATGCCAATGTACTAATGTGTTGATATGTTGATGCAATAAAATGTTGATTTGCTAATCCTGATAAATTAGAGTTAGCAAGTTGGCATATTGATATTTTTTTCTTTCAAATATAATTTTTTGAAAATATATGCGTTATTAAATCAGAAACAAAAATTAATTGTAGCCTATGCATAAAACCATTACTCATTTAAACAAAACTGATTTAATTAACTCAACTAATTTACCTAAAAACTTTTCTCAAAAAATGCAGCCTTCAGAAACGACAATTAATAATATATTAAGATTCGCTGCAAATTATAGAGTACAGAAAATCAGTCAGAACGAATTTGTAGAAATTACATTAAGTTGAATCAAAACGAAGACTTCCTGAAATTTAGGGAGTCTTTTTTTTATATATGAGTTATTTAATAAATATGGTAAAAAAGATAAATTTGACTATTTTTGTTCTCTAATTTTAAACGTATGAAAAGAATTATATCCCCATCCGTACTTGCTGCTGATTTTAGCAATTTGAAATCTGCATGTGAAATGATAAATAGAAGTGATGCCGAATGGTTTCATATTGATGTTATGGATGGAGTGTTTGTACCAAATATTTCTTTTGGTTTTCCTGTACTTGAAGCTATAAAAAAGCATTGTACGAAGTTTATTGACGTACATATTATGATAGTGCATCCGGAAAAATATGTTAAACGATTTGCTGAAGCCGGTGCTCAAATGCTTACATTTCATTATGAAGCAGCGGAAAATCCGGATGAAGTGATTGAACTTATCCGGCAGCAAGGAATAAAAGTTGGTATCACCATAAATCCTGATATTCCGGTTGAATCGCTTAAACCATATATCGATAAGGTTGATATGGTATTGTTGATGAGTGTTTTTGCCGGTTATGGCGGTCAGAGTTTTATTGAAGAAACTTATGAACGTTTGAAAACACTGAAGAAAATGATAGATGATCTTAATCCTAAATGCTTAATTGAAATCGATGGCGGTGTTTCTATTCGTAACTCAAAGCAGCTTTTTGATGCAGGCGCAAATGTTTTAGTTGCCGGTAGTGCTGTCTTTAATGCTGCTGACCCTATGCAAATGATAAAAAATATGCTAAATTCCTAATAAAGAATGGAACGCTGATGACGCTGATTTAAAAATGCTGATTTAAACTATCTGTATTAATTCGCGCTGCTTGCATCCGCTTTATCTGTGTGCCAATATAAAAATAATGTTTGTTTATGAATTTCTTTCAACGCACACCTTTTCTAAGGTTATTACTATCATTAATCTCAGGCATAGTAGTTTTTCAATATATCAAGTTTGGTTGTTTGATGAAACTGACTTTACTACTGTTTGTAATTTTACTGACACTTACCGCATTCTTATTAAAAAAGACAAAATATGCATATAAATTTCGTTGGCTATTCGGTGTAGGCATATTAATCCTTTTCTTCCTTATAGGCTATGTTGTCTCAGAAATAAAACAGAAAAAAACTGATTTTCCGTATATTAACCAAAAAGAACTATTTGTAGTAGACATTCAAGAAAGACCTTTAATAAAACCGAATTCTATAGTTTGTCAAGTACAGGTAAATGGATTTAAAACCGATACACAATTTGTAAAAATATCTTCAAAAGCACTTATTTATGTATCGAAAGATAGTTTAAGTCTTAATCTAAAAAAAGGTGATATATTATCTATAAAAACCACATTTCAAAATCCACCTAAATCCCTCAATCCTGAAGGTTTTGATTATGACAAGTTTTTATTTAGGAAAGGTATAGCTGCTACAGCTTTTGTCAGACAAAATGAATGGCGACTTTTATTTAACAATCAGACTTTTTCCATTGTTGCTTTGGCTGAAACTTGGAGAGATAGACTGCTTTCCATTTATCAAAAACTCAATCTTCCTAATGATCAGTTTGCCGTTCTGGCAGCTCTTACTCTTGGTTATAAAGATGCACTTGAACCTGATGTTGCGGAAAATTACAGTCATTCCGGTGCAATGCATATTTTAGCTGTAAGTGGTTTGCATGTTGGTGTCGTCTTTTGGATATTCCAAACAGTATTTACCTTTTTGTTTAAAAAGCTTAGATATAAGTATTTAAGCACTGTTTTTACCATTTGCGCACTTTGGTTATACGCTTTTATTACAGGATTGCCTCCTTCGGTGATAAGGGCTACAACAATGTTTTCTTTGGTTAGTGTAGGAACCTCTATCGGAAGGAAAGCTCAAATATACAACACTATATCTGTCTCGGCTTTTATGATTTTGTTATGGAATTCTAATATACTATTCGATGTAGGATTTCAGTTAAGTTATGCTGCTGTTATTGGTATAGTGTATTTACAACCTAAAATATCTTCTCTTATCTACCTGAAACACAAATGGATGAAATGGTGGTGGGATCTTACTGCCGTATCGTTAGCTGCTCAAATAACCACTCTACCCCTCTCGATTTATTATTTTAGTCAGTTCCCCAATTACTTTCTTTTATCAAATTATATCGCTATTCCTTTGGCAACATTTATCATTTATATTGCTGTTGCTTATTTAGTTTTGTCTCCTGTTCTCTTTCTGGCTTATATTCCTGCTTTATTGCTTAAAGTATTTTTACGAGTTCTGAATCTCTCCATTGCTTTTATTCATGATTTACCTAATGCAATTTCAATGTGGTATATCAGTGGTTTTCAGGTGTTTTTACTTTTTACTCTCCTTTTGTTTTTTGTAATTTATATGGATAATAGAAAATATTGGTCGATTTTTACCTTTATATTTATTATTCTCTTTTTTGTGTGTAATATATCTTTCATTAATCTGAAATCTTATAATATTAATCGTATGATTGTTTTTGCTGATAATAAGAACTCTCATATAAACATAATCTCTAATCGAAATAATATTGTTTTTACCACAGATAGTATTGTATCGAAAAAGAGTTTTCAGAAATATTGGGGACTTAATCATTTGAAAAGTGCTAATTATATCAATCAAGTTAATAGTAGAATGTTGACAATCAATGATAAAAGGATTTTCATACTAACTGATGACAGTTTAAATCGTATGACAGCTATTGAACCTATAAATGTTGATTTTCTAATTATTGGTAATGCTATTAAAGTGAATGCGAAACAAATTATAAGTTGTGTAAATCCTAAAACTTGCATTGTAGATAGTAGTATTTCATCATGGTATACTGATAATATTAAAGAAATATGTACAAAAAATGGGATAGAGTTTTATTCTGTGGCTGAACATGGTGCGTATGTATATGATTTTTAATTAAAGTAATCTCATTATTTTTTGTTATTTTTGTGCCCGATTAAGTTATATAAAATGATATCAAAAGTTATTGCAGAAGATCTGGTTCACAAGGTTAAATATGCTATAAATGAAGCTGATAGCATTGCTATGGTTATTCATGTCGGACCGGATGGTGATGCTATGGGTGCATCACTTGGAATGTTGCATTATTTAAAAAGTTGCGGCAAATCGCCTTTTATTGTTGCGCCATCTGCCTTTCCTGCCTTTTATGAATGGATGCCAGGAGCTGATTCTGTCTATGTATTTGAAAGAGATGCTGAAAAAGCTACGGAACTGTTATCGAATGCTGATTTGATAATTGCTCTGGACTTTAATACACCTAAGCGTATGGCTGAGGTAGAGCCTGTTGTGCTCGCAGCAGAAGGTAAGAAAATTATGATTGATCATCATTTAAATCCGGGTGACTTTGCTGATATTGTGATTTCACATCCTGAAATATCTTCTACAAGTGAGTTAGTTTTTCGCTTAATTTGCAGAATGGGCGATTTTTCAAAAATCAATTTAGCATGTGCAGAATGTATTTATACCGGCATGATGTCGGATACAGGAGGTTTTACTTACAATTCAAATGATCAGGAAATTTATGTGATAATATCTGAATTGATAAAGCTTGGTGTTGATAAAGATGAAATATACAGAAAGGTTTTTAATACTTATTCTGATCATCGCCTCCGATTGATGGGTTATTGTTTGTATGAAAAGATGAAAGTTTATCCTGAGTATAAATCTGCTCTTATAACTCTTACTGCTGAAGAAATGGAGCGATTTAATTATGTAAATGGTGATTCTGAAGGATTTGTGAATATTCCACTGTCTATTCAGGGCATCGATTTTTCTGTTTTTATGAGAGAAGAGACTGATAAAATAAAAATTTCTTTACGTTCGCAAGGTACCTTTCCTACAAACAAATTTGCTGATGATGTGTTTGGTGGTGGCGGTCATCTAAATGCTTCCGGTGGTGAGTTTTATGGTTCAATGGAGGAGGCAGTTAAGATTTTCGAAGACACTTTGCCTGCATATAGAGATTTTTTTTAATATAAACCGCTGATGTTATCATTAGTGAATAGTGAATAGTGATTAGTGAATAGTTTGGAGTAATTAAGCACTAAACGTTAATAACCAATTACTAATTACCAATCACCAATCACCAATCACTATAACACATTAGCACATTAATTAAATATGAAATATATAATTATTTTGGGTGACGGAATGTCAGATGAACCAATTTCCAGCATTGGAAATAAAACTCCATTACAGGTTGCCCATAAACCAAATATTGATAAAATAGCACAACTTGGTAGTTGTGGTATGCTCCATACCATTCCTGAGGGTTTTGCTCCGGGAAGTGAAATTGCTAATTTGAGTGTTTTAGGGTATAATGTCCCTGAGGTATTTGAAGGACGTGGCTCGCTTGAAGCTGCAAGTATGGGTGTAAATATCGAACCTGATGAAATGGCGATGCGCTGTAACTTAATTTGTGTTCAAGATGGTAAAGTGAAAAATCATTCTGCAGGGCATATAAGTAATGAAGAAGCCGAAGAATTGATTCTTTTCTTACAAAAAGAGCTTGGTAATGATATTGTAAGTTTCTATGCTGGTGTCTCTTATCGCCATCTTATCAAGATAAAAAATGGGAGTAAAAAAATAAAATGTACTCCTCCTCATGATGTCCCCGGCACTCCTTTTACTGATGTATTGATTAAAGCTGTTGATGAAGAAGGTGTAGCAACTGCTAATTTCTTGAATGATTTGGTTGTACGCTCACAAGCTTTACTCGAAAATCATCCTGTAAATTTGAAAAGAGCTGCAGAAGGTAAGGATAAAGCTAATAGTATCTGGCCATGGTCGCCCGGATATAAACCTACAATGAAGACACTTCAAGAACTGTATGGTTTGAATGGTGGTACTGTAATCTCTGCTGTAGATTTAATACGGGGTATTGGTGTATATGCAGGTTTGAAAGTGAAATTGGTCGAGGGTGCAACCGGTCTGTATAATACAAATTATGAAGGTAAAGCTCAGGCTGCAATTGATGCTCTCAAAACAGATGATTTTGTATATCTGCATATTGAAGCAAGTGATGAAGCCGGTCATGAAGGCGATGTAGACTTAAAAATCAAGACAATAGAATATCTCGATCAAAGGATTGTAAAACCTATTTTTGATGCTGTTTCTAAATGGGATGTGCCTGTTACAATTGCTATATTACCCGATCATCCAACTCCTTGTGCATTACGTACTCACACTATGGATCCTGTGCCTTTTATCATCTACCGTTCTAATGAAAAAGGCGATGATGTTGCAGTCTACGATGAGTTTTCTTGTCGTAATGGTAGTTATGGTAATTTACGGGAAATGGAATTTATGCAGACTTTCATTCAAAAAGAATAATGATGGATGGATACGGAAAATTCACAACTCAAGGAATAAAATATGCAGGTTCGAAGTTGAAATTGATTCCGTATATTGTTGATGTTATATGCTCATTAGATAATATAAAAAACGTACTTGATGGGTTCAGCGGAACTACGAGAGTATCACAAGCTTTTGCTCAATTAGGTTACAACACAACTTCTAACGATATTTCGGTTTGGTCGGAAGTGTTTGCTACTTGCTACCTGAAGGCAGATAAACCAACAGAATTTTATCAGCATATCATAGATGAGCTGAATTCTTTAAATGGTATCGATGGTTGGTTCACTGAACACTATGGTGGAGATGATGTGAGTTCTAAAAAACCATTTCAAAAGAAAAATACTCGGAAATTAGATGCAATAAGGTGCGCAATTGATAAAATGCAGCTCGAATGGGAAGATAAATGTGTGTTATTAACAAGCCTGATTCTCGCTATGGATAAGGTCGACAGTACACTCGGACATTATGCGGCATATTTATCGAAATGGTCGAAACGATCTTATAATGACTTATTGCTGAAAGTTCCTTACAGGTATAAGGTAAAAGGTAAAAATGACGTTTTACGTGGGGATGTTTTTGATGTTGTTAAGAATGATGAGTTTGATTTTGCTTATTTTGATCCTCCTTATGGCTCGAATAACGATAAAATGCCATCAAGTCGTGTGAGATACCAGTCGTATTATCATTTGTGGACGAGTGTAATTAAGAATGACCATGCAGAATTATTCGGAAAAGCAGGTAGGCGAGAGGATACGAGAGATAAAAATGCAATATCGAGTTTTGAGGAATTTAGAAGGAATGCTGATGGTAAATTTATTGCGCTTGAAGCTCTGAAAAAGTTAATCGACACAACTAAATCGAGATATATTTTGTTGTCATATAGTTCCGGAGGAAGGGCAACCAAGGAAGAATTACATGATATTATAACACAGAGTGGTAAACTTGTTTTTGCAAAAGAAATCGATTATAAGAAAAATGTAATGAGTAATATGCGCTGGACAAACGAATGGGTTAATAGTGATGGAGCGCATCATGAATATTTGTTTTTGATGAAGAAATATAGATAGTTTTGAATTAGGAGTTTAGAGTGTAGAGTGACAGATGGTACGCGGATGACACGGATGCAAGCAACGCTGATATATAATCCGCGTTTGAAAATCAGCGTTATCAGCGTGCCAATACAATTTTGTACTTCCTCAGTTTTTTACTAAATATTCGTAAGAGACTATAGACCATTAGACTATCGACTATAACATATTATTAGTATAATTATTAAATAAAATGCTTTATTACAGTACAAATAAAAAGATTAAGGACATAGGTTTGAGTGATGTGGTAATCAAAGGACTTGCTGAAGACAAGGGACTTTTTATGCCAAATGTGATTCCTGTATTAGATGATAACTTCTATGGAAATATTGAAGATATGTCGTTTCAGGAAATTGCATATCATGTCGCAAATGCTTTGTTTGGCGAAGATATTAATGCTGGAGACCTAAAAAAAATTGTGTATGAAAGTCTGAACTTCGATATTCCTTTGGTAAAAGTTACCGATAATATCTATAGTCTTGAGCTTTTTCACGGACCAACCCTTGCTTTTAAAGATGTTGGTGCACGTTTTATGTCGCGAATGTTAAGCTATTTTATAACTAAAAATGGTGATTCAAAGGCAAATGTTAATGTTTTAGTCGCAACATCAGGAGACACAGGCAGTGCTGTTGCAAACGGATTTCTCGATGTTGAAGGCATCCATGTTTATGTGCTTTATCCCAAGGGATTAGTCAGTCCTATTCAGGAATGTCAGTTTACTACTCTTGGAAAGAATATTACAGCCATAGAAGTAGATGGAACATTCGATGATTGTCAGGCTCTCGTAAAATCGGCTTTCATGGATGGCGAACTCAATGCTAAAATGAAGTTGACTTCTGCTAACTCTATTAATGTTGCGCGTTTTATGCCGCAAGCTTTCTATTACTTTTATGCTTATGCTCAACTGAAAAAGCTATCGAAAAAAGCTACCGAAAATATGGTAGTATGTGTGCCAAGCGGTAATTTCGGTAATATCACAGCAGGATTGATTGCGAAGAAAATGGGCTTACCTATCAAACGATTTGTTGCAGCCAATAATAGAAATGATATTTTCCTTGAATATCTTAACACTGGGAAATACAATCCTCGTCCGTCTGTCGCAACTATCGCAAATGCTATGGATGTTGGCGATCCAAGTAATTTCGTACGTATTCTGGATTTGTATGGCAACTCACATAGTGCTATTACTTCTGAAATAACAGGTTTTAGATATACTGACGAGCAAATTAAAGAAACTGTAAAGTCCTGTAAAAATGAAACAGGTTATCTCTTAGATCCACATGGTGCTTGTGGGTATCAGGCTTTAAAAGATGGGCTTCAACCGGATGAAGTTGGTGTTTTCTTGGAAACTGCTCATCCTGCAAAGTTTTTGGAAACTGTTGAAAGTATAATTGGAGAGAAAGTAGAAATACCTCAAAAACTCCAAGAATTTATGAAAGGAGAAAAGCAAACTGTAGAAATGTCTAAAGAATTCATAGACTTTAAAACTTTTCTTTTAAAAATGGAACGCAGATGACACGGATGCAAGCAACGCTAATTACAATCCGCGTTTGAAAATCAGCGTTATCAGCGTGCCAATACACTTTTACATTTTTCTCAATTTTTATAAATATTGGTAATTGATAAATAGTTTGGAATATAGAGTTTAGAGTGTTGTCTAACTCAAAACTCATAACTCTCTTAAATAACTTAAAACTCAAAAATATGTTTTCAGGAATAGTAGAAGAAGCTGCAATGGTTGTAGCATTAGAAAAAGATGATGGCAATCTGCATATTACAATGGAATGTTCCTTTGTAGATGAATTGAAAATCGATCAAAGCATTGCGCATAACGGAGTTTGTCTTACTGTGGTTGATAAAACAGACAAAACCTATACGGTTACTGCCATAAAGGAAACCTTAGAATGTTCAAATCTCGGACTTTTAAAAATTGGAAGTAAGGTTAATTTAGAGCGAAGTATGCTTATGAATGGTCGCTTAGATGGTCATATCGTTCAGGGTCATGTAGATCAAACTGCTGTTTGCGTCGATATTCAAGAAGCAGATGGTAGCTGGTATTACACTTTTGAATATAAATTTGATAAAGAGATGGCTCTCAAAGGATATATGACAGTCGATAAAGGCTCGGTTACAGTGAATGGAGTGAGTCTGACAGTTTGTAATCCCACAAAAAACACCTTTCAAGTTGCGATAATTCCTTATACGCACGACTTTACCAATTTTTATCAAATACAAAAAGGGACTATTGTAAATATTGAGTTTGATATTATAGGCAAATATCTTAGCAGGATGATGGCATTTCAGAATGAATAAGAAAATAAATTTGTATTTTATCAAACTTATTTGAAAATGTATTGTTAGACTATATTATAATACATATTATGGTTTAAATGAAGAAATTCATTAATGAGTCTTTTTTCAATCCTGTCATTCATGTAATACCAATATTGACGTTTCTTTTATTAGAAACACATTACTATAATGACATTAGAATTGCGTGGGTAGTATCTTTACCTGTGACAATTCTGTTTGCATTCTATGTGTACTTTTTTTACAGGTCATTGTTAAGTTGGTTTTTAGTTTCAGTCTCAGTGTACCTATGTGTAGCTGTAATAATATCATTTACACATGATTTATTTTCTATTCCTTTTCTTGTTGTTTATGGAAAATTAGTTGCTATTCCTTTCTTATTGATTCCGTGGATTTTTAAAAAGTATATTTTAATGCTTGTTGCAAAAATATCAAATAAAAAAATCGCTATGGAGAATAATTTGAATGAATTGATAAGGACTACTAATGCTATCGTGATTATTCTTCTTGTTTTTTCTTTGTCGTTTTTAATAATTTTCTTTTTTGTTACTGAGAACAGAATACAACTGTTATATCTAACATACAATATAAATATTGCTCTCTTACTATTCTATTTTATCTTTCAGACAATTCGTGTATTTGCTGTAAGAAGGAGTTTGATAAATGAGGAATGGGTGCCTATTGTCAATGATAATGGAAAAGAAATTGGCTCTATTGATTTCACTACAAGCATGGAAAATACGGGAGTTAAATTCATGCATCCGGTAGCAAGAGTTATTGTTATGGCAGGTAATAAAATGCTATTACGGAAACGAACATTTCAAGATAAGGTAAATCCTGACACTTGGGATCATGCTATTTGTACACATGTCAGGCTAAAAGAATCGGTGATAGATGCAATAAAGAGGTCTGCTTCAGAGTTGTACGGCTTGGAAGAAGTAGGACCTGAGTTTCTATCAAACTATAAGATTGAAAATAAATATGAATATCAACATGTGCACTTATTTCTGTCTTGTAGATTTTCAGATGTGGTATTTAACTCTGAAACAAATAAGCATCAGACAAAATGGTGGACTCTTCAGCAAATTCAGGATGAACTTTCATCAGGTATTTTCACCGATAATTTCATTAAGGAGTTTGAACTTTTAAATCGCAGCGGACTTATTGATATGGGTAGATGTCAGTGTGAATGTAAACTACGCGACGAGGTTCAAAAAAATAAACCTTAATTTTCCACTAATTATTAATTTCTTGTATCTTTACCCTCTTTTTACGAATAGTATTTCCAATTCAGCTCATATTGTTGATTTAACTAATTGTGCTTATAATGTTTACAGTAGTCTTAATAATGTTGTCAGGTGTCCTTGTTGGTTTGCTTCTTCAAAAGCATAAACTTACATGGATATATAAAGTAATAAATATGCTTATTTGGTTGTTGCTATTTTTACTTGGAATCGAAGTTGGGAGTAACAAGCAAATCATACAAGGTTTTGCTAAGATTGGATTTGAGGCGATTTTAATTGGTACGTTTGCCGTTATTGGGAGTGTAATTGCTGCTGCTATTTTTTATCGTTGGAAAATAAAAAAGCAAAATATTAAATGAAAGGAAGTATAATTATTATATCATTCTTTGTTATTGGACTATTTTGTGGACTTAATGGTTTAGTTACCAATGCGTTTGAGCAGTATGATTTGAGTTTTTATGTTTTATGTGCCTTAATGTTCTGTGTCGGAATCAGTATCGGAGCAAATAAAGAATCATTAGAAAGTATCAAAAAAGTTGATCCTGTGTTTCTATTATTGCCGCTTGTTACTATTTTGGGAACTTTAGTCGGAGTATCGATTCTTAGGCTGTTTATCACTTCCCATTCACTATCTGAAATACTCGCTGTAGGCTCCGGCTTCGGTTATTACTCTTTGTCATCAGTTTTTATTTCAAAATTTAAAGGAGCGGAACTCGGGACAATAGCACTGCTGTCTAACATTACAAGGGAAATACTGACTTTAACCTTAGCTCCGTTGATGGTTAAGTACTTCGGACGATTAGCACCAATATCAGCAGGAGGTGCAACAACTATGGATACGACCTTACCTATCATTACACGTTATTCCGGTCAGCAATATGTGGTTGTATCTGTTTTTCATGGTTTTATGGTCGACTTAAGCGTACCATTCTTGGTAACTTTGTTTTGCATGATATAAAGAAAAACACTATAATAAATAAAATAATTTTCTTTTTTGTTTATTTAAAAAAAACATCTATCTTTGCAGTCCAAAATTTTTAAATATTAAACATAAAAATCAGTTAGTAATATGATCGTAGTTCCTGTAAAAGAAGGCGAAAACATCGAGAGAGCTTTAAAAAAATTCAAACGTAAATTTGAAAAGACAGGCGTTGTAAAAGAACTTCGTCGTCGTCAGCAATTTGATAAGCCTTCTATACTAAAGCGTGATCAAAAGATGCACGCAGTCTATGTACAGAAGATGCAACTTGGACAAGAATAAAAAAATCTTATAAATTATTTCCGGATAATTTGTATTTTTGATTTATTTATTTTAACTTCGTTGCAGAATTGGAATTAAGTTATGATTAACGGTTTTCTGCAATATATACAGTATGAGAAGAACTACTCCTCTCATACTGTTTTGTCATATAGTAATGACTTAAACCAATTATTAAGCTATGTAGGACAAGACACCAAAACCTTCAGTCCTAATGATATAAGTGCAGATACTATTCAGCAATGGATAATAGAAATGACACAACAAGGAATGTCTGCAACGAGCATATCGCGAAAAATATCAACTTTAAAATCTTTTTGGCGTTATTTATTGAAGAACGATTATACGACTACCAATCCAACTGTTAAAATCATACTTCCCAAAACAAAGAAACCACTTCCTTTGTTCTTTAAACATAAAGAAGTAAGTCAAGTCATTGATAATCCATATATCCCTGAAAATGACTTTGCTCGAAACAGAAATATATTAATTATTGAAATATTTTACATGACGGGAGTTCGATTGTCAGAGCTAATAAATGTTAAGGTAGGAGATGTAGATTTAGGTAGAGAAGAACTGCGCGTAGTCGGAAAGCGCAATAAACAACGAATCATACCACTCAGTAAAGCATTGTGTGAAAAAATTTCAGAATATCAAGATAAAAACAAAGAATTAATACCTGATGCAAATAGTTTCTTATTTGTAAAATCAGATGGTAAAAAGATGTATCCTAAGCTTGTATATAATATTGTATGCGAGTTGATGTCACAAGTCAGCACCCTTCAGAAAAACAGTCCGCATGTATTGCGCCATAGCTTTGCAACCGGTTTATTAAACGGAGGCGCAGATATCAATGCAGTAAAAGAACTGTTAGGTCACAGCTCACTTGCAGCAACTCAAGTATATACGCATACAGGTTTCGGAGAATTATATAATATTTATAAACAAGCTCATCCAAGAGCTAAATAAAGAAGGAGGTACCTATGAAACTTAGAGTTCAATCTATCAATTTTGATGCGACACAGAAATTAGAGACTTACGTTGAAAAGAAGACAAAGAAGTTAAGCAGGCTGTTTGATGACATTTTAAATGTTGAAGTCTATTTGAAAGTCATAAAACCGGAGACAGCAGCCAACAAAGAAGCTGAAATTAAGATTTCTGTTCCATCAGCAGATTTTTTTGCATCCAAAGTATGTGACACTTTTGAAGAAGCTGTAGACTTGTCATTAGAAGCATTAGAGAAACAACTCCTGAAATTTAAGGAAAAGATTATTAAAAAATAAAATATTGATTTAAATGTTTTGTATTCCAAAATAATTTCGTACATTTGCAAGCCGTTTAAATAGGAGTGTTTAAGCGGCTTTTTATTCGACAGAAAACGCTAAGTATTAGCACATTGCCTCTTTAGCTCAGTTGGCCAGAGCACGTGATTTGTAATCTCGGGGTCGTTGG
>CALFXE010000113.1 GCA_937927845.1 uncultured Paludibacter sp.
TATGGCCCCGTAGTTCAATGGATAGAATAAGAGTTTCCTAAACTCCAGATACAGGTTCGATTCCTGTCGGGGCTACCAAACCGGAATTTTTGAGTATAACCTCAGAAGTTCCGGTTCTCGCTCCCATACACGGTCTTCAGACGGGAATACTGGAAAAACAGTGTTCTTTTTGATGGCCTCCCCTATTACTGCGATACATTTTTGTTACAAAATGTTCAGTATCTTACTTTTCTGTAGACATACTATAATCCTTATAGTGTTAGCTTTTTATACTAAAAGCTAAACTTTATATTTATAATATTTAACACCAAACGTTAGTTTTATGAGCGAACAATACGAAGAAGGAAGACAAATATTAGAAAAACTTAACGAGGAATTTAAATCACTGGAAATAGAAAAATTTAATGAAGCTGATACGCGTTTTCGGTTTATTGATACTATTCTGACAAAATGTTTAGCTTGGGAACCTAAAGACATACATAACGAAGATGTAGTAGATGAACATTATGCCGATTATAAATTGAATCTTTTTAGACCTGTTGCGGTCTGGGAAGCAAAAAGGACTGGAAATTATTTTGAGCTTCCCGTAGGTACACACAAGATAATTTATCCATTAAAATCTCTATGTAAGGACAATCCGGAATTCAAAAAAGCATTGATTCAAGTTAGCGGTTATTGCCATGAAAGAGGTATTCAAGTTGGCGTAGTCTCGAACGGATGGCAGTTTGTAGCTTTTCTAGCAAATCGTAACGACTCAATTAGGCCGCTGGAAGGCGACGCTTTGGTAGTCCCATCACTGGACTCATTTATATCAAATTACAAAGAAGTTTGGAACTGCTTATCAAAAACTGGCTTTAGAGAAGAATACCTTACGAAAAAAATATTGGGTGGTACTGAAGAGCATCTTCCAGCCAAATTATCATCCACAATTACTGATTACCCAGGCATAAAAAATCGCAATCCATTTCAAACAGAATTAGAAATCATAAGCGACTTGGTCCTAGAAGACGTAATTAAGGAAAAAAGTATAGAAAAAGAATTTCTTGAGGATTGTTATTGCAAAAGTGGTTCAATATCCCAATATTCTGTGTTAAGTAAACAAATTCTTACTACCCGTTACGATTATCTATTTGAATCCAATGATAAAAAAGCCACACTAGAACAGGTTGCAAACAAAAAAGGTATATCCAGCGATTTGATTGAATTATTTGCAAACAGTCTAAGCAAAAGACCAATTCTACTGGTAGGCGACGTTGGGGTCGGAAAATCGACCTTTATTGATAATTTATCATTGGTTGAAGCTCCTAAAGTCTTCGAAAAATCATTGACATTCAAGATTGATCTTGGCTCTAAAGCAATTATTACACTTGATGTAAGAAAGGCAATTATCAACCTTCTAAAAGATCAACTTAGAAACGTTTATAAAGTTGATATTTCAGAGGATAATTTTGTCAGAAACGCCTACTATATAGAGCTCGAAAATTTTAAAAAAAGTGTAGCAGTAAAGAAATTGTATGAAATCGACAAAGTAAAAGCAATCGAAAAGGAAATTGAGTTTTTATCTGGTCTTGTGAATGATGACATTTCCCATATTAAAAAATCTCTTGAATATATTGGAAAGAATCATAGGAAACAGATTATAATATTTATAGATAATTGTGACCAGAGAAATGATCAAGATCAGGAAACAGCATTTTTGGCAGCTCAAGAATTTGCGACAGACTGGCCCGTGGTTGTGTTTGTTTGTTTAAGGCCGGAAACATTTCACCGAACAAAAAAAATTGATGGTGCCTTAAGCGGATATCATACAAAGGCATTTACTATAGCTCCGCCCAGAATAGACGAAGTCATTCAACGGAGACTTTCCTTCGCCCAAAAAATCACTAATGGAGATATTGTATTAAGTAAACTTGAAGGAAAAACGAGCTTCTCGAAGCTTCACAAGCTTATCCAATCATTTAAAGACTCACTCGAAAGAAACAAAGATTTATATTCATTCTTGGATAACATCTCCAATGGAAATATACGGAAGGCCATTGAACTTATTAAAAAATATTTCGGCAGTGGGCATGTTGACACTGAAAAAATTCTCAGGATTACAGAGGAACAGGGTACATACATTGTGCCAGTCCATGAACTTCTTCGGAGTGTTATTTTTGGTGACAATATTTATTATAATCCCGACAGTTCAGAAATCGTGAACTTGTTTGATGTAAGAACCTATGACCCTAAAGAACATTTTATAGTATTATTAGTATTAGGCTTGCTTAATGATTATAGCGCGAACAATAGAAATCAAGGATTCATTTCAATCAACGATCTTTATTCCTACATGCAAAGCCAAGGCTTTATTCCCACTCAAATAGATAGCGCTTTAAATTTCATGTATTCAAAGGCTCTTTTTGAAACCTCGCAAAAAGGAAATCATTTGAATACAAATAATCAAACTCTTATGGTTAGAGCAACCAGTTGTGGAATTTATCATTTATCATATCTAGTTAATTCTTTTACATACATTGATGCGATTATAGCAGATGTATCAATCTTCAACGAGACTACAAGAGGTGAAATTATAAACACTTTCAATATTACTCAACGGTTGGAAAGAGCACTGATATTCAAAAAATATTTAGACACTATTTGGGATGCAGCCAAATTCAAAGACACTCACTTTGTCTGGCCTCAACGTTCAAAGGAACTGGAAATTGACGTAGAGAATATAAAAATAAAAACCTCACTGTTTAGACAACAAATTTAATACCCCTATAGGAAGCAACAGCCAAACTGCCGTCATCATGAAATTCAAATTCCGGTGTAAGCTTCCCCTATATTCGGGCCATTCGTAATCAGAGTTTTCAGGTTTTAGTATTCAAACGGATTTGGTTCATAAAATCGGAGTTGCCTTTCCGGACAAGGATACATGGTCGACACTCTCAGGAAATTATTTCGAGCTCAAACAGATGTTGATAGAAAAATACGGCGCTCCATCTGACGTAGTGGAAAAGTTTGATAGATATTCTGAACCGAGAGATGATGCAGCTAAAATGTATGAGGTTCAGTTTGACCGTTGTAAATACTATTCGATTTGGGAGACCGATAAAGGAGAAATCCAGCTATCCATTGACCACAAAGGCGTTTCAAGCTGCTTTGTCAAGCTTGCCTACTTTGATAAAATTAACAGCGCCGAAGTAAAAAAACAGGCATTAGATGACTTATAACCATCACTAAAAATGGGTAGTTGCAGGAACCGAGACGCAATAACTTAATCGAATAAAAAAAGTGTCGCAGAACGACACCTTCAATACTATTCAATGTTTATCAACGAGCTTGCTTCAATTTCCTGACATATTCCTTTGCACTATTAACTTTTGCAGGAAACAGATTTCTCCCACTGAGTCTGGATGCGACTAACGACAACAGACTATTTTTGTCGACCCGTATTTTGCCTTCTTTTTGATCTGCTATTTCAGGTTTCATACACTATAAAATTACCATTTTCTTTTGATTACCAAAACAGAGGTATAATCGCTGCCTTTGACATAGAATTCTTTCATGGCTTTACCGCTGTCATCTTCAAAGCCGCATAAAAACTGGTACTCATTATTTAACGTGTCCCAATACAAT
>CALFXE010000114.1 GCA_937927845.1 uncultured Paludibacter sp.
CTGGTAATAAAGGGTATTGATGTTTCGCTCCAGTGTACGCACTGCCCAATTATTATCGGTCGCTTCTTTGAGGTAATAATCGCGGGCGTTTTTATCTGAAACCCTCATAATCAGTCGGATATGCGACCAGTTTAATTTGGCACACAGGTGTGCCAAATCTTCCCGGTTTGTAAAAGTGAGATAAAACTGCCTGTAATCTCTCAGCGTTCTGGCACTAAAACCCTTGCCTAATGCAGTGGCGAGGTTATTCAAGATCTCCTTGCCGTAAGCCGCCCTGTCAGCGCCCTGCTGTTTCTCTTCCACAATTCGTTTGCCTATAAGCCAGAACCCTTCCGTCATAGCAAAAGCCGTAGCACTATACGCCTTTTGCCTTGCCTCATCCAATATGCGTTTTATGTCGCTAATAAACTCCTGCATCCGATAAATAAAAATTAGTTATAATTCACCCTTACACCGGCTTGTAAATGTACAATTTACCGCTACCGTTTTTGTTTAATCAAATCCAGCACGGACGTAAATTTCCAAACATCACTGTCGTAAACTCTTTTACGATCTGCCTCGTTATCCATCACATCGGAGGTAGTGCCGCCGGTTGAAATTTCCTCCAGGTCTTCCAGCAAAGTGGCCTTGCTGGAGTGTTCAATAAAATCAATACCATCCGCTATAATTCTATACAAAAGCAATGGGCCTATAACATTCGTGCTATGGAATAGTGCAAATGAATAAGATCTGTTTTCGGCATAAGTGATGGCTGAAACCACTGTCTCCTCTTCGTAATTCTCTTCCGTATCATCCGTAACCGCCGTGTAAAATTCAATAAGCACATTCAGTGCAAGCAGCTTATCTGTGTAGGCAAAATTTGTATCCTGCCCGTCTTCGTCAACAAAAGGCTGAAGGCCGATGCCGTTATGTTTAAATAATTTTTCCATTTTTAATACCTTGTCTCCTTGGATGATTATTTAGTTTTCATCATCTTCACTATTTTCAAACAGCTCATGTAATTTTTGCTGGAATATTTTTTTATCCGGCAATTGTGTTTTGTACTCGGACACCATTGTTGGTGAAAGGCTGCGGCTTAGTGCATACTCCACCACTTCACTGCCTTTGTCCTTGCAAAGCAAAATACCGATGCTTGGGTTTTCATTTTGCTTCTTTACATCACGATCCAGCTTAACTGCACCAAAACAGTATTTCTGATATCCTTCCGCTCAAATTGTGTCCCCACTGGGGCGACAATTCTATTTTCATCATTATCAATACGTTGAGTTTGTCGCCTCACTGCGGCGACAAATTGTGACGAAACATAAGTTTCAAAGAACTGCACCATTCTGTAAAGCCCTGATCTGTTAAAGCCTTTCAGTTCCGGGTTGTTTTTTTGAATGAAAACTGCCAGTTCTTCAACAGTCTTATCACCCCATTCGGCGGCAGACAATTTCTGCTTAATGTATGCGCCCACATTCCAGTAGAGATTGATCAATTCTGCATTAACAGCCCTGATAGCATTTGCCCTCGACTGCATTATTAGGCTTACAATATCTTCAAACCTTTTATCCATTGGTTAGTTACTCCTTGTCTTTGCCTGTAAGCGACTGGACTCTTGCTTGTTTTTTTTTATATCTTCTTCAATATTCTTGATTTGATCAGCGCCACATCCCTGATACATATTAATCACACCCTGATTGCCATCATAATTATTGAATACGTTCGTATAAGTTGGTTTGTTTTGATAGGAAATTATATACTCTGGGGTAACACCAAATATTTCGGAAAGCTCGGTCAACCTTTTTAGCGTTATATCAGCCTGATTATTCTCTATATTACCATAAGCCTTTGTTGAAATACCAAGCGCTTTAGCCACATCTTCTTGCCGAAATTTGGTCTGCTTTTCTCTTATTTCTCTTAAATTATCACCTACTTTCATGATTAGAATATTTAGTTTAAAAATCTATGTTATTTGCCTTTAAAAGTGCTTCTAACAAATCTATACGCTTTCTTTGACTTTCAATCAATTCTCTCTGAAGTTGATATAACAAATCCCTTCCTTTTATCTGGCTTTGATCAATAGTAATTAAACCCTGATTGCCACTATTATTATGAATATTATTGTAGAAGTCCTGTTTTAATCTGCAATACTTCAAAATATAAAGTGGACTGCATCCAAAAATCTTGGCGATTTCGCTAAGTCGGCTCAATGTAATATCAGCTATGTTATTTTCTATATTCGCATAAGCCCGGGTGGTAATATTCAATTGTTCGGCAACATAATCCCGTTTGAGATTTTTCTCAAATTCACGGATTTCTCTTATGTTGTCCCCAATTTTCATAGTAACTGCTAAAAATCAAACTTGATATTATGCTGATGCAATAACGCTTCTAACTGTGGAACTCTTTTTAATTTTTCTGAATACAGGTCTTCATAGGCTTCTTTATACGCTTTTCTTATTTCCTCCTGATTCACCCCTTGAATATTGATAATCGTTCCCTGATTACCATTATTATTGTTGAAGAAGTTTCTAACACCACCAGTAGCATCTTTCAATTCAATGATGTCCACTATGGTTGTTGATAATCTGTTTGCAATAGCTTCCAAAAGATTAAGTGTTACGTCGCCATCATTTTCAATGTTGATATACTCGTCTTCAGTTATGCCCACTTCTTCCGCCATAAATTTTGTGGTAAAATCACTTTTAAGCCGTAACTCTTTAATATTCTGTCCGATTTTCATTTCTTAAACTTTTCCCAAATATACAAAAATATTTCTAACTACTGATATGGTAAGTTAAACTTCTTACTTGGCATCCCCATTCTTTTATAGGGAACTCTGATTAACAATCTTCGCAAAAGAAAAACCCAAATGGGAAG
>CALFXE010000115.1 GCA_937927845.1 uncultured Paludibacter sp.
AGACTAAATAAAAAAGCCGCAGACCAATAAAACCTGCGGCTTTTTTTATTTTAAAGTTTTCAGGAAAAAGCTGTATCGGTTGAATACTAAGCTTTTATAAAGATTATCAAAAAAGTCAGGTAACGATTTGGTAACGGTGCTTATTGCTTTGTATTTCAACGTGTTTCCGTTAGCTCAAAGCAAATATACGAATTTTTTGTTTCTCAAAAACAAATAAACATTTTATTCCCTATCGGGATTACAGGACAAGAGAAAAGGGCTTGCAAAGCCCTTTCACATAATACTGATAGAATAAACTCTGTCTTTCGTCCTTGTTCTTCCGTTTTATTCAAATACGTTCACAACAGCTTAATACCTGTATTTTCATTATCCTGTCTGTTTCTATTAGTTAAAATAGGGAACTTAACGACTACTTTGCCAATTTCAATATTCTATATGCCCCTCTTGCCACTACTACAAATACAATAGCTCCGATAATCAAATCGGGATAGCTCGAGTTTAACCAATTGACCAAAATTCCTGCAACGATAACCCCCGAATTGATTATAACATCGTTTGACGTGAAAATCATCGAAGCCTGCATATGGGCTTCTTTACTCTTGTTCTTTTGCAATAGGTAAAGACAAAGTACGTTTGCTATCAATGCCAAAACAGAAACAATAATCATTGTTTTGAAATCGGGCATCGCTTCTATTCCGATAAAACGTCTGATAACTTCAACAAAACCGATAACGGCTAACAGGATTTGAAAGTAACCTGCAAATTTGGCGATATTGTTTTTTCTTGCAATCGTACCCCCAACAGCAAACAAAGCCAATGCGTAAACGATGCTATCGGCAAGCATATCCAAGCTATCCGCTACCAATCCCATTGAGTTGGAAAAAATACCGAACAACATTTCCAATCCAAAGAAAACGAAATTGATAATCAATACCGTCCATAGTAGTTTCCGTTGGCTATTGCTTGTATCTGTTTCAACAACTGCGTTAGTTTCTTCGGTTGAAATCAGCGTTGTATTTAGGTTCAAGGTTTCCAAAGCTGAAAAAATCGGCTCTGGGTTTCCACTATGGTAAACATTTAGTTTTCTATTGGGAATATCAAATTCCAATGACTTTACCGTATCAAAGTTTTGCAGTTTCATACGGATTAATTGCTCCTCACTTGGGCAATCCATTTTTGTTATATTAAATATGGTTTTATTCATCTTCTTAAAGTCTAAATTTTATTCCTCCGTTAATTACAAATCCGTCTAATGGCGCATAAATATCCCGAAATTCAGGGTTGGTCATCGAACCCGTATAAATGCTGTCAAATCTTGTTTGTCGTCTGTCTGTGAAATTCTCAAAGTTGGCATATATGGAGAATTTTTCCCAAATTCGTTGCATCATTAATCCGCAAATAAGATAACCCTGACCCGTTTTTCCGTCATTCAGTTTTTGTTTTCCTGTGTAGTAGGCTTCCAATCCGATTTTCCATTTGTCCTCTATTTCATACATCAGGACAGAATTAATTTTATGTTTCGGGGTTAGCGTTTTCTGATAAGTCCTGTCATTCTCCTTAATTTTAGCATCAATATAGGTATATCCAAAAAATAAGCTGAAATCTTTATAACTTATTTTCATATTTGTTTCAGCCCCTTTACTATCCATATGACCGTCTATATTATTAAATTGCCATTGGTTGCTGTTCGCAGCTTGTAATTCAAGCGGATTTTTCAAGTAGGTGTAAAAGAATAACTGATTTATACTTAAAAACACCTGATTGTCAAATAATCCTGTTTTATAAGTAAAATCCACATTTGCACCATAGCTTTTTTCCAACTTGTTTTTGTCATCGTCAATCGGTAAGACATTTTGGAATTGGATACGCTCGCTATCTTCCGAGAAAATAGTAGGCGCTTTATACCCAAATCCGCCACCTACACGAGAAGAAAATTTGTCTGTTATTCTAAAATGTGAAGATATGCGAGGCAAAACTGTAAAGCCGTAATCTGTAACATAGTCAGTCCTCAAACCGCTTTCAATATCCATCCAATCCGTTATTTTCGTATTGTTTTGAATGAATAAACCAAAAGTTGTCATATCATAATCTCGTAAAGGAAAATTTGTCAATTTCTTTTCGGTAAATTTATCTGTCCATACGTTTGCTCCTGCTACCCATTCTGTTTTCTCTCTGGTATGTATATAAGATACTTCCGAAAAAGAGGACAACTGTTCTCCGTCAAATGTAAAATCGGGAATCTCAATCTTACGATTGAAGTAAGTGATGCTGTTCTTTACATTCAATTTATTTTGTTTGTCGAAACGATGTTCAAATGAAAGTTGGGTTGAGTGTCTTTGTGTCTTGTTTCTTTCAAAATAGGAATGTTCTTCGCTTCCTTTACCCTCTACATATCTTATATCTCCACCCAAACGGTTTTCAATCGTAGAATTTATACCGAAATTAAAATCTGTGTTATCAGATAGATATAAGTATAATTTAGGATTCAATACAAATCGGTCAAACTTCGGGATTGCAGTAAAGCCGACATCCGAAGGGTCGTAAGCCCAATTTCGATTGTATGATGCAAAAACGGTAGTCCCGACTTTGTTGAATTTTTGACCGAAATAGCTGTTTATATCAAGACCTTTACCTGTTGTGCCGTTCAAGTGTATCGAAAAATCTCTTTCTTCTTCGGGTGTTTTTGATATTAGGTTTACCAATCCTGCAATCGCACCACCACCATATAAAGTAGAAGAAGACCCTTTTATTATTTCCACTTGCTTCAAATCAAGCGGAGGTGTCTGTAATAATCCTAATCCGCTTGCAGCACCCGAAAATACAGGAAAACCGTCTTTTAATATTTGGGTATATCTACCGTCCAAACCCTGAATACGGATTGAAGAATTGCCCGATATGGCAGATGTTTGTTGTGTCATAATACCCGTACTTTCATTTAGCAGCATACGAATATCGCCGGGCTTCATCACTCCTTTTTCGCCTAATTCTTCTGTATTTATAAATTCGATGCGGGTAGGAATATTTTTGAAAGTACGTGTACCTCTTGTTGAAGAAACAACGATTTCCTGTAACTCGTTTTCGTCAGGCTCAATAGTAATAACGATAAGGCTGTCGGAAGGCAAAGGGAATGTAAATTCTTTTATGGTTTTTTCATATCCCATATAAGAAACTTCGATTTTCTGATTACCGTCCGGGATATTGGAAAGTGTCGCCACTCCTTCGGTATCGGACGATGCCCCGTTGGTTGTGCTTTGTAATACAACACTCGCCCCAATTAAAGGCTCTTTTGTTTCGCAATCTATAAGTTTGACTTTAAGTGTATTTTGTGCGAAAATATTGGATATGTTGAATGCTAAGAATAGCATCAATATAAATTTTGCTTTCATTATGTTTATTGTTTTATGTTTTCAATTAGAAATGATACGAAAGTTACGATACTACAAATGAATGTACTATCGTAATAATTATTGGCATACATGACAATGCCCTGTAAGGGAAAGATAGATTATGCTTGTGGCGGCTGCCAAACAGAATCAACTAAGGGAGAAGTATATAGCTGTAAAACGTATAATATTAACTCTTTTGTGTTAAATTCCAACTGCTTTGTTTGAGAATGTATAGCGGGAGCAAATGTAAATCCGGCGCATGTATTGCATAAGCTAAATGGAGAGCAACAGTCAGGACAGTCGGATGAATGATTTTCAGTTTCAGACTGTTCTGTTTCACATTCATCATCGGGCAAGCAGAAATCATTCGCACCTGCTGAAAGCGAAAGAAATAGAATAAGAACAGATAATAAAGCAGCCAAAAATTTCATATTGTCATAATTCAATTTATTTAGCTAATCGTAGTATTCGATAAGCCCCTCTTGCAACAATTACAAATATAATAGCACCAATAATCAAATCAGGGTAATTTGAATTGAACCAATGAACCATCAGTCCTGCAATAATAACTCCCGAATTTACAATTACATCGTTTGAAGTGAAAATCATACTTGCCTGCATGTGTGCTTCCTTGCTCTTGTTTTTTTGCATCAAATATAAACAAATAATATTGGCTGCGAGTGCTACAATAGAAACAAAAATCATTGTTCTAAATTCGGGGATTTCTTCAATGCCAATAAACCTTCGGACGACCTCTATAAAGCCAATGGCAGCAAGAATAATCTGAAAATAGCCCGCAATTTTTGCGACATTCTTTTTTCTTATCAGCGTTCCGCCTACTGCAAACAAAGCAAGCCCATAAACAATACTGTCCGCCAACATATCCAAACTGTCGGCAACTAACCCCATTGATTTGGCAATAACACCTGCTATGATTTCAATCGCAAAAAAAGAGAAATTGATTATTAAAACTGTCCATAAGAGCTTCCTTTGGCTTTCGGATGATTCATTTTCAAAGGTACTTTCGCTATTTTCAGTAGAAATTAATGTTGTGCCAAAATTTAATGCGTCCAAAGTGGAAAAAATCGTTCCCGCTTCTCCATTATGATACACAATTAGCTGCCGATTAGGAATATCAAACTCTAATGATTTAACATCAGTGATATTTTGCAGCTTCATTCGTATGATTTGCTCTTCGGAAGGGCAATCCATTTTTGAAATATTGAATATTGTTTTATTCATGCTATTTTTTCAGTTCAATGAGGCTACAAAAGTAATACTTAGTTTCATGCAACTAAGTTGCAATGTTACGGCATTGGTCGCATTTGCCTTTTACGACATAGTTGATAGTATCAGTAGAAAAGTTATCAGGCAAGGCAATTACAGGTATCGGGGTATCTCTTAGGCAAAAGACCTTTTTACATTCAGTACAATAAAAATGTGCATGCAACTGGTCAATGGAACAATCACACCCCTCATAGCATATTGCATACTTCAATGAACCAGAACCATCATCAATGGTATGTACCAAATTATGCTGTTGAAACAATATCAAGGTTCTGAAAATCGTCGATTTATCAATCGTTTCTAATTCCGATTCTAAATCCGACAAACTAAAAACTTCTTCCCTTTTTATGATTGCTCGCAAAACTAACAGCCTAATGGCTGTTGGTTTGATGTCTTGTTTCAACAAGCGTTCAATATGATGTTCATCTTCCATGAGATTATTCTTATAATTTTAATATGAGTTCATCCTTTCCGTACAACTAACTATAAAAGTTATGCACTGCTTTCAGCGCTCAAAATTACAAAAAAATCTCCGTAGCTTCGTTTTTTGAAATGTAATTGTACTTGTACTTGAATGTAAGTACCTATTCGATAGCTGTTGAAATAAGTAGCATTAAATCTACAATTTTTGCAAAGACTGTTCAATATCTGCTATCAAGTCTTTAATATTTTCAATACCTATCGAAAGTCGCAGTAATCCGGGCGCAACACCTGCCGCTAATTGTTCTTCCAATGAAAGCTGTTCATGCGTAGTAGATGCCGGATGAATGACGAGTGATTTGGCATCTCCCACATTAGCCAAATGACTAAACAATTTCAGATTGTTGATAAAAGTATCAGCGTTTAATGATTCGCCTTTTATCTTGAAAGTAAGCACTGCACCTGCACCATGCGGGAAATATTTATTAGCCAATTTATGGTATTTACTGCTTTTTAGTCCCGGATAATTTACATATTCTACTTGTGGATGCGATTCGAGCCATTCCGCCACAGCCTGCGTGTTGGCGACATGACGTTCCACTCGTAATGACAGTGATTCAAGACCTTGCAACAGAATAAATGAATTGAATGGGCTTGGGGTATTTCCCCAGTCGCGCAATCCTTCTACTCGCGCTCGCAGTGTAAAGGCAATATTGCCAAAAGAGCCATTTGCTCCGAATACATCCCAAAACACAAGCCCGTGATAGCTGTCCGACGGTTCTGTAAATTCGGGAAATTTGCCGTTTCCCCAGTTAAATTTTCCACTATCAACTATCACTCCGCCAAGTGCTGTACCGTGTCCACCAATCCATTTAGTTGCACTTTCGACTACAATCGTCGCTCCATGTTCAATGGGACGAAACAAAAAGCCACCTGCACCAAAAGTATTATCCACAATTAGAGGAATATTGTTACGGTCGGCTACGGCGGCTATTGCCTCGAAATCGGGAATATTCAAATCGGGGTTGCCGATAGTTTCTATATAGAGGGCTTTCGTTTTCTCATCAATCAGTTTTTCAAAAGATAACGGTTCGTCATCTGGCGTAAAACGCACATCAACACCAAGCCTTTTGAATTGGTTTTTGAACTGATTGTATGTGCCGCCATAAAGATGTGATGTGGATACGAAATTATCGCCTGCCGAAAGAATATTGTTCAGTGCTATGAACTGTGCTGATTGTCCCGATGAAGTTGCCAACGCAGATAATCCGCCTTCCAACGCCGCAATGCGTTTTTCAAAAACATCGGTAGTGGGATTCATCAGGCGGGTATAGATGTTTCCGAATTTTTTCAATCCGAAAAGGTCTGCACCCTCTTTGGCATCCTCGAAAACATACGATGAGGTAAGATAAATAGGCACTGCTCTCGCATGGGTAATAGGGTCAATCTCCTGTCCCGCATGTACCTGTAATGTTTCAAAACTTAAATTGCTCATGACTGCTATTTTATATTTTTAATTTACTTCTCTGATTAAAAAGTCGCAAAGATAATTCTTAGTTACATGCAACCAAGTTGCAATATTCTTATTCCCTTTGATAAATCACTGTAAATACGCCGTTCTCATAAACATTACTCTCTGTTAATTTCCATTTTGATTCTTTGGGTTGTTCAGAAAATAAGGAAATCCCCTTGCCAAGAATAACCGGAACATAACAGATTTGCATTTCATCAATCAAATCCGCCGTGAGCAACATTGAAATTAGTTCACCGCCACCGACAAGTAAAATATCTTTTCCCTCTTGATTGCGAAGTTCGGAAATCGTTTCAATAACATTCTCTGTAATGAAGCGTAGATTTTCTTTTTCGCCCCAATTATGGTGGGAAACTACATAAGCCATTTGTTCGGAATATGGCCAGATTATATCCATATTCAAAAACTCACGGTAAGTACGTCCGCCCATAATAACCGTATCAACCGAAGCCAATACTTCTTTGTAGCCGTAATCCTCTTTTTTAGGATTCGGAAGTCCGATAAGCCACTCTAAGCCACCGTCCGGTTCTGCGATACGTTGGTCGAGCGATGCAGCGATGTAAAGAATAATCCTTTTCATGTCTTTTTGAATTAAATTGTTCATACTATTGCTCACTGGACTTCAAAAAAAGAAGCGTGGAACTCACACTGCTCCAACATAGAGGTACTGGCATACCCGAAAGAAGAAACAGGCAAGTCCACGCCATACTTTCGTATAGCATGAACATTGCGTCATTGTCTCTTCTTTCATTGAAAAGTGCCAGTTTTCTATATTGAGACGTTCAGCGAACGTTATGTTATATCTAAACGGAAACTAATCCGTCAAAATTCTAAATTTCCGATGCAAAGATAGGGATTCCTTATGAATAGTAGAAATTTCAAAATCATATATTTATGCATAGTCGGTGTTCCGCATGCTAAATGGCTAACTAAAAGAGATTGTGGAGAAAAAAGGCAGAAGAATATTGTTGAGGAGGTTGGCAATATGGGGATTATTTTGTACCTTTGTATTCACTAAGCGTTCTTAATGTATTGTTGAAAACGAAGCTAATCAGCGAATAATGATAGCTGGTTTCTAAATCGTTACCTATCAAGAAAATATTTCTTGTAACCTGCTTATTTGCAGCCTGAAAGACAAAATACTATGTCTTGCAAGGTGAAAGGTAACTTTCTTTTCTTTCAGGCATTCAATCTGTTGGGATATTCTCTTTAGGCTATCATTACAGACTGTATTTGATGGTACAGGAAATACCTTTCCATCCTTTGAAAATCCTGCATATTTTTCGATAATCATTTTGGGAATATCCAACAGCATCACGTTTGACGATGTGGCTGTTTTTTTCCTACGTATGATAATCCACTGGTTACTGTCAAAGAAATCCTGAATATTGCTGTTTCTAAGCCCTTTCATATCTGAATAGGAAAGACCAGTAAAGCAACTGAAAACAAACAGGTCTTTAACCAATTCGTCTTTCTTTTTCTCGCAGTTGAACGTTACAAGCTGTTCCAACTCGTTCCGCAACAGATAACCTCTGTCTTTGTCCTTTTTGGTATTCTTGTACTCGCTGAAAGGATTAAAAGCAAGATGCTTTCTGCTCATTGCCAATCGGCAAAGTGTGGTAAAGCCAATCATATACAGCCAAATCGTGTTATGTGTCAAGCTTTGGTCATCACGTAGGTAGTAATCAAAGTCCTGTACAAAATCAGGAGTAAGGTCGTTAAAAGACACATCGGAGTAACCGTATTTTGTAAGTACAAAATTACGAAGATGTCTTAATAGTGTTTTATACTTACTTCGTGTACCATTTACCCGAAGCCCGCTATTGACCTTTTTCTCATAGTCGGAAAGAAACTGTTCATAGAACTTGAAAAAGGTCATTTCTCCGCTTTCCATACCGAGGAAGGCATTTTTAAGTTTAGTACTGTTTACAGCCCCCTCGTTCTTCAGAATTTTGGAATAGCATTCCTCAATGCCCAAACGGATTTTATCAAGCTTGCCGTTCACATCTTGGGCTTCTCGGCTTTTTCCTAAAACCCTGCCGTACTTCAAATCCCAATTTGATGCAGAAATATCCAGCTTTGTACTGAATGCAGACTGATTACCGTTTACGGTAATTCTGCACATAACCGTAACTTTCCCGTTCTTCTTCGGGGCATTCTTTTTAAGGTAGAAAAGAACCTTAAACGTTGATTTTTTTGTCGTTTCCATACTCACAATTCTTAATGATAAAATTAAACCTATGTGAGCTACGGAACAATATGAAAAACTATGCAGAAAGCTGAAATACAGCATTTTAAAGCGGTTGATTCTAATGTTTGAAAGTAACGTTTTAGTAACCTTACTTTTGCCTAACCTCGCTTTTTTCTGCTTTTTACATCATTACCAAAAAATCAAAAAACGATTGTAAAGCCTTTATTTACAATCGTTTTCCCTGTTATTAATCTTTGATGTATTTTTACTGAAAATTTATTTTAAAATGCCCGTCCTTTCAGAAGATGAGATCCTGCCGTTACGTGGAAT
>CALFXE010000116.1 GCA_937927845.1 uncultured Paludibacter sp.
GCCGTGTATTTGGGTGATAATGACGGTTTTTAGACGGACTGCCGTTAGGTACAATAATGCTGACTACATAACATTAATGAAAAAAATAGAATTATGAGAACAGAATTTATCATTGCCACAATTTTTTCCATTGCAACACTCTTGCTGAGCTGCGACAAGGACGACTTAGATGTAAAAGACGGAACATATAAAGGAACGTTTACTGTAACTTACAGTTCGGGGACACAAACTGGACAGACGACCTTAGAATTGAAGAACGGAAAATTTTCTTGTTCGGGAAATTCAAATAGAATACCTGCTGGTGGTTCAGGGACCTTTTCTTATGACAACAAAAAAATAACTTTTAATGATGAAAATGCTTGGCCTGCTGACTTTGACTGGAACTTAATACTTAGCGGGAAATATGACTATTCATTTGACGGAAAAACACTAAAAATATCTGCTAACAAAAATGATGTTGGAAATTACAAGTATGACCTTGAAAAACAAGGCAATGGAGAGATTGAATACAAGCTATAAATAGAAGATAAAAATGAAATTAAAAATGGCAATTACACTTATATTAATAATTATTTTGATTATTGCTACTGCTGGTTTCTTTATGCTGAAACCTCAATTTGGTAAACAACCTTCAGGTGAAAGAATGGAAAAAATACGGCGTTCACCTAACTATATAGATGGTGCATTTCAGAATATTATTCCTACATCTTTTTCAATCAATTTTGGAGAAGCACTTAAAGAGTCGTTATTCAATAATAACAAACAGGCAAAACCGAGTAAAGAAATCCCATCAGTTAAAACAGACCTTATGGCAATACCTCAAAATCAAAACGTTTTTGTATGGTTCGGCCATTCGTCATATTTTCTGCAAATAAATGGTATCAGATTTCTTATTGATCCTGTTTTAAGCAAGAACGCCTCGCCTGTACCATTTATAAACAAAGCATTTAAGGGTACAAGTATTTATACTGTCGAAGATATTCCTCATATTGATTATTTACTTATTACGCACGATCATTACGACCACCTCGATTACAAAACAGTTACAGCTTTGCAACCCAAAATTGATAAAGTTATATGTCCGTTAGGTGTTGGTGAGCATTTTGAATATTGGGGTTTCAACAAAAACATAATTATAGAAAAAGACTGGAATCAAAGCATTAATATTGCAAACCAATGTACAATCCATACAGTAACGTCAAGACATTTTTCGGGTAGAGGATTGAAACGAAATCAAACTCTGTGGACTTCTTATGTGCTGCAAACTCCTAATCTTAAAATTTTCATAGGTTGTGATGGTGGTTATGGTAGTCATTTCTTAGATATAGCCGAACAGTTTGCCCCGTTTGATCTTGCATTTCTTGAAAATGGACAATATAGTCGATTATGGCCTAATATACATGCTTATCCTGAAGAGACTGTCAAAATAGCTCAAGAATTACGTGTAAAACAAGTAATGCCTATACATTCGGCAAAATTCTCCATATCTTCACATGATTGGGACGAACCATTAAAACGGATTACAGAAGCGGGCGACAGCTTGAACTTAAGAATACTTACGCCAAAAATAGGTGAGTTAGTTGATGTCAACGACACGACCCAAGTCTTTTCACGATGGTGGGAAAATTAGGACGGCTACAAATTGATTTCTATACTGTGTTAATAATATAAAGGAAAAACTCTGATAACACCATGAAAAAACTTATAAAATTACTCGTATTATCCATGTTGCTTGGGTTACAATGTTGCAAAGAAGATGAATTAGTAGATTATCCGATTTCCTATCCTATAAACTATGTAAACTCACCGGTCACTGAGTTTACAATCAAGGCTTTTACAAGAGATGGGGAAATAACTGATTCGACTAAGTTTAATTATCTACTGAAAAAATATGGATATTTACTTTCAGGTATAAATAATTATAGTTCTGAAGGTGATTTTACTGCGACCTATTTAGAATCGGAAAATGTAATGATACGTAAAGCGAAATCTGATAAAACAGATACGTTGACCGTTCACAAAACAACAGACTTAATTTACTGGGAAAGAAAAGATACTATTTCGACATTTATTAGGCATAACAGCACATATAAGTATAAACCATTATATTATGAAGAATTTTTAATACCTTATTCGTCAGGTTTTACCATCGCCGCAAAATATAAACAATGTTATTATGTTAAGGCTGAAAATAAGGATCTTATACTTCCAATGTTTGACATGCTCTACTATATGCATGATTCTTACCCCCCTCCTTTCAGTGATAATATAAATAATGAGTTTTATATACATGATTTTTATATCCCTCTTTTAGGTGTTAACATAAATAATGAGTTTTGCCGTGACTCAATATCAATTTTAGGAGTCAATGACACGGTCATAATAAAAGGATATACTCTAAAATTAATAAAACAGTAATATATCTGTCAAATAATTAATTTAAGTTCCACACCACAATTACCCCAAGCCTCAAACATTAATGGTCGTTATTTGTCTTATGGGTACAACACAATGAAGTCATCTTGACTTTTCACATCAATCGACTGCGACTACAGAGAAATTCCCTTGCTGCTCGCTGTCCAACCGACTGCAATTGCACAGGAGTTCCCTCACTTTGCGTTATCTAACCCACTGTGGCTGATTGGGAGTTCCCTCAGTCGCTGCGCTCCATCGGGATGACACGCTTGCGTGCTAACAGTGTAAATCGGTCGTTCGGCATCGTAAAACGTAACAGCTTAAACGCACGACCGGTGCAAGGCTTCCTGCGCCGCCACTGCAAAAAGGATGATGTTACAGAAACACTTCGAGTGGCGGTATACCCCGCCCATAAACGAGCGTGTCATCCCGATGGAGCGCAGCGACTGAGGGATCTCCTGTACAGTTGTAGTTGGCAGGATAGTGAGTAATCGAGGGATCTCCCCTACAATTGCAGTCGATTGATGTGAAAAGTCAAGACGACTCCAACGCTGCATACCTGAAATTAATGATAAGGACAGTGAAAAATCATTAATTATGGGTATTTCCTACACATTTGATTAAGTATAATTTTGCAGCGAATTCTTAATAAAATTATAATATAACAAATGATGAAAAAACTAAATTTACTTGCACTTGTCTGTGCACTGTTCATTATGGCATCTTGCGAGAAAGATGAAGAACTAAAACTTCCCGGCGAAGTAAAAGATTTTAAATTTTTAGAAGCCAAATCATATACAGAATGGACATATTTTTCATTTTCAAAAGGTGATACTGTTAATGTGACTGATTATCAAAATGATTTATCGTGGGATATTGCTTTCCATCGTGGGGATATTCGCCTAAATGGTGGAGCTTCCGGTAAAGGAAAAGGAGAAGCTATTAACACTGGTGTTATTGTTAAAGAAGGTTCAGAAGCTGATGATTGGACTTCAGTTACAGAAGCACCTAAAGATGGTTATTCCAAAGATGAAGTTGGTAAGGTAACTATCGCCTTCACAGGTGCAAATATAGAGGAGGAAGACCAACCGTTTTCGCAAGTTGCCAGCACTTGGATTACTATTGATATAAGCAATCCTCCACCAAAATACACTTATCATCACTCGATATACGTTGTGAAAGCCGCTGATGGTAAGTACGTGAAACTGTGGGTGTACGACTATAAAAATGAAAAAAACGCTGCCGGTTATGTCAGCTTCAGATATCAGTATAACGAAAGCGGATCGTCTACCTTTAATTAATTGATTTTTAACAAATACGTTTTAACAAGATTGTCAGTGCTGTCATTCGTTACAGTTCAGACAATCTTGTTCTAAGATATAAAACATGAGAGTTGTATTGATGCTGTTGATGTTCATTTCCTGTTTTGCATTGAATGCCAACACTCATCCCATTGAAGGTAAGATTATTGATTGTGAATCGAAAGTAGGAATTCAATATGTGAATGTTATTGTTGAAGGTACAAGCAAAGGGGCTGTCTCGGATGGCTCCGGAAAGTTCATTATCAATAATATTCCTATGGGTAATTACACTATTGCTATATCATCTATCGGTTATGACGATATTCGTGTACCGGTTTCTGTAGATGATGAAAGAAAAAACTCGATCATCACCATCCCGCTTTGTGAAAAATCATTGGAGCTTGAGCAGTTTGTTGTAACTGGAACACGTACCGAACGTCAGCTAAAAGATGTTCCAATTCAAACACAGATGATTTCAAGAAAAGCCATCGAACGTATGCAGGTAACCAACTTCAAAGACTTGTTGGAATATGAGTTACCCGGCGTTGAATTTACTAACAATGGCGGATTTGCTAATATCAATATGATGGGATTTGGCGGTAAATATGTGCTTTTTTTGGTTGATGGGGAACGTATGGCGGGTGAAACATTTGATAATATCGACTATAATCGTATCGATATGGATAATGTGCAACAGGTCGAGATTGTAAAAGGTGCTGCCTCTTCTCTCTACGGATCTAATGCGGTTGGTGGCGTTGTCAATTTGATTACACAAAAGCCGCAAAAGTCATTTGAAACTAATGCTGCTGTTCGCTATGGCAGTAATAATGAACAACACTACCGACTCGGTATCGGAACTCGTCAAAAATGGGGATATGCTAATCTGACTTCCTCTTACAAAGCTATGGATCCTTACTTGCTGAAAGATACTGAACCGCTTACACAATGGTTTGCCGATGGCAGTAAAGTGGAGCAAATGCTTAGTCAGACTTATATAGCAGGATTTACCGATTATAATATCACTCCAAGTGTTGGATTTAATATATCTAAGAAATTTAATCTTGATGTAAAAGGTGGTTATTATTTCAAAGAAAGAAATTCAGGAGGATTGGAGGGACGGAAAGTACAAGATCATTACTATAATTATTCGGGTGGAGCAAAAGCTACGTACGATATTTCCGATAAACAAAGTATATCCCTTTCAGGAAATTACGATCGATATGACAAGTATAAGTATTACAAACTACTCAGTGAAGATGAGAAAAACTATGAAAATGCACAAATTCGATTGAGCACACTTTACAATCTTTCGTTTGGGAAAAATCATTCTTTAGTTGTGGGTGCTGAATATTTTTCTGATGACCTGACTACTTTTATGTTTCAAAGTGATGGTGAAACAGCCAAGCGAACTGCACAAACATACGCTTTGTTTACTCAACAGGAATGGCTGCTGTCTGATAAAGTAACTTTGGTAAGCGGACTGCGTTATGATTATCATTCACAATATAAAGGACATCTGACACCTCGCCTAACAGCTATGTATAAGCCTGTTCAGCGTGTTTCTATCCGCGGTGGTTATTCGGGTGGTTTTCGATCTCCTACACTCAAAGAGCTATATACCGATTGGTTTCATCCCGATGGTGGCGGCTTCCAAATTATCGGTAATAAAGATATGAAAGCTGAAAAAAGTGATAATTTTAATTTTTCTACTGAAGTGTCACTCGGAAAAACCGTAATCACCGGTATTGCTCAATATTCCTTCATTAAAAATATGGTCAACACCCTATGGCTCAATCAGGATACTGTACTCTATGCGAATATTGGTGATGCTCAAGTACTAAGCACTGAATTATCATCTACAAGTCAGATAAACAATCACTTATCTTTGAAATTTGCTGCTTCGTATACAAAAGATAACTTAGGAAAACGTTCGATTGTACGTCCGTTTTCAGCTACTGCACGAATTGATTATGTTATACCGGTATTCGGGAAGTACAAACCTACTATTGGACTTAATGGAAAGTATTTCAGCGGAGTAAATATTTACGGCACAGGTGATATCGCTAATATAAGTAGTACAGGTATCGAACAAGAAGTTAGTGAAGAATATAGAGTTTATTATGAAGACTATGCCATTTTCCGCCTATCGATAAGCCAAATTCTTCCATATAATTTTGTGCTGAATGCAGGTATCAATAATCTTTTTAATTATAAAGCGAAATTTTCAAGCTTCTATTCCAGCATATCACCCGGACGAACATTTTACGTGGGCTTGAAGTGGAAGTTATAAAAATATGTATTAAAAAATCCAACTAACTATTTATAGATATAATAAACAATGAAGTTTTCTAAAAAAACAGGTCTGATTTCACTTTCCGCTATATTGCTGATTGCTGTAATCTTTATGGTATGGTGTAAAACTGCATCGACTACTCGTATTGCACTGCTGAATTTCCAAGCTTATCAAGTGTCGAATATTGCCCTGTCGAATTCGGATAAATTTATCAAATTTGAAGATGTTTCTATTGCAGATATTGATAAGTTAAAGCGTTACGATTTTGTTTTGGGTTTTGGAATGGGAATGAAATTAACGACAGAGGAGCGCGCCAAACTTCATAAATTGGGTGAAAAAGGTATGCCTATATATATTCATGCCGTGACAAATCCTGAAAACTACATTTGTTCTGTTGATAGTGTGAAGTTGCAAACTCTCTTGACATATCTTGATAATGGCAATAAAGCTAATTATCAGAATATGGCTCGTTTTATTAGGACTGAAATTGATGGGAAGACTTTATTTGCTAAGGAAGCAAAACCTGCTATCGAAAGTGTTACTGATGCGTTTTTCCATCTTGATGAAAACATAGCTTTAGAATCTGTAAGTGAATATGAATCTTATATCAAAAAGCAAGGGTTTTATCGTGAAGGTGCGCCAAAAGTAGCTATTGTTGCCGGTATTCATGAACCTTTCAGTGGAAATAAAGAGCATTTAGATAGTTTGATTGTCTCTTTGCAAAATTCAGGATTGAATGTGTATCCCTTTACATCTACATACAAACGCTTGGCTTTTTTAGAAGAAATTCAACCTGATGCTGTGATTTATTTTCCGCATGGTCGCCTGCTGATGATGGGGCAACCTGACCAAACCGTAGCTTGGCTGAAACATAGAAATATCCCATTTTTCACGCCTTTATCAGTCTTGCAATTGAAAGAAGACTGGATGAAAGACCCTATGGGAATGTATGGCGGTTTCATGGGACAAACCATTGTGATGCCTGAATTGGATGGTGCGATTTATCCGTATACGCTTATCGCTCAAGAGAAAAACAGCGACAATCTGTATGTTTTCAAGACTATTCCCAACCGACTTCGTAATTTTACGGAGATTATCAATAATTTCATCGCATTGAAACACAAGAAAAATGCTGATAAGAAAGTGGCTATTTACTACTTTAAAGGTGCCGGTCAGCATACTTTAGCGGCACAAGGACTTGAAACCGTACCATCTTTATATAACTTTTTGAAACGCCTGAAAGCAGAAGGTTATCGTGTTGATAATTTGCCTTCAACTGTAAAAGAATTTGAGAAAATATTGATGTCGCAAGGTGCTGTTTTAGAGACTTATGCTGAAGGTACATTTGATGAGTTTCTAAAAAAAGGCAATCCTGAATTAGTTAAAAAGGAAGATTACGAAAAATGGGTTAAGCTAAGTCTGACAGAAGAATCTTATCAGGCAGTAAAAGATGAATATGGTGAAGCTCCCGGTGCGTATATGCGTGTGGAAAAGGAAGACGGACAATATCTTGCCATTGCGCGCATTAAGTTTGGCAATGTGGTACTTCTACCTCAACCGATGGCAGCACTTGGCGATGATGATTTTGCTATTGTTCATGGTGCAAAGATGCCTCCTCCGCACACATATATAGGTTCGTATTTGTGGACTCAACATCGCTTAAAAGCTGATGTGCTGATTCATTTCGGTACACATGGTAGTTTGGAATTTACACCACAAAAGCAAGTTGCGCTCAGCAGCAATGATTGGGGTGATGTGTTGGTGGGCACTATTCCTCATTTTTACTATTATACCATTGGTAATGTGGGTGAAAGTATGATGGCAAAACGCCGTTCGTATGCTACGACTATCTCATATTTGACACCTGCGTTTATGGAAAGCAATACCCGTTCGCAGTTTAGAACGCTTCAGGAAAAGATTCGTAATTATTTCAAGACTGATGAAGCTATGCAGCCAAAAGCATCACTTCAAGTCAAGAAAATTGCAGTAGAAATGGGTTTGCATCGCGAACTGCGTTTGGATAGTGTGCTTACAAATCCTTATACAGCCGAAGAAATTGAACGTTTGGAGAACTTTGCAGAAGAAATTGCGAATGAGAAAATGAACGGTCAGCTCTATGTTTCAGGTGAGGCTTATACACCGGAGAAAATCAAATCAACTGTGTTGGCGATGAGTGCCGATCCGATTGCATTCGGACTTTCATCTTTGGATAAATTGAAAGGGCGTGTTTCTGATAAAGAGCTGAAAAGCAAATCCTTCTTTACACAACAATATCTTGACCAGGCAAAAACTTTGGTTAATCAAGTATTGGCAGGTAAGGTTGTGGATGATAATCTACTTTGCAATTTAGCGAAAATCTCTCCTGAAGAGTTGGCTAATGCGAAGATGATGCTGAATCCACCTCGTCCGAAATCATCTTTTGGAGGTGGACAAATGCCAGCCAAAAGACCTGATATGTCTTCTCAGAAACCAAACTTTACAAAGGCTCAAATGGAAGAAGCACGTGCTATTATTCAAGTTGAGAATGCTTTAAATAACATTTTAAAATACAAAAAAGGCTTAGAAGATAGTCCTGAATTGGAATTTGCAGCTATGATCAATGCGATGGCGGGTGGCTATATTTCACCTTCATCGGGTGGTGATGCGGTAGCTAATCCAACTGCGGTGCCTACCGGTCATAATCTTTACTCGATAAATGCGGAAGCTACTCCTTCGGAAGTGGCTTGGGATAAGGGTGTTGCATTGGTGCAGACCACTTTGGATCAATACCACAAGCAGCATGGTGAATATCCTCGCAAAGTCAGCTATACTTTTTGGAGCAGTGAGTTTGTTGAGAGTGAAGGCACAACTATAGCACAGGTACTTTATATGCTTGGTGTTGAGCCTGTTCGCGATACTTATGGACGTGTATCGGAATTGCGATTGATTTCTACAGAAGAGTTGGGTCGACCACGAATTGATGTAGTGGTGCAGACATCCGGACAGTTCCGCGACTTGGCTGCATCTCGCTTGATGCTGATTTCCAAAGCAGTAGAAATGGCAGCTTCAGCTAAAGATGAAAAGTACGAAAACTTGGTATCTCAAAGTACAGTTGAAATCGAACGTCAATTGGTGGAGCAAGGTTTTTCGCCTAAAGAT
>CALFXE010000117.1 GCA_937927845.1 uncultured Paludibacter sp.
GTATGTTTTGCGGGCACAGTGTGGTTACTGTGGATAGTTTACCAGATTACGCCTTGTCCAACAACTTTCCAGTCCTCTACTGCCACTGCTACGTCCAGCCATGCTTTGTCAACCGGATCGATATTGGGATTACCCAATCCTTTGATGGTAAGGGAAATGTTGTATTGGGTATTGCGCTTGATCGTTCCGTCAGCCACATAACCTTGGTCGTAAGAATATCCTTTGTCTGCAGCGTTTATCCAAATGGGATAATAAGTGTACCCTTCGTTATCGGTATACAACTCTTTCACGGTTTCAACAACAGCATTATTTTTGTATACTTTTGCACGCAGCACGATAAACATCTTGTCGGTTCCATTGCTTTCGTTTACATAGTAATAGGGAGCATTGGTAACAACCACCGGAAGTGCGCCGGTTACAGCGTCAGTCAAAGAGGCTGTGGCGACTGCAGAAGCATCGGCAGATCCCACATAAGTGCTTAGCGGTGAAGTCCATTTTGCACCAAACAGATAGTTCTCGTTCTTAGCCAAATCGCTGCCAAACAGTTTTGTTTCTTTCGGGACGTTAAACATGGCCACTTCCACATCTTTCAAAGCATCGAATACCACTTTCTGGTTAGCTGGTACACTTGCCAGATCCAACACAGCACTAACAATTGCTACGCGGGCATTGACACGGGTGATTGGAAGAGGTTTTTTGTTATCGTTCAAATGGTTTTTATTTTCGCCGGTTTTAGCAGCTACTTCTGCATCCGTATAACCGTAATAGTTATTGCCTTTTACAAGAGTTACATCAAACGGTTCTGCCGTCATGACCAATCCTTTTCCAGCAACATCAGCCGGCAACCCCTTGATTGTCGCAAGAAGTTCTGCTTTCGAGTTCTTTTGTCCAATCTCTGCATTGGCCACAACCACCACTGTGCGGGCTCCGATGCGGGCTTCAATTTCAGTTACTTCAGCTGCGGCAGCACTCTTATAGGCGTCTAATACATCGCCTTTGAAGATCCATACCTCCAAGGATTTGATCGCGCTCTCTTGAGCCAATCCTTTTGCCAGAACACCGTCACCGTTCAAATTGCCGGTAGAACGTAGTAAAGAGCCGTTGCTGGAAGGTAATACCTTGATCGAGATGGTAGCTTCCTTTTCACCGGACAGTTCCGGTACGTCGTCGTTGTTACATCCTGTAAGCCCTAATCCCAAGGCTACAATTCCTGCTAAAAATAATTTTCCGATTTTCATAAGTTGATAATTTAAAAAGTGAATAATTTAGTTTAATTTGATCTGTTTAATACGTTTGTTTACTTTTAATGTTTATTCTTAAGACTCTCATCTTCAAGCTCTCTACAAGTTATCTTCTATATATTGTTGGAGTTGTTTTGCGTTGTACTCTGCATCGGCATTGCCTGCCTGAATAGCTCTGTTGAAGTATTGTTTGGCTCGGGCAGTATCTCTTTTTTGGGCATATGCTACCCCCATTAGATTCATTGCTGCAGGGCTCTCGTTATACTGCTCCAGATAGGCCAAGGCTGCGTCGGGCCTGTTTGCACGTAACTCACCTACAGCAGCGTTTAAGCAGGCAACTTCGGCATCGGGAAAAGTTCGACAGGCAATATCAAATACTTCCCTGTATTGCGGGCTATCTGCTGGATAGGTATTGGCCACCAGATACATCTCATTGAGACTTAATACTTTAGGTTTTGTTTTAATAAGTTCTTTGGCTTCCTCAACGTTAAACGTACGTGAAACGAACGTCACCTCATAATCGTTGCGGCGAAGCGGTGGAAAATACTCCCTGAGCATGAGCCTGTAAGTTAAACCGCCGTTCAACTCCATGAGTCGTTTTTCGCGGCCCTCGTTTATACCTACGTTGTCGATAATGTTAAGGACAGCTTCTTTATCGGTCAAAGAGGAACCTTCAACAGCTTTCCGTAATCCTTCCCAGTCTTCGCCGAACCACTGTACGTTAAACCGGTCCCGTGCATAGCCGTATTTCTTCTCCATATAACGGGCAAACGTTTCAGCACGGCGTTGAGAGAGGAGCATATTGCGCTCGTACGTGTCTTCAGGGGAAGCATAGCCGGAGATAGTGAAATTAGTAATTGAGAGATCAGAATCGGCTTTCAGTGCATGAACTACACTGTCTACTCTGGCCAGTTGCTCAGCATTGTTCTGGAAGTCCGGCAGTAAATCGTAACGTCCCACGATGTAGTTGAGGTGTGCGCTGAATATTTCGCTTCGCACTTTTACTTCTTCCACTTCGGGTACGATATAGGACATGCGGAAATCGGGAATGAACTTGTCGGCCAGGATCCTCTGCGAAACCAATTTATCGGGTTGCATGTCCGAGCAATCGGCACAACCCACTACTTCCGTTCTCAGTAGCAACCGTGCATTTCGTTGCTAGTCCGAATATGGCAGGGTGGCGGTATAATGCATCGACTGGGCCGTACCGTTCCGGCGCACCAATTGTTTTTCCACCGGCATGGAAAGGTGTGTTTTCCCATTCCACTCAAACGGCCTTTGGAGCACTTTATTCCGTAGTGTCCCTTTCACGGCTATAGATTCTAATTCTACTTCATTTTGATTGGAGACTATTACAGGTGTGATAATCAGCATATCATTTTTGTTGAGCCTCAAGTTGTCGAGGTTCATATCCATGGTCACGCTTGTTACGCCCCCTTTCTTAGATATAGCCTGGTTTTCAATAACTATCTGATCCGTGTAGTTGACTTGAGCCGTTACTACCTCATGGCTTACGAACAAGGCAGTCATCGTAACAAGCAATCTGTATATACTTTTCCGTTTCATACGTACTTCCATTTTTTTATTTTATAAGATAAATAAGGGATATTGCCGCTTTAGTTACACCCAAATAGTTTTGGGTATCGCTGGATATTTTGCTTCCGCACTTCACACAGGTAAACTTGTCGTACGTCAGGTAAGCATAGCCTGCGCCGATGCTGAGCTCAAAATTCCACCTGGGTGAGATTAACCACTGATGCCCGTAACTGATGCCAGCTCCGTAAGCAAAACCTTCGTAGCGGAATTCGTTTAAATTGGATAAACGACCTACTGGAATATCTATTCCGCCGATGTTGTATTCGCCTGCCAATGCATGCAATCCCAAAAAATGGCCGTTGAAACTTTCGCAAAGCCAATACCTCAGCTCGGGCTGAACAATCCAGTGTTTTGCTTTTTTGTTGTCGTTAAATACAAAAGGGTTGAATCCTCCTCCTACTTCGAGTGTGTACTTACGATTAAGGGCAAATTCTAAACCAACATTTGGTGTACCTGCTGCCGCCCAATGAGCGAAATTGGTTTTGACTCCGACTGTCTGGGCATGTAATTGATACGTTCCCAGTATCAATACTATAATCAGAATTAATTTATTATGCTTGAGCATTTTATTTGTAATATTGGGTTTGTAAATGTGTGAAACTGCAAAAAACAGACACAAAGTTGTATTTTTCGGACTCATAAATGACTGATAAATCTCCTATTTTATAAAATAGTGTATCTTTTCCACATTTTTTTCTCATAAATGAACCCTTTTAGTCACCTTATTTTTTACCTTTATGAATAAAGGCGGGAAAGGTCTAAATAATTTTTAATAGGGTTTTTTATTGAGAATTCATTTTTTTGTTGATGCAAAATTAGGATAGCCCAAAAGAAAAAGTTATAACTAAAACGACTTTTTTTTGCACTTTTGAGACACTTCAGGAAGTTAAATTTGGACTAAACGAGCATAATGAAAAAATCATACTTCTGATAATGACAAGGTTAAAAAGTAACTTTTTATACAAATCCGATAACGAAAAAAAGTCAAAATATTTAATAAAAAGGACACATTCGAGAAAATCAGCGAAAATAACCGTTAAAACACAACTGTTTATATATTAGATTCTTGATGTTTTTTCTTCATAATTGACAGCTTTTTTTGAAGACAATCTTTTTTTCCTATTTCATAAAATATTCCCAAATCGTCAAAAAAATTCTCATACGGTAAAAAATAAAAGAATAAAAGGAGATGAAATTTGCAGCAGATAGATTCTTTTTTTAATTTTGTCCTAAATTTGTTGCCATGTTATACCCTATTTTTTCTATCCTGCCCGCAGTTGTATGTGTGTTTTGGATATTTTTACTGCTCGTTGATAAGCAAAAAAACAGGTCGAAAAAGTTTTTTATCCTACTGCTGATCTTTATACTGGTCAACTTTATTGCTCATGCCGCTTTTTTCAATCATAAATATGAATTATATACCGTGCTAGACAGCATATGGGTGTTTACTTCATTGCTTATTTTTCCACTGTACTACTATTACTTAAGGATATTGACGACGGATACGGCGATACAGTATAAGTGGTTCTGGCTTGCTTTACCATCCTTTCTGCTGGCCATATACAGCGCAGTGATCTACCTGTTGATGACACCGGCAGAAATGGAATCATTTATACAGGGTATTATGTATCAAAAAAGTGGATATGAGCCTTACCCCCGGTTAGTTCGTTTGCAAATTTTGCGTGAACACCTCTTTAAAGTCCTGTTTTCAGTTCAGGTCATTTTATCGGTTTATTTTGGTTTCAGGCTTATCGATAAGTACAACAAAAAAGTAAAGACGTTTTTCTCGAACCTCGGAGGAAAAGATTTAACTCCCCTAAAATGGGCTGTTGTTGCATTACTACTAGCATCACTGGTTTCGGTGGTGGCGAACAGTATTGGAAATAGCTACTTTATTGCACGTCCCCAGCTTATTTATATATCTTTTGCTATTTATTCTGTCTGTATTTTTTTCAGTGCTTATGTGAGCTACATGCAACGGTTCACCATTGAACATTTTTCTCAAAATGTAAAAGAGTATGAATCAAGCAAGGTCTTTACTGGTAAAAAAACCGTTGCTCATTATTATATTCCCGGTATGGACAACCAGAAGTCATTGCGGGACCGTTTGATCTATTTGTTGGAGAAAATGGAGATTTTTAAAAATCCAGAACTAAAGATTTCCGACGTTTCTTTGTTGTTAAAAACCAACCGTACTTACGTATCAAAGGTAGTTAATGAAGAACTCAACACCAACTTTTGTGATTTGGTGAACAGTTACCGGGTCAATTATGCCGAAGAATTGCTTTGTTCACCGGAACAAGCTAATTCACTTTCAATTGTAGAAATTGCGGAAATGTCAGGATTTTCAAGTGAAAGTTCTTTCTATCGGGTGTTTAAAAACAAAAAAGGTATTTCTCCTGGTGTTTATAAACAGCATAGATGTAATGTTTTAGCCGTTAATGGCTAAAAGAAAAGATAAGGCGGAGCTGTGCCGCCTTATCTTTTCTTTTAATATATAACTCATCACTCCATACAATCCACAACACGCTGCACGTCTAAGTGAATTCCGTAATATGCATATGCATCAACTATTACGGTTGTCTCGTTGCCTTTATACGTAGTAAACAGGCCGGGGGCCGGGTTACCGCTGGGAGCCGTTTCATATCCCTGAATTTTTACCGACTCTGCAACACTCTGCAACCGGGCTCCGTTAAGCGCGGCAAGAGTGATGGTTACTTTACCATCCACCACTTCGGAAAAAGTTACGGTTCCAACCAGGTAGTTTTGACCGGCAAAAACATTAACGGGATTATTGGCTACATAAGGAGTATAGGTAGCCCAGTTACCTTGTGCTACGTAACGGAAACCGGCAGCCCAGGCTGTTTCGTCCTGATAACACACCTCTACCGGCGGTTCATCTTCACAAGCGGCTATGCAATATTCAAATTTCATAAACCAGTTTTTACCCACTTTTCCGCCTTCTCCAAAGGCTGTTTCACTTTGAACTATTTCGCCGTCAACCACTTTAACCACTTCGGCATGAGCGGCAACACATACACAGCCTTCGGGCAGTGTGTCCAGTGGAATTTCAACATAATAGAAGGTTTGCAAGCCGTTAAATTCAACTTTATAGGGGAATTGTCCCGGAACAAGATTGCCTTGTTTGTTCACCGGTAACTTGTCGCAAGCGCCCACAAAAAGATGAATTGCTTTCATTTTCCATTCCCCGGTAGTTTCGTAAGCAACATACAATTTTTCTTTGTTGTTAACTACATATACTTTCCCGGCTTCGTAATGTTGTCCAGCCATGAGGCGAACTTCTTGTACATCACGACAGGGATCTACGCAAGCGGGAACTTCTACTGCTCGGGTACCGGCAGTAACGGCAACAATACCTTCTTCCTCAGCAAGATTCAAGTCATTGGAACAGGAAGAGTGAGTGATGGCAATTGCCGACACGGTAATAACTGCGAAAAACAAAACAATTTTTCTCATAAATAATAATTTTAAAATGATTAAACATTAAAAAAGAAAAAGATTTCTTCCGTTGTCAAAAATAAACAGGTTCCTCATTTTTGGTTATAACTAAACAGACATTTTTTTGGACAATAGGAACATTAACATTTGTGAATTATGACTCTGCAGGCATTCTTAATCATTATCTACAATATAACCAATGTGTTAATAAATAAATTAAGTCTATTTTATTTATGTTGTTTATTCAGATAAGATTTAACCTGTTTGTTAATGGGGCGAGGAAATTCTATGACTTTCTACAATATGCTTCTCTAGCAACGGTAAACATCAAATCTCGCAGACTTTTGCTACTGGTAGACTGCCTGGGCATCAATTTAGATAGGCAGAAAAAAAGCCGAATCACTACGATTCGGCCAAGTAATTTTTGGGAACAACTATTTACTTTCTTTGAGTGAAATAGTATTTATCACCATAAGAGTCAGAAAGGATCAACGTATTCTCCATTACTTCATAGATGAATGTGTTCCCTTCGGAAGTAAGGGTTCCCGTTTTTAATGATG
>CALFXE010000118.1 GCA_937927845.1 uncultured Paludibacter sp.
TTGATCAAAATCAACTCGTATTATTTTAATCTTATATCGAACTCACGTTAATTTAACAAATATCAAATAAAAACACTAATTTTCTCAGCAATACTCTTCATTTCTTCGCTATCTAATTTAAGTTTAGCATTTCTGAAATCAAGGTCTGATTCTTTGTTTAGCGGAACAAGGTGGATATGAGCATGTGGAACTTCCATACCTAATACTGCCATGCCTACTCTTACGCATGGAACAGCCTGCTGTATTGCTAATGCAACTTTCTTGGCAAAAATAAACATATCGCCTAATAAGTCATCATCAAGATTAAAGATATAATCTTCTTCAAGCTTCGGCACTACCAATGTATGACCTTTTTGCATTGGATTAATATCTAAAAATGCAAAAAAGCGGTCGTCTTCTGCAATTTTACAACAAGGAATATCTCCTTTAATAATTTTACTGAAAATAGTCATATTGTTATTTATAAAGAAATATCTAATATCTCAAATTCAATCATACCTGAAGGTACTTGCACATTTACCTTATCTCCAACTTTATTACCTAACAAACCCTTAGCAATAGGAGTTGTTACTGAAATTTTTCCTTCTTTCAGATTAGCTTCACTCTCCGACACAATTGTATACGACATTACTTGTCCTGTCTTAGTATTTTTAATGGTCACTTTATTAAGAATCTGGACTTCACTTGTAGTGATTTTGGATTCATCAATCAGACGTGCTGAAGCTAAAGTCTCTTTTATCTGTCCGATTTTCATTTCAAGAAGACCCTGAGCCTCTTTAGCAGCGTCATATTCGGCATTTTCCGACAAATCTCCCTTGTCACGTGCCTCTGCAATCTGTTTTGAAATAGCAGGTCTTTGTACCTTTTCTAATTGATATAAATCTTCTTTTAATTTATTGTAACCCGCTTCCGACATGTAAGTAACTGCCATAATAAAACCTCCAAAATATTTTTCTATAAGTAAAACAAAAAAGAATTCCGACTTCATTGCCGGAACTCTAATAATATGATTAATAATTTCATTTGCAAATATATACGAACTTTTTCGAAATAAAAAACTTTTCTATTAATATTTTCTATTAAATACTTCTGAATATATAATAGCCTTTTTTACTTCTTCAATTTCTGATAAATCAATCATGGTTTCAACATCTTCTTTTACTAAAATAGGTTCGGTATTTTCTTTAACAGATGCCTTTTTAGACTTAACTTGCTTTTTTGCTCTCAACACTGAAATATCTTCAACAGTATCATATGAAAGTACAGTTTGACTCTTGTTATAGTCTGCAAAATCTCTATTTACTACCTCTGTCTCATTGAAAGGTGCATAAGTGTCTGTTAACACATCTTCCAAATCAGGCATATTGTTAGGCATCGTCTTTTGTTGCTCCTCCTTCTTTTTGCCTTTTCGAGCTATACTGCTTATTACTGCTATAGCTATTACAATTATATATATATAGTCGCCTATGCTTTCCATTTTATTGTTTTTGTTTTCGCAAAGATATAAAAAAGGTTTTAAATTTAAGGATGTATTTTAGATTTAATACAAAAAACAATGGGTAACTTCACAGCCACCCATTGCACATTTTAACCTAAACCTTAACTATGAAAAATTTATCTGTTTGTTTACGAGTACAAAGATATAACGCATTATTCATTCCACCAAACATTTCGCAAAAAAAATGTGCAAAAATCACACATTTAACTTTTATCAACATTTTAGAATTTTAGAAACATTGACTGTCAGGCACTTACAAAAACGCTATTAAGTGAAATAAAATAATTTATCTTGACTTTCTACATCTCGCTATTCTGTCGACTACGGCTGTAGAGGAGATCCCTCACAGCTCGCTGTCCTACCGACTACAACGTATGGGGAGTTCCCTCACTTCGCGTTATCCAGCCCACTACGGCTATAGAGGAGTTCCCTCAGTCGCTGCGCTCCATCGGGATGACACGCTCGTTAGCGGGCGGAGGTAACCGGTCGTTCGGCATTGTAAAGCGCAACAGTCAAAACGTACGACCG